>CAZPUL010000043.1:0-48736 GCA_964589735.1 uncultured Verrucomicrobiota bacterium | reverse complement strand
TCTTTCTCTTATCACTTGCCCTCGCTCTGTCCACTACTTCGGGGGAACCTCACTTCGCATCGAATTTGCCAGCTCCCCTCGGCTTCCAAAAGAAGGAATTCCAACAGACTACAGCTTTCGCTTACCTCACCGCCAGGAACAGTTCTTTGGTATTCCACAATCCTCACAAAAGGACAATAGCCCTTCCCAGCCCTTTAGTCATCATTGATTTGCCGTCCACCCTTCCCCATTCCGCATCACCCTATACTCCTGCCCAATCTCCCCACACATCCGCTCAAACTCCTCCGTTGTCGCCGTGTTGAAGCTGAACATGTCGTAATGACAAGGGATCACCACACTCGCCCCGATATCCTTCGCCAACTGCGCCGCCTCGCGTCCCCACAGATTCCCCGCCACCCGCCGCTCCGGTGCGCGTCCATTGATCGGCAGCAAAGCCACGTCCACCTTGTATGGCTTGAGGAGATCCACCATACCCTCAAACACCATCGTGTCCCCGCTATGATAGATCGTCCACGGCCCGAACTTCACCACAAAGCCCAGGTAAATGTGCCGCCCATCCTTGTCCTTATCCAGCTTCTCATGCGCCGCCGGCACCGCATGAAATTCAAAGCCCGCCACTGATACCTGCTGCCCCGCATCCAATCCCTTGATGCGCTCCTCCGTCAATCCCGACCGCTCCCTCACCGTCACCCGATTCGCCTCCGGGCAAACCATCACGATGCCCGGATTCACCTTCACCAACGGCGACAACGTGTCCGGGTCCAGATGATCCGTATGATTATGGCTCGACGTCACCACCTCCACGAAATCCAACCGCTCCGGCGCAATGACCAGTTCCGTCATCCGCGTATGCGGCTTGTCCGTCGCCGCATACTTCTGCGTCAACGAATCCGAAAGATACGGATCCAACAACAAATGCTTCCCCTGCCACTGAATCAAAAAACCACTCTGCCCCAGCCACCAGAGATGAAGGCCCGAGGAATCAGTTCCAGCAGCTTTTACATCAGCGAGAAATGCGTCCCCTGTTAATGCGGCAGGCTTAAGCATCGGTCATTCCTATCAAAGCGCTTTCTTCACCTTCGCGACGCCTTCCACCATGCTCACCAGCTTCCGCTTCGCCGCCCAGCGCGCCGTCTGGCTCAAGCCGCAATCCGGCGCGAACACCAGCTTCTCCGCCGGTGCATGCTTGAGGCACAGCTTCACCCTGTTCGCCACATCCTCCGCCGTCTCGATGTAATAGCTCTTCACATCAATGATGCCCACCGCCACGTCCATCCGCTTGGCGATGTCCGCGATCAATTCGATCTCCGCGAACTCCCGGCTCGCCATCTCCACGTGCATCTCATCCGCCTTCATGTCGAGAAATGCCGGGAACATCGGACTGATCCGCCGCGGTCCCACCGCGCGCGCCTTGTAATTGCCAAAGCAGAGATGCGTGCATACCCGCGTCTTGCCCACCACGCTCTCCACCGTGCGATTGAAGATATCCACGAACCGATTTGTGTCTTCCTTATACGCGTAGCAACTCATCGAAGGCTCATCCACACTGATCTCCTGGCAGCCCGCCGCCACCAAATCTTCCAACTCCTTCCGCACGATCGGCAGCAACGCCTCCGTCAACGCATACCGATCCGCATACTGCTTGTTTGGCAGCAACCGCCCGCTCAGCGTGTAAGGCCCCGGAACACTCGCCTTCAACGTGACCTTCTCATCCACCTTCAATCCCGCTGCAACCTTTTGCAGCCGCTTAAACTCCTCCACTGCGCCCAAGCCTCTCGGTGCCCGCAATTCTGCCGTCACCTGATGCTTCCCGCGCTGGTCATGCGCCGGCGGACCGAACTTCCGTGGCGACACCGATTCCAGTTCAATCCCTTGAATATACCCGTAGAACGAAAGATTGAAATCCAGCCGCGTCTGCTCGCCATCCGTGATGACATCCAGCCCCGCCGCCAACTGGTCATGCACCGCCGCGATCACCGCATCATCCTGCAACTCCGCCAGATCATCCTTCCCGAACTGCGGCAGATTGTGCGACGCAAACTCCAGCCATCCAGGAAACGGATAACTGCCAATGACAGATGTTCTCAATGGGTTCCCCTTCATATCATTCTCCAATCTTTTCGTAGAGTTTGGCCAAACGACGCGCATGCTCGTCGTAAGCAGCTTCAAACAGTTCTGTTGCCTTTTCCTTGCCTACGACTGCACCGGCTGTGAGCACCTTTGGCGGCTTGCCTGCTTTAGTGAGTCTGTCGGCAACCTCTGCCTTGATGGTATTCACGAGCAAGCATCCACCTACGGTCGAACCCGGCGCAACGGGCGTATCCAGCCCCTCCAGCTTCACCATCGCATCGCCCACAGGCGCGCCGGTATCCAGCACGATATCCGCGAAATCTTGCAGTTTCTTGCCGCTCGGATGCTGGCTCTTGCTCGCCTCCGAATGCAACCGGCTGATGATCGCCACCACCTTGATACCACGCTGCTTGAAACCGTCCGCCATCTCGATCGGCACGATATTGCACCCGCTCGAAGACACCACGAGCGCGGAGTCCTGCGACGACATGTCGAAGTTGCGCAGGATGCGCCCCGCCAACCCGCTCACGTTCTCCAAGAACATCGCCTGTCGTTGCCCATTCGGTCCCACGACGAGATTATGAAAGCTCAGAGACAGCTCCACGATTGGATTGAATCCCGGGAACGAACCATACCGCGGCCACATCTCTTCCACGAGTATTCGGCTGTGCCCGGAGCCGAAGAGATGCACCATGCGCCCCGCGAGGATGGTTTGCGCAAACGCATCGGCCGCTTGCTGGATAAGAGGTTGTTGCTGCGCCACCACTTCCACCATGGCGCGGCACTTGGCTAGATATTGCTCAGTCGGACTCACAAATTAGTAAGTGCAGCCTAAAGTCCCGCCACCCGGATGAGAATATCCCCCACTCCCCCGCGCTTTGCAGTTTTATCGCACCTCCCCCCTGCACGGGGACCAATCGGATTTAGCTTGGCTGCCCCAGATGAATCGCTTTACTGGTTGCAGGTCAACTGAAGGAGCAATTATGCCAATGACACTTGGGGATGGATTCAATCGCCGGAAAAAACTGGACGCTGACATCAACGCGTGGACTCGACGTCTGGCCGAGGCTGGCTGCAACCGCCGTGAGTATTTCACAGAGGCCATCGAAGGTGAAAAAGCATTCCGACCTACTCCCGGCTCGGAGAAATCAACCGACCGGCATTACACCATCGAGGAATGCCGGAACAAACTGAAGTCCCTGATCCAGCAGGACCAGGAACTCGCCCTGCGTATCTCCAAGACCAATCAGGTAGCCGCCGCTGTCGTGCGCGACCTTGACGGCAACGAGAAGCGTCTCACTGTGCCTGAATTGCTTGTCCTGAAGAACGACGTCATTCCCAAACTGGAAGTCGCCGCTAAGGCAGTTCCTCTGCGGGCCGAAGGGGTGAACATTTTCGAGCAAGGCGACGGCTTCGTGAAGCATCGCTCCATCAAGAAACAGGAACGGAAGAAGGAAACGTTGGTGGAAAAAGGCATAAAACTGGAGGAACTCGTGACCGTCGGTTATGAAGTCCACGAAACCACCGACCATGGTATCCCCAAGCGAGAAGCTTGGAATGAAGTGGACCGCATCCAGGAGTTCTCCGAACGGGTAAAGCAGGCTGTTGCCGAGGCCAACAAGACAGAACTGCTCCCAATTTGATTTCCGGCCCGTCCGTAAAGGTGTGGCTGGCCGAAGCCAGGTTCATACGTTTGAATAAGAGCAATGGGCAATATGCCAACGGTCTGACTCGAAGTTAGTTGCTTCGTTTTTGCATCCGGCAAATCGCCAAACGCCAGACTCAAGCGGCAAAAGGCAGAAGGTATAAATGTCAAGGGTCACCTGTCACCCTGGTCAGTCACACCTTTGCGGACAGCCGGAATCAAAATCGCACCTTAATCGGGAAAAACGGATAACCACAGCGGTTTCATCCGTTTCATTTTACGCTTTTGCACCGGCCTTTCCAGACGCATCCTTGCCCCATGAGCGCAGCGCAGTTTTATTTCGATGTCATTGTCATCGGTGGTGGCAGCGGCGGTTATGCTGCCGCCCGCACGGCCGCCAGCAAGGGACTTAAGACCGCTGTAATCGATGGCGCGGAAGAACTCAGCGGCCTCTGCATCTTGCGCGGCTGCATGCCCTCCAAGGCCCTGCTCTATGCCGCGGAAGTGAAACATCTCGCCGAGCATGGCGCTACCTGGGGCCTGCGCATCCCCGAGGTCAGCTTCGATTTCCCCGCCGTCATGGCCCGCAAGGCCGCGATGATCAAAGACTTCGCCGACTATCGCGTGAAACAGTTGCAAGACGGCCGCTTCAAACTCTTTCGCGCCTATGCCCGCTTCACGGATGCGCACACCGTCGAGCTTTCCGACGGTCAAAAACTCACTGCGAAGAATTTCATCATCTCCACCGGTTCTGTCGTTGCGCCCCCACCCTTGCCGGAGCTGAAAACCATCGGTTATCTGACCAGCGATGACATCCTCTCATTGAAGCAGCTTCCCAAGTCCGTCATCGTACTGGGTGGCGGCGCCATCGCGGTGGAACTCGCGCAGTTCCTCGCCCGCTTCGATGTGAAAGTCTCCCTCATCCAGCGCAGCGCGAACATCATGAGCGCGTGCGATAAGGATGCCGCCGAAGTCATCGAGACCGTGTTCAAAAAGGAAGGGCTGACGGTGTACACCGATACCAAACTCAAATCCGCCTTCACCGAGAACGGCCAAAAAGGCATCGCGTTCGAGCAAGACGGCAAAACCGTCCGCGTGACGGCGCAAGAAATCTTCCACGCCCTGGGCCGCTCACCGAACACCGCCTCCCTCGCCCTCGACAAAGCCGGGGTGAACACCGAAAAAGGCCGCATCCTCACCGATGCCCAACAGCGCACCAGCACTTCCCACATCTTCGCCGCCGGCGATTGCTGCGGGCCGCACGAGATCGTCCACATCGCCATCCAGCAAGGTGAGATCGCGGTGCATAATATCGCTACGCCGGATAAGCCCCGCACGATGGATTATCGCCTCCTCATCAGCATCATCTTCACTGACCCACAGGTGGCCATCGTCGGCCTGACCGAGAAGGAAGCGAAAGCGCGGAAGATTCCCTACCTCACCGCCAGCTATCCTTTTGCTGATCACGGCAAGTCCATGATCATGGAAGCAATGCATGGTTTTGTGAAGTTGCTGGCCGATCCCAAGACTGGCGAGATCATCGGCGGCAGTTGTGTCGGCCCCGTCGGTGGCGAGCTCATCCACGAGATCGTCACCGCCATGGCCAAGCGCATGACTGTCCATGAACTCGCCGCCATGCCGCACTATCATCCCACCCTCGCAGAGATCTGGACCTATCCGGCGGAAGAACTGGCGGATCAAATCACATCTCCAGTCAGTTAGTTTCTGCGCCGTTTCTTAAGCTGGTTAAGAAAAGCGATGCAGTCTTCGGCCCCCTTACGTACCGTCTCGTCCGGGTCGTTTTTAAGCGTCTCGCAGGCCATGCGGACATCAGCGTTATCGAGTTTCAACCAGCTCAATGCCTTGAGGGCATGAGCTCTCATACTTGGATCGGTATGACGAGTGGCGGCCAGTATGTCTGGACCGAACTCGCGGATATTGGCGAGGGCCAAGGCAGTGAAAAGGGATTTCACGGTTGAAATCTTCAAACTGTTCAATTGTGGTCTGAGCAAAGGCAACACCTCCGGTCCGAACTGCGCGAGATACTCGGCTGTGTTCACGCGACGGTCGCCATACTGTTCCATTTCAGCAAGCAATACAGGCACGGATTCCGGTCGCTTGCGTTGGGCCAGCAGCCACGCGGCGTTGATTCTCAATCTCCAGTCGGAAGAGTTGATCGCTTCCAGCAGCATACCGTCGCTGAGAGCCTTGCCCGCAGATCGCTGGGCCAGTGTTTCCATCGCATATGCTTTGATTTCAGGGGCTGGATCAACTGCTGCTTGCACTAACAACGATTCCAATTCAGACGAGTCGTACAGGAAATTCCTAATGGATGATAGTGCTGCATATCTGACTTTGGGTGCAGTGTCTTTCTGCATCCTTTCGATCACTACTGACTGGATGGTGACGTCCGACCTGATTAAAGGTTGCAGTCTGTATGCAGCCAGAGAGCGTATCTCGTCAGTGTCATTCACCAGCAGTTTCTTCAGGTCTCCGACCAGACGGGCATGCTGTACGACAGGAACGCTGTTAGTCCACTCCATCGGCAGAAGATTCAAGGCAGCCACATTTGTTCGGTATTCAGGACTGATCAAAAGGCTGTGCCACTTCTCCCAATGTTCGGGTGATATAAGTTTAAACTTGTGCAAAGCTGAAGCGCAGGATTCACGCACTTCCTGGCTCTGATCTTTCATGCCATGTAGCAAAGCGTCCCTGAGGCCGTGATCCTGAGGATCACCCTGTCGTCGGAGGGTGCGCACGGCTAGCAGGCGGACAGAATCGCGATTATGACGCCGGAGCAGGTCGGAGAGCAGAGGGGTGGCAGCCATGGCATTGGTACCGGTTTTTCCGAGACCCTCTTCCGCTGCCATCCTGACCCGTTCATCGGGATCGTCCAATATACTGATGCATTCTTGAACGACATTGGTCTTGTCTGCCAGCAGGCTTAGCTGAGTAGCAGCGACTATCCGGTTTGTAAGTTCGTGGGACCTAAGATTTGCCCGAATGATCGCTAATTCGTTGAGGCTTGGTTTAGGTCCATCGCGTGTGTCACGATACAGACGAGTTAATTCCTGATCCTTTCGGTCGCGTTCATCCATCTCACGGAAAAACGCTTCGACCAGTTTGATGATTTTGGAGGCTGATGCAGGAGGAAATGCCGGCCGATCATAAACTGGAAAGGCCGTTTTTATCCTTTTGGTGCCGACCCGTAGTTCCAATTCATACCCGGGCGCAAAACTGGGGCTTTGGGTGAAAGGGGCCTGTATCGGGACTTTACGCAGTAACGGATCTTTCAAGTCAGCCCAACGGACAGGCAGATCAAAGATGCCGGCATCCACCAAGCTTTGTAAAAAACGTTCCGCCTCCTCATCGGTCACTTGATAGCCGCTTAATAAAGCTGACTGCGGTGATAAAGAGACCACTGAAACCTTGCCGGTTCCCATGAGTTTTCGCTCCTCATAGTGGTAGCCGCCACCTCCTTCGACAGGCTGAAATATGACTTTATAAGCAAGAAAAGTATTGGTGTCCCGGCTTACCTTGATCGATTCTTTGATGGTTGTGATAGCGATTTGGGCTTCCTTCCTTCGGTCTTTGGAAGATGAGGAAGCGCTCCAACTGGGCAATGTGTTCATCCCCAGCAACAGGATGACCAGCAGAAGGAGCCTCGGTCTCATACCTGTGTTTGACGTCAATAAATGCATTCCGCTTCAAATACCAATTCAGAAAAAAAAGGCCCGGCTGAATGCAGCCGGGCCTTGCTTCAAGCATGTTTCATGTCTCAAAACCACTCAGCGCATCGGTGAATAATCCGTCGGGGCCATGAAGATGGACTTCACCCCGCCCTTGACCGTCAGCGGGCCGCCGCCTTTTTCTTCCGAAGCCTTGCGCGCCGCCGTCCATTCGGCGTCACCACCGAAAGCCTTGAAAGATTCCTTAGCTGCATCCTGGCTCTTGTGTGCCAGAAAATAGATCAGCGTGTCCTGCGCGCCCGGCTGATCCGCCATGGGCACCCAGTAACCGATATTCGTCATGCCGTGCTTGGCGAACAGTTTGACCGTATGATCGCGGAAGCGCGCATTCAGATTGGCGAGATTGTTGGTGGAGGCCGTGTAGGTGCGCAGTTCGAACACCCGGTCCGCCACTTTGCCCTCCTTGCCGCCGCCCACTTTGCTGGCGCGGACGAGTGGTGAGTAATCCGTGGCTTGCAGGAAAGTCGATTCCGCTTTGGCCACCAGCGCGCCATTCTTCTCGGAATCCGCCTTGGCCTTTTTCCAGGCCGGATCATCCTGGAACTTTTGCCAGAGCGTTTCGCGAGCTTCGCGGCTCGGGTAGGCGATCATGAAATACAGCTTGTTCTCCGTATTGTTCACCGGCACCCAGTAGCCGATGCTCTCGATACCGTGCTGGGCAAACATCTTCAGGGTATGGTCACGGAAGCGGGCATGCAGGTCTTCCATCTTGCCGGGGTTGGCGGTGTAGACCCGCATCTCGAAGCAGCGCTTGTCCACTTCGGCAGCCTGAGCGGTGAGAAGGGTTGCCACCGTGCAGATCAAGGCACTGGCGAGAGAAGAAATAAATTTGCGCATAGAGATTAATTGATACCCCGTATGCGACGGGCTGACCGCCGGATTGTCAATCAAAACCGCCGCTGACCTACCCCGACAACTCTCGCCCTCCACCTTGACCGGCGTTCTCCAAGCAGTCCTTCACCATCTTGAGCAAGGTGGCCGGTGGATAAGGTTTCGGCAGGAAATTTACCCCCTCCCGCAACACCAGCCCTTCGCGCACGATCTCTACGCTGTAGCCACTGCTGTAGATGACCGGCAGGCTGGGCTTCTGTGCATGGATGCGCTCGGCGAGCCCACGCCCGGAAAGCAAACCCGGCATCATCATATCCGTCAGCAACAGATCGATCTCGTCCGCATGCATTTCCCACAAGACGAAGGCATCGTCTCCGTTGGTGGCGCTGATCACCTTGTAGCCACCACGTTGCAAGATCGCCTTTACCAGTCCTAGCACTGCCGCCTCATCCTCCGCGACCAGGATGCTGCCTTTGCTGGTCGCTTTGGTCGGAAGGTTCAGAGCTTCGGCCGAATTTGATGGCGGGTCCGCCGCCACCGGCAGGTAAACCCGGAAAGTCGTGCCTGTTCCGGGGGCGCTCTCCACTTCGATCCAGCCATGATGCTGCTCCACGACCCCATAAACCGTGGCCAGTCCGAGACCGGACCCCTTGCCCACCTCTTTCGTCGTGAAGAACGGCTCAAAGATCCGGCCCAACGTGGCTGAATCCATGCCCACTCCGTTGTCAGAGACGATGAGACAAACAAACTTACCGGTCCGGCCGGGATGTCGCGGGTTCACTTCCAGCATCACCGGTTTGGTGGCGATGGCCAAACGTCCGCCAACCGTCATGGCATCCCGGGCGTTGACCGCGAGGTTCATGATGATCTGCTCCACCATGCCCGCATCCGCCTTCACCGCCGGCAGTGACGACTCGAAGTGCAGGTCCAGTGCGATGCGCTCGCCCAGCAAACGGTTCAGCATCCGCGAGAAATTGCGGATGAGCTCATTGAGGTCCACCACTCTTAACTGCATGATCTGTTTACGGCTAAAAGTAAGCAACTGCCGGGTCAGGGTGGCCGCCCGTTCGGAGGCCGACTTGATCTCCCCGACTGACTCAGCCAGGTCGGGTTTATCCAGCACCTCGCGCTCCAGCAAGGCGGCATGACCAAGGATGATGGTCATGATGTTGTTAAAATCATGCGCCACTCCTGCAGCAAGTTGCCCCACCGCTTCCATCTTCTGGGCGTGGCGCAACTGCGTCTCCAGATTCAAGCGGTCCGTCTGATCCTGCGTGATAAAGATCAGGCAGGGCCAGCCTTGCAATTCCACCCGTTCCACGAAAATCGAGGTGATGACCACCCGCCCGGTTTTGGTACGATAACGGCATTCCCGCCCGCGCACCAGCCCGCCCTGTTGCAATACGGCCAGCACCTCGGCGCGTTCGGCAGTGTCTTCCCACAAGCCCAGTTCCAACGCCGTCCGGCCGATCGCCGCTTCGCGCTCATGTTCGAACAGGCGCAAAAAGGCGTCATTCGCATCGATGAGCCGTCCTTCGCCGAACGTGCTGATGGATACCGGAATGGGCAGTGCATGGAAAGCCCGGGAAAATCGTTCTTCCGATTGACGCAAGGCCTGTTCCGCCTGGTGGCGCTCCGTGGTATTGATCAAAAAGGCCAGTGTCGCCGGGCCATCCTCCAACTGGATCGAGGCCGCCTCCACCTGATAAAAGAACTGGGTCCCATCCCGGCGCAAGCCCACGGTCTCATAGCTGTCCCGGTCCTGGCCCAATTCCCGCCGCCGCTTGATCCGGGCTTTCACCTCATCCCGGCATTGCGGTGCGATGATGTCCAAAAAGAACCGGCCCTTGAGCTGCCAAAGCTCCTCAAAGGCGAACATGTCCAGGTGCGCCTTGTTGGCATAGAGGACGATGCCGTTGCGTGACAGCGCGATGCCCACCGGCGATGCCTCGATCAAAGAGCGGAAACGCTGTTCACTATGTTGCAGGGCCGCACTGGTCTGACGATGCCCCCCGATCTCCTTGCGCAACTGGGCATTGATACGGCTGAGTTCCTCGGTCCGCTCCGTGACTCGCAATTCCAGTCCGGCATGGGCTTCACGCAAGGCTTCCTCGATGCGTTTCCGTTCCTCCACCTCCGCTTGCAGCGATTCGTTCAGGGCGGACAGCTCGGTGGTTCGCTCCCGCACCCGCAGCTCCAGCTCGGCCAGCGTGACCATCATCTCCTCGCGCGCCCGGATGCGTTCAAAAGCACCGACGCAATAGTCCGCCAGCGCCTCCAGCATCTGCTGCATGGATTTGTCATAGGCGTTGTGCGTGTAACTGTGCACCCCCAGCACGCCCAACACCCTTTCATCCGACCGGATCGGAACCACCACTATGGAAGCCGAACGGCGCATGTTGCCGAAGACTTCTTTGGGATTGACCGGCTCTGCCAGTTCTTCCGGTGTCCGCAGGATCAGTTGCGCGCCCTCCTCGATGACTTTTCTCGTCAGCGGCGGCAATGGACGGTACTCACGCAGCGCAGGAAACCGTTTCATCTCCCCGTCCATCAGATCGATCTGGATCAGCACCCGGAAGAGTTTTTCTTCTGCATCCACGGCATACACGATGCAGGAATCGAAACCGATCAACTGCTGGGCGGCTTCCAGAATCGTATCGGCGGCCTCCTCGTAAGCATTGGCCTGATTCAGCTGATGCCCCATTTCCAGGAAGACCCGGTTGCGGAAATCCATCTGCCGCCGCTTGGTGATGTCCCGCGCCACACCATGCACACCGGCCGGCTGGCCAGCCCGCAACAAAAGTCGCGTGACCAGTTCCAGATGCAGCTTGCGTCCGTCCTTCGTTACATAATCCGCCTCGTAGCGCGTCGGTTGTCCGTCCTTCAATTTGCGCTCAAACATTTCCCGGCTAAGCCGCCGCGATTCCTCCGCCAGCAGCTCGAATCCGGTGCGTCCGATCAGTTCCTGCTGCGTGTAGCCGAAGGTCTCCGCGAAGGCCCGGTTCACGGTGATGAAACGGCCTTCAAGATCGTGGGTGTAAACCAGGTCGCTGGCATTGTCGAACAAGTCGCGATACTCGGCTTCCAGTTCGGAGACCCGGGCCAGTTGCCGGGACAATTCCTCCCGCTCCCGCTTTCGCTGAATCAATTGCCAGACTGCCACCAGCAGAAAAAAAACGGCGATCAAGGCCAAAGGCCAGACCGGTGCGGGCACTGGCGTGATCACATCCCCAGATACCTTGGCGGCCGCCCGGACAGCCGTAGTGCTTTCAGCAATAAGCACCAGGACCAGCAAGGTAAAGATGCAACGCTTGGGTCCGCGTTCCCTACCCCGCCGGCCTCTCACCAAGTTCGCACCTGACGCGGCCAGACAAGACACGTTTTTCATACTCTCAAAAAAAGGTGCCTCCAGCAAGCCCGCTGCTGTACGCAATTCGGACGGTGATACTACGGACACAATTCTTGGCACTGGTTGCGGCAGATTATGTTTCATCGCCCGCCCGCCTTTCAGACTGGCATCCGGCTGCTTTGTCCCCTACCAATATCCCAGCATGACTGGCACCCCACAGCTTGATACTCTCGGCATCATCGCCGGGAACCGCTCCCTGCCCCTGATGTTCGCCCGGCAGGCCCGGGCTATGGGCGTGAAGCGGCTGGTGGCGGTCGCCTTTGATGATGAGACCAGCCCGGAACTGGCCTCCCTCGTGGATGAAGTGATCTGGCTCAAGGTAGGCCAACTCACCAAGCTCATTGAAGCCTTCACCAGCCGGGGCGTAAAAAAATGCGTCATGGTCGGCCAGATCGCCCCGAGCAACCTCTTCAATCTTCGCCCTGACCTCCGGGCCATGAAATTGCTCATGCGCCTCACCGAGAAGAATGCCCATACCATCTTCGGCGCCATCGGCGACGAGTTGCGCTCGGAAGGAGTCGAACTCATCTCCGCCCTGCCCTGGCTCATCCCCTTGATGCCAGGGAAAGGCACCCGCATCGGCACTGCTTTGACTCCGGAACTTGCTGTGGATGTGGAATTTGGACATCGTATCGCCAAGGAAGTATCCCGGCTGGAAATCGGCCAATTGGTCGTCGTCAAAGGCGGTACCGTCCTCGCCGTGGAAGGCTTTGAAGGTACCGATAAATGCCTCGCCCGAGGTGGCGATCTCGCCGGCAAGGAAGGCCGGGCTGTGGCCGTCAAGGTGGCCAAGGAAGGTCACGACATGCGCTTTGACATCCCCTGCATCGGCGAACGGACCCTCGAAACCTGTTCCAAACATGGTATTTCCGTGCTCGCGGTGGAGGCAGGCAAGACCCTCTTTTTGGACCAGCCGGAGCTGGAAAAACTGTGCAAAAAGCATAAGCTGACCCTGTTGACGATACCCCAATGATGTGGTTGCAGGTCTTTTATCGTCATTTTTTCGTGGTCATTTAGGCTCGCATCCCTAGACTTTCGCCCCTGTTTCTGAATCTGGACATTTTGAATTAACGTATGCTGACGTCTCACGAACTCATGGGTTTCATGTCTGCGGAACTCTCCAACGACATCCTCCAATCCGCCTTCGAAAACGACAAAGAACTCTACAAGGCCACGCTCAAGGCCGTCGCCGATGCCCGCAAGCTCCGCCCCGTCTTCTTCGAGAAGCAGGCCAAGGCCCAGCGCCACGCCGCCATGGCCGCCACGCTCGCCAAGCCGAACATGGAACTGGCCGCCGGCACTTTGCTCCGTGGCTGGCTCCTCAAGAAATACAACGGCATGCTGGTGGACTTCCTGAACGCCCTCGATATCCCGCACAAGGACGGCGTGGTGGAAGATCTGCCGGAAAAGATCGACGACACAAAGCTCAAGGCCGCCGTGGACATCCTCCTCGCCAAATACCCCCGCGAAGTCGTCGCCGTTTACCTGAACGCCTTCAACAGCATGAACGAAACCGGCTGGGATAACCTCGAGAAAATGCTCTCGGAAGACAGCCGCGTCCAGGTCGTCTAAACCCTGCCGGACACCCAAACCACCGTAGAATTCATCGTTTGGATGAATTCTGCGTATCCAGCGGTGTAAAAAACTGCTGGCGTGGCGCGGCCTGTCCGGTATCGTACTGCCTCCTTTTTGAACGGAATATAAACATGGAACCTCAAGGTGATATCGCATTGATCGGTCTGGCCGTCATGGGTCAGAACCTCATCCTCAACATGAATGACCACGGCTACACCGTGGTGGCTTACAACCGCACCACCGCCAAGGTGGACGAGTTTCTCGCCAAGGAAGCCAAGGGCACCAAGGTGCTCGGCGCCCATTCCATCGAGGAGATGGTCAAGAAACTCAAACGCCCACGCCGCGTCATGATGCTCGTCAAGGCCGGCAAGCCCGTCGATGAGTTCATCGAGCAGCTCATCCCCCATCTCGAACCCGGCGATATCATTATCGACGGTGGCAACTCCCTCTTCGACGACACCAACCGCCGCCAGAAGCTCGTCGAGAGCAAGGGCCTCCTCTACATCGGCACCGGTGTTTCCGGTGGTGAAGAAGGCGCCCGCAAGGGTCCTTCCATCATGCCCGGTGGCTCTCCCGCTGCTTGGCCGCACGTGAAAGACATCTTCCAAGCTGTCTCCGCGAAAGTCGAAGGCGGCGTCCCCTGCTGCGACTGGGTCGGCGAACAAGGTGCCGGTCACTACGTCAAGATGGTGCATAACGGCATCGAATACGGCGACATGCAGCTCATCTGCGAAGCCTACAACATCATGAAGAACGGCCTCGGCATGAGCGCCGATGAGATGCACGAAGTCTTCGCCGAATGGAACAAGGGCGACCTCGACAGCTACCTCATCGAGATCAGCCGCGACATTCTCGGCAAGAAGGACGAGGATGGCTCCCCGCTCGTGGACAAGATCCTCGACACCGCCGGCCAAAAAGGCACCGGCAAATGGACCGTCATCAACTCCCAAGACCTCGGCATCCCCATCACCCTGATGGCTGAGGCCGTTTACAGCCGTTGCGTGTCCGCCCTGAAGGACGAACGCGTGAAGGCTTCCCGCAAGCTCAAGGGCCCGCGCCCCGCGCTCACCAGCATCGCCGCGAATCCTGAGAAAAAGAAGGCCTTCATCGAAGACATCAAGAGCGCCCTCTACGCCTCCAAGATCGTCAGCTACGCCCAGGGCTACATGCTCATGCGCGCGGCGGCCAAGGAATACAAGTGGAGCCTGAACTACGGCGGCATCGCCCTCATGTGGCGCGGCGGCTGCATCATCCGTTCCCGCTTCCTCGGCAAGATCAAGGAAGCCTACGACACCAATCCGAAGCTCTCCAACTTGCTCCTCGACGACTACTTCCGCGGCGAGATCAAGAAGGCCCAGAAAGGCTGGCGCAAGGTCGTTTCCACCGCTGCCCTCCGGGGCATCCCGGTGCCCGCCTTCAGCACCGCCCTCGCGTTCTTCGACCAGTATCGCTCGGCCGTGTTGCCCGCAAACCTGCTCCAGGCCCAACGCGACTACTTCGGTGCGCACACCTATGAGCGCATCGACAAGGCCCGTGGCGAATTCTTCCACACCAACTGGACCGGCCGCGGTGGCGACGTCTCCAGCTCCACGTACAACGTGTAAGCTCAGCTGACATCAATTCAGAAAAGGACCGCGGCAACGCGGTCCTTTTTCTTTCCCCTGATTCGTAATCCCTTTGCGTCCTTCTGTTCGATTTCCCCATTCGATGTTTCCCACTCGCTGGATAAATCCGCTCGCCATCTCCCTCCGTTCCAGAAATATTCCCGCCTGAACCGTGTCCGTGAACACCAGCACATTTTGATTACCGTTTGTTTGCCGGAAAAGAAATGATCCTTGCCCTCGCCATCGCTGTCGCCCTGTTGACCGCCGCCCTGTTCTTTCACGATTTCTTCGATGACTGGCGCGATTTTCTGCATTGCCTCTTTTCCCGCTCGGAACCGGCGGATGGCCGGGTAAAATTCTGGGAAGACCCCGAAGGTGCCGACGACAACGCCACCGAAACCCTGAAGGTCATTCTCTATCTGGCCCTCGTCATCGGCAGCGGCTTCCTCGTCTTCGCCTGCTTCCGCCAATACTTCGGCCCCGAAATCTAAGCCCTTGCCCTTTGGCCTTCCTTTGGCGTGTTTGGCGTGCCGATTCTTCCCGTATTTTCCGCTTCTCCCCCTGAATGACCTTGGGTTATTTTCCGTCTCATAATCATCGATTTTGCTGTGACCATGACCCGCATGAACACCATCTTTAGCCGCTCCCTGCTGGCGCTCGCCACGTTCGCCGTCGTCTCGCTTGAGGCCGCCCACTGGCCCAACTGGCGCGGCCCGAACTACGATGGCTCCTCCCCGGCCAAGAACCTGCCCGTCAAATTCTCTGCCACGGAAAATGTGGTCTGGGCGGCTGACCTCCCCGGCCCCAGTGCCGCCTCGCCTATCATCTGGGAAAACAAAGTCTTCGTCTCCTCCCTAGATGCCCGCACCAAGGCATTGCTGGCCATCTGCCTCGACCGCCAGACCGGCAAAGAACTCTGGAAGCAAGAAGTCGGCATCGGCATCCAGCAGGATAACCGCTCCAATCAGGCCTCTCCTTCACCCGTCACCGATGGCAAGATCGTCGTTTTCTTCTACGGCAATGGCGACCTCGCCGCCTTCGACCTGAACGGTAAAAAACTCTGGCAGCGCAATATCCAGAAGGACTACGGCCAGTTCGCCTTTCTCTGGACCTTCTCCACCAGTCCCGTCCTCTATGAGAACACCCTCTACATGCAGGTGCTCCAGCGCGATGTGCCCGTGAATGGCCGCGGCCGCACCGATGGCCCGAATGAATCCTATCTCCTCGCCCTCGAGCCCCTGACCGGCAAGGAATTGTGGCGCAAGGTCCGCCCGGATGAAGCCATGTCCGAGTCCAAGGAAGCCTTCTCCACGCCCGTGCCTTACGAGCACAACGGCCAGAAACAGCTCCTCATCGCCGGGGGCGATTATATCAGCGGCCATGACCCCAAGAACGGCAACATCCTCTGGAGCTGGGGCACGTGGAACGAAAACAAGATCACCCATTGGCGCCTCGTCCCCACACCCGTCGCCGGTGCCGGCATCGCCCTCGCCTGTGCGCCGAAGAAGGAACCCGTCTTCGCCGTGAAGCTCGGCAGCTCCGGCAAACTGCCGGATTCCGCCATTGCCTGGCGCAGCGAACGCGCCGGCCCCATCAGTTCCGATGTCCCCACGCCCGCCTTTGCCGAGGGCGATTTCTTCGTGCTCAGTGACGGTGCCAAGACGCTCTCTCGCGTGGAAGCCACCACCGGCAAGATCAAGTGGACCACCCCGATGCCCGGCAAATCCAAATACGAATCCTCCCCCACCGTCGCCGATGGCAAGGTGTACACCATGAACTTCAAGGCCGAAGTGACCGTCTTGAATGCCGCCAATGGCGAAGTGCTGCACACCACCGCCCTCGGCGATCCCACGGATGACACCACCCGCTCCACCATCGCCATCGCGGGCAGCAACGTCTTCGTGCGCACCAACGCCAAACTCTACTGCCTCGGCCAAAAACAACTGGCGAAGCAATGAGTTCCAGTCCGCCTCGCAGCCTGTCGTGAATGTTTGAGGGAAAGCGCGAGACCATTGCCCAGTCTGCGGGACTGTCCTGCAGTACCACACTCAAGAGCCTGCTTGAAAAATGGTTTGCTGGTGGCTGCGCTGGATACTTTTCCACCGCTTTTATCGTTCCCGCTCCTGAGGACACTGTCCTGCGGTCTGTTTAGGTTTCCGCCCGTCATACAAATTTCTCCCCGCTGGTGTCTATCTCATGAAAACCAGCAAACGACACCATGGGAGAAAAAATAAATCACTCCCTCCTGCTGCTGGCCGCCGGGCTTGTGGCCGGTTTGTTCGTGCTGAGCTGCACCAAAGAGCCATCGCTCTTGAATCAGCCCACGAACGAGCCGCAGATAAAGGCTTTCTTCGACGCCAAGGAGGCGCAAGCCCGGCAGCTTGTCAGTCAGGAGAATCGCGAATTGCCACCAGAGATCTGGCCTTACTTTGAGGCGGGCAAGAAGGGTGATTGGGCCACGGTCACGAATCTCTATGCGAAGATGGCCAGCGGCAGCAATCAGTTCGACGGAAACAAGGTTGATGAACGAATGCTGACGATGGCCTGGCAAGCCATAAATGAAACGGACCGTTTCTATCTGCAATGCACCCAGCCGGATTCCAAGCTCGTCTTGGCTTTCGGCAAGGAAATCATGAATATCGTCCCACCCGGCAGCATCTACTTCGGGGATACGGATATGGGGCGGTTCGTACCCACGGCGCTTTGCCGGGACCACGCGAAAGGTGATCCGTTCTTTGTGCTCACCCAGAATGCCTTGGCGGATGGCCTCTACCTCGCTTATCTCCGCAGCATGTTTGCCACGAAAATCTACACCCCTTCTTCGGAAGATTCGCAGGGGGCGTTCGATGAATATATCCAAGACGCCGTCAAGCGCATGCAGGGAGGGAAACTGCAGCCGGGTGAAGATGTGCGCCAGGAAGGCAACAGAGTATCCGTGATCGGTCAAATCTCAGTGATGGCCATCAATAGCCTGCTCTCCAAGGTGATATTTGAGCGGAACCCAAACCATCAATTCTATGTTTGCGAAGGCTTCCCGTCTGCATGGATATACCCCTATGCCGAACCGCATGGTCCGATCATCAAAATCAACCGGCAGAAGCTGGTAGAACTGACACCGGCAATGATTAAACGGGACCGCGACTACTGGGATAAAAAGATCGTACCGTTCATCGATGACTGGTTGAAGGAGCAGACCACCCTACCCGAGATCTGCGCATTCGTGGAACGGGTTTATGTGCGGGAAGATTTCACCGGTTTCGCCGTAGACACCAATTTCATCCGCATGGCATCTTTCTGGCGAAAGGTCCCGGCATACCAATCCGCATCGGCAACCTGGTCAAAGTGCCGGTCAGCGATTGCTGGCGTGTATGTCTGGCGCATCAATGATTGTGCGGAACAAATGAAGCGTATCCTGGCACTTCCGCCGGAAGAAAGCCGCAAGCAACAGCCGGAAATGAACCGTTTGGTAGCGGAGCAGCAACGTTGCATCAAGGAAGCCGACTTTGCTTACCGCCAAGCCTTTGCCTTGAACCCGTCGTCCCCAGAGGCAGTTTACCGCTACTCGTCGTTGCTTACCTCCATGAACCGGCACCAGGAGGCGCTGCAAATGGTGCGGGTGGCGAAGAAGTTGAATCCGGAAGGGATGTCGGCCTTGGAAACAAACCTGGCGCATTGGCAATTCCAACAAGCACCCGTTAAAATCCCGATGCCTTAAAAGCTAGAGCTTCTGCGCCGCTTTATAAACCGCCACATACTCTTCCGCCGTCCGGTCCCAGGAGAAGTTCGCGTTCATCGCGTTCTGGCGGAAGTGCATGAGGGCTTCGGGATTTTGATACAGGATCAGCGCCTTGCGGATGGCCTTGGCCAAGGCGCGGATGGAGTATTCGTGCAGCTTGATGCCGTTGGCTTCATCGTTGGACTCCGTCGCGTCGATGACGGAGTCATCCAAACCGCCCACTGCGCGCACGACGGGAATTGTGCCGTAGCGCAGGCTATACATCTGATTCAAGCCGCAGGGCTCGAACTTCGAGGGCATGAGGAAGAAATCACAAGCGGCCTCGATGCGATGCGCGAGCACATGGTCGTAACCGATCTTGATGCCGACCTTGCCCGCATGGCGCTTGGCCAGATCGCGGAAGGCATTCTCCATCTGGGCACTACCACTACCGAGGAGGACGAACTGCATGTCTGCGGCGAGCATCTCTTCGAGCGCACCGAGCTGGATATCCATGCCCTTTTGATCGGCCAGACGTGAGACGGTGCCGAACATGGGGACATCGGCGCGCACAGGCAGACCAAGCTGTTCTTGCAGTGCGAGTTTGTTCGCGGTCTTGGCTTCCAGTTCCTCGGCGGAAAAGGCGGCGACGAGGCTGGGATTATGCGTCGTGTTCCATTCGTCGTAATCGACGCCGTTCAGGATGCCGATGAGACGGTCCTGACGGGAGCGGAGCAAGCCATCGAGACCGCAGCCGAATTCTTCCGTGGTGATCTCGCGGGCGTAACGCGGGCTGACGGTGGTGATGTAATCGGAGAAAGCGATGGCGGCTTTCAGGCAGTTCAGCGAGCCCCAGAATTCGGCGCCGTTCGTGTTGAAATAGGCGAAGGGTGCGTTGGTCAGCCAGAACGAGGCGGCGGGAAAGACGCCCTGATACGCGAGGTTATGGATGGAAAGGCAAGTGACGGGCGGTTTCCCCTTCCCCAGTTTCGCGGCTTCCGTTTGCAGGAGCAACGGCACGAGGCCGACCTGCCAGTCGTGTACATGGACGATCTCCGGTTGCCACGGCAGATAGAGCGCGAGGTTGACGACGGCTTTGCTGAAGAAGATGAAGCGTTGGTCGTTGTCCGCGTAGTCGTGGCCGTTCTCCTGATACAACGAAGCCCGCTGGAAGAAAGCGGGCTGGTCGATGAAATAAATGGTGAGGTTCGGTTCCGGCTGGAGCACTTGCACGCCGCCGGAGACCACATGGTCGCCGATCGGCAGGTCGAGTTTCCAATCGAATGGTCGCAATCCTTTGTGCTTCTCGGCGATGCCTCGATACAGCGGTGTCACGAGCCCGATTTGATGGCCGAGCCGAGCCAGCGTTTTGGCGAGGGCGGCGACCATGTCCGCGAGGCCACCCGTCTTGGAGTACGGGTGGACTTCGCTACTCGCGAGCAAGATTTTCATCCGGGTATTTTGTCCGCTTTGAGATACGGCTGCAGCGGTGCAGGTATGCGGATGGAGCCATCCGCTTGCTGGTGGGTCTCCACCAAGGCGACGAACAGACGGGCCAGCGCGGTGCCGCTGCCATTGAGGATGTGCGGGAAGCGGTTCTCGCCCTTCTCATCCTTGTACCGCATGCCCATGCGGCGGGACTGGAAGTCCTCGCAGTTCGAGCAACTGGAGACTTCGAGATACTGCCCCTGCCCCGGCGCCCAGACTTCGATGTCATAGGTCTTCGCGCTGGCGAAGCCCATGTCACCGGTGCAAAGCATGATGGTGTGGTAGTGCAGCTCCAGGAGTTGCAGCACCTTCTCCGCATTCGCCACCATCTTCTCGTGCTCGGCGTAACCGTCTTCTGGGCGGACGATCTTGATGAGTTCCACCTTGTCGAACTGGTGCACACGGATCATGCCGCGCGTGCCGACACCGGCCGCACCGGCTTCCGCGCGAAAGCACGGGCTGTAGGCGCAGTAGAAGATGGGCAATTGGTCAGCTCGCAATATCTCGTCGCGATGGATGTTGGCCACGGGCGCTTCAGCGGTCGGCAACAGGTATTGCGCGGGGGATTCCGTGTCCGTGCCCTTCATGACCGCATAAGCCTGGTCCATGAACTTCGGGAACTGGCCGACGCCGACCATGCATTCCTTGTTGATGATGTACGGCGGCGCGACCTCGGTGTAGCCGTGCTCGGTCGTATGCAAGTCGAGCAGGAAATTCACGAGCGCACGCTCCAGACGCGCACCCCAATTCGTGTAGAGCAGGAAGCCGCTGCCGGAGAGTTTCGCGCCGCGATTGAAATCGATGAGCTTGCTGGCCTCGGCGAGTTCGATGTGCGTCTTGGGTTTGAAAGCAAATTGCGGCTGGCTGCCGTACTCACGGATGATCGGATTGTCCGCCGCGGATTTGCCCACGACCACCGATTCGTGCGGCACGTTGGGGATGGTGAGCTGCAGGTCGTCGCGCTTCTGTTCCACCTCGGCCACTTGTTTGTCGAGGGCAGCGATCTGGTCGCCGAGAGTGCGGGTCTCCGCCTTCTTGGCTTCCGCTTCCTCGAGCTTCTTCTGGCCCATGAGGGCGCCGATCTCTTTGGAGACGCGATTACGCAGAGACTTGAGCGTCTCTGTCTCACTCACCAGCTTGCGACGTTGCTCATCGAGCTGCAGCAGTTCCGAAATCTTGTTTTCGTCCCCCGATCCTCGAGTGGACAGCCGTTCGCGGACATAATCCGTCTTCTCGCGAACCAGTTTGATATCCAGCATGGGCGGATTATAGGAAGGGTCGGTTTTAGGGCAAGCATCGAAGCCGAAGTTTGGCTTCCTCATGGAAGGGAGAAAAGAAACTTGCCCCTATTATGAACCAATGTCTAAACCGGATCGTCGAAGCAATACGGGCAGAGTTAAAAGACAAAAAATGCAAAGCAAGAGCAGCGAACAGCAGCCGAAGATTCTGGGCAAGGTGGCCTCGCTGCACTTGCACAGTGCAGAATCCGTTGGGCAGATGGTGAATGTTTGGAGCATGGAACTGGTGGCGGGGAAAGGGATCGCGGGCAATAAGCGGTATTTTAGCCGGCCTACGCGACGACAGGTGACATTGATCGAGCGGGAGCAAATCGCCGAGCATGCGGCCATCTTGGGATTGGAAAGTATTGCACCGGGAGTGGTGCGCTCAAACATCGAGACGGACGGAATGGATTTTTCCACGCTGACCGGAAAACATGTGCGCATCGGAAAGGAAGCGGTGGTGTTACTCTATGCGCCGCGCACACCTTGCCGGAAGATGGACGAGATCGCGCCGGGCTTGCGGCGATTGATGGAGAACGGACGGCAAGGCGTATTGGCGCAGGTGGTGGTTTCCGGGGTGATCCAGACGGGCGACACAATCACGCTCGCCAACTTAAAAATGGTCCAGTAATGTCCCTCCACAAGAGCTGTGAAAATACTCATCCTGGTAAACATCTATCCGCCGCATCACGCGGGGACGTATGATTTCCGCTGCGAGCTGGTCGCCACCGAATTGCGAAAACGCGGTCATGGGGTGCTGGTGCTGACGTCGAATCACGGTCTGAAGACGGAGCAGCGGGACAAGGAGACCTCCCGGCGGTTGCTGCTGAACGGCGTCTATGGTCATCCCCTGCAGAAAGAGTTCCTAGAGATGAAAAAGCTGGAGACGCACAACCACACCATCCTGCGGGAGACGCTGACGGAATACCGGCCGGATGTGGTGTATGTGTGGAGCCTGCACGGGCTCTCGAAGTCGCTCATCTTCACGCTGCACCAGAGCGGTTTGCCGCTGGCGTATGACGTGGCGGATTACTGGATCACGAACGAGCTGAACACGGATCCGTGGCTGGACTGGTGGAACCGGCCCAAGCTCCCGATGGCGCAATCCGCCATGCGCTCCACGCTGGAGATGAGCAAGCAACGGGACAAGATGGATGAGGTGACGCCCACGCGGGACCATGTGCTGACGAAGCGGCTCTCACACATCTACGATGCGGACAGCGACCGCACGGCGATGCAGCCGGGGAGCATCGCCACCTTCCGGTTCAACCACATCTCGTTCACGAGCCAGATATTGTGTGACTCGGCCATACAGACCGGTTACGGAATCCAATCCCCGACGATCATCCGGCCGGGCATCCGGTTCGACAAATTCGCGGCGAATGTGCGACCGCCGGAAGCGCCGGCGAAGAAGATTTTGGTGGCCAGCCGGCTGCACAAGGAAAGCGGCGTGATGACGGTGGTGGAGGCCTTTAAGCAACTGCATGCCGCAGACCCCACGCTCACGCTGACCATCTGCGGCAACGGCGAATCCGAATACATGGCGCACCTGAAATCCTTTGCCACGCGGAACAATGTGCCGATCACGTTCGACGCCTCGGTGGACCAGGCGGTGGAACTGCCCCGCTTGTACCGGGCAAATGATTTCTTCATCCATTGCGCAGAGTGGGCGGAGCCGTTCACCACGACGCCGCTGGAAGCGATGGCGGCGGGCATGATGGTGCTCTCGACCGGTTACGGCAGCGTGGGCGAGATCTTGCAACACGGCGTCAATTCCCTGCTCTACTCGGCGGGCAATGTGCTGGACCTGGCGCAACGCATCCAGTATCTGCAGAGCGAGCCGGCCATGCGTGTGCAGATGGCGACGACCGGCCAGCAGGACGTGAAGGAGAACTACACGGTGGAGGCGATGGTGAACCGGATGGAGGCGTTTTTGCTGAAGGCGGCGAAGGGTTAAGCGATTCCCCTGCGCCCCTCCGTGCTGACGGATATCACCCTGTCAATTCACGCTGTTTTCGCGGCCCCCTCCGGCTGGTTACGCCGGGCCACTTTTTTGCCATACGCCATCATGGGCATCTCCACACTTTTGTGCAGGGCCACGGCAGCACACAAAATCAAGGGCAGTCCCACAAACAGGAGCAGCAAGACCGATTGCAGCGGGGTGGCCGACGGATGGAAACGCAACAGGGCCGAGAGGAACAAGAGCAGGAGCGGCCAGTGCACCAGATAGAGCGGAAAAGAGATCTTGCCCAGCCATTGCAGCCAGGGATGTAGCAGGAATTTGCGCAGCAACACCAGCAACCGGGAAAACATGTCATCGCCCTGGGCGAAGATGCAGCCGAAGCCCAGTGCCCAGACCGAAAGTGCGATGGGATGCCAGTTGACCAGGAGCGCAACCGCCAGAAGGGCGGCGGCTGGCAGCGTGAAGCGGCGGGAACGGCCGGCGGAGTGCGCACTGAAGCCAGCGTAGAGATGGTAGCTGGCAATGCCGATGAGGAAGAGCGGCAACTGGGCAGGCAAAAAGGCCGGATGCGGATTCATCCAAGGGGCGGCATACCGGGCTCCCAACCAGGCCAGACAGGCAATGCCGAGCAAACCGGCCCCAGTACGGACCAGCAAGGCCAGCAAGGGTGCCACCAGATAATACTGCCACTCGAGGGAGATGCTCCAAGCCGGGGTCAAAAGCGTGCCGGTGCTATCCGGCAGGATCTGCTTGGGAACCAGACCGTGGAGGAGCGTCGCATGCCAGGAAAGATGGGCCACGGGTGCCGCGGTCTCGCTGGCAGAGATGGAGCCCATCCAGTCGAAAAAGATGGTCTCGTGCCAAGAAGCGGTTTGCAGGATGAAGGGCATCAGCCACGTCGTGGCCAAGCCGAGGAGAAGACAGATGCCATAGACCGGATAGATGCGGAAGAACCGGCCCGTCATGAATTCGCCATAGGATTGCTGGCGTTTATGCAGCAGGAACGAGATGGCGAAGCCGCTCAGGATGATGAAGGCATCGACTGCCGGGCCAGCGCCCAGAAACTCTTTCCAGAGACGGGCCACGGCTCCAGGGAGGCGGATTTCCCACCAGCCCGACCAGCAAAAAACATGAGCGACGGCGACCCAGAGAGCCAGCAACCCGCGCAAGCCGTCCAATTCATCCACACGGACCGGTTGAGAAACGGTTGGGGGAGGCGTCATGCAATCAGGCGATGATTCGGCAGCAAAGGCAGGCAGCCCGGGCAGTTTCTGGACAAGTATGGAGGGCCGGCAAGCAACGGCTAAGCATAAGCCACCTCAACACAAACCCTCCGCAGTGACAAGCAAGCAATCACCATGCAAGGCCAGCAGGACGTGAAGGAGAACTACACGGTGGAGGCGATGGTGAACCGGATGGAGGCGTTTTTGCTGAAGGCGGCGAAGGGGTAGGTGCGGAAAAATCCCAAATCCAAAAAGCCCCAAGCTCAGGGGAATTCTCAGAACTGGAATAACACTCTCAGGTGGGATGCTCGGACAAATATGGCTGCAAAATCTTTTGCACCGTGGTGAAGAAAGCAGCGGCAAATTTATTTCCCTGCCCGGCCGGCGAAACAGCACACCAACGGCCCTTTTCGGTCAACTCGATCAGCACATCATCCGGCAGCAACTGGCGCTCGGGAAAATGGCTGCAGAGCCGCTCAGCCTGAGCGAACAGCCCGGAAGTCTCAGCAAAGTCCAGTTGTGCTTTGACAGGCTGGATGCAGTTAAAGCCGGATTGCGGACCGATGATTTCTCCATACAGCGAACCGTCGGACCAGATCTTGAGGTGCCAATGCGGATTGGCCTGCTTGACGTGACCGTTGTGCAGCAGCCGGAGCGTGGAAAGCGGTGACGGTTCAGTTTCTTTCAAGAAGGGCCCGTTTAAGACGGCGGTTCTCACTGATGAGGGCGAAGTTGGTGAGGGCGATCAGGATGAGGAAGCCGTCACGGCCCGCGATGCGCCAGAAGGCCCAGGCCAACGCAGCAAAAATCAAACTGACGAGGAGAAGTTGAATTCTGTCTTTCATAGCGGCATGAGCCTTGGGTGTCGGAAGAGGATGATTTTGTGGTGGGGGTTTGTCGAATGGATTTTTGGGAAGGAGGAACTGGATGATAGGACAAATAGGTCGGATAGGACGAATGTGGAGACAGCGATTTTTGGGGTGCTAGTGACAAGAATTTCAGCGATTAGGGAGGTGAAAATCGCAAGTGGCTGCCACATAGGAACTTTTAGACGTATATTTTACGCATTATTTTTCTTGCATTTAGCGGTGATATGTATGAGATTCAGCACATCGACCACAATTCGGTGGTCTTAAGTAAAGTAAGGAGGCGGTTATGGGAATCCGTGAGGGACAGACTGGGCGGGTGGTAGAAGGCGCGAAAGGGGCGCGGGGAAAGATTTCTCGGTTTTTCTTCATACAGATTTTCCCGCAGCGGTGTCTATCTGGTGAATCTGTGAATCCTGACTATCCTATCCAACCCTGGTGTGAGGCGTGGTATGACCAACTGGCGGCGAATCTGCTCTTGTATGGGCGGTCGCTGGGGCTGGCGCATAGTGAGGCGGAGGATGTGTTGCAGGATACGTTCGCGGCGTTGCTGAAGGTGAAGGAGTCCCCCGCCCAGCCGCAGCATTACATCCTGCGGGCGTACCGGAACCGGGCGCTGAATTACCGGCGGAACTGGTGGCGGCGGTTCCGGGCGGAGTGGGAAGCGGCGCAGTGGTTCGAGCCCGGTTCAGCGGAGAATCCGAAGGAGGCAGCGGCGATGCGGTGTCTGGCGGAGCTGCCGGTGGAGCAGCGGGAGGTGATTGTGCTGAAGATCTGGCAGCGGCTGACGTTTGAGGAGATTGGAGAGGTGCTGGAGCTGTCGCCGAACACGGCGGCGGGGCGGTTCCGGTATGGGATGGAGAAGTTGCGGCGGTCCATGAATGAACTGGGTGAGGAAGACAGCCAGGAACTGGAAGCGTTTATGGGAAAGGAAGCCGGTTGCACCGGCGGGCCAATATCAGGGAAATGACGACGAGAACGAGGACGATTACGAAGGGAAGCAGCTTATGAAGATATCGATTTTGAAGCGGTTGGAGGGCTGGAAGCCGCGGGCGGTGAACCCGGTGATCCGGGAACGGCTTTTTGAGCGGCGGCAGAAGGTGGAGGGCCCGTGGGTTTCAGCGGGATTGTTGCGGACGTTGACGCCGTTGATGGCGAGTGTGGTGGTGTCGCTGGCGGCCTTGCAGGATGCGCCCACCCCCGCCCTGCCCCATGCGCTGGAGCTGGATACAGCGCGGCTGGCCTCGACGAATTCGGCCAGTGCGGGGCTGCTGGCCCAGATCCGGCCGGTGACGCTGGAGTGGAACCGGCTGGCCTTGGCTACTTTAGCATCGACAAACCCGGCCCGTTCCTTCTCAAGTAACGGCTCATTTTGGACCCTGTCCACGAACATTTTTGCACGTTAACGAATGAGTCGTAACAAGTCTGCTGCGGCCAGCGAGGCGAAGAACCCCGGCGCGAATGCCGGGAAGCCCGTTGAGCCAGAGAACAAAGCGGGGAAAGCTGTGCCGGCCAAGCCAGTCATCCCCCCGCCGCCGCCGCTCTTCCGGAAGATCGACTGGTTCAGCTTTCTCATCACCACGCTGGTGGTGATGGTGGGTTACCTGTGGACGCTGGCGCCGGATGTGACGCTGGAGGATTCGGGCGAGCTCGCGGTGGGTTCGTTCTACGCGGGCGTGCCGCATCCGCCGGGTTATCCGGTGTGGACGCTCTACACGTGGCTCTTCACGGTGCTGGTGCCGGTCTCGAACATTGCGTGGCGCGTGGCGCTGTCTTCGGCGGTGGCGAGTGCGATCTCGTGCGGCCTGATCGCGCTGCTGGTCTCGCGCGGGAGCAGCATGATGATCGAGGGTATCGCGGCGCTGAAGGCGCTGGAGAAGCGGTGGGAGAACGCCTTGTGCGTGGTGGCGGGTTTCGTCTCGGGCATGTTGATGGGTTTCAACGGCTTCATGTGGAGCCAGTCGGTGATCGTGGAGGTGTACACGCTGAGCGTGCTCTCGCTGATGGGCGTGCTGTGCTGCCTGCTGCGCTGGATCTACGCACCGCACCAGAGGAAGTTTCTGTACTGGACGATGTTCCTCTTCGGCATCTGCTTCACGAACCATCAAACATTGCTGGTGGCAGCGATGGGCATCCAGGTGGCGATCATCTTCGCGAATCCCAAGCTGGGCCGGGACATGATGGTGGCCAACTGCGCGATTTACCTGATCGGGCTGGTGATGAAGGCGCGGGGCAATCTCTCGACCTTCGACAGTGCGGGCGGGCAGATGAACGTGATGTTCATCATCTTCAACCTGGTAGGCATCGCCTCCATGCTGGCACTGGCCTGGTTGTATTTCAAAACGGAGAACATCCTCACGGAAGTGAAACCGGTGTTCCTCAGCGGCGTCTGCTGGGCAGCCGGAGCGCTGTTCTATTTTTACATGCCGCTGGCATCGATGACGAATCCGCCGATGAACTGGGGCTATCCCCGTACGGTGGAGGGCTTCAAACACGCGCTGACCCGCGGCCAGTATGAGAAGGCGAACCCGTCCAACTTCATCAAGGACCCGATCCGCTTCGCCAAGCAGATCGGCCGGTATGCCCAAGGCGCAATCGAGGAGTTCAACATCGTATATCTGGCCATCGCCATCATCCCGCTCCTGTTCCTGACGCAGATGCAGCACCGGGAACGGGCGTGGATTCTGGGCCTGGGGGCGATCTACTTGTGCCTGGCCATCATCCTGCTGATCCTGCTGAATCCGCAACCGGACAAGCAGAGCCTGAACCTGAACAAGGTGTTCTTCACCTCGTCCCATGTGATGCTCTCCATGGCCATCGGTTACGGCATCGCCCTGGGCAGTGCGTGGCTGATGCTGAACTACGGGGAATACCGGCGCTGGGCCTTGCTGGCCGGCGGGGCAGCGGTGGTCATCTCGCTGTGGGTATTGCTGGTGGTGTTCGAGAATGAGAGCGGCGCGGTGGGCGGTGAGACGCCCTTCTACCGCTTCGGCATCGAGCCAAGTTTTGACCCGCTGGTGCGTTTCACCGCAATCTTCAGTGTGGTGCTGTCACTGCTGTTTGTCGCCTTGATCGCGCTTTCCCGCGCCCAGTTCCCGATCGCACCAATGCTGGCCTTGTTCGTGGTGCTGCCGGTCAAATCCGTGCTCTCGCACTGGGAAGGTAACGAGCAACGCGGGCATCTGTTCGGCTACTGGTTCGGCCATGACATGTTCACCCCGCCCTTCAGCATCTATCCCGAGATGGCGAAGGATGCGGTGCTCTTCGGCGGGACGGACCCGGGCCGGTTCAACCCGACGTACATGATCTTCTGCGAGAGCTTCACGCCGCCGGAGAAGAAGCGGGACCCGGAGTTCGACCGTCGCGATGTGTATCTGATCACGCAGAACGCGCTGGCGGACGGCACGTACCTGAGTTACATCCGCGCCCATTACTTCCGCAGCGCACAGACGGACCCGCCGTTCTTCCAGAACCTGGTGAAGATCGGGCCGTTGAAGACGCTGGTCCGCCCGCTGGACAACCTCTTCACCTCGTATGGCGCCAAGCTGGAAGCCAAACGCCGGGCCGATGGGGTTTATCCGCCCAAGGAGATCTACACCCCTTCGATGGAGGATTCGCAGAAGGCGTTCGATGAGTATATCCAGGACGCCATCAAGCGCATGCAAGAAGGGAAATTGCAGCCGGGCGAAGACGTGCGCCAGGAGGGCAACCGCGTGTCCGTCAGCGGCCAACTCTCGGTGATGGCCATCAACGGATTGCTCACGAAGGTCATCTTCGACAAGAATCCCGGCCACGAGTTCTACGTGGAAGAGAGCTTCCCGCTGCCGTGGATGTATCCGTACCAGACGCCCTTCGGCATCATCATGAAGATCAACCGTGAGCCGGTGAAGGAATTCACGGATGACATCCTCCGCAAGGATCACGAGTTCTGGACGAAGTATTCCGAACGGCTGATCGGCAATTGGGTGACCCATGACACGTCCATAGCGGAGATCTGCGATTTCGCCGAACGGGTCTATCGGCGCAGCAACTATGAGGGGTTCACGGGCGACCGTAAATTCATCCGCGATGAGAACGGCCAGAAGGCTTTCTCGAAATTGCGCAGCGCCATCGCCGGACTTTATGTCTGGCGCATCAATCACTGTGCCGAGCAGATCAGGGCGATCCAAGATTCAATCCAGGCATTGCCGCCCGCGGAACAGGGCAAGAAGCGGAGCCAGATGGATGGTGAAATCCAACGTATATTGGGCGAACAGGGCCGGGTCATCAAAGAGGCGGAATTCGCCTACAAGCAGTCGTTCGCCTTCTGCCCTTACAGCCCGGAGGCGGTCTTCCGCTATTCCAGCCTGCTGACCAGCCTGAACAAGTTCGAGGATGCCCTGTTGATGGCAGAGACGGGATTGCGCTTCGACCCGGAGAACGCTTCCTTCCAGCAGTTGCGCGACAATCTGAAACAGGTGGTGGAACAGAGCGGCCTGCGGGCCGCCAGTCAACCGAAAGCCCCGGCACCAGGACCGCAACCGCTGACCGCTCCGCAAGCCGGACCGGGGAACCAGAGCATCGCGCAACTGGAACAGTTGTCGGCGGCGAAACCGGATGATCTGCAGGCGGCGTTCAACGTGATCATGGCCTACATGGGCACCGGCAACACGAACCGCGCCATCCAGCTTTTGCAGGCGCTGGTCGCCCGCAAGCCGAATGATTTCACCGCAGTGGCTTCCGCCGCCCAGGCGTATGCCCAGTTGCAGCGGCCCCAGGAGGCCGGGCGCCTGCTGGGTACGCTGTTGCAAAAGACCAACTTGGACGCTGGCAGCCTCACCACCGTCGCCCACCTGCTCTCCCAGATAGGCGATGTCGTGCGGTTGGAACAGAGCCTGACGCAATTGACAGTCGTACTTCCGGACAGCCCTGAGGCTTGGTATGATTTGTCAGCCATCCGGGCCGTCATGGGTTCAAAAAATCCGGACGCCTTGAAGGCGCTCAGCAAAGCAGTCCAACTCAGCAATGCGCGGATCACCACCGACCCGAAGGCGAGCAATCTGGTGAAGACAGCCCAGGAAGATCCGCGCCTGCAAGCTTTGCGCACCCAGCCAGGCTATATGCAGGCCCTGCAGGGAAAATACTAGGCTCAACTGCGCACTGCGATCTCGTGCTGACTGATGGCCAGCAGCGCGAGCAGAGCCGTCTCACAACGCAGGACATGGGTGCCAAGTGTCACCGACTGCACTCCGTGCTCGGCCAGCGCCCGATATTCCGCCGGGGAAAAATCTCCCTCAGGACCGACCCATAGCCTGACTGTCGTCGGCAAAGGAACAGCATGCTTACCGCTGAAAGCGGTGAAACGAGCGCCCACAGTCATCGCGCCATCCTGAAGCGCGGCCACCAGATTCAGAGTGGATGTATCCACGGCCGACGGCAGGCAATGCTTGAATGGCTGAGGGATGGTGATTTGAGGCAACCACTCACGACCGCATTGCTTGAGCGCCTCGATCACGGTTAAGCGCCACTTGTCAGCCTTGTCCTCGGCACGGTCATCATCGTACTGCGCCACAGAGTGTTCGCACACCATCGGGCAGATTCTTGTGGCACCTAGCTCAACGGCTTTTTGGATGATCAACTCCATGGCTTTGCCCTTGGCGACAGCCGGATAGACCTCCACTTTCACCTCGGGTGGTGGGACGACCTCGTCACGCTCCACACGCAACCAAACCTGGCGTTTCTCCACCGCATCCACTACGCAAGCATACTTGCGCCCGGCTCCATCGAGCACCTGGACCGCGTCTCCCGCACACACTCTTAGCACCTGCGCCGCGTGACGCGACTCCGCCTCGGGCAAGGCAAAGCGCGACTGCCACAGCTCTGTTGGTGGCACAAAGAAGCGGTGCATAGATCATTCGGGCCCGTTTACTTGAAGAAACTCTTGGCCCGGTCGAAGAAGCTCTTGCTCTTCGGGTTCACGTTCTCATCACACAACTGGGCGAACTCTTCCAGTTTGGCCCGTTGCGCAGAATTGAGATGTGTCGGCACCTCCACGGAAACCCGCACCAGCAGGTCGCCCGTGCCATAACCTTGCAGGTTCTTCACACCCCTGCCCTTCAAGCGAAACATCGTCCCGCTCTGCGTACCATGTGGCACCCGGATGCTAGCCTTGCCCGTCATCGTCGGCACTTCCAGCTCTGCCCCCAACGCCGCCTGCACGAAACTAATCGGCACCTCGCAGATCAAATCATCTCCATCACGCTGGAAGACATCATGTGGTCGGACATGCAGGACGACATGCAGATCGCCCGCTGAACCACCGCGCATGCCACCCTCGCCTTCACCCGCGCGACGCAACCGTACGCCCGTATCCACCCCAGCCGGGATGCGCAGTTTGATCTTGGACGACTTCTCCCGGCGTCCTGCCCCCTCGCACTTGCGACAAGGTTTCTCCACCACCCGCCCCGCGCCATCACAGCGCGGGCAAGTCTGGGCGATGCTGAAGATGCCGCGCGAACTCACCACCTGGCCGCGTCCGCCGCACGTCTGGCACTGACGCATCTTGGAACCTTCCTCGGCACCACTGCCGCTGCAACCTTCGCACATCTCCAGTTTGGTGACGGAGATCTCCTTGTCCGCCCCGAGCACTGCTTCCTCAAAGGTGATCTCGAGATCGTAGCGCAGATCGGAACCACGCCGCGGCCCCGTAGGATCGCTGCGACCACCGCCACCGCCAAAAATCTCTTCAAAGATGCTTCCGCCACCACCGCCAAAGGCTTCGCGGAAGATATCGAATGGGTCATGGAACCCGCCACCACCACCGCGTCCACCGGCTCCGGCCCGCGCCCGGGAATCGAAAGCAGCGTGACCATACTGGTCATAAGCCGCACGCTTCTGCGGGTCGCTGAGCGCCTCGTAGGCTTCCCCCACTTCCTTGAATTTCTCCTCGGCCTCCTTGTCACCCGGATTCTTGTCCGGATGAAATTTGACCGCCATCTTGCGATACGCCTTCTTGATTTCGTCAGCGCTCGCCCCCTTCTCGACTCCGAGAATCTCGTAGTAATCGCGTTTGGCCATAGGATCGGCTTATGCCTTCTTCGCCACCACCACCGTCGCCGGCCGCAACAGCCGGTCCTTCAATTTATAGCCCTTGCGCAGTTGCTGGAGCACCTGCCCCTCCGGCAAGTCCTTGCTGGCCTGCTGCGAAACCGCTTCGTGCAGATTCGGGTCGAACGGTTTGCCCTGGGCATCGATCTCTTCCAGTCCGGAATCCGCCAGCACATTCTTGAACTGGCTGAGGATCATCGTGACGCCTTGCTTGAGCGCGTCCACGGAGCCGCCTTCCGCCGTGGCGGTGGCCAGCATGGCCATCTCGAAATTATCCAACACCGGGATTAGCCTCTCCAACATCGCCTCATTGGCGTAGCGGACGGCATCCTGCTTTTCCCGCGCCGCGCGTTTCCGCAGATTGTCCATGTCCGCCACGGTACGCAGCAACTGGTCGCGGAGTTCGTCGGCCTTAGCCGCCTTGTCCAGCAGTTGCACCAATTGCTCCGGGGACAGCGTCGGTCCGGCTTGGGCGCTGCCCGTCTCTTCGTTCACCGCCGGCCCGTTGGCCGGTTGATTTACATCTGACTCCTGAGTGCTCATCGTTCTTTATACTTCAAAAGGCCCAGCACAATACACAACGGCCATCCTGGGGGCAACCCCCGAACTGACCGCCTGAAAATGACACTTCTACCGCCGGAAAAGTTCAATTCCTCCACCGTAAGCAGCCGAAATCGCCGGTTTGGCCTTTAATCCCAGCCGAAATGTGTTATCTGATTCTGCAACATGACGAAGCAAGTTCGCATCTCCTACGCCTTTATGTTCATCCTGCTCATCCTCGTGGGCTGGTTGAGCATGGCGACCTTGTTACTGACCACCCTGTTCAGCTACCTGTCCTTGCGCGTCCTGTCCCTGGGTCGCAGCAAAGCCTTGGGCGTCATGCTCTTCGCCCTGCTGGCTTCCAGTGCCGCCATCGGTTTGGTGTTCTTTGCCAAACAAGCCTACAACACCTTCCCGGTCATCGCGGATAATACAGTTCCCGCCATCGTGGACTATGCCAGCAAGCAAGGGGTTGAACTTCCTTTCAGTGATTATGAGAGTTTGAAGGCCGAACTGATGCGGGAGGCAAAGGAGCAATCCGCCCGCTTGGGCGGCTTTGCCCGGGCGGTCACCTTCCAGGTCGTGTATCTCATCATGGGCATCGTCGTCGCCGTCAGCCTGTTCATCAATTCCAAGCTGGATTTCGACTCCCAGCCGCATGCCGATCGCAACAATCTCTGGGCGCAGACCGCCACGGAGATCCGTCGCCGCTTCCGCACCTTCTTTGAGAGTTTCGCCCGGGTGATGGGTGCCCAATTGATGATCTCCTCGATCAACACGCTCCTGACCGCCATCTTTCTTTATGCCGCAGGTGTGCCGCATGCCATGTTGCTCACCATCACCACCTTCCTTTGCGGACTGCTCCCCATCATCGGCAACCTGATCAGCAACACGCTTATCACTGGCGTGGCGTTCACCGTCAAACCGGAGATGGCTCTCATCGCCCTGGGTTTCCTCATCACCATCCACAAGTTCGAGTATTTCCTGAACAGCAAGATCATCGGCGACCGCATCAAGAATCCCATGTGGCTGACCCTGCTGGCCTTGGTCCTCGGAGAACGGCTGATGGGCATCCCCGGCATGATCCTCGCCCCGGTCATCCTGCACTATATCAAAGTGGAGACTTCGAAGCAGACCTTGGCCGGCACGGGTGATACCAAGCCTTCTCCCATCGAGGATACGCAGACGGCGACTTCCGTTTGAGCTTTTCCCGCCATCTGGCACACTAAGCCTGTGACAACATCTGAAGCCGCCCAACTGCTGGACCGTTTTCGCGCTGGTGAACTGGCGCAAGCCGATGTCCTGCGCGCCTTCCAAGGAGCGCCCATCGCCGATCTCGGCTTCGCTCAGGTGGATACTCACCGCAGCCTGCGTAACGGCTTTCCCGAGGTCATCTTCGGCAGCGGCAAAACACCCGCGCAGATCGCCGCCATCGCCCAGACCATCCTGGCCCGTAATCACCGCGTCCTCATCACGCGCGTCAATGAAGCTCAAGCCAAGTTGCTCAAGCGAAAATTCAAACAAGCCGTTGATCATGAGACCGCCCGTTGCGTGCTCATCGAAAAGAAGCCGCTGCCCAAACGCCCCGGCGCCATCGCCGTGGTCACCGCTGGCACCAGTGATCTGCCCGTGGCCGAGGAAGCTGCAGTGACGGCGGAAGCCATGGGCAACCACGTGCAACGCATCTACGATGTCGGGGTGGCCGGTCTGCATCGCCTGCTGAATCGCGTCGAGGATTTGCGCAAGGCCAATGTGCTCGTCGTGGTGGCCGGCATGGAAGGTGCCTTGCCCAGCGTCGTAGCCGGTTTGGTGTCCCGCCCCGTGATCGCGGTACCCACCAGCATCGGCTACGGAGCCAACTTCGGCGGACTGGCTGCCCTGCTCGGCATGTTGACGAGTTGCGGCAGTGGCGTGACCGTGGTGAATATCGACAATGGTTTCGGAGCAGGCTACGCTGCCAGCCAGATCAATTCATTGGCAGCCGGCTAAACCGCGCGGGCGATGACTCATGAAAACACTTTATCTCGACATCTTCAGTGGCATCAGTGGCGACATGTTTCTGGGTGCCATGATCGACTTGGGTGTCGATTTGAATGCCCTCAAGCGCGAAGTGGCCAAGCTGGGTGTCACTGGCTACCACATCACAACCGCCCGCCGCCAAAAATCAAACATCGAAGGGGTGAAGTTTGACGTGCACCTCGTGGCTGAAGGCACGGATTCCTGTGACGCTGCGGATCACGACCATTCTCATTCCCACTCACATGCTCACGCTCATGACCATAGCCATTCCCATAGTCATGCAAGCGAGCAGGAGCATGGACATCAGCATGAGGGAAACCGCAATTACTCCCAGATCAAACAGCTCATCTCAAAAAGCGAGCTGTCTGATTGGGTGAAGCAAAAAGCCATCGCCGTTTTCCATCGTGTCGCCGTGGCCGAGGGCAAAGTGCACGGCATGAAACCAGAGGAGGTGCATTTCCATGAAGTCGGCGCGGTGGACAGCATCGTGGACATCATCGGCGCTTGCGTGGCTTTGGAATTATTGGGCAAGCCACGCGTGCTCGCCGCTCCGGTGGTGGAAGGCACCGGCTGGGTCAATTGCGCCCACGGAAGATTCCCCGTTCCCACGACGGCCACACTGGAGATTCTCGGTGCCCGCAGCATCCCCCTCACCCAGTGTGAAGAGCCGCACGAACTCGTGACGCCTACCGGCGCTGCTTTGCTGGCCGAATTTGTCGAAGCGTTCGGCCCCATGCAAAACCTCGTCGCCGGCCGCATCGGTTATGGCCTGGGCACGCGCGATAACAAGACTCGCCCGAATGTATTGCGAGCCGTGCTGGGCGGCTCGGCGGAAACACCCTCGGCGCATGACTGGGACACCGACACGATCACCGTGCTGGAAACCAATCTCGACGACATCCCCGCCGAGGTGCTTGGCAACTTCGTGGAGAAAGCTTTGGCGTCCGGAGCCTTGGATGTTTTCCACACGCCCATCCAGATGAAGAAGAATCGTCCGGGTGTCTTGCTCAGTGTCTTGTGTGCGCGTGACGAAGCGGACAATTTCACGCGGATGATGCTGTGCGAGACCAGCGCCTTCGGCGTACGCCGCACCCAGGTCGAGCGCCGCAAACTGCGCCGTGAGATCATCACCGTGTCCACTCCTTACGGCCCGGTGGAGATCAAAGTGGGGCGACTGGATGGCAAGCCTGTCCAACGTGCTCCGGAGTACGAGACCTGCAAACGGCTCGCCTATGCGGCCGATGTGCCGGTGAAAGAAGTCATCACTGCCGCCCAGGCGGCTGCCCTTACGGAAATCTTATGATCGACGCCAAATTGCTACATCTCCTCTGCTGCCCGGAATCGCATCAACCTCTACACCTGGCAGACGCAGCACTGCTGCAATCACTGAACCAGCAAGTATCCGCCGGCAGCCTGAAGAATCGCGCCGGACACCCTTTCAAAAACCAACTGGATGGCGGCCTGGTCCGTGAAGATAAAAAAGTGGTTTATCCGATCATCAACAAACTGCCCATCCTGCTCATCGAGGAAGGCATCCTGCTCACTGCGTGAGTCAGTTGATCTCATCGGTCACGAGCAGATAGACTTTGCCTTCTCTCATTTCGACCGGCAGGACGTTCAGCGAAGCCCCTTCACAAGGTCCGCGGGTGCAAAGTCCGGTTTCCGGCTCGTAGAGCGCACCATGCGACTGGCAGAGGATGAGTTTCTTCTCCCGGCTCAGGAACTGTCGAGTGCCCGAGTCCAGTTTTACCGGCAGATGACGGCAGAGATTCTCATAGCAACGCAGCCCGGCCTTGGTGCGCAGCAAGATGCCCTCCCGCCGGATGCCATCCTGCCGATATCCAAAGGTGATGACCTTCCCCTCGGTTACGTCCGCTTCCGTTGCGATGATCTGTTCAGCCATCGCGGAAAGGATTTCTGCGCTCCTCGCATAACGCAAGCGGTTGTTTTGAAACAGTCGCGAACTGCTGTTGCGATGTGCCCAGGCGGATTTTAGACTCTCCACGCGATGCAACCTTTCGAATTGTGCCAGTATTGCCCGCGTTGTGGGACTGCCTCCACCGCCCCCAAACCGGCCATCCCCTTCCTCTGCAGCAGTTGCGGGCTGAAACTTTATTTCAATACCACCGTTTCGGCCTCTGCCTTCGTCATCAAGGAAGATGGCGATATCCTGCTCATCCGGCGTGCCAAAGACCCGGGTAAAGGACTGCTGGGGACTATCGGCGGGTTTGTGGATGCCGGTGAATCGGCGGAAGTATGCTTGCGCCGTGAGATCCGAGAGGAAGTCCATCTGGAGGTCACACGGCAGGAATTTCTCTGCTCTTTCCCCAACCAATACCATTACGCCGGAATCACTTACCCCGTACTCGACCTGTTTTTTATTTGTTGGGCAGGAAGCACTGATTCCGCCCGCGCCAGTGAGGAGGTCCTTTCGCTCGTCAGTCTTCCGCTTGCGCATATCAATGCTCAAGACATGGCCTTCGAATCCATGAGGCAATCCCTGCTAATACTGAAAAGTAACCACCCTATTTCTTAAGAAGTAAGTAGAATCCCACATATTTCCATTTTCCGGCCAATTTCCCTTGTCTTCTCTCGCCACATCCGCTTACCTCCTGCCCCTTAAAGTCAAGATTTGTAACCTTTCTTGAATAAGGTTCGTCTGAGATACGTAGATAGAGTTGTATCATGAGTCGTTTTCGTAACTTGTTGTTTGTTGGTGTCGCTGGAATTTTGGTTGGATGCAGTGATCAGGAAGTTGAAATTTCTGTCCCCGCCGCCCCTCAGTCCGCAACCGTCACAACCGCCTCCGCCGTAAGCGTTGAAGCTCCGGCGGCTTCCGTGTTGCTTCCCTCAGGGGCCAGTGTGCCCACCCCCCCCCCGCCGGGCACAGCCGCTGCCAGCAGCATCCCGCGTGACCCCACGGTTCCGATCGTCGAGGGCAGTGCGCAAGATCCCAATGTCATGCCCGCCGGCTTCGTGCCCAAGGCGCCCGCGCTGGAATACACCAAGAACGGTCAGCCGAATCTGGATGCCCTTTCGGAAGCGTTGCAGGTCTATTGCATGTGGAAGAAAGAAGTGCCTGCGGAACTCGAGGCCTTGGTCAGCAGCAAGTTCCTGCCCAGTCTGCCACCGGTCCCGGCCGGCAAGAAGTATGGCATCAATTCCCAGAGTTTGACCGTCGTCCTCGTCAATTAAGTCCCCTTAACCCCGTCCGTTGTAATTATGCTGAATCCGCTTCGTCCCCGTCGTGCCGCCTTCACGCTCATCGAGCTGTTGGTGGTGATCGCGATCATCGCCATTCTCGCCGGCATGCTCCTGCCTGCGCTCGCCAAGGCCAAGACCAAGGCGATGACCACCCGCTGCCTCAATAACCTGAAGCAACTCGGCCTGGGCACCACCATGTATATCGATGACAATGCCGACAAAGTCCCCTATGCCGGCATCCGCATGCCGAGCTGGAACCCGGACCTGTCTTGGGACGACCTCATCAACGCCTACGTCGGTGGCACTTGGGATGACGCCCAGAAGCGCGGCACCCGTGGTGGTGGCACCAATGCGCTCTCTGTTTTGATGTGCCCGTCTGACAAAGTCCCCATCGCCAGCTACGCCACGACTGGCCGCCGTCGGACTTATGCGATGTCCCGCCACAATATGGGCAGCTTCCAGATCGGCGGCCGCAACCCCGGGGCCACGGACTGGCCGCCCAGCCCCGCGAACAAGACCGCTATCGGTCTGCAATGGAACAACCTCAGCGCCACCGCTCCCAAGTGGGACACCCGCGACGCCATCGGCTCCGGAAACCCCCGCTTCCAGCCCGCCGTCCGCGCCCGCATGGTACAGGATCCAACCGACACTATCGTACTCTCCGAACGTCCTGGCCCCGGCAACATCGCCGGCTGCAACGACACCTACACGCTCAACGCGCCGAATGAACACTTCGATCAGGCGGGCGGCGTGACCACCTTGCAGGAGTTCCACAATGCCATGGTGAACTACCAGTTCCTCGACGGCCACGTGGAATCATTGCCCCCGGCAAAGACCTTGGGCATGACCAACATCAACACCAGTTTGCAAACCGGCGGTTGGACCATCCAGGCCAACGACTGATTCTCCTTTGAGATCTGCCACGAAGGGCGCGTCCGTTGGGCGCGCCCTTTTTATTTTCCAATATCACTTCTTCGCCAGCGCCTCGAGATAATCGATCAGTGAAGCGAACTCCTTCACGCTCAGATTCGCGACCAACCCTTCGGGCATCAACGATTTCTCCAGCTTCTGCCGCTTAACGATGTCCTTCACCGGAATCGTGATCTCCTGCGCGGCCACATTGCGGATGACGACTTTGTCTGCCGCCTCCAACGTCACGAAGCCTTCATACTCCATCTCATCCTTGAGCACGAACTGGCTCGTCACGAAACCCTGGGCGAGCGTCTTGCCCGGCACCAAGATGGCCTCGGCCAGCTCTGGCCGCTTGTAAGTCGTCGCGATATTGCCGAGGAACGGCCCACGTTGCGGTTCATCCGTGCGCACCGTGTGACAGAGCACGCAACCCTGCTGCGTGAACAACTGCTCGCCCAGCTTCACATCGCCTTTCGTCTTCAACACCGCGGCGATAGCCTCCGCGATCTTCATCTCGGCGACGGTTTTTTCCGGTGCCGCCGCCTTGTCCTTCGCCAGATCGAGCTTCAGTGTATTCGCCGCCGCTTTCGCCGCCTTGGCCACTTCCTTGTTTGAATCTTCCAGAGCCATCAACACTTTGTCCTTATACGGTCGAAACTCTGCCGCTTGCACCGCACGCAGGATCTGGGCACGACGTTTCGGCTCATTCCAGCCGTTCTCCAAAGCCCCTTTCGCGGCTTCCCGTGCTTCCGGCGAGGCATTCTTGCGGTCCGCGATCTTCAGCAGCGCCGCATCTGCCAGCACCGAGGTCGTGTCATTCAGCTTCGCCGCTTCCGTGGTCAGCACCGCATGCTGGCTGTCCAGCTTCGTCGAATTCATGAAAGCCTCACGCGCCAGACGGCGTTCGCGTTCTGAACCCGTGCTAAATTCTTTCTTCACCTGCGCGAGCTTCGGCAGGGCCGTGAGCATGGCTTGCACCGCCTCGGCGTTGTCCGCCTTGGCCAAGGCGATGACCGCATTCGCCCGCGCCACGTCTTGGACGTCCTCGGCCGTCGCCGTCTTGATGAGCAATGGCATTGCATTCACCGGAATCTTCTCCGCCCGCGAAAGCTGACCGGCGGCCGCTGGGATCAAAGAGGCATCCTGCATAGCCAGTGTCACCACCCGCGTCAAAGTGTCGTCCGACTGGATCTTGTGGCGATTGAACTCTGCCACCAGATGCCCCGCTTCCTCTCCCGTGGCCTTGGCCAGCACCGCCTTCAGGGTCGCCGCGATCCTTGCCGTCTCGCTCCACTCCGCCGTGTTGTAGTACGGCCCGGAGGTATCCGGACGCGTGCCCCAAGAATCCCCAGTCCATGGACCTTCCTTGAAGTGCAGACGGCAGAGCGCGGTGAGCAAACCCTTGCGCCGCGTCACCTCTGTTTCCTTTCCCAGCCGCGCGATCAAACCATCTACCACCTTCGCATCATGCAGCGAACGCAACACTTGCAAGGCACCAAAGCGTTGCGCATCAGAAGCGCCCGTCGTATCCACCACGGCGAAGCACGCGTCTGCCGCCTGTAATCGCTTCAACGCTTGGTAGGCCGTATGCGCGATGATGGCATCGCTGTCTCCGAGCAACGGCGTCACCGCGGCTGCGTGCTCCACCTTGCCTAGTCGGGCGAGGGCGATCACCGCTTCCTTGCGTGTGCGAGCGTCAGATGATTTCAACGCGGCCAGCAAAGGCTGTGCATGCACAGTCGCCAATTGATCTTCGCGATCGGTCAACGCGCGTAATGCCCATGCCGCAATCGTCGGTTCAGCCGTCAGTTTCGCCAGTGCGTCCGCCGACTTGGCACCCAAGCCTTGCTTCAACGCGAACACCGCCGCCACGCGTGAGGCCAAAGGCTTCGCAGTATCCGCCGCCAAGGTCGTCAGCGCTTTCACTGCTTCCTCTTTCAATCCGCGCCGCACCAGCGTGCGCTGCGCTTCTAAGCGACGCCGCGCGCTAGGGGACTCGAGCAACTTCACCAGCTCCACATCCGTCGCTTTCGCGAAATTGGGCAGAGCCGACGGCGTGAACCCCTTCGGCATCACCCGCACGATGTAACCGACCTCAGGCCCTGCCCAGTTGAAGGTTGCGCCCTTCCAGCTCGCCGCATAGATGCGCGTGGACGCGTCCACATCCAAGTCCGTCACGCGCGTAGCCCCGATGAACTCTGCCGGTTGCTCCGTCTCCACAAACGTCGCGCCCTTCGGTGTCACCGTGTGGCGATAGATCCAGTTTCGCCCCCAGTCCGCCGTGTAAGGCAGATTGTTCCACTTCGCCGGCATGCCCGGTTCATCGATCCACGCCGCACCACAACCCGAACCACCACCGTAATCCGCCAGCGGCTTCACGTGGTCCTCCGGGAAATTCTTGTAGAAGGAAGGATACCCATGCTCCTCCAAACCGCTGAAGTGATGGAAGCGCACATCCCAGCCACCGCCGTCGTTCGTATTGTCACGGGCGAAGGCATCCAGCAACGGGCTCACCGCCGCTTCCAGGATGTTGCGCGTGCCACGGGTGAAAAGTTCCAAGCCCGTGCCGTCTGGCCGTACGCGCACCACCCCACCGCCGCGCAATTGCAGCTTCCGCCCATCCGTGCCCTCCGCCTCCATGAAACCGAAGTCACCGATCGCCGCGTAGATCCAGCCGTCGATGCCCAGCTCGATACCATTGGACGTATGATCCGCCGGACGATCCTTGAAGGTGAACGCGATGTTCTTTACCAGAATCTTCTGTTCATCGGAGACACCATCGCCGTCTTTGTCGATGAAGGCGCTGATGTGCGGCGGGTGCAGCACATAGAGCCGGTCATGATCCCACACCAGGCCGCGCGGTGAATCCACATTGGCCACGAACTTCTTCGCCTCGTCTGCCTTGCCATCGCCGTCCGTGTCCCGGAGGCGCACGATGGAACCGCGGTTTGCCTCCCGGCCCAGAGAGCCGTTACCATCACTGGAGACATACACGGTGCCATCGGGCGCCGCCGCCACATAGACGGGGTAATTCACCATCGGCGGCTTCGCGAACAAGGTGGTCTCGAAACCCTCGGCCACCTTCACTTCCTTCAAGAGCGGCTCGTTCAGCATGGCCGCTTCCTTCGGGTCCAGCTTCTCCGTCTGCGTGCTGTACACCTCGAACTCCCAGATGCTGCCCCAGCCCCCTCCCGCCTTGCCCAGATACGCCACACGAACGTAACGGATGCCCTCGGCGCTGAAATCATGCTCGTAGGGACCGCTCTTGTCGGTCTTGGAAGCGTCCACCAAGGTCTTCCACTCCTTGCCATCAACCGAGCCCTCGATCTTGTGGAAATACTTCGCACCGGCGGACTCCCAACTCACTTTCACGCCCGTCAATTTCGTCGGCGCGCCCAAATCCACTTCCAGCCACTCCTTGTCGCTCGGACCATTTGCACACCAGCGCGTCGAAGGATTGCCGTCGAACGCCTTGAGCGCGAAATTTTGTTTGCCCGTCTCTTCGCTCGAGGCCTTGGCCACTTTGCCGCGAGCGATATTCGAGCGCTTCACCGGCGGCGTGTAGGTCTTCTGGTAGCTCTTGTCATCCAGCTTGCCGCAGGCCCAAAGCAGGCCCCGCGTGAGCATGGTCAGATAACGGTCATCCGCCACCGTCGCGTTGTTATGGCCGATGGTCGTGCTGAAGACGCGGGTGTTTTCATGCTCGTTCACCCACACCACCACACTCTCCACTGCTTTCACCGTGCCATCCTTCTGCGGCACCATCTGCAAGCCCTTGGCCAGCGGTGTCGCCGTCGGAAAGATCTTGATGTTGTTGTAGAGCTCTTCTTTGATCGTGGTCCAGTTCTCCAGGCCCTTCGTGATGGGATGCTCCTTGTTCGTGAAATCGATCGCGATGGGCTCCTGCGGTCCGTGACCGGTCGAGTGGATGCCCACGAATTTGAACCACTCATCCGTGCCGATGCGGTAGCAATGCATCGCGCAGTGCAGATTGATGGCGGGAACCGTCTTGTGCGCGTTCAGGATGTTTTGGAAGTAAGGCATCTCCTTCACATCCGCCGAGCACTCATCATGGATCACGATATCATAACCCTTGGCCCAGTCCGGATTATCATAGATGTCGAAGCGCGCCTTGGTCGATTTGTCCGCGGTGTAGATCACCTCCACGGTCACGTTCGCCCGGGCTTCGAGCCCCTGCTTGAGGATATCTTTTTGCGCCGCGTAATCATGACAACACCCGCCCGCGATGAGGAGGGCGCGCAATGGCTTGGGCAACGGTTTCTCCGCACTGAACCCGCTTACGGCGAGCAACAGCACGGCCACAATGGCGATACGGATTTGCATAGCTTGAACCGCCAGCTTGAAGGGACCATCCCCCGCAGAAAAGGGAAAAATAATCCTAAAACATTGTCCCGGGAGGGATGTTTACATCGGCGAACACAGTCCAATTCGTGCCGCTGCTGTTGGTCAGCCAAAAGATCCGTTCTCCAGTCGATCCTCTGTAGTAAATTTGCATAACCGGCAAATTGGTGTTCCCCGCTGGCAACCTGAACCTTAAATCATATGCCAATTCACCAACGCAAATTTCACTGGCATTCCCCTTGCGTGTACTTTCCGGCTTTCCGTATCTCGTGATGACTTGTGGCTCCAAGAGTCCTAAATCGGAATCAAAAACTGGCTTCAGTGATGTGCTGTTCGGCCGACAAGCTATCAACACACCCGCCAAACAAAGCAGCATCAGGTTGATAATCTTCGTCATTCGGGCTTGGTCATTCGTCATTCCAGTTGCCTCAGCAACTGGTAGGCACTTCCTGCAAAACCTCCACGCAGTGCGGAATCGCCCCGACGACGAAGCCCAGGCACTCCACCGCCCCGCTCGGCTTGCCCGGCAGACAGATGACCAGCGCCTGATCCACCACCGCCGCGAGATTGCGCGACAGGATGGCGTTCTTGGTGATCTTCATGGACTCCGCCCGCATCACTTCCCCAAAGCCCGGCAGTTCACGGATGGAAATCTCCCGCACCGCCTCCGGCGTCACATCGCGCAGCGCCACTCCGGTACCTCCCGTGGTCAGAATGAGCTGGCAGCCCTTGCCGATCTGCTCGCGGATGGCCCGCTGGATCTCACGCTTCTCATCCGGCACGAGAGCGTCTGTGAGCACCTTCCAGCCATAACCCTCCGCCGCCTTCTTCAAGGCCGGCCCGCCCAGATCGTCATAGAGTCCCTTGGATGCCCGGTCAGAGATAGTGATGATGCCAACTTGGATTTGCATGGAGTGAATTCGTGAATCGTTAAAAAGTTAGAATCGTTTAATCGTAAAAACCGGGAGCGTCAAATGCTACACCAGCAAGTTGGGCTGGCTGTCCTCAGTCGGCCGCCGCCGAAGCATCTGCTCAGCCGAAACGCATCAGAACATCTTGACCAGCCTAACGCCCCAACCCCCTCTCCCCAAGGGAGAGGGCTGGGGTGAGGGGGAAGGAAATAAACTGTTGCCCACACTCGTTGAAAACTCATAGGCCCTTCTCCACGCCCAACAACCTGTTCCGATGCTTGAAACAAAACTCGATGAATCCTTCTTCCGCTACGAACCGGCACACCGGCTTCGGCAACGTATCATACACCGCTCCGAACAACTTCCGCATGAACACCTCATCGCGTAACACCGCCTCCGCGCTCTGGGCTGATTCCTTCACTTTTGACGTCACCGTTTCCTTGATGCGCGGCAGATACCCTTCCAGCACCACTGCCTTCGCGTAAGTCAGTTCCGCTTTGCGCTGCCCCGCGATGGTCGTCACCTTGTCATGCACCACCGTGGCGCCTTCCATCATCATGCCCGCCGCCGTGAACACCCCGCCCTTCACTTTCTGCAACAACGACGGCTCCAGCTTGGCCGTGTATTCTTTAAGCTGGGACAAAGGCCGCCGTGTCGCGCCCTGATCCATCCAGAACACATCCGCTGGCAGCAGGAAACCCGTTTCCAGCAGGCCCAGCGCATCATCGGAGGCGAACATGCCCAGCTCCAATTCCTCGCGCGCGATGTATATCGGGATGACCGCCATAAGTTGAACCGACTATAAATCCTTCTTCGTCTTCGACACCAGTTGGATTTCTGTGATGACCATCGTCTTGTCCACCGCCTTGCACATATCGTAGATCGTCAACGCCGCCACGCTCACCGCAGTCAACGCTTCCATCTCGATGCCCGTCTGTGCCGCGATCTTCGCCGAGGCGGTGATGACCACGCGGTCATTCGTCTCGGGGATCTCGAACTGCACCTCGCAATGCGTGATAGGCAGCGGATGACACAACGGAATCAATTCCCCCGTACGCTTCGCCGCCATGATGCCGGCGATACGGGCCACGGAAAACACATCGCCCTTCGCCACCGCGTTCTCGCGGATGAGCTTCAGCGTGTTGGGCAGCACCAGTATCTCTCCCCGCGCCACGGCTTCGCGCAGTTGCACGGGTTTCGCCGAGACATCCACCATGGAGGCCCGGCCTTGGTCATCGATATGGGTCAATTTATCCGACACGTTCCACCTCCGCTTTCCAGGTTTCCACCGCACTGCGTATCTCCACGCCGCATTGCCGCTTCGGCTGCACAAAGCGCGGCGTGAACCACGGGAACATCCCGACCAGATCGGGCGTCACCAGGATCTGCCCATCGCAATCCGTGCCCGAACCGATGCCGATGGTGATGAAGGGGAATTTCTCCGTCAATTCCTTCGCCACTGGCGGCGTGACCAGTTCCAGCACGACCGCGAAAGCCCCGGCTTCCTGCAACGCCGCCGCATCATCGAGCAGCTTCGCCCGGCCCGCATCATCCTTGCCTTTGATGCGATACTTGCCCTCTTCCAAGATATGTTGCGGCAGCATGCCCAGATGCCCGATGAACGGGATGCCCGCCTGAATGATCGCCTGCACCTGCGGCAAGATCTCACGACCGCCCTCCGCCTTCACCGCATCTGCACCAGCATCAATCAACCGTTGCGCATTCGCCACGGCGCACTCCGGCGTCTCGTAGCTGTGATACGGCAGATCCGCCGCAATGAGCGCCTTCGGATTCGCCCGCGCCACGGCACGGACGTGGTGCTCGATCTCGGCCATCGTCACGTGGGTGGTGTCCGGATAGCCGAGCACCACCATGCCGAGAGAATCGCCGACGAGGAGCAACGGGATGCCCGCCTCATCCAGCAAGCGGGCCATGGGATAATCATAAGCCGTCAGTGAAGCGAGCCGCTGGCGGCCCTTCATGCCACGAATTACATCGACCGTGATTTTGCCTTCACGCATGGGGAAAACATCGCCTCGATAAGCACTGGCAACAAGTGCTTTTTGCCTGGCGGCCTACTTCACCTTCAGCACCACCGCGGTGAAATCATCCGTCTGCTGCCCTTCTCCGCTGAACTGCTGCACCGCCTCATAAAGCGCCTCCACGATATCCCGCGCTGACCGGTGCCGGTTCTCGCGCACGACTTTCAACATGTTGTCCGCGCCAAAAAATTCATCATCCGCGTTCATCGCCTCCTCGATGCCATCGGTCAACAGCAGCACGATCTCGCCCGGCGTCAGGATGAGCGGCGAGGCGGATTTGTATTCCGTGTCATCGCGGATGCCCAACGGCTTGCCCGTGCGCTTCAGCTCGGAGCGCACCTGCCCCTGCGCGTTCAACACGTAACCTGTCGAATGTCCCGCGCTCGCATACACGATGCTCCGCGTCGTCGGATCGATCTGCACCAGCAGCATGGTGACGAAGCGTTCGCTGCCCACGTCCTCGGCCAGCACACGGTTCGCCCGCGTCAAGATCTCGCCCACATCATCGCGGTTCCGTGCGAGGATGCGCAGATACGCCCGTGTCTCCGCCATCAGCAACGCCGGCCCGATGCCATGCCCCGTTACATCCCCGATCGCGATGCCCACGCGATGATGCAACATGCCGAGGTAATCGAAATAATCCCCGCCCGCGGCCTCTGCGGGATGCGAGGAACCGGCGATGTCAAAATCATCCAGCTTCGGCGATTCCTTCGGGAACAGCCTTTCCTGGATCTCCCGGGCCACGCGGAACTGCTCCTGATTCTCCCGCAATTCCTTCTCCGCTTTCTTGCGTTCCGAGATGTCACGGATGAACGCCACGAACCAGCGTTTCCCCTCCAGCTCCATGTCGTTGAAAACGATTTCCAGCAGCGTATCCCGACCATCCTTGCGCTGGCCCACCGTCTCCAGCATGTGCCGCCGCGAATTCACCACGCCGGAGTGCAGTGACCTGACGAGTTCGACATCCGTGGTGCTCAGCGGTTTTTCCGGCAGGAGCAACGTCAGGTTCTGTCCCACGACCTCTTCCGGCTTGTAACCAAAGATCACCTCCACCGCTGGGTTCGCGAAATGGATGACGCTGTCCGTATCCATCAGCAACACCGCATCCGTGGCCGTCTCCCAGAGCAGCCGGTAACGCACCTCGCTCTCGCGCACGGATTCCTCGGCCTTGCGTCGCGCCGTCCGGACCACGGCCTCGCGCAACTCCCGCTCCACCGCCGCCACCAGGCGCGCGAGCTGCCCCTTCATGAAATAATCGTGCGCCCCTGCCTTCATTGCCGCCACGGCGATATCCTCACCGATGCCGCCGGAGATGATGATGAAGGGCAGATCAAGGCCGCTGTCTTGCAGGAGCTTGAGGGCTTCGGGCGCGCTGAATTCCGGCAGGTTGTAATCCGCCAGCACCACCTCCCATTCCTTCTCCTGCAACGCCGCCGCCATCTGGGCCGCCGTCTCCACCCGCTGCCACTTCGGCTCGTAACCGCCCTGCCGCAGCACATTTACGAGAATGCGTGCATCGAACTCAGAATCTTCCACCACCAACACCCGTAACGGCGTGCGCGTGGTTGACGGTCTTTCGACACTAGGTTGAGCCTCGCTCATGTGTTGACCAGATAGTAACCATCCGCCCGCCTCGCACCAAGACAAAATCAGGATCGTGGCCTCAACTTAATCCCAACAACTCCGCCGCCTTCGCCTTGATATTCTTCTCCCGCATGAGAGATTCCCCCACCAAGATCGCTTGTGCCCCGCATTGCTCCAGCCTCGCCACATCTTCGCGCTTGTGAATGCCACTCTCCGCCACCAGCAAGCGCTCTGTCTTCAAGCCCGGGATCTGCGTCGCCAACCGCTCCGTCGTGCCCAGATCCACCTTGAACACCTTCAAGTCCCGATTGTTCACCCCGATAAATGTCGCTCCCGTGGCGAGTGCCCGCTGCAATTCTTCCTCATCATGCACCTCCACCAGTGCCGCCAAGCCCGCGCCTTCCGCCAATTCTCGGAACCGCTTCAACCGGTCGTCATCGAGGATCGTCACGATCAAGAGGATGCAATCCGCCCCCCACTCCGCCGCTTGCATGATCTGCCGTTCATCGATGATGAAATCCTTCCGCAAGAGCGGCAGCTTCACCACCTGCCGGATCGCTCGCAGATAATCCAGCGAACCTTGGAAGAACTTCTCATCCGTCAACACCGAGAGACACGAGGCACCCGCCTCCTCATACTCCACCGCGATCTTCACCGC
>CAZPUL010000042.1:0-48838 GCA_964589735.1 uncultured Verrucomicrobiota bacterium | reverse complement strand
CCGTCATCACGAGTCTGTGACTGCAAAATCTCCGCCAATTTTTTGGTGCCTTCCTCCGTGTCATCCGTTTCCACGTTATAGACCGTGGACATGGTACTCACGAAGACTTCGCGCGCGGCGAAGGAGGCCACCAGCCCGATGCCGATTTTCCAATCCATGCCCAGGGGTTTGATGACGGGCTCGATCATATGGCCCAGGCGCCCGGCAAAGCTGTAACGCAACGACTCGCCTTTCTCCGTTTCATCGATTTCCTTGAGCTTCGCCTCGCGCGCGGCGGCAATGGCTTCGTCCGTTCTTGCCTCGGCAAAGACCATCGTGGGCACGGCCCCACGTTGTGCTTCAAATGCCGCTGCTTTCTCCGCGCTACGCGGATAGGTGGAGAGGAACCAGAGCAGGATGGAGATGCCGAGAATGACGGTGCCGGCGCGGGCAAGGAACATCTTGGAGCGGTCCCACACATGGCGGATGGTGACACTGAAGACCGGACGCTTATACGGCGGCAGCTCCATGATGAGCAGGGGCGGTTCGCCCTTGAGCAAGGTCCGTTTCAACACCCAAGCCATCACAAAAGCCGATACGGTGCCCAACAGATACATGCCCAGCATGGTCAAGCCGGGGAGACCGAGGAAGCCGAACAGGTTGAACTTTATGAAGCCCAGATTCACCTCGTAGTGTAAATCAGCGATGATTTTGTCCGGTATGCACGCTGCGATGAGCAAGGTATAAACCGGCAAGCGCGCCGAGCAGCTCATCAAGGGCGCGATCAGGATGGTCGCCAGCCGGTCCTTGGGATTCTCGATGGTGCGCGTGGCCATGATGCCGGGAATCGCACACGCATAGGAGCTGAGCATGGGGATGAAGCTCTTGCCGTGCAGCCCCACCTTGCTCATCAGGCGGTCCATGAGAAAGGCCGCGCGAGCCATGTAGCCGCTGTCTTCCAGTAATCCGATGAAGAGGAACAGCATGCAGATCTGTGGGAGGAACACCACGACGGCACCGACACCCGCGATGACACCATCACAGATCAGGCTTTGCAAATCACCGGGCGGCATGAGTCCCTTCACATAATCACTTCCCCAGGCGACGCCGCTCTCCAGCCACGTCATTGGATACTCGGCAAAAGTGAAGATGCTCTGGAAGATGAGCGCCATGATGCCGATGAAGATCAGCAGCCCCCAGAACTTGTGCGTGATGATGCGGTCCGCCTTGTCGCTGAACGTCTCCTTATACAGCATCGTCTCCGTGGTGACTTCCGTGTGGATGTGGCCCACGGTGGCGTAACGTGCCTCGATGGGGCCGCCGCGCCAGTCCACCTGCGCTTCGTCCAAGCGCTTCCGGGCTGCGGTGATACGCTCGCTGATCTCCTTCGGCAGATGGACGCTCTCTGCCGAAACTTTTTCATCCGTCAACAGCAGCAACGCTTCCGCCGTCGCCGCCGTGTGACGATTCTTGATCCGGTCCTCGATCTCGACGGCCAGTTCGGCCAGTTCATGCTCCAGCGGTTTCGGCAACACGCTGAAGCGTACCGGACGAGGGCGCACGCAACCGCCACGTACCATCTTGAAGATGGCTTCGCACAGAGCCGTCAGGCCATCGCCGACGCTGGCGACCATCGGTACCACCGGTGCGCCGAGTCTTTGCGATAATTTATCGGCATCTACTTCGTGACCGTTTTCTTTGGCCACATCCACCATGTTCAGTGCGATGATGGTGGGATAGCCCAGCTCGATGACTTGCGTGGCGTAGTAGAGATTGCGTTCCAGATTGGAAGCATCGATGACGACGACCACGAGGGCAGGGGCGGGGACATCTGGCAGACGATGAAATAACACATCGCGCGAGATCTGCTCATCGAGCGATTTCGGACTCAGGCTGTAAGTGCCCGGCAGGTCGAGAACGGTGATGTCCAGTTCCGGCGGAGTATGGCGTAGTTTGCCTTCCTTGCGTTCGACGGTGACGCCGGCGTAATTGCCCACCTTGGCGCGCAGCCCGGTGAGCGCATTGAAGAGCGTGGTTTTGCCGCAGTTCGGATTGCCCGTGAGCGCCAAATATACTGGCGTGGCCGGCTTGGTGGCGTTGGACGTGGTGGCTGACATGGCGTGCGGTTACGTCCGGACGTCAGGCAAGACGGACCAGGATCTGTTCAGCTTCGTGTTTTCTTAAAGTGAGATGATAGCCGCGCACCTTGATCTCGATGGGATCGCCGAGCGGGGCGTAGCGGATGACCTCGATCGGCGTGCCCGTCAGCAGTCCCATCTCCATCAGGCGGCCACGGCTTTCTGGAGCGACCTGAATGGCGGCGATGACACCTTTGGCCCCGATGGTGAGGGATGAGAGCGGCTGGGAATCGGCTGGCATGTCAGGCGGTGCGGGTGGTGAGCGGTTCCACCAAGATGCCTTCAGCGAGTTTGGTGCTGATGCCGAGTCGGGCATTGCACACTTGGCAGATAAGGTTCGACTGATGGCTCAGCAGGGTGACCTTTTGCTCCTCGCAGAAGCCCATTTCCCGGAGCCGGTTCATGACCTCGGGCGAGGCGCTTAACTGCTTGATGCGCACGCAAGTGCCCGCTTTGACCTGGTTCAAAGGACAAAGCTTGGGGGCGGCGCAATCGCCGGCCACCGAAATCGTCATGGGCGCATCAATTCTCACAACATCCTCATATTTCTCCAATTGAGACTTAGTTGCAAGTGGCTTTTGCGAGTTAATCTCATCTAGTAGCCTTCCTAAGCCAGCATTTCCGGCTGCAGGAGTACAATGGACTGCTAAAGCAATTTCTGTGTTAGGCCATCACACTGCGCTTGTGCATGATTTGGAAACCCGCTGACGAGGATGGTTTCTGAACTCCTGCCCGCTTTGCCAATAAAAACGATCTCGTGTCGCGATTTGGTCAGTACCAGGGAGATGTCCTGCTAACCGCAAATAATTCACCCTGCGCAAAAAAAGACAGGTTGTGCCTTACTGGCTTCCGGGAAATCCCGTGCTTTTAGTGGCATTAGAGCAAGTTTCGCAAAACCGCGAGAGCTGGCACGGGCAGTGCTTAGAATCTGAGAACGGTTTTGTAATGCCGCTCATACTGATGGCGGGAGAGTCAAGTAAGGCCGGGGCCAGGTAGCCGTAATAAAGGGAAAAATTATGATTAGTAACGCAATGACCGCGCCAAGAGGATTTGAGGGGGTGATGTTGGGAGCAACATTGCAGGATCTCATCCAGATGGAGTGCCTGACCTTGGCGACCCGCTCGGTGAAGGTGGAGACGCATGATAAGATGGGTGTCATCTACTTTGCCGGCGGCCAGGTGGTCCATGCGCAGGTGGGAAGTGTTCAGGGTGAAGAAGCCTTCTACGAAATGCTGCAATGGAGGGATGGCAACTTCACCATCCAGGATGGTGTCCGGCCCACCGAGGAGACCATCACCCGCCACTGGCAGGGACTGCTTTTGGAATCCGCCTCGCGTAACGATGAATCAACCGTGACTGGTGCGCCCGACCTGCAAGTGGGCGGCGAAGTCATCCAACTTGATAAGGCTCAATTTATGCAAAGAGATCCCGTACTTGAAGTGTTGGCGGACCCGGAGGTCATTGCCGGTGTCCAGTTCAGCGAAGATGGCAGCCTGCTGGAGGCCAAGTCGGACGATGCGGAGAACATGCAGGCCGCCTTCGCCTTCAACATCGAGCTGCTGCGCCTGATCGGTCAGAGCCTGGGAGCGGAGAACCTCCGGGAGGTGGATCTGCATGGCCGGCAGAACAAGGGCATCTGTGTGCTCAACGAAAAATCGGTGGCGTGTTTCGTGACAACGCCCAAAGCCAATTTCGCCCAAATCACCAAGAAACTCGTTTAAGCTATCATGGAAAAGATACTTGCCGCCTTGAAAGACATTCACGGAGTGGAAGGCAGCTTCGTGATGAACACCAACGGGGAACTGGTCTGCCGCCAGATGCCCGCCATCTTTGCTGACGAGATTTTCGCCGAGGTGGGCCGCCGGCTGCTCAGCATTTACAGCACCTTTGATCTTCAGGTCAGCCAGTTCGATGACCTGTTGCTGAAGTTCGACGGCTACTGGCTCTACATCCGCCGCGCTGCTCATGGTTTTCTCAGCATCCTCACGGCGGAAACGGTGAACTATCCCGCGCTCAAGATGGCCAGCAACCTGGCTCTCTCGCAGTTGACCAACCAGATCCAGACCGCCAGACCGATCGCAATCGCGCCAGCCGTCATGGCCACCCAGTCCCCGGTGCCTGCGCCAGTAGCCGCACCGGCTCCGGTCGTGATGGAGCCGCCCAAGACCGTGACCCCGATACATCGCCGCTTCTTCCGCGGCCAGCCGGTGGATTAACCGCTCAGGCAGTTGTTGTGTTGATGTGTTTTTAGCCAGCCTGTGAAACATGGGTACGCCAGAGGTGTGCCCATGCCCTGATGAAAATTTGGCCGACGGTGAGTGCCGCCCGGCCATTGCCGAAAAACGAGACCCCCAAAAACAACTATGAAGATACTGAAAACCTTACTGTGTATAATCGCGCTCGGGCTGGTCCCGTGGTTCGCGATGGCGGCAGATGCCCCGCCAGCCGCTGCGGAAGCGACTGCGGCCGTCACCAACGCCTTGGCGGCGGCGGCGGAAGCGGCACCGGCTGCGCCAGCCGACCCGATCGCTGAACTCAAGACAACGAGCGGCACTATCCGCGTGGCGGTGGATACCCTCTGGGTTTTGCTCGCAGGCGCCTTGGTGTTCTTCATGAACACCGGGTTCGCATGTGTTGAGTCCGGCATGTGTCAGCAGAAGAACACCGTGAACATCTTGGCGAAAAACTTCGTCGTATTCGCCTGCGCTTCATTGTCCTTCTACGTCATTGGCTGGGGGCTGATGTTTGGTGAAGGTACCGGCTTCATGGGCGGTAAAGGCCTCTTTATGCTGGGCGGTGCCGACAACAGTCCGGCGACCCTGGCTGATTATAAGGGTGATTATCCTTCCATCAACTGGACCGGGGTGCCCTTGCTGGCGAAGTTCTTCTTCCAGCTCGTGTTCGCCGGCACAGCGGCCACCATCGTTTCTGGTGCCGTTGCTGAACGTATCAAGTTTGGACCGTTCGTCATCTTCAGCTTTATCCTGGTAGCATTCATGTATCCGATCACCGGCCACTGGATTTGGGGTGGCGGCTTCCTGGCGTCGCCGGGCGAGGGCAAACTGGCATTCTTTGATTTCGCCGGTTCTACAGTCGTTCATTCCGTCGGTGGCTGGGCCGCCTTGGCGGGTGTCCTGGTGCTCGGTGCACGCAAGGGCAAATTCACTGCGGATGGCAAAGTGCATCCTTTCCCGGGTCACAGTCTGGCGCTTTCGACCTTGGGCGTGTTCATCCTCTGGCTCGGCTGGTTCGGTTTCAACCCTGGTTCCGTCATGGGCATGGGTGATGGCACGGCTGTGTCGCACGTTTTTGTGACGACGAACAGCGCCGCGGTGGCGGGCATCATCACGGCCATGCTCACGGCGTGGATTCTGCTGGGCAAGCCCGACTTGACCATGATCCTGAATGGTTGTTTGGCGGGCTTGGTGGCGATCACCGCTCCCTGCGCCTTCGTCACCGTCAAGGCGTCCATCCTCATCGGCGCGATTGCCGGTGTGCTGGTGGTGCTCGCGGTGCTCGCCTTTGACAAGGCCAAGATTGATGATCCGGTGGGAGCCCTGTCCGTCCACTTGGTGAACGGCATCTGGGGTACGCTGGCACTGGGTCTTTTCGCCAACAATGAGATTTCAAACAAGGTCGCTGCGTTTGACGTCACGGGCGGCATGGCCCAGTTCATGGTCCAGCTCAAGGGTGTTCTCGCCGTCGGCGCGTTCACCTTCATCGTCTCCTACATCGTCTGGATGGTTCTCAGGGCCACCATGGGCATCCGGGTGTCGCCTGAGGAGGAACAGGAAGGTCTCGATATCGGTGAGCACGGTAACGAGGCTTACCCGAACTTCGTGATCAACAACCAGAAGTGATCCAAAAAAGGGAAACGCTCATGAAAAAAATCGAAGCAATCATCAAACCCTTCAAGCTGGACGAAGTGAAGGAAGCCCTCTCCGCCATCGGCGTGATGGGCATGACAGTCACCGAAGTCAAAGGCTTCGGCCGGCAGAAGGGGCATACGGAAATCTATCGTGGTTCGGAATACACGGTGGAGTTCCTGCCCAAGATCAAGCTCGAGGTCGTGCTCGGTGATGCCATGGTCGCCCAGGCGGTCGAGGCCATCGTGAAGGCGGCCAAGACGGGCAAGATCGGCGATGGCAAGGTGTTCGTCCTGCCCATCGATAACATCGTCCGCATCCGCACGGATGAAACCGGCGAATCCGCCGTCTAGCAAGTTTGGTTAAGTGAATGCACAAGGCCCGGACTTCATGTCCGGGCCTTTTTTTCCGTGATTTTTGCTCCATCAGCGGCAGGGAAACAGACCGGCTTTTCGGATCTTCAGCAGTATTCGCCAATCCGCGATTGATCAGTGCTTCGATTCCATCGGACCGCCTTCGGCAATAACCCGCTGATCGCCTTCACCCAGCTTCCGCTTAAACAGGCTGATCGCCATCTGGTAACACTGCAAGGCGAGGGCAGGGTCGTAACGATGCCCCTCATCCCGCAAGAAAGCGTGCTGGCCGTTGAACTCGTGCCAGGTGAAATTGATCCCGGCCTTCAGCATGGATTGGTAGATGAGCGCCCGGCCTTCATTCGGCACATGCGGATCCTGACGGCCCCAGATCATCATCATTTCGCCATGCACCTCGGGCATGCGGTCCAGCGTGTCATCTTTCATGCCCAAGCCGAGCCCGCGTTTGTGGATGTCCGTCGCGTAGAAGCAAACCGCGGCATGCACATCCGGATTCAAGGCGGCACGGAACGAAAGATGTCCGCCGATGCAGATGCCCATCACACCAAGATTCCCGGTGCAGTGAGTATTCGCCAGCAGGGCGTCCAATGCGCAACGCGCATCAGAATCATAGCTGGCCAGTGGTTTGGTGGTCTTCAGTTCGTTGCCACGATTCGCGCCCGCCTGATCATACGCCAGCACCGTGCCAGCCGGCTCAAACTCATGATAGATCTCCGGCACAGCGACGACAAAGCCATGTCCGGCGAGCATCGCCGCCGTGCGCCGGATGGGACCGGTCACCTGAAAGATTTCCGAGTAAAGCAAGATGCCCGGATAGCGCCCGGGTGCCGCCGGGCGGAAAATATAAGTGCGCATCGGCCCCGTAGGTGTCAGCACATCCTCGAATTCATTATCAATGATCGTCATGGTGTCTCCGGCTTGGTGTGTTTTGGCGGGCGATATTGGCTGCTGCTTTAGTAGCCGCCGGTTCGCTTAGGGTCAACGCTACAATGGCTTTTCCAATGCTTATCACGCCCAAATCTTTATGCAAAAATTGCCGATCATTGGATTCAGGATTTCCGCACGCGCACTTATTCCTGTCTTGTGAGCGGAACGGAAATGTTCAATGATGCTTTCCATGAAGCCCTCTTTAGCGTCCTGGTTGTTGGCCGTCCTGCTGTTGCTTTCGGCTGACATACTTCAAGCGGATGAATCGGTCACGCATGGCTGGGTGAGCAAAGCGTCACGGGAGGAGATCAAACCTGCATTTAAGACAGAGAGCAAAACTGGGCGAATGGGCCAATTGGCCCTAATAATCCAAGCTGACCAGCGCGAAGGGCTCTCCGGTCACTGGTCCAAAACGATTCTGGTAGAGGCTGGGAAGTTTTATCGTTTCAGCGCTTGGTATCAGGCGGAGAAGGTGGATATCGAACGCCGTGGCGTGGTCGCGCGCATCATCTGGCGAGACGCTAAAGGCAACCCCGTCATACGCACCGAAGGCGTGGTCACCAATTACCTCAAAGGCTTCACTCCACGTGCTGAGCCGGAGCACCCCGCCACGGGGCGCAAGGATGCCCAAGGCTGGACGGAACTGGCCGATACCTATCAGGCACCGCCGAAAGCCGCCTCTGCCGAGATCGAGTTACATCTGCGCTGGGCAACGCCTCATGCCAAGGTGATCTGGTCGCAAGTCGAGTTGCAACCAGTGGCGAAGCCAGAGCCGCGCTTGGTGCGGCTGGCCACTGTCCACCATCGGCCCAAGGGCGGCAAAACGCCGATGGAGAATTGCCAGCAATTCGCGCCGCTCATCGCCGATGCCGCCCGGCAGAAGGCCGACCTCATCGTGCTGCCCGAGACGCTCACTTATTACGGCTTGGGCAAGACGTATCTGGATTGTGCGGAGCCGGTTCCTGGGCCATCGACGGATTATTTCGGTTCACTCGCGCGTCAGCATAATCTCTACATCGTCGCCGGACTCATCGAGCGTGACGCACACTTGATGTATAACGTGGCGGTGCTCATCGCGCCGGATGGCAAGGTGGCGGGCAAGTATCGCAAGGTGGCGCTGCCGCGGGGCGAGATCGAGGGCGGTGTGCAACCGGGCAAGGACTATCCGGTCTTCGACACTCGCTTCGGCAAGCTCGGCATGATGGTGTGCTACGACGGCTTCTTCCCGGAGGTCGCCCGGGAGTTGAGCAATCGTGGCGCGGAAGTGATCGCTTGGCCCGTGTGGGGCTGTAATCCGCAACTTGCCTCCGCCCGTGCCTGCGAGAATCACATCTACCTCGTGAGCAGCACGTATGAAGACGTCTCGCGTAACTGGATGATCACCGGCGTCTACAACCACATCGGCGACGTTATCGCCCAAGCGAAAGAGTGGGGGACGGTGGCGGTCGTGGAAGTGGACCTGAACGCGCGCACCTACTGGCCGAGCCTCGGCGATTTCAAGGCGGAGCTGCCGAGACACCGGCCTTGAGCTGGATCAATCAGGATTGCCCGTTGTCATCATCGCCCTTGTCGCTGGCGACATAGATGGCCGTGAGGACCGCGAAGGCGATCAGGACCAGAATTAGAACGAGCCGGATCATGCGAGCTTAGTTCGCTGGTGCCGTGAGTGGCAATCGCTGCAATCGTCTAGGATGGCCGCACCCCACAACGGCAATACCTTGGATTTCATGCTCACAAGGTGGCATTAAAGCGTATATTTGCTAGTGTGAACTCTTGGGGATAAAGCAGTTCGCGTGAGCAGTGTTACTTCCCCAGCACCCGCTTCAACGCCTCCAAGCACCGCTGATTCTCCGCGCCAGTCCCTACGGAGATGCGCAGCCATTCGGGCAAACCATAGCCGCCCATCGGCCGTGTGATGACGCCCAGCTTCTGCAGACCTAGAAACACTTTCTGGCCATCACCCACCTTGACCAAGATGAAGTTTGCCGCACTGGGAATGTATTCCAGATCGAGCTTGCGGAACGCGAGTTCGTAAAACTCCAAGCCTGCCTGGTTCATCGCCCGCGTCTTCATGACGTGGTCGATGTCATCCAGTGCCGCCATCGCGCCGACTTGCGCGGGCAGATTCAGGTTGAACGGTTGCCGAATCTTCTCCAAAGCGGCGATCACTTCCGGGTGGCCGATGCCGTAACCTACGCGCAATCCCGCGAGCCCGAAAATCTTCGAGAACGTCCGCATCAGGATGATGTTCGGGAAATCTCCACGACGGATGAGCGGCAGGAAATCCACCGGGTCTTTTAGGAATTCTATGTACGCTTCATCGATCACCAACATCACATGGGGTGGAACTTGGTTCACGAGTTCGGCCAGATCCCCCTTGGAGGAAAGTGTGCCGGTCGGATTGTTCGGCGTGGCCACGAACATCACGCGCGTGTTCGGTGTCATGGCTTTCACCATTGCCTTCAAGTCGTGGCCGAAATCTTTGGCTGGGACCGTGATGACATTCGCCCCGAACAACTTCGCCATGATCGGATAGATCGCGAAGGAATATTGCGACACGATGACATCCACCCCAGGACGCATGAACGCATGGCCGATGAACTCAATGATCTCATTCGAGCCGTTGCCGAAAACCAGATTACCCGGCTCCACACCGTGGATGCCCGCCAGCTTCTTGCGCAGATAAAACGCATTGCCATCGGGATACAGATGCAGTTTGGGCAACAGCTCCTGCAGTGCGGCGATAGCCATGGGCGAGGGGCCCAACGGATTTTCGTTCGAGGCGATCTTGATGATCTCGTCTGCGGGTAAACCCACTTCGCGTGCGACTTCTTCGATGGGACGGCCCGGCACATAGACGGGCAGATCTTTCAGGACCGGGTTCAGTTCAAAGGGCAGGGCCATAAAATTACAGACGGGAAAGGATGCGTTTCACATCCACATGCTTGGCGATCATGTCACGGATCACGTTGATCTTGGCTATGTCCGTGGCGCGGGTCTTAACCGTCAGGTCATGGACAGTGGAAGCCACCGTGTAGCTGTCCTCTTTGGCCAGCAGGACGGGAAAGGGAGCGGCGCGCAAGATCTTTTCCACGGCACTGCTGGGCCGGATGTTATCCGTCAGCACGATGCCGGCCAGGCAGGGCTCGTTGGATTTCTCGGTCGAGAGTGATGTCGCGGCGGCCAATAAAATATCCTCACGATCACCGGGCACGATGAGCAAGGCGCCGCACTTGAAGTGTTTCACCGCATTCTGCACACCCATCGCTCCCACGACCACGGTGTCCACCAGATTGGTGAACTGCTTGGATTTGTTGAGCGACTCGGATTTGAGTTCCTCATGGATCAAGTCCATGGTCGGGCGGGAAAGAATCGGCTGATGAGGGATGACGCCGAGCAGCTCAAGCCCTTTGCGCTTCAGGCCGCGGCTCGCGAAGTCACGGATGAAATCCACCTTGTTCGGCAACACCTTGTTCAGGATGACACCGATTACCTCCACGCCTTCCTTCTCGAAGAGCGCCTGATTGATGGCCACTTCATCGATGGGTTTGCCGATGCCGCCTTGGGAGACGATGACCGCCTTGGCCCCGAGGACTTTGGCCACCCGCGCGTTCGAGAGGTCGAATACAGAGCCGACGCCGGCATGTCCTGAGCCTTCGCACAGCACGAAATCTTTTTCCCACGCCACGCGGTCGAACGCCTTTTGGATGCGCTTTACCAGCACATCGTAGTTCGCGGATTCCAGATATTTGCGCGTGAAATCAGGTTCCACCGCGATGGGGCTCATGTCCACCAACGGGCAGTCCAGTTGGTAAACGCGGTCCATGAGGACGGTGTCTTCGTCGATCTTCTGCTCTTCAATCTCCACGAAGCGCTGACCGACCGGCTTGATATAGCCGATGCGCGGATGGCGCTGCTGCAAGGCGGCGAGCAGACCCAATGAAGTCGTGGTTTTGCCGTCGTTCTGCCGCGTCGCGGCGATGAACACGCGGGGGGTGGTCAGATTCATGTTACAACAACTATTCGCCGGGCAGACGGGAGCCAGCGCCTGGATACAAGGTCTCGTAATCGATGGATTGCAGGCCGACAATAGCGGCGACACCCAAGATGTCATGGGCATTGCAACCGCGAGAAAGGTCGGCCGCCGGCCGGTCCAGCCCTAGGAGGATCTGGCCGTAGGCATTGGCACGGGCGACATGCTGCACTAGCTTGCTGGCGATGTTGCCCGAGTTCAGGTCGGGGAAGATGAGTACGTTGGCCCGGCCCGCCACCTGGCTGTCCGGCAATTTGCGCGAGGCGATGTCCGGAATCAGCGCGGCGTCCACTTGAAGCTCTCCATCAAAGTCCGCTTCCAGGCGTTGCTGATGCGCTTTCTGCTGGGCTAGAGCCGTGGCCGCTTGTACACGGCCGATGCTGGCATGCGTGGCGCTGCCCTTGGTGGAATAGGAAAGCAGGGCGACCCGGGGCTTCACGCCCATGATTTGCCGGGCGAGTTTGGCGGTAGAGACGGCGATGTCCGCGAGCTGTTCGACGGTCGGTTCCGGGATGACGCCGCAATCACCCATGAACAGTACGCCATTCTCACCAAAGCGCGTATCTTCCACTTCCATCACCATGCAACTCGAAGCGGTGGTCGCTTGGGGAGCCACTTTGATGACTTGGAACAAGGGGCGCAAAACACTGCCGGAAATTTCATTCGTGCCGGAGATCAGGCCGTCGGCCTGATGCATGGCCACCATCATGGCACCGAAGTAATTCGGCTTCATCATGGCTTCGCGGGCTTCTTCTTCGCCAATGCCTTTGGACCGGCGCAAGGCGGCATAGCGTTTCGCAAAGCTTTCGAGATCTTCGCTCTCCATTGGGTTGATGACCCGCACGCCTTCGAGTGAAACATTCAGGCGCGCAGCAGCCTCCTTCACCTTGGTGCGGTCGCCGAGGAGGATGGGGGCGCCGAGGCGCAAGGAATAGAACTGCCGGGCCGCTTGCAAGATGCGCGGCTCGGTGCCTTCTGGAAACACCACCCGTTTCGGATGACGTTGGAGCTTTTCTATGACACTCCCGATAAATCGCATGCGATGTTAGTAACGGACAAAGCCCGAAACTGCAACTGGCAATCATGGTCGGAAAACTGTCATTTTACTGAGGCGGATGATGAGGCTGGGCTATTGGTGTTGGCCGTCAGGACGAGGTTTAGGAAAGAGGAGAAAGCGAGTTCCGGGTTGTTGGCGGCCAGCGGAGCGGGTAGATAGACGGTCAGCGTTTCGTGTCCCCGTTGTTTGTAAGCTTCTTTGAGTAATTGGAGCCGGGCCCAGCGTGAGGAGGTTAACTGTGTGGCTGCAGGCTTCAGGGAAGTTCCGCGCCAAGTGGCCTGAAAAACCGCCTGACGATTCTCATCCTGCTCAAAATAGCCCAAGGTGCCAGTAATCAGGTTGGTTCCCACGGTGAGTTGCAGGGTGGCGGGATTGCCCAGCGATTTCCAACCGGCACTGGGCAGACAGATCTGGGCGCTGTGGCCGAAAGCCTGGCTGGGGATGGTGCGCTCGGCCGACCAGAACATATGCACGATGTAGGCTTGCACGCCGAAGTCGCGTTGAAAGCTCCAGGCTCCGCCCTCGGTGAATTGCAGCAGGCGCTGTTCTTCAATCGTAAACGAATCTTCCTTCACCAGCCATCCCGGTGGTGGCGGTTGGGTGCGGACCAGCCAGTGTGGTGCACCCAGCACGTCCCGGGCGCTGCCCGCTACCGTGCGCCAGAGCAGCATGCTCAGCAAAGGTACAAACAGAACTGCGACGAGCAAGCTGCCAGCGTGTTTCGGCGGGGTGAGCGGCAGGGAGAACTTTGTAGGCGCGGGGGGATGCGGTTCGCGCGGGCGAAGGAGCCATGCCAGTGAACCCAAAGTAAGAAAGATGCCCGTGCTGGCCCACATGCCGACGGGGTCGTGAGCTTGCTCGAAGCCGGCGTGACCACCTTGCTGCACCGCTTTGGTGAGCACGATGATCCGGGCCACATTACCCACGACGGCCGCCCCAATGCCCGCGATCACCAAGCCGATCCGACGCCAAGGGGTCAATCGCAGATACGCGCCAAGAAATACCGAGGCCATGAGACTGGAGAGCAGCGACTGGATGCCGCTGCACGCTTCATCAATGCCTACCAGACCATTGCTAAGTTCGATGACGTTGCCGCGTTGCAGTGAGGGGATTCCCAACCAGTTGAGGCAGTCAACCGCGATGCGGGTGGCCACTGCCAGCAGGCCATTCGTCAACCTGCTCTCTATCAGAGAAGGCCAAGGAACGGCCAACGCCAGAAACAGGACCGGAATGAACAAGGCACGTAACCAGTTGCGCCCGCCCCAAGCCAGCATGACGCCAAATGTCAAGAGCGTCGCGCTCGCCTGCAGCAGCCAGCCGCTTAACCGCCAGAAGGGATCAGCCTGCCGGATGAATTCACCTGCCATCAACGGGAACAGGGCGAGCCAGCATAATGCCTGCCCTTGACGTTGTTCAGCTGGAGCTGGAGCGGAGGATTCTGCCATGCTGGCAAACCGGCTGAGGAACAGCATCACCGCGAGCAATGGGACGGCGAACCCATACTCGTACTGGGGATTCAGCTTCCACTCGATGGCGAGGTGGAACCAGGTCCAGAGCCAAGCGACGGCCAGGCTTGCGAGGCTCAACCAGGACTGACGCATGGCGGGCATCATTTGGAAGCTTTGGCCTGGGCGGCTTTGAGCAGTTCCCGTTCTTCCGGCAGCAGGCCTTCGGCTTTTTCACCCAGCTTCAGCAAGGGCCGGGCTTCCTGGTTGCGGCCAGCTTCCGCCAGCAGGATACCCAAATAAGCAGCGATACCCGGGATTTTTTTTGCCTCAATCGGCAGTGCCTCCATGAGAGTCACCGCTTCCGTCAGTTTGCCTTGCTCGCGCAAGGCAAATGCATAGGTGGAAATCACAACCGGGTCTTTCGGGTGCTTTTCGTAATTGGCCCGCGCCAGTTCCCTGGCCTTCGGCAGATTCTGTCCGAGCAGAAGGCTGAGCATGGCATAGTTGTTTTTGATGACCGGCTCATCTGGCAGCAACCCGGCGATGAGTTCTGTCACCTTTAAGAGTCGGCGGCTGTCACCGGTGTCCATGTATATTTTGTGCAGGGCCTTGAGTGCCGGGATGCGGCCAGTATCCCCACGGACGAGTGCCCACCAGATGTCCTCTGCTTCAGCATTCCACCCCCAGCCTTGGGCAATCCTGGCCAGCAGACTGCGGCCTTGCGGGTCAATGCCTGCTTCCATCAAAGCCTGGCGCCAGGAGCTGCGTGAGGAGCCCCAAAGGTTTATTTCACGTTGAGCGCGGGCGAGAAACGCGAAGCGCAGGAATTCCAGCTCCTGCCACTTCGCCTTGACCGTGGAGTTATAGAGGTCATCCCATTTCTTGAGTTTTACCAAGGTTTCAGCCATGGCCACAGCCATCGCTGGCGCGGTTTGGATATCGGCGGGAAGCGTGTTCGCCCATTGGTGGGCTTCGGCAGCCTGATCGCGGGCGTTCATCCAAACGACGAGTTCCGAGGCGTTTTCATTATCAGTCTGGGCTTTTTGTTTCAGGGCGGCCAGTTCTGTGTCGAAACGGGCATCTTTCGCCCGACGGAGCAATTCCAGATAGAACAGCCGGTCACCGAAACGGCTAACCGGCAGCTGGATGACCTTTTGGGATGCGGCTATTTGTTTGGCCAGATCATTGGTGCGCAGACTGTCGGCTAAAAGAGCCTGGGCTGCTTGATAGGCAAAATCAGGGTTTTTGGTCAGCTTTTCGAGGGCCGCGCGGGACTCTGCCACGATCTCCGGTCGTGCGGACAGCAGGCGGATGGAGGCCAGGTTAAGCTGCTCCTGCTGGCCGGTGGGATTGAGTTTGGCCGCTTTCACGAAATGAAATTCGGCGGCCTGATAGATGCGGGCTTGCACAGCCAAAGCGCCGGCAAGCTGATGGAATTCGAGGCTGTCCTTCTTGTTCGCAGGAAAACGGGACAGCACCTGGTCGGCCGCGATCAGCTCATTCTGGCGCAGGGCGCACCTGGCCCACATGACCAGATTCTCTAGATTGTCCGGTTCCAGGTCAGCGAGCCGCTTCATCCAAGTCAGGGCGGAAGGGGAGTTGGACCGGTCAGCCTGTTTGGCCAGCATCCGGGTGGCCTCGACATTATTGGGATCCAGTTGCAGGACGCGGCGCACGCTGAGGATGGCGCTGCGATAATCCCCTTTGGCCTCAAACGCTTTGGCCTGCTCCAAGATGTGCGCCTGCTGTTTGATGTCGTATTTGGAGGAGCCCCAGCGCGTGCCGAGGAAGATAGCCAGGATGACTACGATGACCACGATCAGCCACAGCGGGCGGATGCCCACGATGTGCCAGAGGCTCGGTTTTGGATCGTTGTTTTGCGCCATTGCGATTCCGTTGCAGCCACTCTACTGCGAAATCGCACCGAGGCCAACGAAGTTTACAGCGCAGGCAAGGGCGGATAAACCGGCTATTAAGATTTGGCCGGAGTCATCTCTTCGCGTCGCTGCGCCAGGCTCTTGAAGAACTCTGCGCCTTCGCGCATGCGGCGTTTGAAAACGTCCTGGTCCTCCAGCATGGTCTTGAAGATGCGCCATGATGGGGTACGCGGGATGAGGATTTTGCCGAAGCGGTTGAAATAGTAACGTTCGTAGAATTCTTCGAGCGCGGCGAAAATCGCCTCTTTGCTGAGGTCGGGATATTCCAGTGTGCTTTGCTGGAAGCCGTCCGTTTCCACAAGGTCCGTCTTGTCTTTCTTAACGAACCAACTGTTCATCTTGGCCATTTCGTAAAGCTCCGTGCCGGGGTAGGGGGCTGCGAGAGACACTTGCAGACTGAAAACGTCGAGTTCCTTGGCGAAGTTGATGGTGGTCTCGATGGTTTCTCGTGTTTCAACTGGCAAGCCGAGGATAAACGTGCCGTGGATGACCACGCCCGCCTTGTGGCAAGCTTTGGTGAAGCGGCGCATCTCATCCGTGGTAACACCTTTTTTGATCGTCTTCAGGATGTCGTCGTTGCCGGATTCATAGCCGACGAGGAAGAGACGCAGACCGTTATCTTTGAAACTTTGGATCGTATCGTAATCCAAGTTAGCGCGGCTGTTGCAGGACCATGTAACGCCAAGCTTGCCGAGCTTCTTGGCGATCTCACGCGCACGGGGCAGGTTGGCGGTGAACGTGTCGTCATCGAAGAAGAATTCTTTCACCTGCGGGAACAGGTCCTTCATATAAGCCATCTCATCCGCCACGTTTTGGGCACTGCGTACGCGATACTTGTGGCCGCCGATGGTCTGAGGCCAGAGACAAAAGGTGCATTGCGCCGGGCAACCGCGACCGGTGTACATGCTGATGTACGGGTGCTGGAGGTAACCGATGAAATATTTCTCGATCTGCAAATCGCGCTTATAGACATCCGCCACCCACGGCAGCGCGTCCATATTCGGGATGAGCTCGCGCTCGGGGTTGTGCTTGAGCTTGCCTTCTTTGTCTTTGTAAGAGATGCCCGCCACGGAAGACAGTTCACGGCCTTCCGCCACTTCCTTGCAGGTGTAGTCAAATTCCTTGCGGGCAACCCAGTCGATTGCCCACGAACCTTTGAGCGTTTCCGTAGGCAACACCATCGCGTGCGCACCGACGAAACCGATCACCGTGCCTGGCTTCTGGTTCTTGATCGCCTCTGCCACCTTGCTGTCGTTCTTGTACGAAGGGGTGGATGTGTTGATGATGACGTGATCGTAGTCCTTGGCGATGCGCAGGCATTCTTCCAGTCCGATATTATGCGGCGGACAATCCAGAAGCTTGGAACCGGGCACCATTGCGGCAGGTTGCGCGAGCCAGGTGGGGTACCAGAAGCTGGTGATCTCGCGCCGTGCCTGATAGCGCGAACCGGCGCCGCCATCAAAGCCGTCGAACGAAGGAGGTGAAAGAAACAGGGCGCTCATACAGAAGTCATTTCATCAACCATAGTCCAGAACCTATGCGCAAAACATACTAAACGCAAAAACGGACTCACAAGGGTTTACTTGTGAGTCCGTGTTACAAATAGGAGCCGATTGTGACAGCGAGTTTACTTGTCCTTCGCTTCCGCAATCTTCTTCAGCAAGTCATCCCGTTGGGAGCTGTCGCCCGTGCCGCAACCGCCGCCGGCGCTTGGGGCCGCTTCGTGCGAATGCTCGTGAGGAATGTCATTGCCACCACGGGCGAAGGAGGACTTCGCACCGGCGAATTCTTTGTTCACGGCGGCCTTCGCTTCGGCCAGGTGACCCTTGCCGATGGACACGCCATTGAACGCCTGCACCTTGTAGCCTTCCGTGTAAGGAGCGGGTTTGGTGCCGAAATTATATTTCATGTTGATCCATGTATCGCGCGGCTTGTTGCTCAGCGCACCGCTCGGATCGTAGCCGCAGTGGACCATGCAGTTCTCGCAACGCGGATCACGGGCGACACCGTTCACCACGCCATACTTCTCCCAGTTCACCGTGCCGAGCATCTCCTGATAGTGTGGGTAATGCCCGTCCGTCATGAGGTAGCAGGGGGCTTTCCAGCCCTTCACGTTGAAGGTCGGGATGGCCCAAGCGGTGCAGGTCAGCTCGCGCTTGCCGGCGAGGAATTCCTGATATACGGGCGTGCCGAAGATGGTGAACATCTCACCCCACTTCTCGATGTCCTTGAACTTCTGGCGCGTCAGTTCACGGGTGAGGAAGAACTCTTTCGGATCGAAACCACGGCGGGCCACCATGTCTTTCTTGGCGGCGTCGTAATCGTAACCCGGCGAGATCGTGTGACCGTCCACGTTCAGGTAGGAGAGATACTTGAACATATCTTCCAATTCTTGGACCTCCGTCTCCCGGTAAACAGTTGTATTCGTGGCGACCTGGTAGCCGAGCACTTTGGCCATCTTGATGGCCGCGATGCACTCCTTGAAGACACCTTCACGTTCCACGATGAGATCGTGGGTGTATTCGAGACCGTCCACGTGCACGTTCCAATACATCCACTTGGAAGGCTTGATGACCACCTTGGCCTTGGCGGCAGCATCCGCCTTGCGTATCTGGTCGGCTTCCTTCTCGGTGACGAGTTCTTCCTTCACCAACTGCTGCAACTTAGCCTCCATCTCGGGGGAGAAATTGGCGGCCATGTAATCGCGCATCTTTTTGCGCATGAACACGCCGTTCGTGCACACGTAAATGATCCGGCCCTGTTCGCGAAGACCGACGATCAACTCCTCAATCTTGGGGTAGATGAGCGGTTCACCACCACAGATGGATACCATCGGGGCATCGCACTCGGCAGCCGCAGCGAGGCATTGCTCCAGCGGCACCATGTCCTTCAGGCTGGTGGAGTACTCGCGGATGCGACCGCAGCCAGTGCACGTCAAGTTACAGGTGTGCAACGGTTCGAGCTGCAACACCATGGCAAATTTCGGTGTGCGAGCCAGTTTGTGCTTGATGATGTGACGGGCTATCTTGACCGTCAAAGCCAGTGGGAAACGCATAGATTAAAACTGAGCATCGGCCAGCAACACCGGCTCGAATTGGTTGTGAGCAGGTGTCTCTGCCGGAAGAGGTTCCGTCAGGGACGGCGTTTCCTGCGCAGGATTTGTATTGTGCAACAGACCAGGCAACAGGAACGTAGCAGGCGAAATGGTTTTGGTGGCATTGATGCCCCCACAGCCGCTGCCAATCAAGGCCAGCAAGCTGAGGCTCATCAAAAGCCCGCTATTCCATTTTTTCTGCATTGGCTTAGTATAGGCGACATCGACATGGCTGCAACCACTAATTCTAAGCCTCTGGGCCTTAATTGTTTTCATGGTGACACAAGGTGCTTGGTGGTGGGGGGATTCCGGTTTTGGCTTGTTTTGCTAACGTATTTGCTGCTGGCCGGGTTCATCCAAGCTGGAAACACCACCAACATCTTTCAGTTACGGGCCGAGAAAGCCTATCAAGTCGCCCGGGAAGCTTATATGGCGGCTCCCAAGAATGATGAAGCCGTCTGGCGCTATGGCCGGGCCTGCTTTGATCTGGGGGAATTTGCCAAGGATGACGATGCCCGGGAAAAGCTGGCTTTGGAGGGTATCGAGGTCTGCCGGGCTTTGGTGGCCAGGTCACCCAAGCATGCGGCAGGGCATTATTATCTGGGGATGAACTTGGGGCAATTGGCCCGCACCAAGACGTTGGGGGCTCTGTCCATCGTCCGGGAGATGGAGGTGGTCTTCAAGCGCTCGGCCGATTTGGATAATAAATTCCATTACTCCGGGGCCGATCGTTGCCTGGGGTTGATTTACCTCGATGCGCCGGGCTGGCCGACCAGCATCGGGAGCAAGTCCAAGTCCCGCCAGCATCTGCAGCGCTGTGTGGAGCTGAGCCCGGAATATCCGGATAATCATCTGGAGCTGATGGAGGCTTACTTGGAATGGAAGGACACTAAAACTCTCCAGAAGGCGGCCAAGACATATGAAGCCTTGTTGCCCAAGGCACGCGAAACCTATACTGGCGAAAAATGGGAGGAGAACTGGCTGGACTGGGACAAACGCTGGCAGGCAATTCAAGTCAAGATGAAGAAGTGAGCGGGTTTGTCCTCTGGCGGGGCAGATCGTTTTCTGGCATTTGACCGGTCACTTTCTTTTACAGAATTCTGTGCCTCCACGGGGAATCCCCAGAATGAGGATCACCACAACTGGCAGTTGACTCAGCAGCTTTGCCATCGTTTATTCTCATCATGCGTTTCACTTGGGTTGTTTTGTTGACGGTAGTTTTGTCATTTGGTTGTGCGTCCAAACCAGTGCCGGAGGAGAGCCCGTTCGTCGATAAAACTTCAGAGATCAAAGCACCTGCCCCGCCTAAAGAAAAAAACGTCCGGAAGATCAGCGACAAGGATGCGGACAAGCCCGCAGTGGTCCCGGCCAACGAACTTACTGGCAAGATCGTCATGGTGAACGACACATTGCGCTATGTGGTTGTGGATTTCGGTTTTGGCCGGCTGCCCCAGCCGGAGCAACGGCTTGGGGTCTATCGTGGCGGCAACAAGATTGCTGAAATCAAGATCTCCACCCACTCGCGCAACTCCAACTTCGCGGCAGACATCATCACGGGAACAGTGCAGACGGGGGATGAGGTGAAGCAATGAGGATTTTCAGGGGTTTGCCGCCTCCACCACTACTTCGACAGTGAACGTGGATCCTTTGCCCGGGGTGCTTTGCAGAGTGATGTCACCGCCGAGCAGGGTGGCCAGCCGCTTGCAGATGGAGAGCCCCAAGCCGCTGCCCCCATGCTTGCGGGCCACGGAAGGATCCGCTTGGGCGTAAGGTTGAAACAGTTTGGCTTGCGCATCCGGTTTGATGCCGTCGCCGGTATCGATCACACGAAAGACCAGCGTTTGTTTTTGCAATCCGTCATGGACAGATGAAGTACCGGGCAGAGCCTTCATCTCGGCTTGCAGTTCCACGTGTCCAGATGAAGTGAACTTGATGGCGTTGCTCATCAGGTTGTTCAGGATCTGGCGGAGACGGCCGGGATCGCTCAGGACCACGGCCGGGAGTTTGTCACTTGGCGCGATACGCAACTCCAGCCCCTTGGTCTGTGCCGAAGGACGGAACAGGTGGCAGACTTCCTCCATTATTTCCCGCGGCCCGAGCGGCAGGTGTTCCAGTTCCATCCGGCCCGCTTCCAGTTTGGAATATTCCAAGGTGTCGCCGACCAGTTTGAGCAGACTTTCGGCGGAGTTTTCCACGAGCTTGAGATCGGAACGATAGGAAGGGGCGAGTTTCTCCATGCTCAGATTCTGCATCATCATCACGATACCCGCGAGCGGGGTGCGGACCTCATGGGCCATGATGGCAAGGTAGTGACCCTTGGCAGCATCGGCGGCTTCAGCGGCATCCTTGGCCTGGTGCAAGCCTGCCTCGGCTTTCATACGTTCGGCGATCTCGTGACGCAAGCTGCGGTTAAGCCGGTAAAGCGGCAGCATCCAGCCGACGGCTGTCAAGGTGATGACCAGTGCCCCACCGATCACCCAATAGACCCACCGCAAGTTGGGCTGCGGATTGGGTTCGTAAATGAAGCCGGTGAAATCGTAGTTCCGCGGGATCATGTCGAATTCCGCGTAGGTGTCGGCGATGTGCCGCCAGCGGCCCAAGTTCATGTGGCCGACTTCGACGAGGTCGGTGTGCATGAGCTGTTTGGTGCGCTCTGCTTCAAACTTCAGATGTTCGGAAGCCTTGCGGTTGCCGTACTTGCTGAGGATCAGTTCGACCATCTCATGGGGGTGGGCGAGGGCGTATTCCCAGCCCTTCAGACTGGCGGCCCGGAAGGCTTTCACCCGGTCGGGGTATTTCGCGAGCTGTGCTTCCGTGGTGAAGATGTTGTCGCCATAGAAATCAATGCCGCCGGAACGCGGAGTGAACGTCATGGCTTCCATGCCCGCCTTCTCGATGAGGAAGGGCTCATCCGTGCTGTAGGCGGACATGGCGGCGACTTTGCCTTTGATGATGTCCTCCACTTCGAAGGTGTGGTGCTCGATCTTCAGGTTGCGCGGGTCCACACCTTCCGCCTTGAAATACGCGAACAGCTCCGCGGACTGCGGCTCGATCATGATGGGCTTGCCCACGAGATCATGAAGGTTGTTGAGCTCGGCGGTGCGGCGGGCCACAAGCACGAGGGGGGAATGCTGATAGATGGCGGCAAGGACCACGACGGGCTTGCCCTTGGCGCGCAGGAGCATGAGCTCCGAGGTGCCCACGCCGAAATCGGCCTCGCCATTCAGCACGGCTTCCACCGGGTCGTGACCGGGTTGCGCCTCTTTCAACTCCACCTTTAGTCCGGCATCTTCGTAGTAGCCTTGCTCAATGGCGGCGTAGTAACCGGCGAACTGGAACTGGTGCTTCCATTTGAGCTGAAGGGTGACTTTTTGGGATGGGCCATTGGCCTGAGCCGCCAAGGAACTGAAAGTGGCCAGCCACAGCAGTGCCGCCACGATCCCGCAAAAGACCGTCCTCGAAACGCGAGAAACATCGCGGGCGATGAGCACGCGGGAGTTTTGCCCAAAAAATGTTTTGTTCAAGCAGAAGTAAGGCGCCCGGATATCCGGCGGGAAAAGAAAAGCGCCGATGCGGAGATCGGCGCTCCTGCGCGAGACGGGCGAAAATCGCGATTCGTACTAGCGTACCTTGGCGCTGGCACCCTTGACGTTTTCCCAGATAACGCGTGAACCATCGAAGGCGGCGGCGTATTGCACCCCGTTCACGTTCTTGACCACGCCGACGGCTTTTGCCTTGGTGGGGCCTTCAAAAACTTTTGCGCCTCCGTACATGATGGTGGATTTGCCGCCATCATAGGAGACAACCAGACCGGCCGCGGCGGTCTTGGCCTTGCCGGGGAGACTGCCAATGTTTTGAGCATTCAAGGGCGTGACGGCCAGCAGGCTGGTGCAAACAAGCAACGCCACGGTGAATCGGGATAAAGCTTTCATAAGTTGAATGGACTGGGTTGATGTTCATTAACATGCGCTTTTCATTAGAATTGGCAATAGTCTGTTTGTGCTTGGCCCCCTCTCGACAGCCGCAGACCTAACCATTACCTTGTCCCAATGGCTGTGATTGAGGCTCCTGTCGAAAAGCCTGAAGTAAAGAAAACGCCGGATGAGAAGTCCAAGAAACAGTTGGACCACGGCTTTCTTGTGATCTGCTGGGATGACCCGGTGAACCTCATGGACTACGTGACGCATGTGTTCCAGACCGTGTTCGGCTGGGACCGGCAAAAGGCGGAGCATCATATGTTGCAGGTGCACAAGGAGGGCAAGAGCGTGCTTGTCCGCGAGACCTTTGAGAAGGCCGAGCATTACGTCCATCAACTGCACAAGTACAGCCTCCACGCCACCTTGGAGCCCGCCTCGTGAAACTTTTGCGCCGCAGCGAAACGGAAGTGGTCTTCCACCTGGGGAAACGCGAGCACGCTGCGTTCTGCAAACTGGTGGACCGTTACCCGATGGTGCCGACCAACTTCTCGCCCTTGAGCCGGTTTGCTGATCCGGAGGACGTGGGCGGTGACCAGCAACTGCTGGAGGAATCGCTGGCCGAATCCAAGGTGGAAAGCAAGAAAGCCCTGAAAGCGATGCTGGAGGACGGCAGGCACTTTGAAGAGGTGAGCCGGGGCTGGAATCTGCACCTGACGCCGGGTGAGGTGGACTGGCTCTTGCAGGTCTTTGGGGACATCCGCGTGGGCTGCTGGATGAAGCTGGACTGTCCGGATGAGATGAAGGGCAAGATGCCGGAGTTGACGCCGGACAACCTTGAGTACTACGTAGCCATGGATATGTGTGGCCGCTTGCAGATGCTGCTTTTGCACAGCCTTCGTCCCACGGACGATCCAAGCTTATGAAAAGCCCCTTCGGTCAGCGCTATGGGGTCTACCCGGTTCTGCTGACGGAAGTGCTGGAGTTCCCCGAACTGGACGATCAGGCGCGTGAGTTGGGGCCGCCGGGTCTGGTGGCCTTGGGGGGAGACCTCTCGGTGGCTCGCCTGTATCTGGCGTATCGTGCCGGTATTTTTCCGTGGAGTGTCGATCCCATCACTTGGTGGTCGCCGCATCAAAGAGGTTTGATCGAGTTCGAGCAGTTTCATGTCTGGCAGACCTTACGACGTGTCTTGCGCCAAAAACCTTTTCAGATCACTGCGAACACAGCATTCCGAAAAGTTGTGGAGAACTGTGCCCTGGCACGTTTGCATGGGAACTGGATCTCACCACAATTCGTGGAGGCGTTCACGGCGTTGCATGAGGCCGGTTATGCGCACAGCGTCGAGTGCTGGCACGAGGACAAGTTGGTGGGGGGCATCTATGGGGTGGCGATTGGCGGATTGTTCGCCGCGGAATCCATGTTCTACCGGGCGGGAAATGCTTCCAAGGTCGCCTTGGTGCATCTGATGGAAACGCTGAAGACGAGCGGTTTCGTGCTGATGGATATCCAGATGGTCACTCCGACCACGGCAGCGTTTGGGGCGGTGGAGATCCCGCGTAAGGAGTATCTGGGGCGCTTGGCCAAGGCGGTGGATTTGCCGGTGAAGTTCCGCTTCCCGCCGGAGAAATGAGCAAGGCGCACAAGACTGAGCTTGTGCGCCTTGGAGAGTGTCGTGGCTGGGGCCGTGGCCTTACTGCTTATGTTCCTGGGCGTAGTGCTTGCTCAGGATGTCTTCGCCGAAATCGCCATTGAAATCGCGCCAGACGGCGTGGACGTGGTTGGCGTTGTTCTGGGTGTTGTCGTATTCGAGGAGGAAGGTCGGCCCCTGGACACGGTAGTAGTGGCCTTCATTGCGCTTCATGCTGCCGGCCCAGGCGAAGAGGATGCCGTTCAGGCCGGCCTTCTCGATCTGCGCCATCTCCTGCGCGGCGATCTCCGGGCGGACGCGTTCCACGTAGAGTTTGATGAGCCTGACGAGGTCAGCCTGCTGGTCCTTGCTGAGCTGTTCGTAGCGCACACCCACGGTGTCCAGCGGTTTCACTTTCTTGTCGGCGGCGGTGATGACGTCTTTCGGGGCCACGTCGGTGAAGATGGCCTGCTTGCGGAGGGAGTCGTTCAGCGAAGTGATTATCTTGCGGCCAAGGTCTTCCTCCACGCCCAGGACGCGGGTGCCTTTGCGCTGGCCTTCGCGGACTTCGCCGGGGTTGGTGCCCATGAACGAGGGAGTGCCGGAGGCTTCTACGTCCTTACCCACGGTGAAATTTTGCGAGAAATGATGGCCTTCCACGCGCCAGCCCCAGACTTTGTCGGCGGCCGGTGTGCCGAAGATGGTGAAGTGATACTTCTCCGGATCACGTTTCGGGCTTTTATTTTCCATGTCATGCAGGATCTGCTCGAGGCTCATGATGGAGAGGGCCTGGGCCTGGCCGCGGTTGCTCATACCGGAGGCGAGCAGGGCATTGGCGAGGAGACGTTGCTCCGGAGTCATCTCTTTTAGAGTGAGGCCGTTGCGCTCTTTCGGGATGAAGTGCCAGTTCAGGCGTTCCTCATGCTTGAATTCATACAGGGCCTTGGCCTTTTGCGCGGGCGTAAGTGAGGCGAGCCAGTTGTTGGCGGCAATGGTCATCTCATCCAGCCCGGCTTGGGCGGTGGCGGCACAGAAGAGCGAACCCACGGCGATAGCGAGGGTCGAAACCAAAGACGACAGTTTCACGGACTTCAAAGTGGTCATACGGAGACGATTTGCGAGAATTGATTTGGAGGCAATGAGAAACTTCAATCAGCCCAGGCCTGGCGGATGAATGCCAAAAAATTCCCATGCATGATTTTAGCGAGATCTGCTTCTGAATAACCACGGGCACGGAAGAGGTCGGGGACTTTCTGGAGATCCGCGATGGTATCGAGATCGCCGGGTGATTGTTCCTTGCCGAAGCCGCCGTCGAGGTCAGTGCCGATGCCGATGTGGTTCGCATTACCGGCGAGCTGGCAGATGTGGTCGAGGTGATCGACCATGTGTTTCAAGGTTACGCCGGAGGATTGCGGAGTGGTCTGCTGGCGAATCCAGCCGGGGACCATCATCCACGCGTCGAGCGGTCCGCCGAGCACGCCCCTGCGTTTGATGATCTCTTTGATCTGTTCATCGCTGAACTGGCGGTTGTGATTGACCAAGGCGCGGCAGTTTTGATGGCTCGCCCAGACAGGGCCTTCCCAAATGCTCATCGCTTCCCAGAAGCTGTCATCGCAAAGGTGCGTGGCATCTAGGATGAGTTTGAGCCGCATCATCTCTTTCAGCAGCTCGCGACCTTTTTGTCCGAGCCCGCCGGTGTCATCCGTGCCGTGGGCATAAGTGCCGGGGCCGTAGTGAGCAGGGCCCAGGGCGCGCAGGCCTTGCGCATAAGATTTCTCCAGGTAACTCAGCTTCACGATGGAGTCGGCACCTTCAAGGGAGAGGATGTACCCGATGGGTTTCTTGGCGTTGTCGATGGTGCCGTCGTTCCAGAGCGCGAGGTGCTTTTCCATCGCATCGAGGTTGGTGATGGGGACCATCTCGCCCTGGTCTTCCATGGCGCGATACCAGGCGAGCTGGCCTTGCGTCTGCGCCCAGGCTTGCTCGGGGGAACGCCAGCCGCCGAGGGGATGCGTGGGCTTGGCGTAACGCGCGATCTGGGTGGCGACGACGAGACCGATGTTGCCTTTGCGCAATTCCGGAAAGCAGACGGTGCCCAAGCCACGATCGGGCTTGTCTTTCATGCTTTTTTCGCGTTCGCGGATCTCGGAGATGGGGCGCGTGTAATCGCGGTTCCATTCCAGCGCGTTCATGCTGAGGTCGAGATGGGCGTCGAAGATGAACATAATAGATCAGATCAAGGTATCCAGCAGCAGCACGAGACCGAGGCCGGCGATGGCGATGATGGTTTCCATGATGGTCCACGTGCGCAACGTCTCACTGACGCTGAGCTTGAAGCATTCCTTCACAAACCAGAATCCGCCATCGTTCACATGGGAGAGGATGAGCGAGCCGCAGCCGAGGGAAAGGATAACCAGTTCGCGGTTGATAGTAGGATCGGCTGCGACGATGGGGGCCAGTAAACCGGCCGCAGCGGTGATTGCGACCGTTGCTGAACCCACGGCGATGCGGATGAGTGCGGCGATGAGCCAGCCGAAAACGAGCGGGGGCAGTTTCCACTCGGTGGCCATGGTCTTGATGGCATCGCCCACGCCGCTCTCCACCAACACACGGCTGAAGCCGCCCCCGGCACCGACCACCAGCAGGATGCTGGCAATGGGGCCGAGGCAATCCTCACTGAACTTCAGCAATTGTTCTCGCGTGAAACTGCATTGGCGGCTGAGGGCGACCATGGAAACAATCACCCCTGCCAGCATGGCGATGACGGGATGGCCAAGCAGGTTCAGGCTCTTGCGCAGCAGAGTCTCTTCCGCCAGCACGATGGTCGCCAAGCTACCTAGGAGCATCAGCCCCACAGGCAGGAGGATGACCATAAGTGTTAGGCCGAGGGAGGCGGGTTGCTTGGGGGCTGGGGATTGAGCGGTGCTGCTGGCCAGGATTTCTGGAGTCTTTACCGTCATCCGTTTCTGGATGAACTGAGTAAAGAGCGGGCCGGCCAGAATCAGCAAGGGAATGCTGAGCAAAAGTGACCAACCAATGGTTTTGCCGACATCCGCTTGCAGCAAACCGATGGCTGCCATGGGGCCAGGGTGAGGCGGGACCAAGCCGTGCGCTACCGACAATCCGGCGACAGTGGGAATCACCAAAACCACCCAGGAGGCGGAATTGCGCGCGGCCAAGGCGAAGACAATGGGCACCATGAGCATCACGCCTACGCCAAAGAAAACGGGCAAGCCGATCAGGAAGGCCAGTGCCGCCAAGGCCCAAGTGAGTTTATTTCCGCCGGCGGTTTTAAGTATCTTATCCGCCAGCACTTTGGCCCCGCCTGATTCGGCCAATAAACGACCGAGGACTGTGCCCAACCCAATCACCAAGGAGATGGGCCCCAACACGTTACCAACACCGGTCTCAATCGCCTTGCCGATGGTGGCCAGGTCCATGCCGCTGACGATGCCGACGAACAAAGAAGCCAGCGCCAAGGCCAGGAAAGCGTGGATACGGAAATAGGTGACCAGCAGGATCAAGCCGATAACCGAGACTGCTGCAAGCAGGAGCAGGCTGGAATTGGCGGTGGTGGCAAGCATGGGTGATGTCGGGCTCATGCTGTCAATAGAGCCGCACCACGACAAGCTCTGCGTGATTTATGAACGTGTTTCATAACTCCCCAAAGATTGATGAATGCTTGTGCGCCAAGTGGATAAAAAAATACAGCATGCGTTAATGTGTTCAAACGGAGGGATGAGTCTAGATTTTTTATTATTGTCTAACTTGTTGATGGCAAATTGGTTGCAGATGGATTGTAAATATTTTCTCACGTTGGCATCACGGGTGCTTAGAGCTGCATGCTTAGTTTGCAGGCAAGCCGGTCCAGAGTTTTTTGCGGGAGACGCAAGGGACAATTTTCCGCTGCCAGTTGATGGGTTGGATTGATGGTGCTGTGTCCGGCCTGTAGCCGGTGCAGAGAGCGAAGCAACAGAGTTAACCAGTTCGTTAAGGCAATTATGAAGAAAATCGAAGCGATCATTAAACCATTCAAGTTGGAAGAAGTGAAGGACGCCCTCAGTGAATTGGGCGTGGAAGGTATGACCGTCACCGAAGTCAAAGGCTTCGGCCGCCAGAAGGGTCACACGGAAATCTATCGTGGCAGTGAGTACACGGTGGACTTCCTCCCTAAAGTGAAACTCGAAGTGGTGTTGCCCGATGAACGGGTCGAGCCCGCCGTGGCTGCCATCGTGAAGGCTGCCAAGACGGGCAAGATCGGTGACGGCAAGGTGTTCGTTTCGCCGGTGGAAGAAGCGATCCGGATCCGCACGGATGAGCGCGGTGACAAGGCAGTTTAAACAATAACAGGAGAAATCATCATAATGAAACGTATACTCAGTCTGATTGCCCTGACCGGGCTCTGTTTGGCCGGAACAATCCAGGCCCAGGATGCCGCCAGCGCAGCGCCTGCTGCCGCTGCCACAGCTGCCAAGGATCCCTCCTTGGAAGAGCGCGTAGCGGACATTGAAGCTTACATGAACAACGGTGCCCGTGCCACCGCTGGCAACACCAACGGCATCGTCTCGAAGGTCGCTGGCCCCGGTCCCGGTCACAATGCCTGGCAGATGACTTCCACGGCACTCGTGCTTTTCATGACCCTCCCTGGTCTGGCGCTGTTCTACGGCGGTCTCGTCCGCAAGAAGAACGTGCTTTCTGTGCTCGCCCAGTGCATGGGTATCACCGGTTTGGTGACCATCCTCTGGTGGGCTTGCGGTTACAGCCTCGCTTTTGGTTCCGGTGATGAACTGGTAAAAGGCATCGTCGGCAGCTTGGATAACAAGTTCCTGGACGGCGTGAGCCCCTACAATGTCGGCGCTGGCTATCACTGGATCAGCGACAGTATGTGGGCCATGTTCCAGCTCACGTTCGCGATCATCACTCCGGCGCTGATCGTCGGTGCCATCGCCGAGCGCATGAAGTTCTCCGCAGTGCTGCTCTTCGTGGCGCTCTGGATGTTCCTGGTTTACTTCCCGTTCGCACACATGGTCTGGTCCACAACCGGTTTGATGTGCGGTACGTTGAACCCGAATGCGACCATCAAGGCGATCGACTTCGCCGGTGGTACGGTGGTGCATATGACCTCCGGTTGGTCGGCTCTGGTGCTGTGCATCATCCTCGGCAAGCGCAAGGGCTACGGCAAGGAGCCGATGCCGCCGCACTCGATGGTGATGTGCATGGTCGGTACGGGCATGCTCTATGTGGGCTGGTACGGTTTCAACGCCGGTTCTGCGCTAGGCGCTGACGGCATCGCGGCCAACGCGTTCACGACCACGACCCTCGCAGCAGCTGTCGCCGGCTTCGTCTGGGCGGTCATGGAATGGGCCATCAAGGGCAAGCCGAGTGTACTGGGCTTCTGCTCGGGTATCGTGGCCGGTCTGGTAGTCATCACCCCGGGCGCCGGTTTCGTGACGGCGACCTCCTCGGTCATCATTGGTGTGCTCGCGGGCATCGTTCCGTTCCTCGCGGTGACCTATCTGAAGAAGATGATCGGTTGCGACGACGCGCTGGACACGTTCGGCGTTCACGGCGTGGGTGGCACGATGGGTGCGATCCTGACCGGTGTGTTCGCTGACAAGGCGGCCAACCCGGTGGTCGAAGGCCTGAAGGCGGGCTTGGTCATGGAGCAGGTCAAAGCAGTGGTCCTGACCATCATATGGAGTGTGGTCGCCACGGCGATCATCGCCTTCATCGTGAAGGCGGTCATCGGTCTGCGCGTCTCCGAAGAAGTGGAAAGCCAAGGTCTGGACCTGGCCGAACACGGCGAGGAAGGCTACCACGGTTAATTTGCGCCTGCGCGCCAATAAGGGCGGCCGGTGAGCCGAACTTGGTGCGCAACGCAGCTCTTCAAAAGGGGCACTCGAAAGAGTGCCCCTTGTTGTTTTTATCGATACGGAATCTGAACGACGGATGAAAGCGGGGCGAAAGTCTGCCTAAGAGATCTGGATCACCAGCGCGGTCGTGTTGTCCTTGCCGCTGTTCTTCAAAGATTCTTCCACGAGGAGGTGGGCGGCGCTGACATTTGTGGCGGAGTTGTCCGTCTTGCGCAAAAGCTCCACCAAATGGTGATCATAGAGGCCGTCGATCAGGCCATCGGAGCAGATGAGGAAAGCATCACCCGGTTCATAGCCCACCGCACCCACTTGCGGGTCCACGAACTGATTGCCACCACCCAGGGATTTTTGCAGGACACTGCGGCGCGGGTGGGTGCGGGCTTCGCGCTCGTTGATCTTGCCATTGCGCAAGAGCCAGCCCACGTGCGTGTCATCGTGGGTGAGTTGTTTGATGGTGTCCTGACCGGCCGGGAGATAGTAGATGCGGCTGTCGCCGACATGGGCGAAGTAGAGCCAGCTCGGGGCGAACCAGCAGAGGCTCAACGTGGTTTCCATGCCGCGGCATTCGTCGTAACTTTCACCCAGATACTTCAGGGATTTGTGGACTTGGGTGTAGAGTTCGGTGAGCACATCGGCGAAACCAGCTTCGAGACCCAAGGCGGATTGGGCGAAAGAGCGGGGGAGCAGCGTGGTGATCTTGTCCACGGCGATACGGCTGGCGTACTCGCCAGCCTTGGCCCCGCCCATGCCATCGCTGACGGCAAAGGCGAAGTCTTTGTGCAGGGTGGAGGATTCACCGATCTTGCCGAGTCGATTCACCTCGCGAGCATCGAACTGGAGACCTAGAAAAGCGTCCTCGTTGTTTTTGCGGACTTTCCCGACGTCGGAACGGCCTGACCATTTCAGGGTGCGGGCGGCGGCAGCGCGGATGGCTGGATTCATGCAGAGTTTCGCGATTAATTTGCGGCGGGGAGGATTGTGGCGAACTCAAAATCAATCAAACAGAATCGGCCATCGGATTGCCGGTAGGTGACGTTGCGCATGTCCGGGTCATCGTGCTTCACCCCAAAGGCTTCCAGTTCGGCGAAAAGTTCGGTGGTCCGCTGGGCGTCCAAATGCTCCACGCGCATGCCGCAGTTATTGGTGACTATGGTCAGGCTCTCCGGGCGAGCCTCCAGCAATCTAGGGACAAAGGGGCAACCACGCTCTTCCAGATAGCGCAACACCTTGACCTCGTTATCAAAGCGTTCTTGGGCATTCGGTCCATGAAAAGTTTTGATGACCCGGCCATCGAAGGTCAGGCGAACGGTGGCTCGGAGGGTATCTTTTACTTTGAGCATGACCGGAAAAAAGGGCTGAACTGGCCAGAGGCCAAACCACACCAGAACAGCCGGTTTGGATTCATAAGCCGCTGATTTAAGACAAGTTCCATGGCTTTCTGGTCTTAAGATGCCATCAGAACAGACGAGGATAAAGGGATAATTACGAGGGCGCGGAACAAAAACACGCAACTGGATAAAAAGAGCCAAATTGATTAAATGCATTCATGGAAATCCCGTGTTTCATGAAGGGGATAGTTTTTTAGAATAATCTCTTTCTGGTTGATTCTGAATGAGTTGTGTCAAATAGAGCCAACTCATCCCGCTGGATGCTTGCCAGATGGCATCTGAACTGCTCAGACTTACGACAGTGGAAATGCTGTAGCATTTTGCACAGTCGAACTGGATTAAACACATACATCTCCATACACATGGCCAAATATAAGTTGGAATATCTGTGGCTCGATGGTTACGAGCCCGTCCCTAATCTCCGTGGCAAGACCCAAGTCAAGGAATTTGCCAGCTTCCCGAAGCTCGAAGAACTGCCGATGTGGGGCTTCGACGGCAGTTCGACCCGTCAGGCCGAAGGTCGCAGCTCGGATTGCATGCTCAAGCCGGTGGCGGTCTATCCTGATACGACCAAGAAGAACGGCGTCATCGTGATGTGCGAAGTAATGATGCCGGACGGCAAGACGCCGCACGCATCCAACAGCCGCGCGAATATCCCTGATGATCCGGGTGCCTGGTTCGGCTTCGAACAGGAATACTTCCTTTATAAGAACGGCAAGCCCTTGGGCTTCCCGGAATCCGGTTTCCCCTATCCGCAGGGCGAGTACTACACCGGTGTGGGCTACAAGAACGTGGGTGATATCGCCCGTGAGATCGTGGACACGCACCTTGACCTCTGCCTCGACGCCGGCATCAACCATGAAGGCATCAACGCCGAAGTGGCGAAAGGCCAGTGGGAATTCCAGATCTTCGGCAAGGGTTCCAAGAACGCCGCCGATCAGGTCTGGGTGGCCCGTTACCTCCTCCTGCGTCTGTGCGAGAAGTACGGCGTGGACGTGAACTGGCACTGCAAACCGCTGGGTTCCGATGTGGACTGGAACGGTTCCGGCATGCACTCCAACTTCTCCACCACCCACATGCGTGAAGTGGGCGGCAAGGAATACTTCGAGGCCCTCATGGCGGCGTTCGACAAGTACAAGAACGAGCACATCGCCGTTTACGGCCCGGACAACCACCTGCGCCTGACCGGTCTGCATGAGACGCAGTCCATCGACAAGTTCAACTACGGTGTCGCCAACCGCGGTGCGTCCATCCGTGTGCCGCACAGCTTCGTGAACAACGGCTACAAGGGCTACTTGGAAGACCGTCGTCCGAACTCGCAAGGTGACCCGTACAAGATCGCGGGCCGCATCCTGCAGACGATCGCCACGGTGCCGACGAAGTAATTTCGTTCACCAACCAATTAAAGACGGCGCGGAATCACTTCCGCGCCGTTTTCTTTTGCTAATCCGTTAAAAGGTTAAAAGCGTTGAATCGTTGTAACGGGTTTAACTTTTCACGATTTAACCGTTTTAACGGTCTTCACTTTCCCCAATTCTGCCATTGCTCCTGAAAACAGGTTTTCGCAATATCTGCGGCCTATGTCGAGTGGTCGCAAACAGTATCCGTTCGATCTGATCGAACCGAAGTGGCAGCAGAAGTGGGACGCCGAGCAGACGTTCCGCGCGTGGAACCCGGGCGAAGCGGTGCCCGCTGGGCATCCTTTTGGGGTGCGTCATGGGCTATCGGGTAAAGTGGCTGACCGCGAGGTCCTGCCGCCGAAGTTCTACATCCTCGACATGTTTCCATATCCGTCCGGGGCCGGTCTGCACGTGGGGCATCCGGAGGGCTATACGGCCACGGATATCTTGGCGCGCTATCGTCGTTCGCAAGGGTTGAATGTGTTGCATCCGATGGGCTGGGACGCCTTCGGTCTGCCAGCAGAGCAATACGCCATCAAGACGGGGCAGCATCCGCGCAAGACGACGGAGGAGAACATCGCGAATTTCAAGCGCCAGATCAAATCGCTCGGCTTCAGCTATGACTGGACGCGCGAAGTGGATACGACGGACCCGAAGTATTTCCAGTGGACGCAATGGATCTTCCTCCAGCTCTACAATTCCTGGTTCAACCCGGAGGCGAACAAGGCGGAGTCCATCGAGACGTTGAAGTATCCGGCGGACTGCACCACAGAAGAACAGAAGCGTGCGTATCGCGATAACAAACGGCTCGCCTATGTGAGTGAAGCGCCGGTGAACTGGTGCCCTGAGCTGGGCACGGTTTTGGCGAATGAAGAAGTGGTGGACGGCAAATCCGAGGTGGGCGGCTTCCCGGTCATCCGTAAGCCGATGCGCCAATGGATGCTGCGCATCACGGCGTATGCCGAGAAGTTGTTGAATGACTTGGACACCATTGACTGGACGGATTCGCTGAAAGAAATGCAGCGGAACTGGATTGGCCGCAGTGAAGGCGCGGAAGTAGATTTCCAAGTGGACGGACATGCGGCGAAGATCCGCGTGTTTACGACGCGGCCGGATACGTTGTTCGGGGCGACCTATATGGTGCTCTCGCCCGAGCATAAGCTCGTGGGTGAGATCACGACTTCAGGACAAGCGGCAGCGGTGAAGGAGTATCAGCGTTTTGCGACGACGAAGAGTGATCTGGAACGCACGGAATTGGCGAAAGACAAGACTGGTGTGTGGACGGGTGCTAACGCCATCAATCCGGTGAATGGTGAGAAGATTCCCATCTGGATCGCGGATTACGTGCTTTCGACATACGGCACCGGTGCGATCATGGCGGTGCCGGGACACGATGAGCGAGATTGGGAGTTTGCCAAGAAATTCAATCTGCCAATCGTGCGAGTTGTTGTTCCCAAAGGTTTCGCGGAAGAATGCGAGAGCAAAAAGTGTGGCGCTGTAGGCCCGTTGGAAGAGCCGTTTTGTGACGAAGGATTTGCCTTCAGTTCTCCTGCTGATGGCTGGAGATTGAGCGATCCATCCGGTGAACGTTGTGATCTTAATGGTCTTTCAACAATCGATGCCAAAAAGAAGATCACCGCGTGGCTCGAATCCAAAGGCCTCGGCAAGAAGACAATCAATTACAAACTGCGTGACTGGCTGTTCAGCCGTCAGCGTTATTGGGGCGAGCCGTTCCCGATCATCTGGAAGAAGGATGCGAGCGGGAATTTGTATCACGAAGCGTTGCCGGAGAGCGTGTTGCCTTTGCGCCCGCCGCAGTTGGAAGAATACAAACCGACCTCCGATGGTCAGCCGCCTTTGGCGCGGGCGACGGATTGGGTGAACTTGCCGGATGGTTCCATCCGTGAAACGAACACGATGCCGCAGTGGGGTGGTTCGTGCTGGTATTATCTGCGCTATGCGGATGCGTTGAATGGTGGCGCATTCGTGGGCCCAGATGCTGAATCGTACTGGATGGGCACAGGCAAGACTCAAGGCGATGTGAAGCCCGGTGTGGACCTCTATGTCGGCGGCACGGAGCACGCGGTGTTGCATCTGCTCTACGCGCGCTTCTGGCACAAGGTGTTGTTTGATCTCGGTTATGTCACGACGGCAGAGCCATTCTACAAGCTCGTGAATCAAGGTCTCATCATGGGTGAGGATGGGCAGAAGATGTCCAAGAGCCGCGGCAATGTGGTGAACCCGGATGATGTGCTCGTGGAGTATGGCGCGGATGCGTTCCGTCTCTACGAAATGTTCATGGGGCCCTTGCAAGAGAGCAAGCCATGGAACACGCGTGGTGTGGAGGGTGTTTACCGTTTCCTCGGCCGCGTCTGGCGCATGTTCGTGGATGACGGTTCCGAGACGGCTTATGAGCAGGCGGAAGCGGTCGCTACGCCGGAGACGCGGGGTGAGTTGCTGGACTTGATCATCCTTGATGGCGGCATCCTGGAAGCGGAACCGACGAAGGAACAGTTGAAGGTCTTGCATACGTGCATCAAGAAGGTCACAGAGGACCTCGAAGGCATGCGCTTCAACACGGCCATCTCAGCGATGATGGTGTTCAGCAATGAAGCGAGCACCTGGCAGACGAAGCCGTTCTCGGTGATGAAGACATTCCTGCAATTGCTCGCGCCCTTCGCGCCGCATTTGGCGGAAGAGCTTTGGGCGCGTTTGCACTCGACCTTCGGGCATGTGACACCGTCATTGACATATGCGGTGTGGCCGAAGTTTGATCCAGCCTTGCTGGTCGAGGATGAGATCGAGATTCCGGTGCAAGTAAATGGCAAATTGCGCGATGTCATCAAGGTGCCGACGGCGGCGGATAATGCCACCATTGAGGCCGCCGCGAAGGCTTCGGAGAAGGTGAAAGCGTTCATCGACGGCAAGGCCATCAAAAAAGTTGTCGTCGTGCCGAAGAAACTGGTCAATATTGTGGCTGTATAAGCCGATGTGACTGACTGGAACTGTGTGTTTGGCTTGACCCGACAGCAGAAGTGGATCGTGGGCATCACCATCAGCCTGCTAGTGCTGGGGTGGGTGGTGAGGGAATTGCGTTTGGCCGAGCTTAAAGCCGCCGAGTCAACCATCATGCAGGCAGTGAAACAGTAGCACTTTATGCAACAGCGCAGCTTTGAAGAAGGCGTGGAACAGATCTTGGCGAAAGACACTCGCTATGATGCCGATGCATATGATTTTTTGCGCGAGGCTCTGGACTTCACCCAGAAATCTTTGGGCCGCACGGAGAAGGTGCGTCAGCGCGAGGGTTCTTCCAGCAGCAGCAATGAGGGACACCATGTCTCCGGTCAGCAATTGCTGAATGGTATCCGGGATTTCGCCCTCCAGCGGTTCGGGCCGATGACGCCGACCATCTTTGAGAGCTGGGGAGTCAAGGGGACTGAGGATTTCGGAAATATCGTCTTCAACATGGTGGGCGAGGGGTTGCTGGGCAAGACGGAGAATGACAGCCCGGAGGACTTCAAAAGCATCTACGATTTCGATGTGGTTTTCCGGCAGCCCTATCTGCCCAAGACCAAGCAATCGCCCACACCGCCAGCCGAGAGGCCTTCTACGGGTAGCTGACTGGGGCGTAAGATTATCTAACCGCCTTCGCAAGCCGGCCTTAAGTGGGGCAAAATTCTTATCGCACCGGACTATCTGCTCCGGTAGTATGCCGTCAAATTGATGAGTGTTAATTTGACATCCCAAAATCGTGCCGCGCTGGCGGCCAAGGTGGAGCAGTTAGTTCAAAACACGCCGGTGTATGACATCCATACGCATCTGTATGATGCCGCGTTCGGCGATCTGCTGCTCTGGGGCATCGATGAACTGCTCGTTTACCACTATCTGGTGGCTGAGGCGTTCCGCTACTTCGACATGCCTTATGAGAAGTTCTGGAAGCTGCCGAAAGCGCAGCAGGCCGAACTGATCTGGAATGCCCTGTTCATCGAACACACACCTATCTCTGAATCCTGCCGCGGGGTGCTGACAACATTGAACCGTCTGGGGCTGGATGTGAAGCAACGTGATCTGGGCAGCGTGCGCAAGTGGTTCGCGGCGCAGAAGCCTGCCGACTATATCACGAAGACGATGGCGCTGGCGAAGGTGAACCGCATCTGCATGACGAACTCACCGTTCGACGTGACGGAACGGCCGGTGTGGGAAAAAGGCTTTGAACGCGATCCGCGTTTCACAGCAGCGTTGCGCATTGATCCGCTGCTGCTCTCGTGGCATGACTCGCATCAGAATTTGATGGAGTGGGGCTATGTGGACAGTGCCAACTTGAACGAAGCGACCATCGCCGGGGTTCGTCGTTTCCTGTCAGACTGGAGCAAGCGCATCGACGCGCAATATGTGATGGTGTCGCTGCCGCCCGACTTCAAGTATCCTGACGAAGGTCCGTGTGCGACCTTGATCGAGAAGGCGGTGCTGCCGCACTGCCGTGAGTTTAATCTGCCATTTGCAGTGATGCCGGGCGTTAAGCGGGCGGTGAATCCGCAGTTGCATCTGGCCGGTGACGGCATGGCGAAGGCGAACATGGCTTCCTACGAGAAGCTGTTTGCGACGCACCCGGATAACAAGTTTTTGGCCACGGTGCTTTCGCGCGAGAACCAGCATGAGGTGTGCGTGATGGCGCGCAAGTTCCGCAACCTGCACATCTTCGGCTGCTGGTGGTTCACGAATGTGCCGTTCATCATCGAAGAAATGACGCGCATGCGCCTGGAGCTGGTGGGCATGAGCATCACGCCGCAGCATTCGGATGCGCGGGTGCTGGACCAGATCATCTACAAGTGGGAACATTCGCGGAAGGTCATCGCCAAGGTGCTGACGGACAAGTACGCGGACCTCATCGAGACTGGCTGGGAACCGACTCCGGAAGAGATCGAGCGCGATGTGAAGTCCTTGTTCGGTGGCGAGTTCATGCGCTTCTGTGGGAAGTGATTTTACTTGGCCACAGATTGAACACAGATTTGTAAAAATCAAAGGCCCGGCATTTTGCCGGGCCTTTCTGTTTTCAACATCCGTGTGAATCTGTGTCGATCCGTGGCTGATATTTCTTAGCCCTGCAGGAGCTTCTTGCAGGCTTTGCGGAGTTTCTCGAGCTGGGCTGAAGATTTGGCTTCGATGTAGCAGCGGATGAGCGGTTCCGTGCCGCTGGCGCGGAAGGCAACCCATTCGCGGTTCGGCAGGAGGAATTTGTAGCCATCCGTGGTGATGAATTTCTCGACCGGCAGATTGCCGACGTTCTTCAAACCACCGGCGAGCATCTTCAAGAGCGCTTCCTTCTTGTCCGGCGGAATGGCGACGTTGATGCGATCTGTGTGAAATTCGCCGGTCTGTTTCTCCAGGGACTTCATGATCTGACCGAGCGACTTCTTCTCGTAGGCAACGAGTTCGGCCATGAGCAAGCAGGCGAGAATGCCGTCCTTCTCGGGCACGTGACCTTTCACGCTCAAGCCGCCGGATTCTTCCCCGCCGACGATGATCGGTTCGCTCTCCATGAGGGCGCCAATATATTTGAAACCAACGGGCGTTTCGTGAACCTTCACACCGAGGACTTCCGCGATGCCGTCCACCTGATGGCTCGTGGGAACGGTGCGCACGACGGCACCAGTCCAGCCGCGATTCTTTTTCAGGTGATAGAGCGCGAGGGCGAGGACTTGGTTCGGGGTGATCCAAGTGCCGTCCTTATCCACGATGCCGAAACGATCAGCATCGCCATCCAGGCCGAGGCCGATGCTGGCCTTGCCGCTGCGGATGAAATCGCTGACGGCGTGCATGCCTTCTGCATTCGGTTCCGGGTGGTGACCGCCGAAGAGCGGGTTCAATTCGTTATGGAAGCAGGTGACCTTCGCGCCGGCCTCTTCCAGCAAGGTGTCGAGGTAGCCGCGACCGGTGCCGTACATCAGCTCCACTGCGATCTTCATCTTGGCCTTCTCGATGGCCTTGAAGTCGATGAGCTTCTTGATCTGTTTGAAGTAGGCGGGCAGGGGATTGACGGTCTTGCACTTGAAGGTGCCGACTACGGCGGCCTTGAAAGTCCAGTTCTCAGCTTGCAACTTGGCGATGATGGCCTCGACCTGTTTGGTGACTTCCGGCGGAGCGGCGGCACCATTGCTTGGCGAAAACTTGAGGCCCTGATATTCCGCCGGATTATGGCTGGCGGTCATGTTGATGCCGCCGATGGCTTTCAGATTGCGGATGGTGTGAGCGATGACGGGCGTTGGGACATCACGATCGCACATCACGGGCGAGAGGCCGTTGGCGGCGAGGACTTCAGCGGCGGCCAAGGTGAACTCATGGCCGAGGAAGCGGGTGTCATGGCCGAGGATGACGACGGGCTTGCGACCGTAGATGGCGGATTTGGGGTTCGCCAATTCGCTCTTCCAATATTCCGCGATGGCCTGGGTGGCGAGGCGGACTTGGTCGAAGGTGAAATCGCGTGCGATCAGACCGCGCCAGCCAGAGGTGCCGAATTTGATGGTAGCCATGAAATCAGGAGGTCGTTGGTTTGGTTAAAGGATGAGGAATGGTTACAGGGACTGCTGGTGAGATTCAAGCCTGCGGAATTCATTTCCAGCCGCCGTCACTTGGCGAACTCGACCACACGCGTCTCACGCACCACCGTCACACGGATTTGGCCGGGATACTGCAGCTCTTCTTCGATCTTGCGCGTGATGGATTTGGCGAGCGCGTAGGACTCTTCGTCGGACAGTTTCTCGGGTTGCACCAGCACGCGCAGTTCGCGGCCCGCCTGCACGGCGTAGCACTTGTCCACACCGGGGAAAGAAGCACCGATGCGTTCCAGATCTTCCAAGCGCTTGATGTAGGTGGTCATCGTCTCGGAACGGGCACCGGGACGGGAGGCGCTGATGGCATCTGCTGCGCTGACGAGGACTCCGAGCGGATTCGTATGGGGCACTTCGCCGTGATGGGAAGCCACGCCATTGACGATGTTCTCCGCTTCACCATGACGTTTGATGAAGTCCGCACCGATGATGGCGTGGGAACCTTCCACCTCGTGGTCGATGGCCTTGCCGATGTCATGGAGGAGCCCGGCGCGCTTGGCGTCCTGGACGTCGATCCCCATCTCGGAAGCCATGAGGCTCATGAGGTGGGCGACTTCTATAGAATGGTCCAGCACGTTCTGCGAAAAGCTGTGGCGGAAATGAAGGCGGCCCAGCAGCTTCACGATCTCCGGATGCAACTGTGGCAGGCCTACCTTGAAGACGGCTTCTTCACCGTTCTTCACGATGGTCTCATCCATCTCCTCGGTCACCTTTTGCACGACTTCCTCGATGCGGGTGGGGTGGATGCGGCCATCGAGGATCAAGCGCTGCATCGCCTCGCGAGCAATCTCGCGGCGGACGGGGTCGAAGCCGGAGAGCACGACAGCATTAGGCGTGTCATCGATCAGCACGGTGACGCCCGTAGCGGATTCGAAGGCGCGGATGTTTCGGCCTTCACGACCGATGATGCGGCCTTTGATCTCATCGCCCGGCAGGGCGATGGTCGCGGTGGTCGTCTCGAAAGTATGATCCCCGGCGTAGCGCTGGATGGCCACGCTCAGAACGTAACGGGCTTTTTCCTCGGCCTGTGATTTGGCGTTCTCGAGGATGTGACGGGTCAGGTTGTTGGCGTCCTTAAGGGCATCTTGCTCGACTTGCTTGAGCAACTGCGTGCGCGCTTCGAGTTCGGTGACGCCAGCGATGCTTTGCAGTTTCTCCTTCTCGAGCTGGATCAGGCGGTGTAGTTCGACGCGCTGCGTTTCCAGATCTTCCAACTGCTTCTGCAGTTGCTGGTCGGTCTGTTTGAGATTTTTTTCCTGAGAGACAATGGCCTCGAGCTGGCGGTTCAGGAGGCGTTCACGCTCGGCCTGACGATTCTCCAGCTCGGAAAGTTCCTGACGACGCTGGGTGAAGGATTTCTCGGTCTGCTCGCGGATTTTGAGGGCTTCTTCGTTGGCGGCGAGCTTGGCCTCACGGATGAGGTTCTCTGCTTCGCGCTTGGCATTGGCCAGGGCGAGATCCTGTTGGTCCTTCAGCGCTTGTTGCTGAGTTTTTTCCCGGTTGCGCTGGTAGAAATAGAAAGCAGCGGCTCCCGCGCCAAACAGCACGAGTCCCGAGAGATACTCCGTTATGTTGCCCAACAAAAGCATTTCAGCACCTACGTGGCTAGACGACTTTTAGCCAGCGTGTCGGTGTCAGGATGGCGTCCAATTCGACATCATGTGGCTCAGTGGGGAGCGCGTCGCTCTCCTGCCAGTCGAAGGCCAGTCCTAACGTCATCCCTGTCGTCCCTGGCAGCAACCGGTCATAGAAGCCCTTGCCTCTCCCCAGTCGCCGTCCGCTTGCGTCAAAAGCTATGCCAGGTACCAAGGTCAAGTCCAGTTGGTTTAATGGCAAAGCCGGACAATTTGGGGAAGGCTCCCGCACCCCGAATCGACCGGGCACCAAGTCTTCCGTCAAACTTCGGATCAAGGCGGCTTCGTAAACCCCTAAGCTGGAATTGTAACGGGGCAGGGCGATGGTCTTGCCCGCGGTCAGTGCCTGTTGCAACAAAGGGGCGATGTCTGGTTCATCATTCAGCGGATAAAACATCAGTATACGGCGGGCTTGCTGCCAATAGGGAGAACCCAGCAGGTTCTTGCATAAATCCTCGGAGGCGGCCGCTGCCTGCTCAGGAGCGATGCTGCGGGTCAGGACGCGGAACTGCTGGCGTATGTCTGTTTTTTGCTCATTGACGCTGGGGGTCATGACGATTTCCTCCGGGTTGCATCCAGCTCCGCCCGCCAGCGCTCGACGCGCTCTTTGATCTTCTTCTCCACCCCTTGCTCGGTGGGATGATAGTAGTGGCGGGTCTCGCCGAGGTAATCTTGGGCAACGAAATTGCCGGGATGATTGTGGGCGTATTCGTAGCCGACACCGTGACCGAGTTGCTTGGCGCCCTTGTAATGACCATCCCGCAGATGTTCTGGCACGGGCAAGGTGCGCCCGTTCTTCACATCCTCCAGGGCGGCATCAATGGAGGCGACAACGGTGTTGCTCTTGTTCGCGGTGGCAATGTAGAGGGCGGCTTCAGCTATGGGGATACGGGCCTCCGGCCAGCCGATGAATTCAGCGGCGTGATGGGCGGAGACGGCAAGCACGAGGGCCATCGGATCGGCGAGACCGACATCCTCGGCAGCATGAATCACGATCCGGCGGGCGATGAAGCGCGGATCTTCGCCGGCGTGGATCATCTTAGCCAGCCAATAGAGCGTGGCATCAGGATCGCTGCCGCGCATGGATTTGATGAAAGCGGAGATGGTGTCGTAATGTGCGTCGCCATCGCCGTCATACACGATGGCCTTCTTCTGGATGCTTTGCTCGGCCACCGAAAGCGTGATGTGGATAAGGCCATCGCTGCCCGGTTCTGTGGTGAGTACGGCGATCTCCAGCGAGTTCAACGCTTTGCGGGCGTCGCCATCCGAGGTCTTCGCGAGATGTTTTAAGGCATCCTCGTCTGCGCGAATCTTGAGGTGGCCCAAGCCGCGTTCGGCATCCGTCAGGGCACGCTGATAAAGATTCAGGATGTCGTCGTCCGTGAGCGAGCGCAGTTCAAAGATCTGCGAGCGCGAGACGAGCGGCGAATTGACGAAGAAAAAGGGATTGTGCGTGGTGGCACCGATGAGGCGGATGACGCCACTCTCGACATCGGGCAGCAACACGTCCTGTTGCGATTTGTTGAAACGATGGATCTCGTCGATGAACAGGATGGTCGGCTGGCCGGTGTTATGGAGGCGATTGGTCGCGCCGGAAAGCACGCGGCGCATATCGGCCACGTTGGATTCCACACCGCTCAAACGTTCGAAACGGTTCTTCGTGTGCAGAGCGATGAGTTGGGCGAGGGAGGTTTTGCCGGTGCCGGGCGGCCCGTAGAAGATCAGCGATTGGATGCGGTCGGCCTCGATCGCCCGGCGCAGCAACATGCCGGGAGCGAGGATATGGCGCTGGCCGATGTATTCATCCAGAGTGCGCGGCCGCATGCGGGCGGCCAAGGGAGCGGAACGGTTGGGCGCAAAGGCAGGAGCGGCCATCGCTGCCTCGTTGGCAGGGATCACCGGGCCAGTTGCAAACAGATCGGACTGCGCCATGAGGAGAGTTTAGCGCATCAGGCAGCGATGCCAAGAAGTAGAAAAAGGAAATGGCGAATCAGCGAGTTGCGATGTGCGCACTTGCCGATCCGCCATTTTGAAAGGATTACCCCGCCTCTGCCGTGTGGAACGGTACCTATGAACTGCCCTGATATAGGTGGGACCGAATCTTAGGTGTCCGACGTCCAATTAAGGCCTGTCGTAAACCTTGGAAGTTAAGGCCCCGCATTGATTAATTACGGTCCAAGGACTTTGTTGCGCAATCACGAACAGCGCAGGGTAAAATCTAAGCCGGTCTAAAAACGCCGGGCGTTCTCTCTATCACTGGCTCTGTCTTGGTCGCTCACTCTCTGCGGTCCCAGTGTCTCCGGGTGCAGTTGCTCTTTGGTGGCAGATCACTCGCGATCGGTCCCTCAGCAGAACTTTCCCTGACTTGTGGAACGGATGCAGTGCCCCAACGATTTTTAGACCGGCCCGCTATTCTTTCAAAGATCAGTCGGTGGCGAACACCGTGTTTCTGGTCGAAATATCGTCCTGCTTCGCGCGTGTCTCAAGTTCTTTTCCAGAAAATTTTATACCCGCAGTTTCGCGTTGGAAGTATCGGTGGAGAGGAGTATTCTATGCCGCGTTTTCACTCTGGATGCGCCTTTCGGTCATGACATGTCCGGTCGCAACCAGAGGACGGAGATGACACACAGACAATTTCTATGCGCACATTGCTTATCGGCATCGACAGCGGGACGCAATCCACCAAGGCCCTTGTGGTGGACGCGAAGGACGGCAAAGTTTTAGGCGCGGCTTCGGAAGCCTACGGTCTCATTCCCGATCTGCCCGCCGGTGCGAAGGAGCAGCATCCAGGCGAATGGATCGTAGCGACGGCTAAGGCCATCAAGAAAGCGCTCAAACTGGCGAAGGCCAAGTCGGGCGAAGTGAAGGCCATCGGTGTGAGCGGGCAGCAGCATGGCTTTGTGCCGCTGGACAAGAACGGCAGGGTGATCCGTCCGGCGAAGCTTTGGTGCGACACCTCCACGATCGCCGAATGTGAAGAGATCACGGCGGCGCTCGGCGGTCCCAAGGCGACCATCAAAGCCATCGGCAATGCGGTGCTGCCGGGTTTCACAGCTTCCAAGATCCTGTGGTTGAAGAAGCATGAGCCGAAGAATTTCGCGCGCTTACACACGGTGCTGCTGCCGCATGACTACATCAATTACTGGCTCACGGGCGAAGCGGTGATGGAGTATGGTGATGCAAGCGGCACGGCCTTACTGGATGTGCGCAAGCGCAAGTGGTGTGCGGAGGCCCTGAAGGCGATTGATGCCGACTTGGCGAGCAAGCTGCCGCCCTTGATCTCCAGCGATCAGCCGGTGGGCTACTTGCAGCCATCCACGGCGAAGGAACTCGGGCTTTCCACCGATGTCATCGTGAGTGCGGGTGGTGGTGACAACATGATGGGCGCCATCGGCACGGGCAATACGAGTGCGGGTGTCATCACGGCGAGCTTCGGCACGAGCGGGACGATCTATGCGTGCGCGAGCAAGCCGATCGTCGATCCGCAAGGTGAGATCGCGGCCTTCTGCGATTCCACGAACCGCTGGCTCCCGCTGTTGTGCACGATGAATGTGACGGTCGCCACGGAGATGGTGCGCAAGAGTTTTGACTGGACGCATGAGAAATTTGCCGCCGAAGCCGCCAAGGTGAAGCCAGGCAGTGACGGGCTCATCTTGCTGCCATATCTGGAAGGCGAACGGACACCGAATGTGCCGGATGGTACGGGCGTGTTCTTCGGAGTGACGCAGAAGACGTTTAACCCGGCTCACTATGCGCGCGCCTCGATGGAAGGAGTGACGCTCGGCATGAACTATGGATTGCGCCGGCTGGCGCAGCTTGGAGTGAAGCCGACGCAAATCCGCGCGACGGGTGGCGGGGCCAAATCCAAGGTATGGCGGCAGATCATGGCGGATGTGTTCAATGCCGAAGTGGTCACGTTGCAAGTGAGCGAGGGCGCGGCGTATGGTGCGGCCTTGCAGGCGCTGTGGTGCTCGCTGGTGGAGGTGGGTGAGAAGGTGGGCATCGAGGAGATCACCAATTTCTTCGTGCAGGTGAACCCGAAGGAAACGGCGGTGCCGAACGTGAAGGCCGCCGAGGCGTATGCCGAAGTGCAGGCGCTGCAGGATGATCTGTCCAAGAGTCTGCGCGGGGTGTTCACCCGGCACCGTCAGTTTGTGCTGAGAGGGGAGTGAGGGGAGGGCCCGCTGTCCTCAGCGGGCCGATGACGAAGCCAGAGACGGGCAATGGTTTTCGGCTCTGTGACGTCAAGTAACTCGATTTGAAAGTGATTTGTGGCGCTGGTCGTCACTATCACTTTAGCGTTCGAAAATCGCAGGCTTCGACGGCGGACGGCTGAGGACAGCCGTCCCTACCCATATCAGTCCAGCGTTAGCCTTTGAGCTTCGTCGCGACTTCAGCAGGGCTCACGCGTTCTTCCTGCCGCGTCTGCAAATTCTTCATGATCGCTACCGCTCCAGCATCACTCTTCTCCAGACGCACGGTGAATTTGCTGCCGAGTTCCTGGGCCCGCTTGAATTGCTTGTCACCCTTTGCTGGAGTCAGCGAGTAGTCCACCATCGAACCGGCTTCACGCAATTGCTGGATGAGTTTTAGTGACTCGGCGCGGAGGCTTTCGTCCTCGATCATCACGTAGGCGTTCAGGTTCGCGTTGAACTTGGGCAGCTTGCCGCGTGATTTCAAAAGCTCGAGCAGCACGACATCGCCCATGCCGAAGCCGAGGGCGGGCAGGTCCACCTTGCCATTGCTCACGAGCTTGACGAGGTTGTCGTAACGGCCACCGCCGGCGATGGCGCGGAATTCGCCTTTACGGTCGAAAGCCTCAAACACCACGCCTGTGTAGTACGCCAAGCCGCGGATGACACCGTAGTCGGTCTTCACGAATTCGCTGAGGCCGCGAGCGGCGAGGTTATCCAGCACGGCTTGGAGTTCAGGAGTGGGCTCGCTCTTCTGGATGAAGGACATCACGTCGTCGTAGTTGATGCCGAGGGCTTGGAGTTTTTCCAGGGAGACTTCGGGTTTTTCCCGGTCGATCTTGTCCACGATCTGGAAGAACTCGTATTCCTTTTCTTTTGAACCGTTGCGGTCCAGGAAGAACTTTTCCCAGACCTGACGGTTGCTCAAGCGGAGCACAAAGTCTTCAGCAGTAAGCCCCAGAGCACGGCACACATCGATGAGGAGCGCGATGATCTCGGCATCGGCCGCGCCATCGTTCTCACCAAAGATGTCGCAGTTTAGCTGGAAGTGCTCGCGCAGACGGCCTTTGCCGGGCTTCTCGTAACGGAACAATTGTGGGATGGCGAACCACTTGATGGGTTTCTTGTAGGCCCGTTCAGCACTGGCCACCATGCGGGCGACAGTCGGAGTAAGCTCAGGCCGCATGGATACGGCGCGTTCACCTTTATCGACGAAGTTGAAGAGCTGGCCGACAATCTCTGCGCCTGACTTGTTCGTGTATAACTCCAACGGCTCCAAGGGCGGGCCATCGTATTCGCGGAAACCATAACGACGGGCGACCGAGCGCCAAGTATCAAAGATGTATTGGCGCGCGTCACAGCTCCACGGTTCATTACCGGGCAGCGGTTCGGGATAAAAATCACGGAATCCGGGCAAACGTTCCATAAACAGAGCGGGGACAGTAGCGAAGCCGCCGGTCAGGGTAAATGACGAATGACGAAATCAGCATGATAAAGGTGGAGTGAAATGAAGCGAAGCGGGCGGTCTTAAAAAGAGCAAACGCCTCGCGGCCAAGGCCTGAGGCGTTTCACGATAAAGCGTTAACGTGGCGGAGAAGCTTACATCTCTGGTTCAGCAGGAGGAGGTGGAGGATTGTTCTCGAGCGCGTTGGCTTCTTCAACCTGCTTTGGGGTCAGTTTAAGCACGGCTTCGCGCATCTCCTTGCCGGGCTTGAACTTGACAACGGCCCGGGGAGGGATTGGTACGTCAGTCTCGGGGGCATTGGGATTACGACCGATGCGGGCTTTGCGTACTTTGACTTCGAAGACGCCAAAGTTGCGCAGTTCCACATTCTTGCCCTGCGCCACCGCATCTGAGATGTAATCCAGAGTTTTCTGGACGATGTCCAAAACCTGCTGTTGCACGATGCCGGTCTCGCTCGCGATCCGCACTACCAAGTCTCTTTTTGTCATAGCCTCTCCTGGTTGCTTGCTGCCACGTTTCTTTTAGCTTGGAGTTTACATAACTCGTTTGGGCGCAAAGGTCAATAAAAAGAATCCCCGCCTTTTGGGAGGCGGGGAAACGAAGTTTTTGGGATTAGGCTGGCTAAGTCTAGCTTTCGACAACGCTAATTTCGACCGGTTCTACGCTGATACCGAGGCCAACGAGCCATTTGATGGCGGCTTTCACTTCGGGACGCTGGCCGGACAATTCGAGGCAAACGATTCCGATTTCGCCAGTTACGCTGGCCTGACGGACGTTGGTGACGACCTTAAACTTCTGGGCCAACTGCCAGATGATGGGCTGGGTGATCTTCTTGGACGGATACATCAGCCAGAGGCGTGTATGCTCCTCGCGGGGCGCGGCGGCTTTGGCCGGTTTCGCGGTTTTTTTCTTGGCTTGAGCTGGCATGGCAAATCCTTAACCTCCGGCGATGGCCGGGATGATGCTGACTTCGTCGCCGTCTTTGAGCGGCGTTTCCTTGTTCTGGAGGAAGCGGATATCTTCCTCGTTCACATAGACATTCACGAAGCGGCGCACGCCACCGTTCTCGTCCAGCAAACGTTCCTGGATGCCGGGATAGCGGGCCTGCAGTTCGTTGATGGCGCCGCCGATGGTGTTGGCGGTGACTTCCACAACCTCTTCGTTGTTCGTGAGTTTGCGGAGCGGAGTTGGGATACGGATGTTCACTGGCATAATAAAGTTAGGCTTTGCACGCTGCACCTTCGGATTCCAGCAGGCCTTCGAATTCGCGGAGGCTCGGACGGATCTCGCGGGTCTGGCCTACGCTGTTGACGACGGCGTCCAGCGTTTTCAGACCGTTGCCGGTGATGCAGAGGACGGCGGAATCTTCCGCCGGGATCTTGCCGGAGGCAATGAGTTTCTTGGCGACGCCAACGGTAACGCCGCCAGCGGTCTCGGCGAAGATGCCTTCGTATTCGGCGAGGAGCTTGATGCCTTCGCGGATCTCGTCATCGGTGACGTCATCGCTGTGGCCGCCCGTTTCCTTCATCACCCGGAGGGAGTAGAAACCATCCGCGGGCGTGCCGATGGCGAGGGACTTCGCAATCGTGTTCGGCTTCACGGGCTTGAAGAAGTCCAGACCGGCCTTTTGCGCGGCCGAGATCGGATTGCAGCCGGTGGCTTGCGCGCCATGGATCTTCCACTTCGTATTCGGCACGAGGCCGAGCTTGGAGAATTCCTGGTAGCTCTTGTGGATCTTGGTGAGCAGCGAACCTGAGGCCATCGGGATGACCGTGTGCTGCGGGATGCGCCAGCCCAATTGCTCCTGGATCTCGAAGCCCATGCTCTTGGAGCCTTCGGCGTAGTAGGGGCGCATGTTGACGTTCACGAACGCCCAGCCG
>CAZPUL010000041.1:0-49131 GCA_964589735.1 uncultured Verrucomicrobiota bacterium | reverse complement strand
GAGGGAGGAGAGGTCACGTGCTTCGGCAAGGGTGGGGGCTTGGTTATCACGGTGCTTTGACGGAAAAGGTCAGGGCGGCGCCGGTTGCACCGGAGGCCAACACCACCGCCCTACCGGATTTTGGGTTCTGCATTTCTTTGTGGGGTGGCTGGCGAGGGTTTGGTGCGGGAGGTGTGGACTGGTGGCTAGAGTGCCGCAGAACAGGATGCTACTGCGAGAGTGTCACATTGAACAAACTGGATGGCAGGCCGCTTCGAGGGAATGGTGATTGCATCACGGGCCTGTAGTTGCACTACGGGCCGGTGAATAAGCTCAAAGTTCAAAACTCAAAGCTCAAGCTTTGGGAAACATCGAACGTCGAACCTCGGAAATCGGGAGAGGGGGATTTGAGGCGTCAGGCCGACTTGGTGAATGTGGAGGCAAGGCTTCACCAGCCAAAGAGGATTGGAGCCTCGAATCCCGCAGGGCAGGATAGTTGTGGTTCAAGGACGGTTCTGGCCGGATTACGGCATTGACAACATTTGAACAAAACGAGCCCATATAGGATCAAGCACAGCAAGCGTCAGTTGGTTAACATGAGCAGCATGAGCACGCCCAAAATATTGACGACGGTGGTCGGCAGTTATCCGGTGCCTTCGTGGCTGGCGGCGTATCCGACGTCGCCGCATCTGCGGGATGCGCTGCTGGTGGTGTTGAAGACGCAGGAGCTGGCGGGGATCGATGTGATCTCGGATGGCGAGTTGTCGCGCTTCAATGTGAATCATCCGGAGACGAACGGGATGATCGAGTACTTCATCAGCCCGATGGAAGGCATCGTCACCGGGCTCTCGCGGGAGGAGATCGCGACTTTCCGGCGGCAATCGGCGATGGGTTTCCGCACGCAACCGGCGGGGGTGGTGCGCGGCAAGGTGGGCGAGGGGCGGTTGAATCTGCTGTCGGCGTGGCAGGCGGTGAAGGGCCTGAGCACGCGGCGGATGAAGTTCACGGTGACCTCGCCGTATATGCTGGCGCGGACGTTGTTGGATGAGCATTACAGAGATATCCAGGATTTGACGATGGAGATCGCGGAGGTCTTGCGCAGTCAGGTCACGGCGATCGATGCACCGGTGGTGCAGGTGGATGAGGCGCATCTGACGGGCCATCCGGAGCACGTGGCGTGGGCGCATGAGCCGATCAATCATGTGTTGCGCGGCATCCAGGGCGAGCGCGGGCTGCATCTGTGCTTCGGAAATTACGGCGGGCAGAGCATCCAGAAAGGTTTCTGGAAGGACTTGATGCCGTTCCTGAACAAGCTGGAGGTGAATCATCTGGTGCTGGAGTTCGCGCGGCGGGGTTACGAGGAACTGCCGCAGTTCAAGGAATTGCGGCCGGACATCGCGCTGGGCATCGGCGTGATCGACATCAAGGATAACGAGGTGGAATCGCCCGACACGGTGGCGCAGCGGATCGAGCTCGCCGTGAAGACGCTGGGCCTGGAGCGCGTCAAATGGGTGCATCCGGATTGCGGCTTCTGGATGTTGCCGCGCACCGTGGCGGACCGGAAGATGGCGGCGCTGGTGGCGGGACGCGATTTGTTTCTAAAAGCATAAACAACCGGATACGCTGAAGCAGAAAATTATGAAGAGGATGATCTGGGCAGGTATGGTGACGGCGCTGCTGGTTTCCACAGCAAACGCTCAGGAGTGGACGCGGTTTCGCGGACCAAATGGCACGGGCGTCAGCAACGCGAAGACGATCCCGGTGCAGTTCACCGCGCAGGATTTCAACTGGAAGGTGCCGCTGCCGGGTGATGGCCATTCCTCGCCGGTGATCTGGGGTGACAAGATCTTCCTGACGGGTTCGCACGAACAGCAGGGCGGTTTGCTGGTACATGCCGTGAGCGTGCATGACGGGCGCGTGCTGTGGCAGAAGGATTTTCCGTTCCCGGCCTTCGCCAAGCACAAGTTCAACAGCTATGCCTCGTGTACGCCCGCGGTGGATGCCGAGCGCGTGTATGTGACGTGGTCCACGCCGGAGCATAACATGCTGGTGGCCTTCAGCCACAAGGGCGACGTGCTGTGGCAGCGGGATTTCGGCGCTTACGTGAGCCAGCACGGCTCGGGCGTCTCGCCGATCGTGTATGAGGAAATGGTGATCCTGCCGAACGATCAGGATGGCGACAGCTCGCTCATCGCCGTAGATCGCAAGACGGGCAAGACGGTGTGGGAGACGAAGCGTAACAGCAAGCCGGCGGCCTACGGCACACCGTGCGTCTATGAGCCGAAGGGTGGCAAGCCGCAGCTCATCTTCAACAGCCAGGCCCACGGCATCACCGGCGTGGACCCGGCCACGGGCAAGGTCTTGTGGGAATACACGAATGCTTTCGACAAACGCAGCGTGAGCTCGCCCGTGATCGTGGCGGGCCTGGCGATCGGTTCGTGCGGCAGCGGTGGCGGTGGGAATTACGTCGTCGCCGTCAAACCGGGCGACAACGCCAAAAACCAGCCTGCCACACTCGCGTGGGAGATGAAGAAGTCGGCGAACTACGTGCCCACGCCCGTGGTGCTGGGCGATCTGCTCTTCACCTGGAGCGATGCTGGCATCGTGAGTTGCATCCATGGACCGACGGGCGCCGTGAAGTGGCAGGAGCGCGCGGGCGGGAATTTCTTCGGCTCACCCATTTTGATCGGGGACAAGATATACGCCATCGCCACGAACGGCGAGGTGGTGGTGGTGAAGGCGTCCGCCGAGAAGTTCGAAGTGCTCGGCCGCAGCGCGATGGGTGAGCTGACGCATACGACCCCGGCGGTGGCGGGTGGTAAACTCTACATCCGCACGCTGAAACACCTGGTCAGCGTGGGTGGCTCGAAGCTGGCGCCCTTGAAGGCGACGCAATAGAGGGAATTATCTGGCTCGACGTTCACGCCCGCTTCCCCTGAGACTGGCCCGGTATGAAGACGTTGCCCCATACGCGTTCGTGTTTCGTTTGCGGTTCGCAGAATCCGACCGGCATGCGCTTGCGTTTCACGGTGGATGACGCCGGTGTCCACACCACGTTCACGCCCTGTGTCGATCACGTCGGCTTCAGCCGCACCATCCATGGCGGCATCCTCGCCACCGTCTTGGACGAGATCATGGCTTGGGCCTGCATCGCGCAGGGGAAGCAACTCGCCTATTGTGCCGAGATGACTACGCGGTTTCTGAACGTGGTGCGACCGGGCGATGAAGTGTTCGCCACGGCGAAGATCGTGGAGAACAAACGTGATAGACTCTTTCTGGCGGAATCCGAACTGCGGACCAAGGACGGCAGAGTGCTGGTCACTGCCACGGGAAAATACCTCGCGATCAAAGGTGAGGCTTTGGAAGAGATGAAGTCTGACTTGGTGGCGGATTCCGGCGATATGGTGCTGTGAAGCCGTCACGCTGAGTGACAAATCACTTCGTCACTTCAGCGATGCCTTCGGGCGGTTCCAGATGCAGCTTCCGTTGCCGGATGAATCGGACGAGCAAGCCATCCAGCGGACTGAACACCCACGCCAAGGTGAAGAGCACACTCGCCATCACCACCATCGCGCCCGCCATCGAACAATTCAGCCACGTGGCCAAATGCACGCCGAGTAGAGAGCTTAGCGCTGCCATCAGTACCGTCAGGGCATGTATGACCGGCAATCGGTGGGAGAGCAAAAACGCCGTCGCCCCCGGCAAGATTAGCATCGCCACCACCAGCACCGCCCCCACGGATTCAAACGCGCTCACTACCGTGATGGAGAGCCAGCACATCAGCGCGTAGTGTACAAAAGTGGCGTTGATGCCCAGCGAGGTGGCTAGCCCGGCATCAAATGAACTCACCAGCAGTTGCTTGTAGAAGAATATCACGAACGCCAGCGTAAGGATGGCCACGATCCCCATGCGCACCACTGGCAATGGAGCCGTCAAAGTTTCCGTCAATTGCACCGGGTCGCCGAATGGCACGAACGCGATCTCCCCATACAGCACACATTCCTGGTCCAGATCCACCTGCGAGGCATAAACGCTGATGAGGATCACACCGATGGCGAACAGGCTGGTGAACGCGATGCCGATGGCGGCGTCCTGCTTCACCCGGCTCTTCTTGTGGATGACCTCGATGAGAATCGTGGTGATGACACCTGCGATCAAGGCCCCAATGAACATCGGCATTGTGCCACGGCTCTTAGACACGAGAAACGCGATTGCGATACCCGGCAGCACGCTATGGCTGATGGCATCGCCGACCAGCGCCATACGCCGCATCATGAGGTAATTGCCCACCAGGCCGCAGGCTGTCGCCACGAAGAAGCCCATCAGCGCGATCAGGATGTTCGCACCAAATCCATCAGTCCACGGCGCGATGACGTGTTGCTGCCAGTCAAATGGTGGAATGAGTTCGCTCATATCCGTTTGCCGTAGCCCACGGCATCGGCGGTTTTCTCAGGTCCAGAGCTGCCGCGTTGGATGTCCAACTGGCCGGGAATCGCTTTCCCGTGCGGGTCATGCGTGGCGTAGTTTAGCCGTTTCTCCAGTTGCCGCACCACATCCTCGCCCAGCACGTGCTCGATCTTCTCCGCGTCTTCATGCACGTGGTCGGCAGGCATGTGCGCGGCATTCGTCAGGTACAACTCCCAGAGACGGTGATTGCGCACGATGGCACAGGCGCGTTGCCAGCCATCCGGCGTGACGAAAACCGTGTGATCATCATCCTGCAAGGTGGCCAGATCATGGCGCTTCAGCTCGCGCAACTGGCCCAAGATGTCTTCCAAGGTTTCGCGGCGGCGCTCGGCCAGTTCCTGCGCGGTGACGCCTTCCGGTTTGAAATCGCGCGCTTCGAGCACGTGATAAATAGACTTCAACGTGTTCTCGCGCTGGATGCGCAAGCTGCGGGAACGCCGCCGCCACCAGCGCATGATGACACCGTGCTGCGGGCCGAAGAGAAAAGCTGCGCCGAACACCGTGCTTGCGCCCAACACCATGAACGGTCCTGTTGGCAAGCTCGGCCCCAGAAATGACAGAAACGCGCCTGCCGCACCTGAGGCCATGCCGAAGATCGCGGCCAGAATGAGCATCCGATGCAATCGATCCGTCAGCAGATACGCCGCCGCCGCCGGTGTGATAAGCATCGCGGACACCAGCACCACGCCGACAGCTTGCAACGCGATGACCACCGCGAAGGCCAGCATCAGCATGAGCGCATAGTGCATGACCTGCACCGGCACACCCGTCACCCGCGCAAATCCGGCATCAAAACTCGTCACCAGAAATTGTTTATAGAACAGGCCGATGACCACCAGCGTCAGCACGGTGACGACTGCCATCAACCTCACATCATTCGGCCCCAAGGCCGCCGCCTGGCCGAAGAGGAACTTGTCGATGCCGCTCTTATTGCCCGTCGGCAGGCGCTGGATCATCGTGACCATGCAGATGCCCACGGAGAAGAACGCCGCCAGCACGAGCCCCAAGGCCGCGTCCTCTTTCAGCTTCGTCGTGTGCTTGATAGCTCCGACCACCGCCGTGCCTAGCAAGCCCGCCAGCGTTGCTCCCACAAAGATCGCTACCGGATCTTTCGACGTATTCCACAGAAAACCCAACGCTACTCCGGGTAGCACTGCATGCGACAGCGCATCGCCTACCAGCGCGAGCTTGCGTACCACGATGAAACTGCCCATCACGCCGCACGAGATGCCGAGCAGAATGGAGCCCAGCAATGCATAACGCACCGCCGGGTCTTTGAACGTGAAAAACCGCACCGCTTGCTCCAGCACTGAAGTCTCAGCAATCTCACCGATCTTCGCCGCCTGTGCGTCCAGCGTGAACCAAAACAATCCTAACACTATCAGGACGCTGCGTAGATAGTGGATGGTAGATTGTAGATGGTGGGGATTTTGCATCGGACACTTTAAGAACCTTCGCGACGTTTTGCCCGGATTGCGGATGGAACAAAATCTTCGGCACCGTTTATCATGGTATTTAACATGCCGCCGATGGCTTGGAATTTTGCATCCAACTCTTTGTGCTCGGTTTGCGTGATATAACCGGCATCTAGCGCATCATCCAGCCAGCCTTGGGTTTCCATCGCTTCACCCAAAGATTCCGTCAATTTGCTCACGAACGCAGCGGGATAACGCCTTCTTGCCCATGCTTCAGGAATTATATTCTTGGTGGCACGTGATGAACGGCGGATTTGATCCGTCAAAGAATACTTTTCTTCACGAGGAAAGCGGCCAGTGATCTCGAAAATACGAGACACAGCTTCTCGCGACATCTTATACACGCGAAGCTCTCGAAATGATCTGGCAAGCTCTGGCATATTTTGCGATTTCCGAACGTAAATCACCACCATCTACAATCTACCATCCACTATCCACTTCCCGGCTACGTCTTTTGGCGAACAGCATCCGCGACTTCCGAGAGAATCGTCAGCCGCCCGCCATATGTCTTCTGCAGCAACTCGTAGGTAAACACCTCTTCGGTGGGGCCAAAAGCGACGACACGCATGTTGAGGAGCAGCAGCATGTCGAAGTAATTGCGTGCGGTCGGTAAATCATGATGCACCACGAGCAATGTCTTGCCCTTGGCCTTTAACTCATGCAGCAGCTCGATGATGGCTGCTTCTGTCGCGGCATCCACACCAGCGAAGGGTTCATCCATGAAATAGAGATCGGCTTCTTGTGCGAGGGCACGGGCGAGAAAGACGCGTTGCTGCTGGCCACCGCTGAGATTGGCTATTTGGCGGTTCGCGTAGGGCAGCATCTTCACCTTGTCCAGGCACTCCTTCGCCACATCACGGTCGTGCTTGGTGGGACGTTGCAAGACGCCGAGATGCCCGTAGCGGCCCATCAGGACGAGGTCCATCACGTTCACCGGAAAATCCCAATCCACCGATTCGCGCTGGGGCACATAGCCCACGCGGCGGAAGTTCTCCTTGAGCGGTGTGCCGAAGACCTTCACCCAGCCGCTGCTGATGGGCAACAAGCCCATCGCGGCCTTGATGAGCGTGGATTTCCCTGCGCCATTTGGTCCCACGATGCCCACGAGATTGCCCTTCGGCACCGTGACATCCACACCCCACAGGACCGGCTTCTTTTGATACGCCACCGTAAGATCATGAACCTCCAACGGTGCGGGTTCACCGTTGGTTGGAGTTGGGTTGTTCGTATTCATCATCAGAAGCGCCAAGAGATCCCCACAAACGGGTTGATGTCCGGCGCAGACCGGGTGACGCCAAAGTTCACACCGGCATCCAACTGGATATCCTCAGTCAGCCCATAGGTCAAACCACCGTTCACCGTGGCCATCCACGGCGTGGGCGATTCCGTGCTGCTCGCGCTGAAGAATTCCACATAACCGGCCAGCTCGCCGACGATGCTGTGGCCGAACGTGATCGTCTGGATGATGTCCAGATGCTGTCCGTTGCCCACGCTGTCGCGCAGGATGTCGAATTCCAGCATCGCGCCCATGCTCCAGCCGCCCGGCAATTCCATGCCGAAGGGTAAGATCAAACCGCCCTCCACCGAATTGTTGCCTAGGCCAGTCGCCGCTGTAGGAAACTTCACGAATGGCATCACGGCGAACGCCGTCTTGCCTTCGTCATTGCCCCATAGGTTGTATTTCATCCGCACCGTCAGATCGCCAAAGCCTTGAGCGCGCGTGACCGTGCTTGCTGCGTAATCGTGCGAACGCACACGATTGTAAACCGGGATGACGAAATGGATGTCCAGATTGTGCAGCAAACCCGCCTTCGCATTGATGGTGGCGAAGCTGTGCGCTTCGTCTTTCGTATCCGCACGACCGGAATTGTGCCGGTCATAACTGTAGTTCCACAGATCAGTTTCAAACTGGAAACGCCCGGCATCCACGGTATGCGGGCTCTCCGTCAGGTCCGGCCGGTCCGTGGACATCTCGCGCAGGAGATTGCGCGGCGTGGCGTTGAAGAGGTGATACTGCGTCTTGTCCGCCGGAGCGGGCTCAGCTGCCGAGGCGAGTGACGTAGCAAGTCCCAAAAGGGTTAGGGCAATAGTCTTATTATTCAAAACAGAAGGCATAGTTAATGAGCGTAAGAATTTAAGCTGCGCGGCAATCAATCCTCCCTCTCCCCAAGGGAGAGGGCCGGGGTGAGGGGGAGGGAAGTATTCAAATCAGATTTACACGTCATTTGCTTAAGCAAACTCTCTTCCCCCTCATCCCTTCCTTCTCCCCTGGGGAGAAGGAGAACATATGACCGCGCTGGTTGCATTTTATTGCTATGACTTCCCGTTACTTCAACGCTTCCACGATGGTCGTGAGGTTGTGCTTGATCATGCCCTCGTAAGTGCCGAGGTCATAGCCATGCTCGATCTGTCCCGGAGTGCCCATGGCGTCGGAGAACAGCTCGCCACCGATCTTCGCGCCGGAATCCTTGCTGATGCGTTGGATGGCATTCGGCGGCACGCTCGATTCTACGAAGATGGCCTTCACCTTGTTCTGCTTGATGAAATCCACCAGCTTCACCATGTCTGCCAGCCCGGCCTCGGACACCGTGGAGATGCCTTGCAACCCCACCACCTTGAAACCATATGCGCGGCCGAAGTAGTTGTAGGCATCATGGCTCGTGATGAGGATGCGCTTCTCCGCCGGCAGTTCGTTCGCCTTCTTCACCGCCCACTGATGCAGCTCTTGCAATTTCTGGCGCAGCTCGGCACCGCGTTTCTCATAGTCGCTCTTACCGGAAGGATCGGCGGCGATGAGTCCTTTCGTCACTGTCGCGGCGCATTGCTCCCAGAGCGGCACTTCAAACCAGACGTGCGGATCGTAGTGGCCCTCGAACTGGGCGGGTTGGAGCAACTGGTTCTTCGGAATGTCAGCCGAGGCGGCGTAGATGTGCTTGCGGGAGCGGCTCATCTTGTCGAAGAGTTCCTGCATCTTCCCCTCCAGCATCAGGCCGCTGTAGAAGATGACATCTGCGCCCTGCAGTTTGGCCACATCCGCAGCCGTGGCCTTGTACAAGTGCGGGTCCACGCCAGGGCCCATCAGCTCCTGCACGTCCACGCGGTTGCCGCCGATCTGTTTCACGAGGTCGCCCACCATCGTCACCGTGGTTACCACGCGCAACTTCTTGTCCGCCGCCTTCACCTGCCCGCCGCTAACCAGCAAGGCCGCGCAAACCGCGCCCATACCCGTCAACCAAGTCCGCAAGTTCAATTTCATAGTCAGCTTTCGATAATGATCCATCTCAATGTTAGGCACACCTATATTTGATGATTTGATTAGTGTCAACTATTAAAGTTAGGTGAAACTAACTAAACAAGGACCACCTTCACTTAACCTATGATGCGCGAAGGATGGTAGGGACGGCAGTCCTCTGCCGTCCGCTGACGGAGCAGGTGGCATTCAATCGCCAACGATAGAATGATGGTCAGGGCATTACTTCTCAAAGCATAGTTAGCGCGGGCGAGGTTGTTGGCGTCAGTGAATCACAGGTCATCGAAGCTCACCTGCTTCGACGGCGGTCCGCAGAGGACTGCGGACCCTACCCCATTCCGCTTTCGACATTCCGCGCTGCCCGGTTTACGTTTCCTGCATGCGACCGTTGGACATACAGCAGATCGGGGATGAACTGGCCATCAAGTGGGATGACCAGAGCGAGAGTTTCATCAAGCTGGAGAAGCTTCGCCGCCTGTGCCCCTGTGCCGGCTGCAATGGCGAAAAGGACATCTTCGGAAACGTCTATAAGAACCCGACTAAACCCTACTCCGCCAAGTCTTTCCAACTCGTGCGGCTCGCCTATGTGGGTGGCTACGCCTTGCAACCGCACTGGGCGGATGGCCACGGCTCCGGCTTGTTCGCGTATGACTATCTGAAGCGCGCAGCGGACTCGAATGACACCGATATCGCCACGGCCAACCCGGCGAACGAACCGCAACCGCCCACTGCTTGAACGAAGGCGTCCAACCCGAACGCGACTGGTCGGAACTCTTTCCCGACCAGGATTACCGCTTTTCCATGGGCCTGCGGCAGGGTGACCCGGCCAAGTTTTTCTCACCCACGACAGAATACTCCGAGGCGATTGCCGAACGGCGTCAATGGCTCGCGGAGGGTGCGGAGCATTACGCCGCCGTTTTCGATGCAGGTATCCCGCTGCTCTCCGAAGCCCGCACATTGGCACAGCAATGGCAGACGCTCCCCGAGTTCCTGCCGCCGCAAAGCAATGCGCCAGCCTCGGGCTGGGATGACCTGCTCGCGCTGGGTCGCAATTGGGAAACGGATTTTCTGCTGCTCAAAGTTGAGGGACAGGAGCAGCCCAAACTGGTCGGCGGGTGCGTGTGTTTTCCTTCCTCTTGGAGCTTGGAAGAAAAAATGGGTAAGCCGATCAGTTTCATCCACGAACCGGTGCCGGGTTTGAACAACTCCATGGGCCGTTCCATCAGCACCTTCCTGAACAAGCTGCGCCCGGACATTGCGTGGCTGCGGGCGAATTGGGGTCTGGCGGCCGTCGGTGAGCGCAACATGCATCCATCACGCGGCCTGCCGCGTTTACGTGGACCCCTGACGTTGGATGAAGTCTGGCTGCGTATCGAGGATCAAGCGCTGGTGGGTTTGCCGGAGAATAACGGCGTGCTCTTCGGCATCCGCCTGACCACGCATCCCTTGCGCGAAGTGATCCAGAACCCTATCGCGAAGCAAGGACTGTCACGCGCCCTCCGCACCATGCCGGATGCGATGATCGAGTATAAGGGACTGAGTGCCGCGCGGGAGAGTTTGCTCACGCTGCTGGCGTGACAGAGTCTCAGGATGGCTTGAACGAATGCCAGTTTGGAGGTAAGGACAAAAGATGGATTTCTTCAGCGCAAAATTGCTTTTCATTATCCTCGTCGCCGACGGACCAGGACGTAAGCGCAACCACTATGATGAGTCCGTCATTGTGTTTCGTGCGCGTGATTTCGTGCATGCTTTTGAGCGCGCACTGGAACTCGGGCGAAAGCAAGAGACCACTTATCAGAACGACAAAAAGCAGAAGGTCCGTTGGGCGTTGGTTGAAATCCTAACGCTCGATCTGGTTGGGCGTCAGATTGACGGCAAAGAAGTGAACTCTCATCTGCATTATCGCACGAGCAAACGGCGAATCCCTCCGGCAAAACGGTTCAATCCTCAACGATCTAAGCCGACCGAAACCTTTTAATCACGGCGGCATGAATTACTTCCGCATCTCCGCCGTCCGCACGATCTGCCGCAGGCGTTCTCCGATCTTCTGCGCGATCTCGATGAGTTCATCTGCTTCACGGGGCTCAAAATGCGCACGGCAGCTTATCGCCCATTGCGCGAGCCATTGATCGAAATGCTCCGGTTTCAAACGCAAGGGCACATGTCGCGCCGCCATGCCGCCGCGATAGATGGAGGGGCCGCCCGTCTGCATCGCCCAGAACTCGCGAACGGTGAAGAGATGTGTGGGCCAGTCATCCACGTGCTGCGCGAAGATGGGGCCCAGCTCCGGATGCTCCGCTAGGCTGGCGTAGAAATTTCTCAGCAAAAGGTCCAACTTCGCGCTTCCCCCGAGGCGTTCATAGAGCGATGATTCAGCCATAACATCGGCAAGATAACGCGGGCAGGGCCGTTTGAGGAATATTTTCCCGGCGCGGAACTCTCATTTCTGCCTGACAATGGGCCTGAGGCCCGGCGGGTTCGGCATTTTGCAGTGAATCTTGGCCGTCACGGAAAATTAACGTTTGGCCGTTTGCATTCGGAACAATTGGGCCTACGTTCGCAGACTGGAATCAAATCAACGTATCAACGAGCATGAATAACCTAAGTTTTCCTCCGTTCAGCCTCACTCGTTTGCTGAACACGGTTTTTGAACCCTCCGGCGGCCAGCGCGTCGCCATCCTCATCGACCTGGTAGACCCCAAGCAGGTCAAAGGTTTTGCCTTTCTGAAAGACCCCAAGCTGACCATCCAGCGCCATGCGCATGATGTTTTCTACCAGGGCCTGAAGAACGGCGGTCTGGCAGAACTGAAGCTCACGGGCGGCGATCTTTTCGCTTACCAGCTCACTGGTGGCAGCAATCTGGACCTGCCAGATGTGGCCTACACGCCGGATGGTCGCGAGGTGAAGTTCGAGCAGGACATCTATCCGAAATACGACCTCATCCTCTGCATCTCCACTTACTCGGCGACCGCTCCGCTCACGGCCTTCGCCAAGCAATACGGTTTCCGGGGCGCGACCATGCACGGCATGAATGAAATCATTTTGAGCAGCGGCCTCGCCGTGGATTACAACGAAGTCTCGCGCCAGGCCGAAAAGTTGCGCTTGGCCATGACCAAGGCGGACAAGTTCGAGCTCGATTACGCGGTAGCGGGCCAAACTTACACACTGACGCTGCTGACCGAACGACAAGAGGCGCAAAAGAGCCACGGCCTCTGTCGCGGCACGAAGCCGGATGTGGCCAACCTGCCGGCGGGCGAAGTGTATTTCGTCCCGCATGGGGCGGAAGGCAAGTTCCCGATGCGCTATGAGAATGGCACCATCGGCCTCATGCATGTGAGCGGTGGCCGCATCCAGAAGGCCACACTGTTGCAGGGCGATCAAGCCACGGTGGATGCGCACAACGCCAAGCTGAAGAGCGATCCCATGACGGGCGAACTGGGTGAACTCGGTTTTGGCACGCAGGTGCTGCCGGTTTCTGGCCGCGATATCCAAGACGAGAAAGTCCTCGGTACGGTGCATGTGGCCACGGGTCGCAGCGATCATCTCGGCGGCAGCCTGACGCCGGACAAGTTCGCGAACCACAAGAATGCGACGCACGACGACATCCTCTTCGCCCCGCACAAGACGCCGGAGATCAACGTACCGCAGGTGCGCATGTTCCGCGATGGCAAGACCACGGTGGTGCTCGAGAACTACCAGCCTGCAGAATATTTGCGGCAGGCGCTCGCGGCCTGAGTTATATTCAGGTTGTGAGTCCCAACTACTACGAGAGTGACCGCGGGGTCTCCGAGTATCTGCTGTTCCATTACGGCACAGCGGAAGAAATCCTGCCGTATCCTGATGGCCCGCGCGATGCCCTCTTCTACCCGGTCCGTTGCGTGGTGAATTGTCTTGATGCAGCCGTGCTGTCAGCCAATGCCCGCGCGTTGGACCTGGGCTGTGCCGTGGGACGGTCTTCGTTTGAACTCGCGCGGCATTGCGCGGAAGTCATCGGCATCGATTACTCGCAACGCTTCGTGGATGTCGCCACGCGTCTGCGCGATCAAGGCAGCATCAACTACATCTATGTGGAAGAAGGCGACATCACGCGCTCTACCGTGGCGGTGATCCCGACGACAATCGACCGTAGCCGCGTCCGCTTCGAACAAGGGGATGCCCAGGCGCTACGTGAGGACCTTGGCCAGTTCGATGTGGTCTTGGCCGCCAATCTGATCGATCGCTTGCGCGAACCGCTTGCTTTCCTGCGGCAGTTGCCGGATCTGGTGAAGCCCGGCGGCCAGCTCATCCTCACGTCGCCTTATACTTGGCTGGAGGAATATACTCCGCGCGAGAACTGGCTCGGGGGTAATGCCCGCAATGGCGACCCCAGTGGAACCTTGGACGGCTTGAGAGGGGAGCTGGCGCAAAGCTTCGAACTGACCCGCACGCTGGATTTGCCCTTCCTCATCCGGGAGCACGCGCGCAAGTTCCAGTGGAGCGTGGCTCAGGCCAGTGTGTGGCGGCGTAAATGACTGACCCGTTAAAAACGTCAAATCGTGAAAAAGTTAAACGATTCACCATCCACGATTTAACCCTTTTAACCCTTCCCGGCCATTGCTTAACTCCGCGCGTTGCGTTCGCTGACCACCATTTTGGAAAGCACCGGGCCGTGGGCTCCTTGGGCCTTTCTCGGCCTGTTCATCGCTGCATCCTTGCTCATGGTCTGGCGGCTGGAAGCCATGACGCGCAATGGTCTCGGCGGCACGGTCCTTGGCACACTCGTCATGCCTTATTGCTCCGGCATCGGCAACCTGATGTTCGCTATCTTGCTGGCACGGGAGAAAGGTGATGGGGCTGAAGTGGTGGTGAACTGCCTCGTGAACAACGTCACCAACCTCACCCTCCTCATCGGCATCCCGACGATGATCTTCGGCATGAACATCACGGGCAGCGGTGATACCGGGAAAAAATCCAAAGGGGAGAAAAAAGGCAAATCCGACAAGCAAGGCAAGGGTGAGGTGCAAAAGAAAGTGAACCGTCTTTCCATGATGCTGACCTTGGTGGCCGTGCTGTTCTTCACGGGCGTGGTCTGGGCGCTGGCCCGCGATGGGAAACTGGATTTCAGCGACGGGCTGGTGCTGGTGGGGGTGTTCCTTTTCTGGCAATGTTTCCATGTCTATGACGTGTTGAAGGCGAACGTGCAGCAGAACAAAGCGCTGGGCTGGCTCATGATCCTCGACTTCGCCATCCTCATCGTCGGCGGCTACGGCATCTACTTGAGCACGGACTGGCTGATGAACTGGGGCAAGACCCAAGACCTAGCCTTCTTGAAGGAGGATAATGGCATGGGCTGGATCAGCGGTTTCCTGATGGTGCTGCCGAATGCGATGCTCGCGCTCTACTACTCCTGGCGGGGCAAGCCGGATGTGACGTATGCCTCACAGGTAGGGGATGGGCATATCTGCATCCCGCTGTGCATCGGTCTGTTCGCCCTGTTCCATCCGATCAATGTGCCGAAGACTTTTGAGCTGGGCGTGCAGATCATCGCCGGGGCCACCGTGGTGCATCTGGTGTTCATGACGTTGCTGGGGCGGTTGCCGCGGTTTGTCGGGGTGTTGTTGGTCGGAGCATACGGCTATTTTCTGTTCGTGGGTTTGTTCAAGTAGCGGTTTGACGGAGCGCTCCATTGAATGCTTGTGGCGCGGGCGGGGGATTGATTACGTTGCCGCGCATCACCCATGACCTGGCTGCAGAATTACGATCCACTCGGTAATCCCTTGATATCCACGCTCGTCGCGGCGATTCCCGTCGTGGTGCTGTTGGGGGCCATCGGATGGATGCATGTGCGGATACACTTCGCTGCACTGCTCGGACTGGTAGCGGCATTGGCTATCGCCATCGGCGTCTATCGCATGCCGGTTTCGGCTGCGGCTGCGACTACCGTGTATGGCGCGGCGTTTGGATTGTTCCCCATCGGCTGGATCATCCTGAACGTCATGTTCCTGTATTACCTGACGGTGAAGAAGGGCCACTTCGCCGTCTTACGTGACAGCCTGGCGCACATCGCACCCGATCCGCGCATCCAGCTCATCCTCATCGCCTTTTCCTTCGGCGCTTTCATTGAAGGCGTGGCGGGTTTCGGCGCGCCCGTGGCCATCACCGGGGCGATCCTTATCCAGCTTGGCTTCCGTCCGCTCCATGCCTCCGGGCTGGCGCTCATCGCGAACACCGCTCCTGTGGCGTTTGGTTCTGTGGGCATACCCATCCTTACCCTGCAAGACGTGGCGGGTCTCGATGCGTTGCTCGTCTCCAAAATGGTCGGGCGGCAGTTGCCCTTCTTTTCCCTCATAATCCCATTCTGGATTGTGGGTGCCTTCTCCGGATGGCGCGGAATAAAAGGTGTCTGGCCAGCCGCCTTGACGGCTGGTTTGGCTTTCGCCATTCCCCAATTCCTAGTGTCCAATTTTCACGGTCCATGGCTGGTGGACACCATTTCCGGCGCTTGCTCCATCGGTGCCGTGGTCATCCTGCTACGTTACTGGAAGCCAAAAGAGATCTGGCCTTTGCCCAAGGTGGAAACCGATGCGGCGGCTCCGGTACAACCCGTGACCGAGAGCGTCGTCCTCAACCGTCAAAACGTCATCGCTGCGTGGAAACCATGGGCGATTCTGACGGCCTTCATTCTGGTCTGGGGCATACAACCGTTCAGCAAATTTCTCAACACGCTCTCGCCTGCGGGTTATCCCGTGCCTTACCTGCATGGAAAGGTGCAGCGGGTTTCGCCCGTAGCGCCGGAAAATGCGCCAGCGGAGAAGGCCGAGTATAAGCGCAACATCTTCTCCGCCACCGGCACCGGTATCTTGCTGGCGTCCATCGTCGCCGGCTTGTCCATGGGCTTCCGGTTAAAAGACCTGTGGCAAACCTACTTGGAAACCGTCTTCCGCATCCGCTATTCGCTGGTGACCATTGCGGCGATGCTGGCCTTGGGGAATGTGACGAAATATTCCGGCACGGACGCCACGCTTGGGCTCGCTTTGGCGCACACCGGCACTTTCTATCCCTTCTTCGGCACCATGCTCGGCTGGTTGGGTGTGGCACTCACTGGCTCGGATACGGCCTCCAACGTCCTCTTCGGCAGTTTGCAACGGATCACGGCGGAACAGACTGGCATCAGCCCTATCTTGATGGGCGCAGCGAACAGCTCCGGCGGGGTGATGGGCAAGATGGTGGATGCGCAAAGCATCGTGGTGGCGAGCACGGCGACCAATTGGTATGGGCATGAGGGTGACATCCTGCGCTTCGTGTTCTGGCACAGTATCATCCTGGCGGCGATGATGGGTGTGCTGGTCTATTTGCAGGCGTATATAGTACCATTCACTTACATGGTGGTGCATATGCCGGTGCCGGTCGGACCTTGATTGTTTGTGAACAAGGAGAGCAAAGCGCGTGGGCGAAAGTGGCTGCCAGTCCTCATCGCAGGACTGGTGATCGTGCTTGTCTATGTCTTCTGGCCGGAAGAACGGGGACGCGCATTCCGGCGTGCGGTTTTTACCGGCGATCTGTCCAAAGTTAAGCGGTGGGCGGAGAAATGGCCTGAGCTTGTGAACGCCACCAACTCGACGCCACAGAAAATAAAAGCGGTGCCGCTGACGGGCAGTCGGCCCTCAAGCGGCATGGACCGGCTGGTGGTGGATGTCTTTGAAGAGATGACGCAGGTCCGGCTCAGGCAAAGCAACAACAGCGGTCATCCGCAGGACCCTTTTCAATGGGCTGAGGACGCCGGTCTGCCGCCGTTGCACCTCGCGCTGCTCGGTCAGAATCAGGAGATGATCCGGGTGCTGCTTGACCTGGGGGCGGATGTGCAGGCGGCCTCAGCCAACCGGATGACGGCCTTGCACATGGCCGCGATGAGAGATCATGGCGCGGAGATACTCGGTCTGCTGCTGGCCAAAGGGGCCGCCATCGATGCGACCAACCTCCACTCCATGACGCCGCTATATTTCAGTGTCCTTAACGGAAACGAGCGGAGCGCGCGGCTGCTTTTGGAAGCTGGGGCCAATCCCAACGCTGTGAGCCGAGAGGGTGGAAGTCTCTTGCATGTGGCCGCCCTCCGGCCGAATCCGCGCATCATCCCGCTGCTCCTGAAGCAGGGCGCGAATGCGGCCCAGACCAACTTGAGCGGCCTGACCGCCCTAGACGTGGCGCGGCAGCGCAACTTCACAAACTCCATCCAATTGCTTTCCCCCACGGGTGATGCCACGCCATGAAAGCTAAGCCTCAGTGGCCGAAATGGCGGAAGTATCTGCTGCTTGTGCTGTTGGCTGTGAGTGCTTGGCTGGCTTACCGCTCGTGGCCGCGCGATCTGGGAAGGGAATTCCGACAGGCGATTTACCGGGGGAACCGGCCCAAAGTGGAGCAACTGCTGGCGGCGCACCCGGAACTGGTGAACCAGGCGAACAACCCGCCTTTGAAAGCAAAGCCGATGGGCCAGCCCCGGCCTCCGACAATGAATTTCATGGAGGAGTTCACGGTTTTCATCTGGGAAAAGGTCATCCTGAAACCGGCCAGAGTCGTGGATGATGAAGAAGAATTCCGGTACATGGAGGAAGAGCATCTGCCGCCGTTGCAGATCGCCATCTACCGGGATGATCTGATCCTGACCAGGTTGTTGATCGGGCAGGGGGCGGATGTAAAGCAGACCTCACTTAGCGGCAGACAGGCCATTTACCTGGCGGCCAGCCATCCGCCGGATTTCGTCAAACTGCTGCTGGAACACGGGGCCGACGCCCGAGCCTCGAACTTCTACGGCCATACACCTTTGCATTTTGCCGTCAATAATCCTCACACGGAGACTGTGGAGCTGCTGCTCAAAGCCGGGTCCGATCCCAATGCCCGGAACCGGGGCGGGAGTACGCCATTACATAACTCCATCCACGGGCGGAACACAAATGTCTGGGCGATCCTGTTGCAGTATGGGGCGCGGCTGGATATCACCAATAAGATGGGGAAAACACCGCTGGATCAGGCCCGGGAATACAGCCAAACCAACGCCATCGAGTTCCTTTCCACCCGGCAACCCGGCCCGGCGGCCCCGCCTTAGAGACGGCCTGAAAAATGGCTGAACGTCATCTGCTGGCCCAAACGGGCCGGGGCGTTGGCCGAAGTTCGGCTTCCCAGCGGCTCGGTCACAGATTTCCTCATGAATATGCTCCCTCGCCGCGCCTAGCTCCAGCCCGTTTGTCCTGCGCAGCTGCCGTGCAGCCATTTTTCAGGCCGTCTCTTAGCTAAAAAATAGGGTTTTCTTTTGGCCGGAGCCGCCTAGACTCCCACCCTGTTTGTTTTTCCGGCTGGACCGGGTGAACTTGAACTGGACTTAACTTATGCCACTGACACACACAACGGACCTGTTCGCCAAGGCGCTGAAGGGCAAGTATGCTCTCGGTGCCTTCAACGTGAACAACATGGAACTGCTCCAGGCCATCATCGAAGCCTGCGAGGAAGAAAAAGCACCCGTCATGCTCCAGATCTCCAAGGGCGCGCGTCATTACGCGAACCCGGTGTATCTGAAGAAGCTCATCGAGGCCGCCGTCAGCGTCTCCACCATCCCCATCGCCGTCCATCTGGACCACGGTGACACGTTCGAGCTCTGCAAAGAGTGCATCGACGAAGGGTTCACCAGCGTCATGATCGATGCCTCCCACGAGTGCTTCGAGAAGAACGTCGAGATCACCCGCAAGGTCGTGGAATACGCGCACAAGCATAACTGCGTGGTGGAATCCGAGCTGGGCCACCTCGTCGGCGCGCAATTCGATGACGGTGAAGAAGGCGGTGCGCATTCGGCCAGCGGCCACTACACCGTGCCGGATGAAGCGGTTAAATTTGTGAAGGAATCCGGTTGCGATTCCCTGGCCGTCGCCATCGGCAACAGCCACGGTGCCTACAAGTTCAAGGGCACCCAGCATCTGGACCTCGAGCGCCTCAAGCTCATCAAGAAGGCCCTCATGGACGCCGGCATGGGTGATTACCCGCTGGTGTTGCACGGAGCCTCCAGCGTGCCGAAGCACCTGGCCGACGAGATCAACAAGTACGGTGGCAACATGGGCACGGACACCGCCGGTGTGCCGGAAGCCGACATCGAGATCGCCCGCCGCACGGGTTGCACGAAAGTGAACATCGACACCGACCTCCGCATGGCCATGACGGCCGGCATCCGCAAGGTGCTCTGGGAGAAGCCGAAAGAATTCGATCCGCGCAAGTACCTCTCCCCGGCCCGTGACATGGTGAAGGAACTGGTGCGCCACAAGATCAAGAACGTGCTGTGCTGCGCCGGCCACGCTTTTGACTAAGCGATCGGGACATTTAACGAAGAAAGGGCGGACGAAAGTCCGCCCTTTTTCTTTATATGAGACCGCAGCAAAGTAGGGCCCGCTGTCCTCAGCGGGCCGTCGACGAATCCAGTCGTTCTCGTAAATGAAGACCGTTCTCGTGACCTATGGCAGCGGCTCTACCTTAAACTACCGCAAGACTTTGTATGTCACCTGCTCCGTCAGCGGCCGGCTGAGGACAGCCAGCCCTACCAGTAAAACTGTATGCGGCAGCCATTGCTGTTGATGGCAGTTGCTGCGGTCTGGGATAGCCCGTGCCCCATATTGACCCGCTGGTGCAACCGGCCTTGCTTCTTCTGGCCGTTGGGTTAAATGAATTCCGACCCAGTTGCGCCAGTCTAATGCCCAGAGACAATCTCGGGGCTTATTGGCCCTGGAAATGATTATGAAGAACCTGACCCGTCGCGCTTTTGCCCGCGTCCTCGCGCTCGCGCTGGCCGCCCTTTGCACCCTGCCTGCGGTCGCCGCGGACAAGCCCAAGAAACTGCTGGTGGTGACCGTCACGACCAGCTTCCGTCACAGCTCCATCGGCATCGCGGAGAAGACGTTGAGCAAGCTGGCCCAGGAGAGCGGGCAATTCACGGTGGATTTCGTGCAGCAGCCGCCTAATCAGCCTAGAAGTCCGCAGCGGCCGAAAGCCGGACCGGAAGGCGAGAAGGATCCGAAATTCGTCGAGGCTATGACGAAATTCCAGGAGGCGGATAAAAAGTTTAAGGAAGAAAACGCTGTTTGGATGAAGTCCGTGGAGAAAGAGCTGGAGAAGCTCAGCCCGGCGAACCTGAAGAATTATGATGGCGTGATCTTCTGCAATACTACCGGCGATCTGCCCTTGCCAGACAAGCAGGGGTTCATCGATTGGGTGAACAGCGGCAAGGCTTTCATGGGCATGCACAGCGCCACGGATACGTTCCACCAGTTCCGTCCGTTTGTGGACATGATCGGTGGTGAGTTCCAGACGCACGGGGCGCAGGTGCAGGTGGATTGCCTGAACCAAGATCCGGCTCACGCTGCGTGCAAGCATCTGCCCGCTTCATGGACGGTCTTTGACGAGATCTACATCATGAAGAGTTTCGAACGCGCGAAGGTCCGTGGTCTGCTCGGGCTCGACAAGCATCCGAATGACAAGACCAAGGCGGGGGATTATCCGGTGGCCTGGTGCAAGGCGTTCGGCCAAGGGCGTGTCTTTTACACCTCCCTCGGTCATCGCGAGGACATGTGGGATGCGGAGGAGAAGAACCGCAAGAACTCCCCGGAGATCGCCAAGCAGTATCAGCAGCACATCCTGGGCGGCATCCTGTGGGCGTTGAAGCTCGCGCCGGGTGATGCCCAGCCGCAGCCGATCAAATTTTAAGTGAATCCTGCCGTGCACGCAGGGTTGCCACCTGACCGGCGCACGCTAACTTAGACACAGAATGAATCCGACTGAAGCACAAGCCGACCTGAACCGCCGCAGTTTCCTGAAGGGCGGCTCTTTCGCCACCCTGATGATGATGCTGGGCGGCGTGGAGATCACCGCGCAGGACGCTGCGACGAAACCCGCCGCACCCAAACCCGAGAAGAAAGTGGGACCGCCGGTGAAATGCGGAGTCATCGGACTCGGAGCGTGGGGCCGTGACATGCTCGGCCATCTCTCCCGGCTGCCGAACGCGCCGATCACGGGCGTGGCGGAGACGTATGGAGCTTCGTTGCGACGGGCCAAGAGCGCGGCGCCGAATGCGGTGCCGTTCGAGGATTACCGGAAGCTGCTGGAGAGCAAGGACGTGGAGGCGGTCATCGTCGCCACACCGTCGCATCAGCATAAGGATATCGTCCTCGCGGCGTTGCAGGCGGGCAAGCACGTCTATTGCGAAGCCCCGCTGGCACACACCATCGAGGATGCCCGGGCCATTGCCAAGGCCGCGCGTGATGCGAGCAAGCAGATCTTCCAGGTGGGCTTGCAGTATCGTGATAATCCGCAGCATCACCATGTGGTGGACTTCGTCCGCACGGGTGCGGCTGGGGCATTGACCGTGGCCCGTTCGCAATATCACAAGAAGGAGAGCTGGCGCCGCACCTCGCCCAGCCCGGAGCGCGAGAAGGAATTGAACTGGCGCTTGCAGCAGAAGACGTCGCCCGGTCTGGTGGGCGAGATCGGCATTCATTCCATCGACGTGGCCTCGTGGTTCATGCGAGCGAATCCCGTGGCTGTCACGGGCTTCGGCTCCATCTTGCACTGGAAGGACGGGCGTAACGTGGCCGATACTGCGCAAGTCGTAGTCGAGTATCCCGGCGGCGCGCGGATGATCTATGACGCCACGCTCACGAATTCTTACGAGGGCAACTACGATGTCTTCTCCGGCACGGACGCGGCGATCATGATCCGCGAGAACCGCGCGTGGATGTTCAAGGAAGCGGACTCCCCGCTGCTCGGTTGGGAAGTGTATGCCAAGAAAGACACCTTCCCGGCGACGGGCGAGGCAGGCATCGCGCTGGTGGCGAACGCCACACAACTCATCGCGCAAGGCTTGAAGCCTGCCGAAGCCGCGGCGAATGGCGATTCCCCGGCCTACTACGCTTTGGAAGCGTTCATCGCGAACATCAACGAGAAGAAGGCGCCGCATGCCGGCTGGAAGGAAGGTTTCGAGGCCACCGTCTCCGCCATCAAGGCGAACGAGGCGGTGAACACGAACCAGAAGATCACCTTCGATCCGAAGTGGTTCGAGGTGTAAGCGAATTCTTTGAGAGCACGAAGGCCGCCTGGAAACAGGCGGCCTTTTTTGTCTCAAACAAAAATTCCCGACTCACTCCGACCGGAACATCTTTACCAACACCTGGCTGCGGGCGGCTTCGAGCGCCATGATGAATTCATCATAGGTCTGGTAGCGTTGCGCCGGGTCCTTCGCCATGGCCACGCAGATCGCCTCATTGGTCGGGGCGGTGATGGCCGGATTCAACTGGTTCGGCGGCGTCAGCGGATTGTTCACGTGAGCGAAGGCCGCCTCCTGGATGTCGGGCGCTTCAAACGGCACCTTGCCCGTCAACGCATGATACAGCGTGGCCGCCAGGCTGTACATGTCCGAAAGATAGCTCTCGCCCGTCTGCGATACCCGCTCCGGCGCGATGTAATACGGCGTGCCCAAGACGCCCTCTTCCTCCACCTGCTCGGCGTCCGCCTTGCGGGCGAGGCCGAAGTCCACCAGCTTGGGCTCCTTCTCCGCGTTGTAGAGGATGTTGCCCGGCTTGATGTCGAGGTGCAAGAGGTTGTGATTGCTCGCCGCCTTCAATGCGCCCGCCACCTTGATGCCCACGTCCAGCACGTCGAGTTCCGGCACCGCGCCTTCCTTCTCGATGCGGTCATCCACGCTGCCTTGGTCGGCCAGCTCCATGACGATGTATTTCTCGCCATCCCATTCATCGAAGGCGTAGATGTGGATGATGTTCGTGTGGTTCAGCCCCGCACAAGCCTTGGCCTCACGCGCAAAACTCTCGACCAGCGCCGTGTCCGTGGTGAATTCGCGCCGCATCAGCTTCACGGCCACCTCCCGCTCCAGCGAAGTGTCGTAGGAGCGATACACCGTGCCCATGCCGCCCGAGGCGATGACCGCCCGCAGCTCGAACTGCCGCAGCTTCAACGGCAGCATCACCGGATGGCCGCACTTGGGGCAGGGGGTCGTCGAGAGCGGCGCCAAAGTGCTGGGGATGAAGATGCTCTTGCCGCACTTGCCGCACGGCACCATCTTCAGGGACGAAGTCCCGCCCGTCGCTGGACTCATTGACACTGCTGAACTCATGCTTCTGTGTAGGGTCCAAAGGATAACCATTTCGACCCACCCTACAAGCCAATGTTCACCGCCTTCGCTTTTTCCGCAATCGCCAGTTTCAGTTTTCTCCTGACCGCTCGGCCAGCAGAAGCCACCCCTATGGAAAAGCTGGCGGCGTAACTTCTTCGAAGTTGTTTATCCCGTTCAACGTCAGTAATAAGAACTTATGAAAGCCCGCCACCTCTTCTGCCTCCTCGCGCTCATGCTGGCCTTCCGCCTCGCTGCCGCCGATCCCGTCGCCAAGGTGCCCGCGCTCAAGGCCGGTTATTGCGAGACGGACATCACCCCCGCGATCGGCATGGAACAGCCCGGCGGCTACGGCAAGTCCTTCCACCGCACCTTCCACGATCCCTGCAAAGTCCGCGCCGTCGTCTTCGATGACGGCCAGAAACGCATCGCCCTCGTCGGCACGGACACGCTCATGATTCCCCGCGACCTCGTGCTTCGCGCCCGTCAGCGCATCCAGACCCTCTGCGGCATTTTGCCCGAGGCCGTCATGGTTGGCGCCTCGCATTCTCATTCCTCCGGACCCGTCGGCATGGTGCAACCCGGTGAATTCGACCACGCCTCCGACCTCGTGAAGAAACTCGCCTACGAGCAATCCTCCTGCGCCGATCCCAAGTTCCTGAAATACGTCGAGGACCAGATCGTCGCCGCCGTCGTCCTCGCGAACAACCGCCGCTCGGAAGCCGCCACCGGCTTCGGCTCCGGCATCGAGGACAAGGTCGCCTTCAACCGCCGTCTCCGCATGAAGAACGGTCTCAGCTATAGCCATCCCGGCGCGGGCAATCCCGACATCATCGGTTACGCCGCCCCGATCGATCCACAAGTCGGCGTCATCGGCACGTGGAACAAAGAAGGCAAGCTCATCGGCTGCGTCGTGAACTATTCCTGTCACGCCACCACCAGTCCCGGCGGCATCTCCGCGAGCTGGATCCAGTATCTCGAGCACGCCATTCGCGGCATGTTCGGTCCGGAAGTCGTCGTCGTCTTCCTCCAAGGTGCCTGCGGCGATGTCACGCAGGTCGATAACCTCAGCCCCTACGCCCGGCCCGGTGCCGAGCAATGGTCCCGGCTTGTCGGTGGTCGCGTCGGTGCCGAGGCCGTGAAGGTGCTCCTCAGCATGACTCCCGGCACCAATGCCCCCGTCGATTTCAAAGCCAAGGTCTGGAACATCCCGCGCCGCCTCCCTTCACCCGAACGCCTCAAGCAAAGCCTCGAGATCGTCCAGGGTGATCCCAAGAAGTTCAGCACCACCGAGATCACCTTTGCCAAGGAGATCCTGATGCTCGACGCCCTCATCCAGAAACATCCCTCCGTGGAAGTGGAAGTGCAGGCCATCCAGGTCGGCCCGGTTGTCTGCGTGAGCAATCCCGCCGAGTACTTCGTGGAATACGGCCTCGACATCAAGAAACGGAGCCAGTTCCCGCTCACCTTCCCCGTGGAACTCGCCAACGGCTGCGTCGGCTACGTCCCCACGAAAGAAGCTTTCGGACCCAACGGTGGCGGCTACGAAACGCGCCTCACGGCGTATAGCAACCTCGACATCAGCGCCGGCCAGCAATTCGCCGACGTCGGTGTGGAACTCGCGAATACTTTCAAGCCCGGCACCATTCCCGTGCCGCCACCGGCACCGCCCTATCGCGCGCCATGGCTCTATGGGAATGTGCCGCCGGAGGTGAAGTAGCCAGGTTTTAAGCAAGTCCACCGTTAGCCGACGTGAGGTGACGGTCCTGCTTAAAATTACGCCCCATTCTGCTGGCACCTTCAAAAATCCTCCCTCCAGACTTGCATAAACTCCCGCTGCCCCTTTTCTTTTCACCCACACATGAAACTTATCCGCTTTGGTGAAGCCGGTCGTGAAAAGCCCGGTCTGGTCCTTTCGAATGGCAAACGTATTGATGCCTCCGGTTTCGGTGAAGACTACAACGAAACCTTCCTGGCCACCGGCGGCCTCGCCCGGCTCGCCGCTTGGGCGGAGCAGAACGCCGCCACGGCACCCGAGCTTCCTGCCGGGGTCCGCATCGGCGCGCCGCTCCAACGCCCCAGCAAGATCGTTTGCGTGGGCTTGAACTACGCCGATCACGCCAAGGAATCCGGCATGGAGATCCCGAAGGAGCCCGTCCTCTTCTTCAAGGCCACCACCGCCTACACCGGGCCTTATGACGGCGTCATCATCCCGCGCGGCTCGGTGAAGACGGATTGGGAGGTGGAATTCGCCATCGTCATCGGCCAGCGCGCCAGTTACGTCAGCGAGGCGGAGGCGCTCAACTACGTGGCCGGTTATGCCCTGCACAATGATTACAGCGAGCGCGAATGGCAGCTCGAACGCGGCGGCCAATGGGTGAAGGGCAAGAGCGCCGACACCTTCGCGCCCGTCGGCCCCTGGCTCGCCACGAAAGATGAGATCGCCGACCCGGCGAACCTCAACATGTGGCTGAAGGTGAACGGCAAGACCGTGCAGAACAGCAACACGCGCCAGATGGTTTTCCAGACCGCCAAGCTCGTCAGCTACATCAGCCATTTCATGACCCTGCTGCCGGGTGACATCATCAGCACCGGGACTCCCCCGGGTGTGGGCCTTGGGTTCAAGCCCCCCGTTTACCTGAAGCCCGGCGATGTCGTGGAACTCGGCATCGAAGGGCTTGGTGAACAGAAGCAGACGGCCGTGGCGGCGAAGTAGCTAGGTAGGGCCTGCTGTCCCAGCGGGCCGCGCCGAAGCACCTGCCCGTCCAATCCGTAGCAGGTCCAAATCACGCCTACGGCTCAACTAAACCGGGGGCTGCGCCCGAGGACCCCGACCTATCGGCACGGGGCAGGCGGGCGCGCTCCCAAATCGCCCCTGCAAAACGCCGCTTGCGTTCCGGGACCGCTTGTGAAAAATTTCACGAGCTTTTTATGGCACACGTCAAACTGCACATTCCGGGTCCGGTTGAAGTCAACGAGAAGACATGGTCGGCGTTCCGCTCGCCCATGATCGGTCATCGTTCCCAAGGCTTCAAGGACCTCTACGGCAAGATCCAACCGCAGCTCCAGACCCTGCTCGGCACGAAGCAGCTCGTCTATCTCTCCACCTCGTCCGCCTGGGGTGTGATGGAAGGCTCCCTGCGCAACCTCGTCACCAAGAAGGTCCTCAACTGCATGAAGGGCGCCTTCTCTGACAAGTGGCTGGACGTCTCCAAACGCTGCGGCAAGGACGCCGAAGGTCTGCAATCCGAATGGGGTTCGCCCATCCGCGCCGAGGCCATCGACAAGAAACTCGCCACCGGCCAGTTCGACGCGCTCACGCTGATCCATAACGAGACCTCCACCGGCACCATGAGCCCGCTGGATGAGATCGCCGCGTTGAAGCAGAAGTATCCGGATGTCATGTTCATCGTGGACGCCGTCAGCTCCATGACCGCGCTGCCGCTGAACTTCGACAAGCTCGGCATCGACGTCCTCCTCGCCGGCACGCAGAAAGCGTTCGCCTTGCCTCCGGGCCTCACGGTGTTCACCGCCTCGCCGGCTGCACTGGCTAAGGCCGCCACGGTGAAAGATCGCGGGTACTACTTCGACTTCGTGGAGTTCGACAAGAACGCGAAGGAAAGCATGACGCCGAGCACACCGAGCATCTCCCACATCTACGCGCTCGGCTCCAAGCTCGACGAATTCTTCGCGGAAGGCTTGGACGCGCGTTATGCCCGTCACCTGAAGTTGAACATGGCGACGCGCGCCTGGGCGGCGAAGCACGGCTTCACGCTCTTCCCGGATGCCGGTTTCGAATCCGTCACCCTCACCTGCATCAACAACGGTGCCAAGCCCGGTGGCCGCACCGTGGATGTTGCGAAGCTGCAGAAGCTGGTGAAGGAACAGGGTTTCCTCATCGACGGCGGCTACGGCAAGATCAAGGGCACAACCTTCCGCATCTCCAACATGGGCGATGAAACGGAAGCCACGATGAACACCCTCTACACCGCCCTCGACAACGCGATGGCGAAGCTGTAAGCGGGAAACATATTTACGAGCAGCCGCCTTGGTGCAAACCAGGGCGGTTGTGTTTTTTTTACACGCAAAGCAATTGAGGGTTGCACCCGGTTTCCTGGAGCGGGCATGCTGGCTTTGGTGAATTGGTGCAAGACATCTGGTGTGCTGGTGGTGATCGCCCTGTGGCTGTCATCCGGCCTCCTCGCACATACCCGGCAGCAGCATTTGCCGTCCGCGGCTGATGAGCTGTCCGATGCCTATGCTCAAGCCACGTTAAACACGGTCCAAGTCCCGGCCATTTTGCCCGTGCAGCCCGTGCGTCTGCCCGGTCTGCGTCCCGGCGGTCCGGTGCCTGAGGGCCCGCCCCTGTTCCTTTCGTGCCGGTCCGTGGAACTGGCACCATGCCTTCACCTCCAGCCTGATGCAACCGGGCTGGCACCGATGGCACTCGCGCAGAACTGGCAGTTCCTCCTGCGCGCCGCGCCGTTTCCCCGCAGTCCCTCGCGCGTGTAAAGTCCGTTGCCCATCGTGGTCTCAGGCCTGGTCGGGAACAGCATCCTGCCCATGAGTGTTCTGAGACCGGAGGGGAGAACAATCCGTTTTCCCCTGCAACCGTAACTTTCACGCAAGGACAACTGTATGGAAAAGAAGTATGTCTCCTGGATCCTGTGGGCGGTCATCATCGGCTTTGGCGCCGCGATGTTCTGGTACTACAGCCGGAAGAAAGAGTAGAAGCCGTCCGGATAATTGTAACAGCCTTCGTTTGAGAAAGCTGACATGGTGCTCCGGGTTTTGCGGGCGAAGGCCCGCTGCCTCGGGGGCACAAGACGTGCTAGTGTAAATCCCAAGCTTGTGCCGGTCCAAGTGGCTGACCGGACCGGCACAAGCCCCTGAAATTTTTAGAACCGGTCGCCACAAACTGAAGCACGATCAACACCATTTAGCCGTATGCATGGTATCACGTATTTGCAGGACCTCGCCGTCGTCATGATCGTCGCCGGGCTGGTCACCGTTCTGTTCCACCGCCTCAAGCAGCCGGTGGTGCTGGGATATATTTTGGCGGGCGTCATCATCGGTCCGCACACTCCGCCGTTCGAGTTCATCCATGACGAGCACAACATCAAGAACATGTCCGAACTGGGCATCATCTTGCTCATGTTCTCGCTGGGCATGGAGTTCAACCTGCGCAAGCTCAAAGAGGTCGGTGTCACCGCCCTGTTCGGTGCCGGGCTGGAGATCATCTTCATGGTCGGGGCGGGTTATTACGTGGGCCGCCTCTTCGGCTGGAACCACATGGACAGCCTCTTCCTTGGGGCCATGCTGTCCATCTCCTCCACCACCATCATCATCAAGGCCCTGACCGAACTGGGGCTCGCGAAGGAGAAATTCTCCGGAATGATCTTCGGCATCCTCATCATCGAGGACATCCTGGCCATCGTCATGCTGGCCTTGCTCTCCGGTATCGCCATGACCGGCTCGTTGACGCTGGGCGAAGTAGGCATGACCGTGGGCAAGCTCTCCATCTTCCTCATCACCGCGCTGGTGCTGGGTCTCATCGCGGTGCCGCGGTTGCTGGGCTATATCGCCAAGTTCAAGAGCAACGAGATGTTGCTCATCACGTCATTGGGCCTCTGCTTCGGCTTTTCCCTGTTGGCGGCGAAGCTGGGTTACAGTGTGGCGCTCGGCGCCTTCGTCATCGGCGCGCTCATCTCGGAAGCGCGCGAGATCCATAAGATCGAGCATCTCATGGAGCCGATCCGTGACATGTTCAGCGCCATCTTCTTCGTCTCCATCGGCCTGCTTATCGACCCCAAGATGTTGGTGGCGTATGCCGGTCCCATCCTCATCATCAGTGTGCTGGTGATTGTGGGCAAGGTGATCAGTTGCGGGCTGGGCACCTTCGCGGCGGGCAACGATGTCCGCACATCCTTGCGCGTGGGCATGGGGTTGGCGCAGATCGGTGAGTTCTCCTTCATCATCGCCGCGCTGGGTCTGAGCCTGAAGGTCACCAGCGATTTCCTGTATCCCATCGCGGTGGCCGTCTCCGCCATCACCACGCTCACCACACCGTATCTCATCAAGAGCACGGATGGTGCGGTGCGCTGGTTCGACCGCAAGGCCCCGAAGCCTTTCCTGGACACGCTGGAGCTGTACACCAAGTGGGCGGGGCAACTGGGTGAGACGCGCAAGGACAGCATGGCGCACAGGCTCATCCGCAAATGGATGCTGCAAGTGTTCCTGAACGTGGCGCTCATCTGCGCCGTGTTCATCACAGCGGCGTTCTTCGCCCGCACGCAGCCGGAGTGGCTGCCAGCCCTGTTGCAGGATGAAGCGGCTTTCAAATCGGCTTTATGGATCGTCTCAGTACTGGTGGCCTTGCCGCTGTTCATCGCCGCCTTCCGCAAACTGCAAGCACTCGGATTGCTCATCGCCGATCTCAAGGTGAAGGAAGCTTCCGCGGGCACGCGCACCGAAGCCATCCGGAGCATTGTGGCGCAAGGCATCCCGCTGGGGGGGCTCATCGGCTTGTTCATGCTGGGGCTCAGCCTCAGCACACCTTTGCTGCCGCCGTTGCGGATCTTTATCGTGCTGCTGGTCCTTGCGGGCTTGCTGACCTTCCTGCTCTGGCGTTCGGCCATCAAGATCTACTCCAAGGCCCAGTTCGCCTTGCATGAGACGTTGAACCAGCCGCCCGTGGAACGTCATGCCCCCTTGCCTGAACTCAAGCCGAACCTGCTGCGCGATGCCGATCTGCAAGCCGTGACTCTGACCGCCGGGACAGTCGCTTGCGGGAAGCTCATCCGTGAAACCGGTCTGCGCAAGGAAACGGGTGCGAGCATCGTGGGCATCGACCGCAACGGCACGAGCATCATCAATCCGGAGGCGGATGAGGAACTGCGGGCGGGCGATCAGGTGCTGCTGCTGGGAACTACTGCTCAGTTGGATGCGGCACAGAAATTTTTAGCGCGGCCCGTTCACGCCGGGTGACGCTCTCACTTCCCCTTCGGCACCACCGGCAGCACGATGTGCGACGGATGCTGCTGGTCGTGGTAGATCGCGTTCATCGCCACCACGAACCGTCGGTGCTGGTTCAGCGGCTCACCTGTGTTCGGGTTCACGTCGAACCGCGGGAAGTTGCTGCTCGAGATGTCCACGCGGATGCGGTGCCCTTTCTTGAACACGTTCGAGGTCGGATACAGGTTGATGGTCACCGGATACACCGAGCCCACCTGCATCAGCTTCTCCTCCTGCAAGGAATCGCGATAGCGCGCCCGCACGATCGCATCGCCGAGGAGCAGGTCGAAGCCGTCCGGGAAATCCGTGCTCGCCGGATACACGTCCACCAGCTTCGCCGTGAAGTCTGTGTCCAGGGCGGAGGAGGACACCCACAACTTCACCTCGATCTCGCCCGTCACTTCCACATCCTGCGCCAGCGGTTCCGTCTGGAAGACCAGCACGTCATTGCGCGCGGAGAGCGGGATGGGTTTCGGCCAGTTCCAGAAATTCGTCTGCCCGCGCTGGTCCCACGCGCCGGACACCATGATGCCATCGCCCGAGGAAAGCTGCCCGCCGATGGTCGGCACCGGATTGCGCGGGTCATACTGGTAACTCGTCGAGGCCCAGCGTTCGCCCGGCACCGTCTTCTTCAGGCCACCATCCGAATGCAGATAGTAAGGCGTATAAGCCGTTCGCTTCAGCGGCCATTCCCGTTCGTCGCGCCAATACCCGCCATGGTTCAGCAGGCCTTTGTCCGTCTTGCGCCCATCGCCCGTGCCCATCACGAAGATGCGCACCTTGCTCGCGAACGGCGCGCTCTTGCCCACGGAGTTATCCATGCCCTTGAGCCATTTATCGAACCACTCCAGCCGCCATGCCCACTGGTCGCCGATGCTGGCATCTTTGCCGAAGTAAACTTGCCCATGCGCATCCCCCGTCTGCATGCCATGAATCCATGGGCCCATGATGAGATACACCGGGCTCTTCAAGGTCGGCGACAGCGCGGCGTAATTCGCCGTCGTATTCCCCGCCCAGGAATCATACCACCCGCCTACCAGATACACGGGGATGTCCTTGTACTTCTCCGGATACTCCACGATGTTGTTCTGCGCCCAGAAGTCATCATTCGCCCCGTGATTCATCGCCTCCACCAGCCAGTCTTCGAACTCCGGGGCGAGGCGCAGCGGCGTCATCCCTTTGCGCAAGGGCAGGAGCTTCAGGTAATCCAGCCGGTTGTCCGCCATCTCTTTGAGGATTGCCGCCTTGGCCGGGTCGCGGGAGGCGCTGCTGCCTTTGCCCGCATTGAGCATGATCCAGTTCCAGAACCGCAGTTCGAACGCCCCCGCATGGCGCATGCTTTGCCGGCCCATGTTGGACACGGCATCCACGGGGATGACCGTGGCCAGCTCGGGCGCGCGCTCCATCGCCAGCGCATGCTGTGTGCCGCCCACGTAAGAGGTGCCTAACATACCGATCTGGCCATTGGACCACGGCTGCTTGCCGATCCACGCCGCGCAATCCACGCCATCGCGCCCATCATCCGTGATCATGTGCCACACGCCCTCGGAGAGATAACGCCCGCGCGTATCCTGCGAGACAAACGCATATCCGCGCGCCGCATAGAACTTGGCCGGGGTCGCATTGCCACCCTTGCCATACGGTGTGCGCACCAAGATGACCGGGAACTTCTGCGCCACGGCTATGCCGTTCTTCGCGGGCAGATAGATATCCGTCGCCAGCTTCACCCCATCGCGCAGCGTGACCATGACATTTGTTTGCACGATGAAGTCATACTCCGCCGGGCGGGCGACGAGCTGGGCACGCAGGTGCTGCGGCAACAGGGTGAGCAGCAAAAGCAGCAGTGGTAGGGTGCGGAGATTCATGGGTGATGGTGCGATGAAGGAAATATAGCGGAAATGGTTCCGAGAAGAAACTGGATTTACGGCCCCTATGGATGTTGCCGGACGGATTGGACATCCGCCCCTTTTCCCCGCATGCTGGTGGCGTGACCAAACCGGCGGCCCCAACGCGTTTTCTGCTTTCGCTGTTCCATACTCCTTCAGCGGAGACGTTTGCGTGTCATCACAGCGTGGTGCGCGCGGGGCATCTCATCGCGGGGCCGGAGCATCACATCGCGCGGGATCATTATCCCGGGCATGAACTCATCCTCTGCCTGCGCGGCACGGGCGAGGTGCAGGTGCAGGGCAAGATCTGGACCGTGAACGCCGGGGATCTGGTATGGATCGATTGCGGCCAGCCGCATGCGTACTGGGCGGTGAAGAGCGATCCGTGGGAGGTCTATTGGCTCCGCTTCGATGGACCCCAAGGCGCGCGCTGGGCGGCCAGCCTCGCGGTGAAAGTCCACCCGGTCTTCGCCCAACTGCCCCTACGCACGGTGCGCCTGGTCTTCGACCGCATCTTCCGCCGGTTGCAGACGCCCGAGGTCGCCACGGATGCGTGGTTGAACAGCGACCTCACCCAGCTCATCGCGTGGCTCACGGAATCCCGGCACGCCAGCGGCCTGCTGACGGATGGGGACCACACCATGCCCGACCGCCTGCGCAAGCCCATCGAGACGATGCGCCTGAAATTCTTCCATCCGTGGCGCGTGCCGGAACTGGCGGCGATGGCAGGCATGAGCCCCTCGCATTTCTTCCGCGTCTTCAAGCAGCACCTCGGCACCAGCCCGCACGAATGGCTGCGGCGTGAACGCATCACGCATGCGAAACGGCGGCTCATCGAGACGGAGGAAGCCATCAAACAGGTGGCGAGCCAGTGCGGTTACAGCGACCAGTTTTTCTTCAGCCGCGATTTCAAGCAGGTGACAGGCTTCACGCCCACGGAGTTCCGGCGGCGGGAGAGGGGATTGCCGGCCAAGGCCAAGACTGGAACCTGAGCCGCCAAAGCGTAGTTCCCCGAAATTTTGAGCCGATACAGCCGATGGAAGCCTAACGGATGCCTGAAACGTGTGTCATGCTGCGGGCATGATGAGACGGAGAACAGGCATAAGCGGAGCCAAAGCGGGAGCGGGAGACCGTCCGGAACCGGCCCGCCATAATCCTCCATGCCCACAAAGAATTTTCTCCATTCCGGTGCCGCACGGATGCAGTAGTATCTTGGGTAATCGCCTGATTATGTTTTTGTTGCCTGAAGAAACCAAGCGGCTCGCTACCCTGACTGCGTTGTGGCTGGCCGGTACGTGGAGCCTGACTGCTGCGCCGGTGGATTTCGTGCGGGACATCCAGCCCATCTTCACCGCGCGCTGTGCTGATTGCCACGGTGCCGCCAAACAGGAGTCTTCCTTGCGGCTGGACAGCCGGGAGAATGCTTTCAAGGGCGGTAATCATGGGGCGGCCATCGTGCCGGGGGATAGCGCCAAGAGCGTGATGTACCAGGTCATCACGGGGACGCATAAGGAACTTGATCCGATGCCCAAAAAGGGCGAACGGCTGACGGCGGAGCAGGTGTTGCTCATCAAAACCTGGATCGATCAAGGTGCCGTATGGCCGGAAGCGGCCTCCGTAAAAGTCGTGGCCGCCAGCAAAGACCATTGGGCCTTCAAGCCACCTGTGAAACCGGCACTGCCCAAGGTGAAGAACACGCGTTGGGTGGCGAATCCCATCGACCGCTTCGTGATGGCGAAGCTGGAGCAGGAAAAGCTCAAGCCTTCCTTGGAAGCGGACAAGGTGACTTTGCTGCGCCGCCTCTCGCTGGACCTCATCGGCCTGCCACCCACGCCGGCGGAAGTGGATGCCTTTCTCGCGGACCGTTCCAAGGATGCGTATGAGAAACAAGTCGATCGACTGCTGAGTTCACCGCATTACGGTGAGCGCTGGGCGCGCATCTGGCTGGATGGCGCGCGGTACGCAGACTCGGATGGATTCGAGAAGGACAAGCCGCGCGATGTGTGGTTCTATCGCGATTGGGTCATCAATTCTTTCAATCGCGACCTGCCCTACGACCAGTTCGTCATCGAACAGATCGCCGGGGACCTGCTGCCGAACTCGACGCAGGACCAAAAGGTGGCCACGGGTTTCCTGCGCAACTCGATGATCAATGAGGAAGGCGGCGTGCATCCCGAGCAGTTCCGCATGGAGGCGATGTTCGACCGGCTGGACGCCATCGGCAAGAGCGTGATGGGTCTCACGATCCAATGCGCGCAGTGCCACGATCACAAATACGATCCCATCGCGCAGAAGGAATACTATCAGATGTTCGCCTTCATCAACGACAGCGCGGAAGGCAGCATGAATGTGTATTCGCCGGAGCAGAACATGCGGCGCGCACAATTGCTCGGCGAGATCGCGAAGCTGGAGGAAGACCTGAAACATCGCACACCGGACTGGGAACAGAAGCAAGCTGCGTGGGAACAGCAGCTCAAGGAACGTTCGCCGGACTGGACCGTGCTGCCGCTGGCGAATTCGGGCGACAACGCGCAGCGCTACTATGATTACCCGGATGGCTCGCTGCTCGGTTCCGGTTATGCGCCTACGCGCTTCACCTCCGTCTTCACCAACACGGTGAGCGCGAAGGAGATCAGCGCCTTCCGCGTGGAACTGATGACGGACCCGAACCTCCCGGCGCAAGGTCCAGGGCGCTCGGTGGAAGGCCTGCTGGCGTTGACGGAATTCCGTGTGGAGGCCGAGGACGCGGCGAACCCGGGCAAGAAAACGAGCGTGAAGTTCGTGAAAGCACTGGCCGACTACGGCAATCCGGAGACGGTCCTGCCCAAGGTGCTGCAAGGAAATTACAAGACGAACGAGTATCGCGTGACGGGCCCCATCAGTTACGCGATCGACGGCGACAACAAGACGGCGTGGGGTATCGATGCGGGACCGGGCCGGCGCAACCAGGATCGCACCGCCATATTCATCGCGCAAACGAACGTGGCTTTCCCGCAAGGGACGAAGCTCACGGTGCAATTCGCCCAGATGCACGGCGGTCCGAACAGCGACCAGAATCAGAACCTGAATCTGGGCAAGTTCCGCGTGTCGTTCACCGGTGGTGTGAAGGAAGAGCCGCCGACCTTGCCGCGGCACATCGCGAAAATTCTGGAGACGCCGCGCGAGCAGCGCACCCGCGTGCAAAAGGCGGATCTGTTCAGCTTCTGGCGCACGCAGGTGCCGGAGTGGAGCGAGGCGAATGCACAGATCGAGGCCTTGTGGAAGCAACATCCCGAAGGCAGCACGCAGATGGTTTTGCAACGCATGGACAGTCCGCGCGACACTTTTTTCCTGAAGCGCGGAGACATGACGAAGCCGGGTGACCGCATGAGCACGGGTGTGCCGCAGGTGCTGAACCCGTTACCCAAGAAGACCGAAGGCAACCGCCTGGACTTCGCCCGGTGGCTGGTGGACCCGAAATCACCCACGGCAGCGCGTTCTCAGGTGAATCGCGTGTGGCAGACTTACTTCGGCATCGGCCTGGTGGAGACGAGCGAGGATCTCGGCGTGCAGGCACCGGCACCGTCACATCCGGAACTGCTCGACTGGCTGGCGGTGACGTTCATGGAGAACAAGTGGAGCCTGAAGAAGCTGCACCGGCTCATCGTCACCTCGTCCACGTATCGCCAGACCTCCAACGTCTCGCCGGAGTTGTTGACGCTGGACCCGAACAACCGCCTGCTGGCACGAGGTGCACGCTTCCGCGTGGATGCCGAACTGGTGCGGGACATCGGTCTGAGCGCGAGCGGGCTGCTGAACGCGAAAGTCGGGGGCGCAAGCGTGTATCCGCCCGCACCGGAATTCCTGTTCCTGCCACCCGCCAGCTACGGACCGAAGTTCTGGGAGGAGGAGAAGGGCGAGAACCGGTATCGCCGTGCGCTCTACACGTTTCGCTATCGCTCCGTGCCGTATCCGATCCTGCAAGCCTTTGATGCGCCGAACGGTGATTTCTCCTGCGTGCGTCGGGGTCGCTCCAACACTCCTTTGCAAGCGCTTATGACCTTGAACGATCCCATCTCGATGGAGACCGCCCAAGGCCTCGCCCAACGCGTCTTGCGGGAAGGCGGCCTGACGGACACGAGCCGTCTGGAGTACGCCTTCCGCTGCTGCGTGGCGCGCAAGCCCTCGAAGGATGAAGCGAAAGAACTCGAAATGCTTTTGCAGAAACAACTCGCACGCTTCAGCGCGAAAGAGGCGAAACCGCTCGAACTCGCGAGCAATGAAGTCAGCAAATTGCCTCAAGGCACGAACGAAGCCCAACTCGCCGCGTGGACCGCTGTCGCGCGCGTGCTGCTGAACCTCGACGAAACGATCACTAAGGAATAGCCGTATGAACTGCCAATCTCATCTCTATCGTGGCCAAGACCCCAAGGCGGTCAGCCGCCGTTGGTTCTTGCAGCAATGCGGCGTCGGCCTCGGTTCCATCGCGCTGAACCAGATGCTTTCATCGAGCGCCCAGGCGATGAGCAAGGCCGATGCGACCAACCCGCTGGCCGTCCGCGCACCGCATTACGCCGCGAAAGCCAAGCGCGTCATCTTCCTCTTCATGGCCGGTGCGCCAAGTCACTTGGAATTGTTCGATTACAAGCCGCAGCTCGCGAAGTTCGATGGCACCCTGCCGCCTCCCGAGTTGCTGAAGGGTTACCGGTCGGCATTCATCAATCCGCAGTCGAAGCTGCTGGGGCCGAAATTTAAGTTCGCGAAATACGGTCGCAGCGGCGCGGAGCTGTCCGAGTTGTTGCCTTACACGGCGAAGATCGCGGATGAGATCGCGATTGTGAAATCCATGGTCACAGATGCGTTTAATCACGCGCCCGGTCAGATCATGATGAACACGGGCTCGCAACAGTTCGGCCGCCCCAGCTTTGGCGCGTGGTCCTGTTATGGCTTGGGCAGCGAGACGAATGACCTGCCGGGCTTCGTGGTGTTCAGCTCCGGCGACAAGGGGCCGAGCGGGGGCAGCTCGAACTTCGGCAGCGGCTTTCTCCCGAGCGTGTATCAGGGCGTGCAGTTCCGGAACAGCGGTGAGCCGGTCCTTTATCTCAGCAATCCGAAGGGCGTGGATGAATCGCTCCAGCGCGAATCGCTCGATACATTGAACAAGCTGAACGGCATGCGCCTGAACGTGACGGGCGACCCGGAGATCGCCACACGCATCAGTTCGTTCGAGATGGCGTATCGGATGCAGGCGAGCGCGCCGGATGTCGTGGACATCGCGAAAGAGCCGCAACACATCCTGGACATGTATGGCGCGGAGCCGGGCAAGGCGTCCTTCGCGAACAACTGCCTGCTCGCGCGTCGGCTCATCGAGCGCGGGGTGCGGTTCGTGGAGATCTTCCACGAGGCGTGGGATCAGCACGGCAATCTGGTCAACGGCTTGAAGAAGAACTGCAAGAACACCGATCAAGCCAGTGCTGCACTCGTGATGGACCTCAAGCAACGCGGTCTCTTAGAGGACACGCTCGTTATCTGGGGTGGGGAATTCGGTCGTACGCCGATGGTGCAGGGCGGCAATGATGGTCGCGACCATCACCCGAACGCGTTCTCGATGTGGATGGCCGGTGGCGGAGTCAAACCCGGCATCACCATCGGTGAATCCGATGAACTGGGCTTCAACGCCACGGTGGACAAGGTCCACGTGCATGACCTGCACGCGACGTTGCTGCATCTCCTCGGATTTGATCACAAGAAGCTCACCTACCGCTTCCAAGGCCGTGACTTCCGGCTGACGGATGTGCATGGGGAGCTGGTGACGAAGCTGCTGGCGTGATCATGTGCCTCGGTTGAGGGGAACGGGAAGTCAGGCTGCATCCGGCAGATACCTGACAACTGCAGCCGAAACCCTATTTCGTTTCGAGACGGTAGATGTGCACGGCCCAGGGTGTGAATTGATCGGTGAAGACACCGTCTTTCACAGGGATGGTGCGGTTTTCATCCTCGACGGTTACGGTGCTATTCTTTGGCAGATCGCTGAAGGTGGCAGAGGTGGCGATATCGCGCATGCAGACGGCGAAGAGGTAAGTCGCGCCATTGTGTTTCTTGACCATAGTGGCGATGGGGACTTCGGTTTTGCCCGAAGCCACCTTCACGGCGTTGGTAATGGCGGGACTGTTCAAGACGGGTGCCAGGCGGGTGATCTGGCGGTTCACGGCCGTGACGGCGGCAAGCATCTCCGCATCATCCAGCAGAGCCGCTTCGCGAAAAGTCGGTTTGAACTGGTGTACAAACCAGACGAGTCCACGTGAGCCGTGGACAAGGGCCATCCACGCCTCCGCACGGACTTCGGTGGGCGTGGGTTTGCGGTTCGGGTTCTCGATGCGGGTGCATTCGAGGCAATTCCATACGATGCGTTCGGGGCCGGCCCATTGGGAGAGACGTTCTACACCTTTGGCGACATACCAGAGGTTGCCGGCGATGTCTTTATGATCGTGCACGGCGGGGTAGATGTCGAAGGAGACGATGTCCGCCCCCTTCACATACTCGGGATAATCTTCGGGACGATTACGCCGTACGCCTCGCCCGATGTAGTTATCCCAAGCCACCCCTTGGCCAAGATTAAGAAAGACCGGGCGCGTGGTGTCATTGGTGCGGATGCGCTGGTAATCGGCGACGATCGCCGCCGGCGGTATCGGCGGCCCCCAACCTTTCCCTCCAGGAATCGCCTGTGCATTGTCCGGTTCATCGCCGTGCATCCAGGCGATGATGGTCGGGTCATCGCGAAATTTGAGAGAACGTTCGCTTTGGCCGCAGACCAGTTTAATCCCGGCTTTGCGCAAGGCGGTCATCTGCTCTTCCGTCGGTCCGCGCCAGAGTCCTACGTAGGTGTTGATACCGGCGCGCTTGTATTCCTCGGCCCGCGATGGGTTCTGCAACCAGACGGCGATGGGGAAGAAGTTGGGGTCGGTGGACGGGCCATTCGTCCAGCGGGTGTAAGGCGAGAGGGACGGCGAGTCGGCTGCCTGGATAGTGCAGCAGCCGATCAGCACAGACAAAAGCAGCAGCCTGAATTTGTTCATAAACGTTTCGGGTTGATGCGGGGATTGTCCGCCGGAAAACGTCTTTTGCAAGCGGCGACCTGAACTTCGGTCTGCGCTGGAATTCCGCCGGATTCCGGCCATAGTGCCGGGCGTGAGCGACGAATTAGCGGAACTGAAGGCACGTTACGAACGACTTCGCCTGTTGTATCAGGTCAGCAATGTCATCCACTCCACGCTCGATTCCCAGGAGGCGCTGGAGCGCATCATCCGCGAGGCCGTGCGCATCATGCGGGCCTCCAGCGGTTCGGTGGTGCTGCTGAATCCGCACACCGGTTTCCTCGAGATCCAGGCGGCGAACGGTCTGCCGGCGAATGCGAAGTCGCTGCGCTTGCGCGTGGGCGAAGGCATCACGGGCTGGGTGGCGCGCACGGGCAAAGCGGCGCGCGTGGGCAAGGTGGAGGAAGATCCCCGCTACATCATGATCCGCAAGCATATCGAGTCTGAGCTGGCGGTGCCGCTGGTAGTGGAGGGCGAGGTCCGCGGCGTCTTGAACGTGGATTCAGACCGGCAGGATGCCTTCAGCGCCGATGACCAAAGTTTGCTGGAGGAACTCGCCCTGCAAGCGGCCAAGGTGATCCACAATACTTGGCTTTACGAACAACTGCGCCTCAAGGCGCGTCTTTTCGAGACCCTCGCCAGCGTCGGCCAGACGATCAGTTCCACGCTGAATCTGAATGATGCGCTCACGGTCATCACGCGCGAGGCCTGCCAGTTGATGGAGACGAAGATGTGCTCCCTGCACATGCTGGATGAGACGGGCAACTGGCTGGAGCTGCGCGCCAGTTTCGGCGCGGGCAAACTGTATGTGAACCGCCCCCCGCTCAGCTTGCAGGAAAGCCTCATCGGCATCGTGGTGCGGCGCAAGAAGGCGTTGCAGATCGAGAATGTGCAGACGTCGTCGCGTTATCAGAACGTGGAGACGGCCCGGCGCGAAGGGCTGGTATCGTTGCTCAGTGTGCCATTGCTGTTCGGCCATCAAGCCATCGGCGCGCTAAACGTTTACACGGAGGAGCCGCATAATTTTTCCAACGAGGAGATCCGCATCCTTTCGGCGCTGGCCGAGCTGTCGGCCATCGCGATCGAGAAGGCGCGGTTGTATGAGCGCATCGTGGATGTGGAGGAGCAGTTGCGCCAGACGGAGAAGCTCTCGGCGCTCGGCCTGCTCGCCGCGGAGGTGGCGCATGAGATCCGCAATCCGCTTACGGTGCTGAAGATGCTTTATCATTCATTGGATCTACGGTTCGAGGCCACCGATCCGCGCGCGACGGATGTGCGCATCATGGGCGAGAAGATGGATCACATGAACAAGATCGTGGAGCAGGTCCTCGATTTCGCGCGGAACACAGAACCCTCCCTGACAGAAGTGAACGTGAACCAGCTCATCGACGACCTCGGTCTGCTCACCCGGCACAAACTCAAGAATCAGAGCATCGAGTGGGTCCGCAAGCTGGACCCAGCTCTGCCCGCGGTCATGGCGGACCCGACGCAACTGGAACAGGCGTTCCTGAATCTCACCTTGAACGCAGTGGAGGCGATGCCGGAAGGCGGCAGGCTGACCATCGTTTCACGCACCATTTATCTGCCCAGGAAGTCGCCGGTGCCGACGCATGTGGTGATCGATTTCAAGGACACGGGCTCGGGCATGACCAATGAGCAGCGCAAGCGTGCGTTCACTTCGTTATTGAACACGACGAAGGGCAAGGGCACCGGGCTGGGGTTGATGATCGTGCGGCGCGTGGCGGAGACGCATCGGGGCACCGTGCGCATCCGGTCCACCGTGGGCAAGGGCACGACGATGAGCATCTTTTTGCCGTTGCAGGAGATGTCAGGAGCGCCCACCGGGTTCAAGGCCTAGGGCGCGGATCTCAGGCAACGCACCGTCCTCACTGCGGCCGACGACAAGGGCGCGCATCGCGGGGCGGAGCGAAGAGAATTTTTCCCATTCAATGAGGCCGCCGACGAGCAGGGCGGTGGAGAGGGCATCCGTTTCGGCGGCAGAAGGCAGCACGCAGGCGGACATGAGGGCACCCGCCACAGGTTCACCCAGACGCGGATCAATGACGTGGCCGTAGGTGCGGCCTTGGGCGGAGAAAGATTTGCCCCAGACGGCGGAGAGGGAGAGGGATTCATCGCGGAGCTCCACGGTGGTCAGGGGCGTGAAGCGCTGGCGGATGGGCGCCGAGGACGTGGTGAGGAAGCGGGCCCCTTCCGTCTGCGGATCGGCAAGGGCGATGGCCCAGGCGGGGGCATCATGCGGATGACCGAGGGCGCAGATCGTGCTGGTGCCGCCGTGCAGCAAGGCACGGGTCACCCCGGCTTCGCGCAAGATGTCGGCGGCTTCATCGAGAGCGTAGCCTTTGCCGAGGGAGCCGAGATCGAGCATCAGGCCCGGCACGGCAAAGTGGACGGTGAAATCGGTGTCGTTCAGTTCTAGGTGTTGCCAGCCGGTGCAGGCACGGGCGGCAGCGAGTTCTTCCGGTGAAGGGATTCGCCCTTCTTTTTGCATGAGGCCCCAGCAGCGCATCAACGGAGCCACGGTGATGTCGAAGGCACCACCGGTCTCAGCGGAGAGCTGGCGGGCGCGCTGGAGAAGCTGGAACAGGCGTGGTTCCACGCGGACGGGTTCGTGGGCGGCGCGGGCATTTAGCTGGCTGAGTTCACTGCCGGGGCGGTAGATGCTGAGCTGGCTTTCGAGCCGTTCGATCTCGCGGATGGCCTCCTCACCGGCGGCGCGCAGGGCGAGGGTGTCCGGCCCTTGCAACACCAGCTCGAAGCGGGTGGCCATGGCGTGACAGGCTAGGGCGAGGGTGTGCATCGGAACGAGGGAGTCAGCAGGCGGCTAAGCTCGTCAGCCAGCCCATCGGTAATTGATCCCAGTCGGCGGTTTACTTTTTCAAGATCTCTTTCAGCACGCGGCCTTCCACGTTCTTCATCTCCAAGCCAAGCACGGCGGCCATGGTCGGGGCCACGTCCACATTACGGATCTCTTTCAGCGTCACACCTTTCTTGATACCGGCGCCCCAAGCCACAAAGCTCGCATACATCAGCGGATGTTTCGGGTGATAACCGTGCGTGCCTTTTACACCGCCAGACGGTGTGATGAGATCTTTCGGGGCCGCGCTGTCGGAGAAGGAGTAGCCATCACCAGCCGCGATCATCAGGTCGGGTGTGCGCGGGTCTTGGGAAGGGAGCACATGGCCCACGGAAGCGAAATCTTTGGGCTCCAGCACATTCTCCACCCCTTCCATGGCCTTCAGTTTCGGCACCAGTTGCTTGATGATAGCCGCCTTGTTTGCTTCATCGCGGATGTAGAGGAAGCCGCCGCCGCCCTGGCTGAGGAAATGCACCTTGCTGTCCACGATCTTGGTACCCGCCACGGTGACGAGCCCTTCTTTTTGCAGCAGCACGTTCACGTTGATGTTGTTCGTGTAGCTGATGAAACCGTGATCCGAGGTGACGAAGAACGTGGTGCGATCCGCCAGGCCGGCGGCTTTCACCGCTTCCACCAGTTCGCGGATGCGGTTGTCGGAATCATTGCAGGCCCAATAGGCTTCGGGGCTGTTGCGGCCGTTGCTGTGTTCGAAGGAATCCACGGACACCAGGTGGATGGCCAGCACGTTCGGTTTGTGCGTGGTGAGGATGTGCTCGGCGATGCGGGTGTACATCCAGTCGCGTTGCGGTTTGCCCGCATTGCCTGCCTTGCACCACTCCATCTGTTTCTCCACGGGAATGCCCTTGGCGCGCAGTTCGGCCAGCAAGGATGGAGTGCTGTATTTCTCAAAGAGTTCCTGCTCGAACACATCCGGCACCTGCCAGTCGAGGTGTTTCGCGTTGCGGCTCGCAGGCCAGATGACGCCCGCCGTCTTCAAACCGGCCAGATGGGCCACGTCATAGATAGTAGGCACCTTCACGATCTCTTCCTTGTCGAAGAGCGGATCGGGTATCAGCGGGACGTTCTTGTTCTCCTTGCGGTCGTAGTAATTGTTCCCGATGACGCCGTGACGCCCGGCATGGACGCCGGTGACGAGGGTGGTGTGGTTCGGCCAGGTCACCGTGGGAAAAGAAGCTTCCATCCGCTCCGCGCGCGCGCCGTTCTCGGCCATCCAGCGGATGGTGGGGATGTGCGCCTTGGGGTCATTATGATAATAGGACGCGAGGCCGTCCACGCTGATGAGGATAACCGTCGGGGCCGGTTGCGCGGCACAGAGCAGAACGGGAGCCAGGGCAAACAAACCGAGGACAAGTGCGCCAAAGCGCCGGAGGACATTCTTCATAGATGACAGGCAATGCGGCGGTGCCGCTGTAAAGTTATCAGGGTTGGACGCAGGATAACGAACTTCCTTCAATCCGGGCAAGCAGCCTTCAAAGAATTCATGGTTTCGGTGAAAACTTCGTTGTTTCGTCCCGGCAGGCGCAGGCGTATGCTTAATTTCATCTTATCGCTATGAACAAGACGAATGAGCAGCTTTGGCAGCGTTTTCAGGAGCACCACACCGAATTTCCGGGCATCGGTCTTGCGCTCGACCTCAGCCGGATGAATTTCCCGGACGATTATTTTTCCAAGATGGCCGGCCCCATCCAGAACGCCTTCAAGGCGATGGCGGAACTGGAAAAAGGTGCGATCGCCAATCCAGACGAGAAGCGCATGGTGGGGCATTACTGGTTGCGGAACTCGGACCTCGCACCCACGCCAGAACTGAAGAAAGAGATCGATGACACGCTGAAGGCGGTGAAAGACTTCGCGGGCATCATCCATCGCGGGGAACTGGCGGGCGCGAACGGGATGTTCAAGAACGTGCTCATCATTGGCATCGGCGGTTCGGCGCTCGGACCGCAATTCGTGGCCAACGCCCTCAGCCAGCCGAAGACGGACAAGCTGCGTCCCTACTTCTTCGACAATACGGACCCGGACGGCATCGACAAGGTGCTCGCGCAACTCGAAGGGCATCTCGGGCAGACGCTGGCGGTCGTCATCTCGAAATCCGGCGGCACTAAGGAAACGCGCAATGGCATGTCCGAAGCGCGGGCGGCTTACACGCGTGCTGGTTTGAAATTTGAGGACCATGCTGTGGCGGTCACGGGGGTGGGCTCAGAGCTGGACAAGGTGGCGACGAATGGTTATTGGCTGCGCCGGTTCCCGATGTGGGATTGGGTAGGTGGCCGGACGAGCGAACTTTCGGCCGTGGGTCTTTTGCCCGCGGCATTGCAAGGGCTCGACATCGATGGCCTGCTCGCGGGTGCCAAGGCGTGTGACAGTGTGACGCGTTCCAACGACGTGAAGGCGAATCCTTCAGCGCAGCTCGCGCTCATGTGGAAGTATATCGACAACGGCGCAGCGACGAAGGACATGGTCATCTTGCCGTATAAGGACCGCCTCGAGCTGTTCTCGAAATATCTGCAGCAGCTTATCATGGAATCGCTCGGCAAGGAGCATGATCTGGACGGCAAGGTGGTGAACCAGGGCATCGCGGTGTACGGCAACAAGGGTTCCACCGACCAGCACGCGTATGTGCAGCAGCTTCGTGATGGACGGCACAATTTCTTCGTGACCTTCGTGCAGGTGCAGAAGGATCGCGACGGCCAATCGCTCTTCGTGGAGCCGAACGTGACCTCGGGGGATTATCTGCAAGGCTTCCTGCTCGGCACGCGCACGGCGCTCTTCGAGAAGGATCGCGAGTCCATCACCATCACGGTGAAAGATTGCTCGGCGTTCAGCGTGGGCGTGCTCATCGCACTGTATGAACGTGCGGTCGGCTACTACGCCACGCTGGCGAACATCAACGCGTATCACCAGCCGGGTGTGGAATCCGGCAAGAAGGCCGCGACGGCAGTGCTCAACATCCAGACGAAGCTGATCCAACACTTCATGGACAACCGCGGCAAGGGCTTCACGGTGGGGCAGCTTGCGGAAGGCATCGGCGCGAAGAACGACATCGAGACGGTGTTCCACATCGTGGAACATCTGGCGGCGAACCCGGAACGGAGCATCCGCAAGACAGCGGGTGGCACGGCTTTCACGGCGACGTATAGCCTGGCGTAAGACGAGTCGGGAAGAAGACACGAATTACACAGATTTGCACGAATTGCGAAGGACGGCTGGAGGAGGCTCCAGCCGTCTTTTTCGTAATCACCGGTGAGTAGCGGCGCTTAGCAGGAGTTTATAATGTTAGCGTCGATTTTGGTCGCTGCTACCAACCTGTTTTGGCATATCTATTTGGAACCAGCCATGCTTACTAAAACGACACGGTGTGAAGCGTTTGGACACGCAGAATTTTCAATTGAATGTGACGGCATATGGGCCGAAACAGGCACCTTGCGTTGGTTCACGGATTGGTTGGAGTCTTCAGTTCAGAATGGTGACGTTTTCCTGCCTGAGCAAACCGTTCAACTAGGCTGGAGCATCCTCAAGGTATCAAAGGACAATGAAGGCTGCCTGACTTTTTCCGAACCTGATTTCACAAGCTTTCCCATTCGATTTGTGCCAGGTGTCTCTAAAAGTCTGCATCATCTTTTTATCCAAAAATCCATTGCCGAGAGTGTGGGACTGATGGAGGAAATTGATATCCCGTCCTTACGGATGTCAGCAATCATCTGTTCCAAGTTTTCTACCGACAAGCCTTTGTTTTTTAGCCGCTCAAAGCCGATGGAGAATGATTCTGGCTGGTTTTTCGGCTGCTTGGACAAAACGCACGACCATAATTCGATCGATCAACTCCAGCGTGTTTCTCTCTATGACGTGGCATTGCGCCATCGTTTTCAGGTCGTGCCGTATCTAGGATTGCCAGCTGGTATCGATGTCATCCTTGTAGGCAAAGACATTGAAATTTATCGCGAGCGCAAGCCTTTGGCTATTCACGCTGGAAGTTATCTCGAACAGTTACAAAGAGGGCGTTAGTCGCAGTTGTCTGAGGCATCACTTACTCTTTGCGGCCCACAGGGTTCAAGGCTTACGCCCGTATTCGACCGGGGAGCGGCCGATGCCCATGCCGACATCAATCCAGCCGGGCCAGCCGGGCACGCGACCCATGCGCATCATGTAGTCTTCACCTTGCTTGGCCTTTTCCAGCCAGAGCGCGGGGCCGCCCTCCCACTTGTGCATCTCCTCCGGTTTCATCGCGCGCCACCGGCCTTTCAGCCACTTGGCGGACGGGTCATCACGGAAGACTTTCCACACATAAGTGCCGTCCGGATTGATGGTGAGCGCGCCGGATTCGTGCTGGGAATCCGTGGTGGTGACGATGACGCGGCTGCCTTCGCGTTTCTCGGATTTGCTGCCGCGATTGGCCACGCGCAGGTGGAAGGTGCCGTAGTAATCCTCCAGCTTCGGGACCGGACCGTAGTTCGCCTCCACGGCCGAGCCGATATGAACGGAGTAAGTGCCTTGCGCGTTCATTTTGTCCCGGAAGTCATTGTCCAAGGTGAAGTCCACGCCACGGGTCTTGATGAGGTCGCGGATCTGATCCAGCAACGCCTCGCGCCGGGGATGGGCAAAGGCGTTTCCCGGGCCGAAGATCTGTTTGGCGAAGCCGATGACCTGGGCCTTGGTAAGCAGACCTTGGCCCGCCGGCACTGGCACTTCCTGTGGAGCCGGCGGCGTAGGGTTCTTTGCGGCTGGGGGTTTGTTCGCCGGAATCGTGGTGGGCGGCACCGGAGTTTTGGCTGGCGTTGGCGGGTTGGCGGGTGGCGTGGGGTTGGTCGCAGCCCCGGCTTTTACGGATCGCAGATCGGCCGGATAAAAGGCCCGCTCAGAACCTTCAGGAAAGAACTGGCTGGGCTTCTGGCGGATGATGTACTGCTTTCCGCCTTCGAGTTCCCGGATGATGGAACCGCGTTCCCAGACTTCAGGGTAACTGCCGGGCACTTTGTATTCGATCACTTCTCCCGGTTTGAAGCCTTGGGCTACCAGACGGTCAGGCAACAACAAGAGAATCAGGCACAAAAGAAGGCGGACGAACGCAGGCTGCATGGTTGACAGGCAGGGCATATCATTCCCCATGATTGATGTTAGATTGGCAGGTCGATCAGTCTGGCAAAAGGCTGACAGCAAGGACCGGAAAAGCAAGCGCTCCGAAGATGGGCGAACCTTTTCCCGTTCCGGGGCGTTCTATCAGTGGGTGGCGCGGCACCCCTCCATTGACCGAAAGGCATTTTCCATCAAAATTTCCTCGTAACCGCCCCGCAGGCGAGACGTCATCTCTTATGGGCAGATGTTGTGGACAGGTCGCATATGGCTGATGAGACGCTAGATATGGCGGCCTGCCTGACCCGCGTGCGGGCGCGGGATGAAGACGCGGCGCGGGAGCTGGTGGCGCATCTTTATCCCCTGGTGATCAAGATCGTGCGGGCGCATCTGCCCCGCCGGGTGGCCGAAGAGGACCTGGCGCAAGAGATCTTTCTCAAGCTGTTTGCGAATCTGGACCAGTATCGGGGTGCGGTGCCCTTCGAGCATTGGGTCTCGCGGGTGGCGGTCAGCACGTGTCTGGATGCCTTGCGCTTCCACAAGCGGCGGCCGGAGATCCGCTGGGCGGACCTGAACGAGACGGAGGCCGAGGTGCTGGATGCGGTGATCCAGACGGAAAACGAGCCGCATCCGACGCAGGCGATGGCGGCGAACGAACTGGTGGGCAAGCTGCTGGATTGCCTCAGCGCGGAAGACCGGATGGTCATCCAGCTGCTGGATCTGGAAGAGAAGTCGGTGGCGGAAATCCAGCAATTGACCGGCTGGGGCGCCTCGCTGATAAAAGTGCGCGCCTTCCGGGCCCGGGCGAAGTTGCGGAAGCATCTGGCGGAACTGGAACGTGGTAAAAAGTCGAAATGAAGTCATGAGTGCAGAGAATGAAAAGTGGGACAAGCTGGTGAAGCTGGCCCGGCAGGCCCCGCAAGGGCCGGAGCCGGAGATGCCGCTGGGATTTGCCACGCGGGTGGTGGCGAACTGGCCCAAGGCGCAGACCGCGCCTTCACTCGAAGCGATCTGGGAAGGATTGTCGCTGCGTTTCCTCGGGGTGGCGCTGGCGATCATGATCATCACGGTGGGGATCAGTTATCCGAGCCTCGCAGCGTATGCGCAGGAGCATGAGATGGTGGTGATGACGGACAGCGTTTTAGGCGAGGTGCTGGAGCCATGAGTTTTTTGCGTCATTGGAAGATCGCGGTGTTGCTGCTCGCCCTGTTTGTGATGGGGGTGGTGACGGGCGCGGCTTTGACCGTCTCCATCGTCAAAAAGAAGATCGCGGAGAATGACAACTGGCAGGGGACAACCTACCGCCTGTACAAGCAGCGGCTGAAGCTCACGCCGGAACAGGAGGAGAAGCTGCGACCGACCTTCACGCTGGCGGGCGAAGAACTGCGAGCATTGCGCCGCGAGACAATGCGCGACATCTTCGGGATCATCCGCCGCGTGAACGTGGAAGTGGAGAAGGAACTCACGCCGGAGCAACTGGTGGAGTTCAACAAGCTGCGCGAGGAGATCCGCACGCGGATGGAGAAGAACAAAGTGGGCAAGGGGCCGGGGACGTGAGGTGCGGGGCCAAGTTCATAGCTTAAAGCGCAAAGTTCAAGGGGCCCCGGAAACTGCGGCTTGAAACTTCCGTAGGCTTTCCGACACTGGGCGTGTCCATGGAAAATAACGCCCCGACGACAACGACCGTTTCTGCCAAGCGTGATCTGCGATGGCTTTGGCGGGCTTGCTGGGTGGTGCTGGTGCTGGTGACGGTTTGGGGCGTTTACCTCGTGGTGACCGGCAGGCCCGCTTTGTACAGCCCGCCTGAGGTTGTGAGGAAACGCGGACAGTATGTGGCCCTCATGAATCCGCCCCGGCTGGCGGCGGCGCAACATACGAATACGGCGGCGGCTC
>CAZPUL010000040.1:0-49787 GCA_964589735.1 uncultured Verrucomicrobiota bacterium | reverse complement strand
ACGGCAGCAGGGAGATTCTGCTTGGCTGGCCGGGGTGATTTTGCTGGCCGGGGATCTGTTCCTGCCGATTCCCGCGACGGCAGTGATGGCGGCGCTGGGGTTGATCTATGGGCCGGTGGAGGGCGGGTTGATCGGTTCGGCGGGGTCGTTTCTTTCCGGGTTCATCGCGTATGGGATGTGCCGGATGCTGGGTCGGACAGCCGCAGTGAAACTGGTCGGGGAAACAGATTTGAAAAAGGGAGAAGAACTTTTCACACGGCTGGGCGGGTGGCTGGTGGCGGTGTCGCGGTGGTTGCCATTGTTTCCGGAGGTCATCGCGTGCATGGCGGGGCTGACGCGGATGCCGGTGCGGTTGTTCGTGGTGGCGTTGCTGTGTGGATCGGTGCCCATGGCGTTCACTTATGCGGCCATCGGCCATGCGGGTGTGGAGCATCCGGGGATGGCGCTGGCGTTGAGTGCGCTGGTGCCGCCGGTGTTGTGGCTGGTGGTGCAGGGGTGGATCAAGAAACGTACGGGGAGTAATCCGTGATTCGTGATGCGTAAGGGAAGGGTTCCAATTCGAGGCGTGCAGAGTAATTGATTTTCACGGGTGGACGTAACTATCCTCCGCGTGTGTCAAATGCGGCGGTGATCATTCCGGTGGTCGGAACCATTCTGGGTATCGTCTTTCTTGGGTGCTCCATCCGGGCGGGCAAGCGGCGGCGCATCTTGGATGACACGCCGACGTGCAAAACCACGGGCGTGTTCATCGGCATGGTGGAGTTGAAGGGGACGGCGGAATCCGACCAGCCAGTGCGGAGTTTTTTGGCGGAGCGGAACTGCGTGCATTATACTTGGAGCGTGGATGAGCATTGGTCCCGGACGGTCACGGAGACATATACTGATAGTGATGGTAAGACGCAGACTCGAACAAGGCACGAGAGCGGCTGGAAAACGGTGGCCAATGGCGGAGAGATGATCCCTTTTTATCTGAAGGATGATTGCGGGGCGGTGCAGGTGGTGCCGCAAGGCGCAGAACTTGAGCTGGCGGAGATGTTCAACGAGACGTGTGGGCGGACGGATGCATTATATTATGCGAAGGGACCTGCGTTTGCCGTTTCGGATTCGGATCATCGTCGCCGGTTTGTGGAGCGGGGCATTCCTTTGCACCAGCGCGTCTATGTGATGGGGCAGGCACGGGAGCGCAAGGACATCGTGGCAGCGGAGATAGCGCAGAGCGACAAGGCATCCCTCTTCATGATCTCTACCCGGGACGAGTCGGCCATCAGCGGCGGGATGGCCTCAGGCTTCTGGTGGTGGGGGATCGGTGGACTGCTGCTGACGTTCTTCGGGATCATGATCGGAACCTATAAGGCAGGGAACGAGTCGCCGGTTCCGGCGCTGGGGGGCGGAATGCTTTTTCTGCTGAGCTGGTTCCTCGGTTGGGCGTGGATGGTGTTCAACAGTGTGGTGGGGCTGCGCCAGCGGGTGAAGCAGGCGTGGTCGCAGGTGGACGTGCAGTTGAAACGGCGGCAGGATCTCATCCCAAACTTGGTGGCGGCGGTGAAGGGCTTGCGCGATTACGAGAGCAAGCTACAGACGGAAGTGGCGACCTTGCGGGCGCAGATGACGGCGACGCCGCCAGGCGAAGCAGGCGCGGATTACTCCGGCATCGCGCCCTTGCTGGTGGCCATCGAGGAGCGTTACCCGGAATTGAAGGCGGAGGAATCATTTCTGAACCTCCAGAAGAATCTGATTGATACGGAGCAACGCATCGCCCTGGCGCGCGGTTATTTCAATGAGATCTCGTCGTTCTATAACACGCGGTTGGAAGTGGTGCCGGACCGGTTCTTCACGGCTTTGGCCGGGATGAAACCACAAGCCTTGCTGCTGGCGGAGAATTTCGAACGCCAGCCTGTGGAAGTGAAGTTTGCGGAGTAGCAAACCACAGAATAAGCTGAATATACGGAATGAGGTGTGGTAGGGCGTTTTTGAGGGAAAAGACCGGAAACTTTACCCTAGCTTAACAATTTTCCACCGATTTCGGAGAACTATTCGCCATTCTCCGGCGTTATATAGGCAGACATGAAGAAGACCAATGCCGCCAGAACTCTGGGAATCCTTGCCGCCGGGGCCATGATGTTCGCCTTGAGCGTGCAGGCGGAGTGGAGCCAGTTCCGTGGGCCCAATGGCAGCGGGACGGTGACGGGGGCCAAGCCACCCACCGAATGGGGCGATGCCAAGAACGTGCAGTGGAAGGCGGCCTTACCCGGCCCGGGCACATCCAGTCCGATCTTGGTGGGGGAGAAGATTTTCATCACTTCCTGGTCCGGTAATGGGGCGAATGGGCAGGCTGGAGCTTTGAAGCGGCATCTGGTCTGTCTGGACCGTAAATCGGGCAAGGTGCTGTGGAACAAGATCGTAGCAGGCGAGGCGAATGTGGACCGGTATGACCAGATGCTGCAGGAGCATGGGTACGCCAGTCATACGCCGGTAAGTGATGGCGAGCGGGTGTATGTTTTCTTTGGCAAAGCGGGCGCGTTGGCATTTGATCTGAATGGTAATCAGCTTTGGCAGACTGGCTTGGGCACGGGTGCGAACCAGAAGAACTGGGGTTCGGCTTCCAGCCCGGTGCTCTACAAGGATTTCGTCATCATCAATGCATCGGAAGAAAGCCATGCCGTTTATGCGCTCGACAAGAAGACGGGCAAGCAGGCGTGGAAGGCCGAGGGTGGTGGCTTGGAATATGTCTTTGGCACGCCGGTGTTGATGGAGACGGAAGGTCGCGCCGAATTGATCCTCGCGCTGCCAAATGAGCTGTGGGCCTTGAACCCGGATACGGGCAAGCTGCGCTGGTATGCGAGCACCGGCATGTCTGGCAATGTGGCTCCGAGCGTGGTGCTGGGCAAAGGCGTGGTGTATGCCTTCGGCGGCTTTCCGCAATTAGCCGCGGTGGCCGTGAAGACTGGCGGCAAGGGTGATGTCACATCCAGCCATGTGCTGTGGAGCAGTCGGGACAGTTCGTACATCCCCACACCGGTGTTGCATGAAGGGCGCCTGTATTTCGCGAGTGATGCGGGTTTCGCGGTGTGCCTGGATGCGAAGACCGGTTCGCTCGTCTATAAAGAGCGTTTGCCGGGTGCCAGTGCTTCCGGCCGTGGTGGCAAGCCGTTCTACGCCTCGGCTGTGCTGGCGAACGGGCAGGTGTATGCGGTGAGCCGGCGCAACGGGACGTTTGTGTTCCCGGCGGCACCGGAGTTCAAAGTGGTGGCGCAGAACAAGCTCACGGATGATACGCAGTTCAACGCGACCCCGGCCCTCGATGGCCAGACGATTTTCCTCCGCTCCGACCGTTACCTCTACTGCATCAGTGCAGGAACAGGCGGCAGCGCGGGTGAATGATCCCCAACAACCAAACCAAAACGACACATGAAAAAGACAGCCATATTGGCCGCACTGGCGCTGAGCGCCACGGTGTGGAGCAGTTCAGCACAAGATCAGGGCGGGCAACGTCCGGAACGTCCCGGTGGTCCGCGTCCCGAAGGCGGCCAGCAAGGTCAGCGGCCTGAGGGCCAACGTCCGCCCGGTGGACCCGGTCAGGGCGGCCGTGAAGGCGGCTTTGGGCAAGGGCAGGGCGGCTTCCGTCCGATGCCCAATCCGATCATCACGGCACTGGACGCGAACAGTGACGGCACAATCGATGAAGCTGAGTTGAAGAACGCCACGGTGGCGCTCAAGAAGCTCGACAAGGACGGCGACGGCAAGCTGTCGCAGGAAGAGACGCGGCCGGCCGGCATGGGTGGGCGGGGTGGCCAAGGCGGGCCGGGAGGTCCCGGTGGGCAAGCTGGCCCGGGCGGACAAGGTGGTCAGGTCGGTGGTGATTTTGTCGCGCGGATGATGGAGAACGACAAGAATGGCGACGGCAAGCTGGCCAAGGATGAAGTTTCCGAACGCATGCAAGGCATGTTCGGCCGGATGGATGCGAACAGCGATGGCTTCATCGACAAGAAGGAGATCGAAGCTTCCTTCGCCCAGATGCGCGAGCGTGGTGGGCAGGGTGGTGGACGTCCGCCGGGTGAAGGTGGGGCGCGGCCGGAAGGCAATCGTCCGCAGCGTCCGCCTTCTGAGTAATCGATAGCTATTTCGAAAAGCAGAAAAGGGCAGCGTTCGCGCTGCCCTTTTTCGTTTCTGGAGAATGAGGAAAAGGCTGTGTCTGAAGCCTACGCCGCCGGGGCGTAGTGGCAGTAGATGGAGCGGAGCAGGGCGGGATTTTGCAAGGCTTGTTCGACGTCCTGCTTTTCCTTGAGCAGATGCCACAGGGGTTGCTTCACCTGAGGAATCTGGAAGAAGGCTTCGGAGACTTGCTTGTCCCAATGTGGGGCGAAGCGTTCGAGGTCATCGGGGCGGATCTCTTTGCGACAGGCTGAATGGCTGCACAGGCAGCCGAAGTTCTCGCGGAGATTCAGGGTGCCGTAGTCATCCGTCAGTTCTTCGCCCGCCTGGATGTCGCGCACGGCAATCTCGAAATCGTAGCCGGCAGACATGCAATTGGCGTGGCAAGAGTGGTTGAAGAAGCGGGAGTGGTCCCAACACAGGATGATGTGGCCGCGGGAGTCCACGAAGGAATACTTCTCCAAGATGTCTTGGTAGAAGGGTTCCAAGGCGGCGGCCTGTTCCGGAGTGAAAACCCGGTCAAGGTCGTCACGCACCCACACGATGGTGCCTTTGGGGATGAAACGAGTGGCGAAGACGCCGTGTCCTATGGCTTCGCTGACCAGCTTTAATTCGGTGTCCGGGTGGACCACGGACGGCGATTTAAGAAAAAGCCCGCCGGGAAGCAATAAATTAGTGGATTTTCCCTTAAAATATAAGAGGGACTAATTCACTTCCGACTCCGGCCAAAGCTGTAGCCCCCGGAAACACGGGCTTGGCGGAAGCGGGGGGCGTTACCGCTCGCGGGCTTAGTTTCCTCAAAGAGAGAGGTATACTTATAGGCGAAATTCTCGATCTTCTCGCGCTTGATGGTCTGGCCGATGAAGCGCTCGATGGAGGCGACGTGATCGCGGTCTTCAGCGAGCATCAGGGTGAGCGCATCGCCAGTGGCTTGGGCACGACCGGTGCGGCCGATACGATGGACGTAATCTTCCGGGTGCTGGGGCACGTCGTAATTGATGACGTGGCTGACGCCTTCGATGTCCAGACCGCGCGCGGCGATGTCCGTGGCGACGAGCACTTCGTATTTGCCGTCACGGAAGCCTTTGAGGGCGTCCTCGCGTTCGCGCTGGGTGCGGTTGGAGTGGAGGACGGTCACCGCATGGTTCTTGCGATGGAGCAGGGCACCGACCTGGTCGGCGTTCTGCTTGGTGCGGCAGAAGATGATGACGGAATCGTAGTGCAGGCGCTCGAGCAGTTCGATCAGGAGATCGGTCTTTTGCAGGGAATTCACCGGGTAGAGGGCGTGTTTGACGGTCTCAGCCGGACTGCGGCGGGCTCCGACCTCGACGGTCTCCGGCTTGTTCATCGCCCATTGGATAAGCGTCTCGATCTGCGGCGGGACCGTGGCGGAGAAGAGGGAGCTTTGACGTTTCCGAGGGCAGCTCTCGACGATGCGACGGACGTCCGGGAGGAAACCCATGTCCAGCATGCGATCAGCTTCATCCAGCACGAGGTATTCGATGTGATCCAGGCGGCAGGCGCCTTCCTGCATGTGATCCAGCAAACGGCCGGGCGTGGCTACCAGGATATCCACGCCGGTGGAGAGGGCTTCCCGCTGCTTGCCATAGCCGACACCGCCATAGATGACGGCGACGGTGAGATCGGTGAACCGGCAGTAATCGCGCACGGCGGTCTCCACCTGGGAGGCGAGTTCGCGAGTGGGCTCGAGGATGAGCACGCGGGGGGCCTTCTGGTGCTTGTCGAGCTTGGAAATGATGGGCAGGGCGAACGCGGCGGTCTTGCCGGTGCCGGTCTGGGCGCTGCCGATGACGTCGCGGCCTTCAAGGATCAGGGGGATGGCGCGGAGCTGGATGGCGGTCGGGTCTGTGTAGCCCATCGCTTTCACACCTTCCAGCACGGGGGCGGACAGACCAAGTTGTGCAAATGACATGACGATTATCTCTCTCTCTATTCTACCGGACGGATAACGGACCAATCCAGATACGGGATTGTTCCAAATCTTGGGGGGTGATGGAAAGCCTTTAGTTTTGCGGGTTCGGGGCGTGAAACTGACCGTTTTGGTGGAAGGCGGTCATTTTTATGGCTGGTGGGGCGATTTACCTGTTGCGTCGGTGGGCTGAGGTGTGAATTATACGCGTCCGATTGTGTCGGAGCGTAGCTCAGCCCGGTAGAGCACTTGCTTTGGGAGCAAGACGTCGCAGGTTCAACTCCTGTCGCTCCGACCATCTCCCTTTCTTCTTAGTATGAAACTTACAGAAATCCGCGCTGAACTGCACCGCCATGCTTATCCGGCGCGGGCGGCCTTGATGCAGGGCTTTTTCAAGACCGGTCCGGGCGGGTATGGGGAAGGGGACCGGTTCATCGGATTGACCGTGCCGCAGGTGCGCGGGGTGGTGAAGCTGGCCGCGGAGGCTTCGCCCAAGGTGGTGAGCAGTCTGCTGAAATCACCCATCCATGAGGAGCGGTTGACGGCGTTGTTGATCTGGGTGCGGCAGTTCGCCAAAGGAGATGAAGTGCGGCGGGAGGCCATCTATGAGGGTTATCTGGAGCATACGCGCTGGATCAATAATTGGGATCTCGTGGATACCTCGGCGCGGGATATCGTGGGCGCGTGGCTGGCGGACAAGGACCGGAGGGTGCTTTATACCTTGGCCAAGTCAGCGAGCCTGTGGGAACGGCGTATCGCCATCGTCGCCACGTTTTATTTCATCCGGGAAGAGGAGTTTCAGGACACCTTGGCCATCAGCGAGTTACTGCTGGAGGATGACGAAGATCTCATGCACAAGGCGACAGGCTGGATGTTGCGGGAAGTCGGGAAGCGGGACCAGGGGACGATGGAGAGTTTTCTGGTGAAACATCAGCGGCGCATGCCGCGCACGATGCTGCGCTATGCGATCGAGAAGTTGCCGGAAGGGCGACGGCAGGCGTATTTGCAGGGGAAGGCCCGCTAACAAAAAAAGCGCCCGGAGATTATCCGGGCGCTGGTAAAAACAGGGGCTAGCTTACTTGGCGGCCGCAGCGGTGGCCTTCTTGAGCTGGATGGACAGGCGGGACTTCTTGCGGTTCACAGTCTCTTTCTTGATGACACCGGCCTTGGCGGCCTTGTCGAGGGCGGAGATGGCCGCTTTCAGGGCGGCGACGGATTCGTCTTTCTTGCCGCCCACGAGGACCTTCTGGTAGCTGCGTTCCAAGGTCTTGACCCGGGACTTCACAGAATTGTTGCGGGACTGCTTGCGGGCATTGCTGCGCGTGCGGCGTTCGGCTGACTTCGTATTCGGCATAGCGTCTAAAAATCGTTTTCTTGCAAACTAAGAGCCGCGAACTGTAACGGAACCAAGGGAGTTGTCAACGGCTTGTTCGGGGGTGTTTTGAGGGCCAGCATCACGGTTATTGCCCTTTTAATGGCAAAACCGGGTGGACTTGAGCCCAAATCGCCGCTTTGACCTCGTCAATCGACCGGGTGGCATCAATGATCTTGATGCGGTGGGGTTCCTGGCGGGCGAGTTGTTCGAAACCTTTTTCCACGCGTTCGAAGAAGGCGCGGTCGGCTTCTTCCATGCGGTCACGGACCGGCCCGGTGGCCTGTTGGCGGGCTTGGCGACGGGCTTCGCTGACGGCGAGGGGGACGGCGAGGAGCAAGGTGAGGTCGGGGTGGACATTGCCGACGGCGAAGTCCACGACGGCCTGGACCTGGCCGAGGTAGAGGCCGCGACCGTAGCCTTGATAGGCGAGGGTGGAATCGTAGAAGCGGTCGCAGAGGACGATCTCTCCGGCGGTCAAGGCAGGCTGGATGACCTCGCGGACGAGCTGGGCACGGCTGGCGTTCATGAGCAGCAGCTCCGTCTCGCTGGTCATGCCGTGGTTGGCGTCGCTGTGCTTGAGCAGGTGACGGATCTCTTCGCCGATGGGGGTGCCGCCGGGTTCGCGCAAGGTGCGGACGGTGTGACCGAGACTGCGCAGGCGCTCGGCGAGTAGTTGGATCTGGGTGCTCTTGCCGCCGCCTTCGGTGCCTTCAAAGGTAATGAAGAGTCCGCTCATGGTTTCGCTTTCTGATCGGCCGCAGGGATGGTGACGTTGGACGGGAAGGTCTTGCTGGTGCTGAGGAAGTCGATCAAGGAATTGATCTGGGCGTCGGTGAAGGGAGCGCCTTGTTTCGGATCGAAAGCGGGCATGAGGGAGTTGGGTTTGCCGATGCGGGTCCAGTGTTCCCAATAGGCTCTGGTGGTGCCGAACTTGATGGCCCGCAGGTCAGGGACCATGCTGGCGCGATGCTCGGCATCGTGGCAGATGGCGCAGGCGGTGAGGTAGAGTTCCTTCCCTACCTTGCCCTCGGCGGGTTTGACGTGGCAGGTGGCGCACTTGCCTTGGAAGACCGCCTGACGGTTCTTAGAGGCTTCCATCAGGTTGGTGACGCGTTCGGTGTTGTCGCGGACGCTGCCGGGTGCTGCCTCCGGGAGCTTGACCTTCACCTGCAACGTTTTGGGACCGACACTGGTGTAAACGAGCAGGGTCTTGTTGAGGGTGCCGTATTTGTTGCGGGCGTCGAACTCTGCTTTGATGAGACCGCCTTGGCCGGGCTCGATGTGCCAGGGTTCGCTGGGCATCTCGGCATAGGTGCAACCGCAGGAAGGTTCGATGCGCTCGATGGTGATGCGGGTGTTGCCACGATTGGTGACGGCGAAGGTGAAGGGGATGTCGAGTTCGCCTTCCTTGGGGGTGATCTCTCGCAGCAGCGTGTCCCAGACAAGGCCAGTAGCTTCGGCGGGCTTGGGGGCGGCGGAAGCAGGCGTTTGCGCACCCAAGCGGGAGGCCAGGGTGAGCAGGAGCAGTAGTGTCGCGATCGCAATGCGTCGGTGCATCAATGAGGGGAATTGTAAGGTATTGAAGACAAGAGGCAAAGCTTTGATGGCGAACCAGGGCTTGCAAAAATCCATGGGGACGTAAGGATGCTGGCGCTTGGGAGAGGGCACCGGGATTTGCTGTCTGAGATTCAACACATGGTGCATAGGCTGAATATCCATCCGGTCGCCAAGGTCCAAGCAATTGACATTCATGACCATGAAGCTGGCCTGCAAAAATAGTGACGAGCGGGGGTTGGTGTGGTGGGAGGTATTGGTGGTCGTGCTTGTGGTGGCGGTGATCGCTGTGCTGGGTTTCGTGGGGTTGAAGAAAGGCAAGCAGCACTCCCGGGACAGTGCCTGCATGACGAATCTGAAACAGATTGGCACGGCCTTGGGCATGTACACGATGAACTCATCCGCCCGGCTGCCGTATGCCTATGTCCGTTATAACAATCAGGATAATCGGAGCTGGGATGCGTTTTTAGGCGGCAACTTGCGGTCTCTTTGGCTGGCAGAAAAGGGTGGTGAAGCTGCCTCGACCAACCGGTTGTATGAGCCGCTGCTGCTTTGTCCGCAAGACACGGTGGCCCCGGCGGAATGGGCGCAGAAGTTCCGCGGGCAAAGGCGCAGTTACGCGATGCCACGCCACGACATGCGCACGGAGAACTGGCCGCCCAGCGCGGGCAATAACACGGGGGTGGGTCTGTGGCTGGACTTCGGCGGCAAGGGAGAAAAGAAACAGGATCCGAAAATCTATAATTACGAGCAGACGAACCAGCAGGCAGCGGTCACGCTGTCCATGATCTTGAACCCTTCCGCCACGCTGTTCACCACGGAGCAGCTCAGTCCGAACAATATATTAGGCATCAGCTCGGGCGCCTTCATCACGAAGACGGCAGATCATTTGGGGACGAACTCCATCCCGGCGGCGCAGCATCATCAGGGGCAGTTCAATTATCTGATGGTGGATGGGCATGTGGAATTGCTTTTACCGGAGCAGACGGTGGGGCCGAAGGGCAAGGCGGGGACTTTGATCGGCGGGCACCGGGGCATTTGGACGATACGGGCGGATGATTGACGTGAAGACAAATCGTTTTGGCAACGGACGTCGTAAAGATGTTCTGACGGCAGCGTTTACCCTCACGGAAATGATGGTGGTGGTGGCGGTGATCGCGATCTTGGCATCGCTGTTGTTGCCCGCCATCGCGAAGTCCAAGAGCAAGGCGCTGCGCATCAAGTGTGTGAGCAATCTGCGGCAGGTGGGGCAGGCGTTCATCCTGTATGCGGACGATCACAAGGGGCAGTTGACGCCCTTGAACAGTGGCGGGCCGTGGGGCAGCACGATCGTGCCGCATAACCCGACGAACTGGTGGTATCAGATCCTGACGGATGGGCATTACATGCCGGAGACGAATGATGTGCACGGCATCTGGCGCTGCCCGGAAGCACGTGGTGATGACCTGAATTCACCTTTCGGCAAGCGCATGGACGGCTACGGACCGCTGGAGGGCAAGAGCTACATCCCAGGGCTGCCGTCCATCATCGATTACGCGTATCGCGTGGATGGGACGAAACGGGGCAGTCACTTTCTCACGGAGATAAAACGGCCGTCGCAGTTATGGCTGGTGGGGGATGTGGGTGTGCCGAAGGATCTCAAGAATGTGCCGAAGGGAGGTTACCGGACGGACATCACTACCCATGCCCCGGATGCCACAGGGGATTATCCACACGTGACGCCGAAGCAACCGGCGGCGCGGCATGACGGGAAGGCGAACGTGTGTTTCGTGGACACGCACGTGGAGGCGTGGAGCTACGATGACCTGCGCTTCAACAAGGGCGATATCTGGGGGCTGAAGGGGAAGTAGCTGTTAAAGCTTCTTCAAGCGCGGTCCCTTCGGGGTGTCTTCGATCACCCAGCCTTTGACTTTGAGTTCGTCGCGGATGGCGTCGGAGCGTTTGAAGTCTTTGGCTTTGCGGGCGGCTTGGCGTTCTTCCAGGAGGGCGAGCAAATCGGCAGGGACTTCGTCCGCAGTCTTCGCACCGATGCCGAGGACTTGGTCGATGGTTTCCCACGCTTTCAGTTCTGTCGCTGCCTGCGCTGCGTTCAGTTCATTCGCCGCGAGTTTGCGATTCGTCTCGCGCACCCACTCGAACACCGCCCCCCAAGCCGCCGCCACATTCAAATCTTCATCCAGGGCTTCCGTGAAACGCTTGGTCAGTTCCGATTCACCCGCCGCCGCCGTTTGCCCAGCGATCTCGCGCAATTTCAACAAGCATTCATCGATCCGCGCCAATGCCGTTTTCGCACCGCTCAGGCCATCAAGGGTGAAATTGAACTGTTCGCGGTAGTGCGCGCTGATCATCAGATAACGGATCTCGCGGCCATTGAAACCTTTGCCGAGCAGATCGCGCAGGGTGAAGAAGTTGCCGAGCGATTTGCTCATCTTCTTGCCCTCGACGAGGAGGTGGGAGCCGTGCAGCCAATACTTCACGAACTTCTGGCCGGGAGCTTGCACGCCGGCGCCTTCACTTTGGGCGATCTCGTCCTCGTGATGCGGGAACATGAGGTCTTCGCCGCCTGCATGGATGTCAAAGCTGGTGCCGAGCACGTCCATGCTCATGGCGCTGCACTCGATGTGCCAGCCGGGGCGGCCCTGGCCCCAAGGGCTGTCCCAGAAGACCTCGCCGTCATCGGGCACGCGAGCTTTCCACAGGGCGAAATCGGCGAGGGATTCTTTTTCGTATTCGTCACTGGCCACGCGTTCGCCGACGCGCATGCCGTCGAAATTCAGGTTCACGAGCTGGCCGTACTTGCAGCCGCAACCGCGATATTTATCGATGCTGAAATAGACGGAGCCATCAGCGGCTTGGTAGGCGATGCCACGGGCGATGAGCTTCTCGATGAGCGCGACGATCTGCGGGATATATTCCGTGGCGCGCGGCATGACGGAGGGAGACTTGCAGCCGAGCGTCTTCAGATCTTCGAGGAAAGCGGTCTCATACTTGCTCGTGTAGTCGCGCAGGGTGGTCTTGGCCTCGCGGACGCGTTTGATGATCTTGTCTTCCACGTCCGTGATGTTCATCACGTGCTTCACCGCGTAACCGCGGAACTCGAGATAACGGCGCAGGAGGTCGGTGAAGACGAAAGTGCGGAAATTGCCGATGTGGGCGAAGTCGTGGATGGTCGGCCCGCAGCAGTACATGCCCACGGATTTACCGGCTGGATCAAGCGGCACGAACTCCTCGAGGGAGCGCGACAAGGTGTTGTAGAACTTCACGGCCATGTTTTCGTTCAAGTGCGGGGAGGGTAGGGGGAGGGAGTTCAAAGTTCAAATCTCAAAGTGAAGAGGTGGAAGGGAGCATTGTGATTGCCAGATAGCATGGCGCGGGGAATATTATCTCCCTCTCCCCAAGGGAGAGGGCAGGGGTGAGGGGAAAGGGAGCAAACGAAAACCAATAGTGCGATTCATGCCCAAGACCGATCAAAACAACCCGCTGAAGAACAAGCCCGTGGCCCGCACTCTGCGGAAGAATGATACTTGGGCGGAGAAGCTCGTGTGGGGTTGGTTGCGCGATCGGCGTTTTTCGGCCTACAAGTTCCGACGTCAACATGCGTATGGTCCTTACATCCTTGATTTCTACTGTATCGAAGCAGAACTGAATATTGAGCTTGATGGTTCGCAACACGGTTTTCCCAAGCATCAATCCAAAGATAAAGAACGGGATGATTGGTTGACGGCGCGCGGTATCAAGGTGCTGCGCTTTTGGAATACCAACCTGCGGAAAGACAAGGATTCCATCCGCGACACGATCTGGCATGTCTTGCAGGAACGGGCACCGCATCCGTTGCCGGAGTATTGCCGGGTGGGTGAAGCGAGTGGGAAGATTCAGGAGACGCCGTAAAGTTCGTGAGTCGCGTTCCCCCTCACCCCGGCCCTCTCCCTTGGGGAGAGGGAGGTAACATTCGCCGCGTCTTTGAGAGTATGAGAGATTTACTACAGGAGCCGGCAGAAGAGCAAAGAATCGAATTTCAAACAGGAACTTTCTGGTTCGATGTGCTTGGCTTGACGGGTTGATCAAGTGTGGGCGACTATTCGGTAGCAATTTTATTGAACAATTTTCCAATATTCACACCAGCTGCAATCCTTTGTGAAATGGGTTGGAAAAGATCAATGGTTAGTGTGGAAACCCTGTTCAAGGTTGTTGTCATCCACAGGGATAAACTTTTCGATATTCTCTGGAGGTATGCGTTTTGAAGTTCTCAAACAATGGTCGAGAATCTTAATTCCAATTTCACCCCTGGACATTTTGTGCTGAAAAAAGCGTGTGACCATTTTGCGATATCCTTCAAGCGCGAATTCGCGGTGTATATCACGCAACGGGATTTTACACTGAATTATGATGGGGGTTCCTTGTCCCGCTAGGATGCCTTGGCGAGGGGCAATGGAAGCAGCGATGAGTTGCATTATTTCACTGCCACAACGGAGATAATGATTCTGGCCGATCTTAACCGGGGAGTAGGGGTCGGTAAATAAGCATATATTCTCTTCGCGGGTGTTAAGGTCGATTTTGGAGGTAACACTTCGAATACGCTCTTCAGAGGCGTGCCCTTGCAGCAGCGCAATCGCCTCTGATATGACATACGCACGAGTCAGTGGAATAATGCCTTTAGCTTGATATGAGCTTAGAGATCGCGGGCGGCAAGCGTGATATGCGCGCCAGTGAGTAAACTGACGCGCGAATAGTTGCTCAAGCCGGTTGTTCAGTTCGTCAAATTGGGTAGTATCTCCTGAGGTGGAAAACGCCTCGATTGCATACGCGAACGTATCGGAGAAAAGCTGCTTGGGATTGCGGGAGAGGATTTCGCGTTTAGTATCGGTAGGAAATAGCTCATCAACGATGGTGGCGACTTTTCTTTTCCACGTTCTAGAATTAGCTAAGTCGAGAATGGCTTCCGTTTTGGTTGCTTGCTTCAAGGGTTCCACTTACTTCTGTTTCTTCAGGAGGATCTTGGTGGTGAAGAGGCCAGTGACTTGGTCGCCGTGGCTGAAGACCCAGTCGTTGAGGTCTTTCACTGAGACGCTGACTTGGTCGCCGGATTTCAAGTTGCCGAGGTCCACGGGGTCGTTGTCAAGGCGGCCGTGGATCTGGTCGTTCTCCAAACGGTCTACGCTAATCCAGATGAATTCAGTGTTGCCGTGGCGTGTGATGGGGGCTTTGACGGCGAAGCTTTGCTCGGGCTGACGTTGATTGAAGGCAGTGACGAATTCGGGCCAGCGGCGGCGGGCTTCGGCGACGGCGGCGAGCATCTCCGGGTCTTCGTCATCGATCTCGATGACGGGGAGCTGGGTGATCTTTTGGAAGATCTCGAGCGGGTTTTCGCTGCGGAGTTCATCGATCAGGCTGGCGTCGAAGATGTTCAGATGGCCGCTTTCGGGTGAGAATACGGCGAGGCAGTCGTCACCGGCGAGTTCGGCGACGAGGTGGGAGATCTGGCGATAGGCCTGGGTGCGATCGGGCAACTGGCCGACGCGGAGGAGGTCCACGGAGAGCCAGGCGCGGTGTTCGCGGATGACTTTCTTGAGGCGCAGATCGGGGCAGTCTTCGGCCGCCTTATCGGGTTCGTCGAAGTAGGGACGGTCAAAGTTATTGACGAGGTAGAAGCTGCCTTGGTGGCCGATCATGAAGATGGGAGAGCCGCCCACGACGTAGGTTTTGTCGGCGACGTTTTCATCTTGTGAGACGTCCTTGTCCTTGGCGGTTTCCACGGGGACGCCCCAGGCGATGCTGAGGCGTTGGGCGAGGGTGTGGACGTCCATGGTGCGGTTGTCACGGAGCAGGAGGACGAGGGAGATGAGCGGACGGTCATCCTGCTGGCGACGAGGGCGCTCCATGAAGAGGGCGATGGTGAACCAGGTGAAGCAAAGGCAGTAGATGAGCCGGGGCCATTCAAAGGGCTCGGTGATGAGGAGCACACCCAGGCGGCCAGCCACGAAGGCGGTGGCGAGCAGGCCGAACCAATAGCCCCAGAGGCGGTTCCGCCAGACGCCATAACCGGAGAAGAGGAACCAGAGGCCGGAGATGAGGGTCAGGGCGGGAGCAGGCGCGTTACCCATCGCTACCATCAGCAGCGACACTGCCCCGCCGAGGAGCAAAGCCACGGCAGACCAGGTTTTCTCACCGCCAGGCGGACGGAGCAACGACTGCATTGGTTAAGGGTATAGGGGAAATGAAGTGGGTTGGCTAGTGGAAGGTTGGGGGGGATTTGCTGCGGGAAACAATTATGTTCGGTTTTCCGTGTCGGCGGGGTTTTACTTTCCAAAGAGCATGACGGAAACGAAACAGTTGCTGGCGGCTTATGTGGAGAATGGCTCGGAAACAGCCTTTCGCGAACTGGTTTCCCGACACGTGAACCTGGTTTATGCCACCGCGCTCAGGTTGGCGGGCGGGGATGCGCATCGGGCGCAGGAGGTGGCGCAGACCGTCTTCGTGCAGTTGGCGCAGAACGCGCACAAACTTTCCCGCGAAAGCGCCTTGGGCGGATGGTTGCATCGCACGACCTGCAATGTGGCCAGCAAAGCGTTGCGGACGGAGCGCCGGCGGCTGGAGCGGGAAACCCAGGCGATGCTTATGAATGCCCAATCACACGAAGGCGAGGTAAGGATGGAGAGTGTCGCCCCCATCCTGGATGAAGCCATCAATCAACTGGGGGAGGAAGATCGCGCGGCTATCCTCTTGCGTTTTTTTGAACAGCAGGATTTTCGCGCCGTGGGCCTGGCCTTGGGCAGCAATGAGGATGCGGCGCGGATGCGGGTGAACCGGGCGCTGGAGAAATTGCAGGGCATGCTCAAGCGGAAAGGGGTGGCGTTTTCCACGACGGCACTGGGAAGCATGCTGACGGCGAGCGCGGTGAGTGCGGCGCCCGCCGGGTTGGGTGTGAGCATAGCCGGTGCGGCATTCACGGTGGCAACGGTCAAGGGAGGAGGAGCCACGGTAGGAATTCTAAATCTTATGAGTCAATTCAAGGCTGGTATTGCCGGAGCCATTCTGGTGACAGGGTTGGCTGGGACATTGGTTCTGCAACATCAAGCGGCGACGAGGCTGCAACGGGAGAACGAGTTGCTGAAGCAGCGGGCCGCATTGCTGCAGGAGGAGATGGATGCGCTGAAGCGACGGCCGGTGCCGCAGGCCACATCCGCGCAGTTTACGGACCAAGAGCGGACGGAATTATTGCGGTTGCGAGGGGATATGGGGTTGATGCGCGGGCAACTGGCGGCAGTGAACAGGGAAAACGAACGGTTGGTCGCATCCGTCCGGCAACAGGCCGAAAAGTTGCAAACCGAGGCAGATCTCGCGGCAGAAGACGAACACAAGGCCGTGCGGTATGCCAATTCGGCGAAACGTCTCTGCCTGGCTTTGCATGTTTACAGAGGTAAACATAATGAGGCTTTTCCGGAAAGCTTTGCGCAGTTAAGCGAAGCAGCCAAAGACATCCTTGGCGCGGAGAGTTACGAGCAATTCGAGCTGTTTCCACTGTCTGGCAAGCTTTCAGAGTTAGCAGACCCATCGAAGACCATTGTTACCAGAGGCGGACTGTTTCAGATGTCATCCGGGAAGTGGACCATGGCATATGGAATGGCCGATGGGTCGGTTTATCGGGTTAATTCAAGCACACCGGACTTCCGAGAGGAGGAAAAACGATTAAACTTCGTTTACCCTTCATCCGAGAAAACGCAGCAGTGAAAAGGGGCTGCACCAAGAAGTGCAGCCCCAGCTTGACGGTTGGTTATTTCCCTACTCCACCACACGCATCTGGATGGCTTCCACGATGCGTTCTTCGGCGGAGATGGAGCTGACGACCACCACGGTGTTGCCCTTCTTCACGTAGCCCGCCTGCTTCATGAACTCGATGGCCGGATTGATGGTCTTCTCCGGGGAGGCATGGTTGAACGGCATGACCAGCGGGGTGACGCCGCAGAGCATGGTCAACTGGTCGGCCATCTCCTGGGTCTCGCACACGGCGTAGATCTTCGAGTGGCGCGGGCGCATCCACGAGGTGTAGCGCGCCATGGTGCCGCGGATGGTGAAGATCACGATGGCCTCGGCGCGGAGTTCATCCGCCATGACGACGGCGCTCTTCACGAGCTTCTGGCGCGGGCTGGTGAACTCGGCACGTTCCTGAAAGTTCGCGCCGCCGGAGCGTTCGATCCGCTGGGCCACGCGGTCCATGACCTCGAGGCATTTGAGCGGGTATTTGCCCACGGTGGTCTCGCCGCTGAGCATGATGGCATCCGCCTGTTCGTAGACGGCATTGGCCACGTCCGTGATCTCCGCGCGGGTGGGGTGGGGCATGGTGATCATGCTTTCCAACATGTGCGTGGCCACGATGACCGGGCGGCCGACACGCAGACAGGTCTTCACGATTTTGCGCTGGATGATGGGCAGCTCCTCGTAAGGACATTCGATGCCCAGATCCCCACGGGCGACCATGATGGCGTCCGCTTCCGCGATGATGCTGTTGATGTTCTTGATGGCTTCCTGATCTTCGATCTTCGCCACGATGAGCGGGCGCGGATTGGCATTCTCCACCACGGCCCGGAGCTGGCGGATGTCCTTGGCCTCGCGGACGAAGGAGAGGGCGATGTAATCGACCCCCATCTCCAGGCCCACGGCGATGTCCGCGAGGTCCTTGCTGGTCATGGCGGGCAGGCTGACTTTGACACCCGGGAGGTTGATATGGCGGCGGCTGCCCAGTTTGCCCGGGGTAAGCACTTCGCACTCCACCTTGTTAGCGTGCTTGGCCAGCACCTTCATATGGATGGCGCCGTTATCCACGAGCACGACGTCCCCGACGCTGATGTCGTTGATGAAGTTCTCGTAGTTCACGTCCACGGAGTGAAGTTCTTCACTCTGTTCCCCGCGAACGGTGAGACTGAATTTTTGGCCGGGTTGCAGGTCCAGTGGTACCGGCAGGTCGCCCGTACGGATGGCGGGCCCTTGGGTATCCATCAGGATGCCGACGCTGACGCCGCGCGCTTTGGCGGCGGCACGGATATCTTTCACAACACGCCGCACCCAGTCATGGGGGGCGTGGGACATGTTCAATCGGGCAATGTTCATTCCCGCATCGATCATCCGGCCTAACATCTCCGGGGAATCAGTAGCGGGACCAAGTGTCGCAATGATCTTAGTCTTGCGGGCGCTGTTTGCACTCACGGGGCGGGAAGATAGGGGAAAGGGGCGGGTTGGGAAGTGTTTTGTCGTCCGGAGGGATGGCGTTCTGGTCATCCATTCCATTAATGAAATGAGGGTAACGCGACCGTTTGAAGACCGGGGGCGGTTATGCTAGCTTAAAAGGAGCGGCTAATGGTCGGCAGACTGCCTTCTGGTGAAAAAAGTGCCACGAATGGACTTGCCAAGCGGGCGATAGGACCGCATATCTAGCAAAGTTTTGAATCAAAAAACTGACTTTTATGGCTGATCTAGCAAATAGTTATACGCAGAACGTGGCGGGCAAGTATTACGTGGACAATCAATGCATTGACTGCGACCTGTGCCGTGAAACCGCACCGCAGAACTTCACCCGTAATGATGACGGCGGTCACTCCTTTGTGTTCAAGCAACCGGAATCTCCCGAGGAAGAAGCGCAGTGCAAGGAAGCCATGGAAGGCTGCCCGGTGGAAGCGATCGGCAATAACGGCCAATAGTCTCCACTCCAACGATTTGGAAACCCCGCCAGCGCGAGTTGGCGGGGTTTTCTGTTTGCGAGATCAGCAGATCCGCGGGCGATTACGAGTCGAGACTTAGCAAACGTCGCCGTAACAGTTCCAACGCTTGTTGCGAGGTGATGTATTTGAAAGTTTCGCGGTCGAAGGCGTTGAGCGGGTTGATGACTTTGGTGCGCACACCATCGGTCAGGGCGATGAAGACGGTGCCGACGGGTTTCTCCGGTGTGCCACCGGTGGGACCGGCGATACCGGTGACAGCGAGGGCGTAATCTGCTCCGGTCTTGGTGCGGGCACCTTCCACCATGGCGCGAGCGGTGGCTTCGCTGACGGCACCGTGGGTGGCGAGGGTTTCAGCGGGGACGCCGAGGAATTGTTGCTTGGCTTCATTGCTGTACGTGACGAGGCCAGCCAGGAGCACGGTCGAGGCGCCGGAGACATTGGTGAGGCGATGCGCAATGAAACCGCCGGTACAGGATTCCGCGAGGGCGAGGGTTTTCTTCCGCTCGGTTAACATTTTGACGATGGTGCTTTCCAGATTGGCATCGTTCTCGGCGAAGATGTGGTTGCCGATCTTTTGATAAACGATGTCGGCGGCCTCGTTGACGGTCTCTTCCGCGCCGCAACCTTCGAAGACAAGGCGCACATCCACTTCACCCACGCGGGCGCAGTAGCCGATCTGCAAGCCAGCTTTCGTCAGGTGCGCGAGGGCGGGGGCGATTTGTTCTTCCACGCGGGATTCACCGAGGCCGACGCTGTGCAAGGTGCGGCAGATGAAGGCGGTGTCACGGGCGAATTCGCGGTTGAGGAAGGGGACGACTTCTTCGAGGAACATGGGGCGCAGCTCGCGCGGTGGTCCGGGAAGCATGACGATCCAGGTGGGCTTGCCATCGGTGCGATAGGGATTTGGGTCCAGCTTCATCGCGAGACCGGGAGCGGTGCCGTAGCGGTTCTCGAGAACAAGAGCGTCTTCAGGCACACGGGCTTGCACAAGGGTGCTAAGGGGCATGGGGCGGTTGCGCTTCTTGAAGAAGCTCTCGATATGCGCGGCGATGCGCGGGTCATCGTGCAGGGGCTTTCCGAGGAGTTCGGCGATGAGATCGCGGGTGATGTCATCAGACGTGGGGCCGAGGCCGCCCGTGCAGATGATCAAGTCGGCGTGATCGGCGGCTTCGCGGACGGCGTTCTGGATGGCGCGGCCTTCATCGGCGATGGACACCTGACGCTGAACGAGATAGCCGCGATCGGTGAGCTGGCGGCAGAGCCACTGCTGGTGGGTATTGAGGACGCGGCCCAGCATGAGCTCGGAGCCGGTGTTGATGATTTCGATGTTCACAATGGTGCCTGCCGGGGCAGGTGGGCGGAATATAGGCGGTATTTGGCTTTGCGCCAGTTTTCTGGCAAGCCAAGAATGACTGACACTCGTTGACTTAGGCGCTGGGCAAAATATAGTAGCAGTATGTCGGTAATCGATAAAACTGAGGCGAAGCGTCGCTTCATGGATTTCTTGGCGAAGAAGAATCTGCGCGTCACGTCGCAGCGCCAGGCGATTGTCGATACGGTTTTCAGCACGGACAAGCACTTCACGGCGGAGCAGTTGCTGGAATGGTCGCGGTTGAAGGACAAGTCCGTCTCCCGCGCCACGGTGTATCGCACGCTGCCGTTACTGACGGAGAGCGGGCTGGTGCATGAGATGGATTTCGGGAAGGACTACAAGTTCTACGATCCGAACTACGCGGATCACCCGAACCACAACCACCTGATCTGCCAGGACTGCGAGAAGATCGTGGAGTTCGAGAGCGATAAGATCGAGGAGATCGAGAGCCAGATCAGCCACAAGCTGGGTTTCTCGATGAAGTCGCAGCGATTGCAGATCTCGGCGTCTTGCGATGAGTTGAAGCGGTTGGGTGCCTGCAAGAACAAGGGCTGTTAGTTTTTGCGACTTGGGCGCGATGCTTGAGCGTTGGTGAATTGGACGTTTTCTTTCCCCTCATCCCGACCTTCTCCCTTGAGGAGAAGGAGATAACATTTCCCGCGCCAGCTCCATTTCGCGTTAGCGCTTACATTTATCCGTAACAAGCAAAAAGGCGCCAGCAGTGATGCTGGCGCCTTTTATGTGAAAGGATTCCTTAGAAGGCGAAGGAGAGGCCCGCGTAGTAATTACGGCCGTAGGACGGGTCGATGCCGTCGCCACGGATGCGGGAGTAATAGTCTTCGTCGAGGAGGTTGTTGATGCCCGCGACGACGCCAATCATGTCCTTATACACCTTGAACTCGGTGGTGAGGTCCCACGTCATGTAAGCGGGCACGCGGAAGGCGGCGGTGTTCGCGTCATCTGCGAAGTGCTGGCCCACGAAGGTGCCGAGCAGGGCCACCTTGACGCGATCGCGGAAGCGGTAGATGCCGCCCATGCGCAGGAGATAGTCGGGCGCGTATTGCGGACTGGTCGGGGTGTTGCGGCTGACGATCTCGGCGTCGAGCAGCATCAGGTTGCCGTAGAGGTTGAAGGAGCCCCAGGCGTTCACATGGTCCGAGCCGTTGAGCTTGTCCGTGAGGCCGATGATGTCGAGTTCCAGCGATCCTTCCCAGCCGCGATGGATGCTGCGGCCGACGTTGATGATGGAGGCTCCCACCGTGCCGATCTGGTTGTCGAAATCGAGCAGGAAGAAGCTGGTGTCCCAGGTGAAATAGGAATCCAACTGGCCGCGATAGCCGATCTCGTATTGCCAACTGGAGCCGGGGTCCAAGTCCGCTGCAGCGATGGTGCCGCCGCCTTGGGGAACGCTTTCTGTGAAGATCTTCGGACGATAAGCCTGTGAGGCATTGGCGTTGGCGGTGGTGGTCTCCGTCACTTCATACGCGAGGCCAAGACCCACGAGGGGGACGTTCTCGCGGTCTTCCACCTGGCGGCCGGTGGTGAAGTTCTGGACTTCTTGCACGTAGTTCTCCACGCGCAAACCCGGGGTGAGAGAGAACTTGCCGAACTGGAATTTGTTTTCCACGAAGACCGGGGCGTAGAGAATGGAGCGGTCGCTCTGGGTGGCGATGACGCCGTCATCAGCATTCGGCGTAGCGCCGGTCTTGTCCACACGGGGCGAATCGGTGTGATAGACCATGAGGCCACCGGCGAGAGTGTGGACGTTCTCGCCCATTTCCCAGTCGTGACGGAGGCGGGCTTCGATGCCCTTGGTGTAGAATTCCTGGTTTTCGATGGTGTTGCCGCCACCCACAGCCACGGTGCCGAAGCCGCCGCCAGTCTGGCGTTTGCTGAAGCGCTGATAGTAGCCGCCCCAAGCCTGCACGGTCATCTGGGTGGTTTCGCTGAAATCTTTCTCGTAGGCGAGGGAGGCGAAGTAGCGTTCGAGACGGAAGCGGTCGTTGAAGCGCGTGGTGGCATCGCGGTCCACGTGGTACCCCGGCCCAGCGGTGAAGGAGAGGCCGCCGGGTTCGCCGTGTTCTTCCTCGTAGCCATCGAAGGTGAAGATCCAACGGCTGTCCGTCTGGGCATCCAGCACGAGCTTGGCGCTGCCGGCGTAGAGATCGTAATCGCTGTTGGCGGTGCGAAAGCCGTCGGTCTGGCGATGGTTGAAGTAGGCGTAGTAGCCGAGGCGGCCGACGGTGCCATCCACGGAATTGAACGTGGAGTAGAGATTGTCCGAGCCGAAGATGTGTTGCGAGCGGGCGGAGAATTCCTTGTCCGTGCGTGGCATGTGGGTGACGTAGTTCAGCGCGCCACCGGGTTGCGGACCATACATCAGGGAGGCGCCGCCGTGGAGGAATTCAATGCGATCCACGGTATCCAGCGGCGGGGTGTAATAGGCCTCAGGATAGCCGAGCATGTCGGCGTGGATGGGGATGCCATCCTTCAGCACTTGGGTGAACTGGGCGCGGTGGGGATTCAGGCCGCGATAGCCGATGGAAACCAAGGGGCTGGTTTCTTCGCTCAGGAGCAGGCCCGGGGTCTGGGAGAGGGCCTGACGGTAGTTGTTGTTTACTACGCGCGGAAGCTGGTCCAGATCGAGGACGGAGGTCTTTTTGCCAGCGTTGATCTTGGTGCCTTGGACATCGGGCAGGAAGGGGGCTTGGACGGATTCGCTGGCCTCGGATTCACCTTGGATGAGGACTTCTGGCAGGCGGACGGGCTGGGCATTGGTGCTGGTCTGGGCGGGGAGGCCAGCCGCCAAAGTGAGGGTAACCGCACCGCCAAGGCAGCGCAGACAGCGGAGCGAGACTTGCTTATTGCGACCGAGTTTCATAAGGGGTGGTTTTCTTATTGCAACAGAGTCTCAATAGCAAGAGGGAATTTGGCCTTGCTGAGGTGGCCGGGCTATTTGGGGTAAAAGCAAAAAACCCGCACTAGGCGGGGTTTTGTGAAAATCTACTTAAAGCGACCTATTTGCTCAGGAAGTAGAACAGCAGGAAGACCACGATGCCAGCGGCACCGATGATGAGGTACAGCTTCATGTTGTCGTTGCCAGCCGGAGCGGGAGCGGGCGTCTGCTGGGCTGGTTGCGGCTGGCGCACTGAGGGGGCGGTCCGGGGAGCGGTAACGGAAGGCTTGGGGGCGTTGCTGCTGGACCAAGCGGGCGTCGGTGTCGGGGTGACGCTAAGGTTGGGCTTGGCCGCCGGGGCAGGTGCCGGTTTCGGGGCTGGCGCAGGAGCGGGTGCAGCTGGACGGGAGCCAGGCTGGGCGGGACGGCTGCCCAGCGGTTCGGCTTCGGGCGGAGTGCCACCGGCCCACCAGCCGCCTTCGGCACCGGCTCCAGCGGCTGGGGCGGTGGCAGCGGAAGCGCCTGCCGGGATGGTATTGATGATGGTGTCCATGGTGCCTTTATCGAGGGCGACCATGACATCTTCGTACACGGGCACTTTGGAGACGTCGGCCAGGCTGCAACGTTCGAGCAGTTCGCCGAGTTTCTTGACCTTGTCGTCCTTGTTCTCCTTGAAGCGCTTGATGATCTTGGATGAGCCCGGATTTTTGTAATCCGAGGAGAGCATCAGGAGGTTGTCACCCGTGTAAAAGTCTTTGAACAGGGCCGGGTCGGAGGCGAGGCCGAGGAAGGAGGTGTGGATGACGATGGCGGCGAAATTATCCAGATCCTCGTTGTAAAAGTCGGAGGTACGGCGGGGGTGCTGGAAGTTGGCATGGCCCAATTCCGGGGCTTTGCCACGGAAGGCGGGGGTGTACATGCCGTCATAGTCCACCAGCCGGATCTCGTTTTTCGGCGTGACCATGATATTGCCGTGCTGGAGATCGCCGTGGGCGAGCTGGTTGTCGCGGAGGCCCTTCATGACGACGCGCAACTTATTGGCCAAGTCGAGGAGGAGGTCAGGCTTGTCGAAGATCTCCTCGAGATACTGGTTGAGCGGGAGGCCGTCCACCCACTGCATCTTGACGATGGGATACCACTCGTTGCGGACCTTGATGCCGCGGAGGATGTATTCAAAGCCGACGAGGGAATCGAGACCGAGGCCGAGGAGTTGCTGGCTCATGCGGGCATAGCGGCCCTGCTGGCCGAGCACCTGGCGGACGAAGCAACGGATGGCGTAACGCCCCTGGGCGGTGGTGACGGAGTAAACACTGGCGAAGTTACCGGACATGACCTTGGGGAGGCCCAGCATGTCGCATTTGACTTCGCTCTCCTTCAACTCCGCATCCTCGAAGCAGATGTGCGGGTTTTGAATGGAGTCCTGATAATCTGTGTGAGAGGGCCAGTTCATGGTGTCTGCGGGTTGGCGATGGCGTATCTCAAGGCTGCGCTTGGGAGGCAGTCCATTTGAAAAGTATGATGGTTGTGTCGTCGTTGCGCATGCCGAAGTCCTTGCGCAGTTTGGTTACGAATTTGGCGTAATCGGCCTCGTCTTTGATCTCCTGCAACTGCTGCCAAGGCTTGGTGTTGGCTTCGTAACGTTGGAGAAACCACTTGGCGATGGCGTCCGTGGCGAGGATGAAAACGTCGTTTTCCTGGTAATCCCCTTGCAGGTGCTTGACCTCAGCCCAAACGGGCTGGTTGCGGTTGGGATTGCTGGAGAGCAGGCAAGGGCGGCTGTCAAACTCGGCGGCTTTCTGGATGGGCCAGGTCTTGATCAGGGTGTTGTTACGGATGTGGAAGAGATTGCTGTCTCCGACGGTGATGGCGTGCCATTGGGGGAGCTTGGGGCCTTTGTCGCCGCCGCCGAAAAGTTTTTGGAAAAAAGAGGGTTTTTCGGGCGGTTTGGGCGGTTCGAAGCGGATGCCGAGCAGGGTGGCGAAGGCGCCGGTGCGGGCTTTTTCTTCCGCGTACCATGGGAGGCGGTCCCAAGCGATGCTGGCGTGCCATTCCTTTTGCAGTGGGCTGAGCCACTGGATGAGGGTGCTGGCATCCGGGGGATTACCTTGCGGGGGGGTGGAAGTGTAGCGCTGGACGAGACATTGGGCCCAAAGATCGGCGAACGAAGACTCCGTGGCACCGTCCGCGATGGCAAAGTGGCCTTTCTCGGGGGCGCAACTGAAGGCGTCTTCGTATTCGTCCTGAGTATAGCCCTCCTTGGGCACCCAGAACACTTTCTCAGTGGCTTCCACGGGCTTTTTGATGATTAGCGCAGGTTGCTGGCGCGCGTGCCGATGTCCAAGAACCGGATCAATTCCACCAAGTCGGCGTTGAACGCGAAGCCGCGTGCGTTTTCGCCGAGCATGATGCTTTCGTTGCGGGCAAGATTGCGCATGCTGGCCGGGAGGGTGCTGGACACTTGGAAGAGTGTCCGGGCGAACTCGTCCGGCAAATCATTGTCCGTTTCCGGGAAAATGATGGGTTGCACCGGCTGGCTGGAGATATGGCAGTTCAGCAGCAGGACATTGCCATCGACCGTAGCGAGGCTGGTCAGGGCCTCGGCTTGGGGGACCGGACCGAAGTCGGTGGCTTCACCGTCAGAAATATTGATGACGATGGGGGGATAGGAATATTGGTGGTTGGACACCCAGCTCGAAAGGATGTGGTGGGCCAAGTCCAAAGCGGCTCCCATGGGGGTGGTGCCTTTGGCCTGAGGCTCGAACCAGACGGGGAACTTCACCTTTTGGGTGATGACGCCGCCTGCACCGTCATCAATCTGTTTGACGCGCTCTTCCACGCGGGCGGGGGAGTTGGCCACCTCGCTGAGGGGGACAATGTCCCGGCCGGCCAGCGGTCCGCTGAAGGCGGGCCCGACCTGGGAGCCGTAGCCGATCACGCAGACTTCGTAGAAGTTGCGGATGCCCTCGCCGCGGGCGCATTTGATGATGAGGTTGTGCAGCAGGCGGTTGATGGCGTCCGCCACGCTGTCGCATTTGCGTTTGCCGTCGCTGCCCGCGATGGGCTCCACCATCGAGCCCGACTGGTCAACAAGAAAGACAAACGCACTTGGGTTTGTTCGGCTGATCTCCGCTGTGTAAGCCATATAAAACTTTTTTCTGATACACCCGGGAAGAGGTGCTGACTCCGGGTGCTAAATGGAGTGCTGGCACCGCACACGCGATTTCTTACTAAGGGTTTCATGGTAAATCAATGTTATTTCTGAACTAAGAATAGACGGGGGGTGGTATTGTGGTAGGATATCTTTTTTGCAATCAGCAGATTGTGACTTGCATTTCAAAAAGCGACCCGTTACAAAACGGTCGTCATGGCGCTAGCATTTCTAAGCAACTCTGGCAAGCGGCGGGACCAGGCGGTGGTCGTTGATTTGGGGACGAGAGTAACCAAGGCGGCTGCCATTCAACGCAAGGGCGAGGCCTTTTCCATCACCGGGTTCGCCATGGTGGACGCACCGGTTTACGACCGCGGCATCTCTCCGGATATCCTCTCGGAACACCTGAAAGCAGTGATGCAGGCGCTGGGAGTCCGCAGCAAGCATCTGGTGGTGGTGCTAGGGGTGAGTGACAGCATTTTGCGCACGGCTGAGCTGCCGATGGCGGGGGTGAACGATTTGCGCCTGATGTTGCGTGTGAATCCGAAAAACTTCCTGCAGCAAGATTTCCCTGATTATCTTTTCGACTGCCATCTGCATCCGATAAACATGGATGCGTTGAAGTCGGCTGATGGCAGCATCAAGACCCAGGCGAAGTGCAAGGCGCTGGTGGGCGGGTCCAAGCGGCAGCTCGCGGAAGACGTGAAGCTGGCTGGTAAAAATGCGGGTCTTACGGTAGATGTGATCACTTCCGGATTGATTGGCCCGGCAAATGCTTTCGAGATGGCGATGCCGGATGTTTACGCAAAAGAAGTGGTGGCGCTGGTGGATTTCGGTTACAAGAATTCGGCGATCAGCATCCTAATGATGGGTGAGTTGATGTTGACCCGGGTGGTGGGTTTTGGCGCGGCCAAGCTGACGACGGGTATCGCCGAGTCGCTCGGTATCAGCAATGCGGAAGCGGAGGGTATCAAAGTGGGGATGCCACAGGAGGTCGAGTCCACGATTCAGCCGCTTTTGACCCCTTTGGGCCGTGAGTTGCGCGCTTCCATCGATTTCTTTGAGCATCAGCAGGACAAGACGGTGAGCCAAGTGTTCTTCTCTGGCGGGTCGGCCCGGTCGGAGTATATCATCAATGCCTTGCAGTCCGAGCTGATGGTGCCGTGCAAGGCGTGGAATCCGACGAGTTTCATGACGCCGGCGCTGCCGCCGGCGCAGTTGGGTGAGTTGGAACAGGTCGCGCCCCAGTTGGTGGTCGCGGTTGGTGGAGCCATGGCTGCATTCTAGAGTATGCCAATCAAAATCAATTTTCTGGCCGAAGAGCAGGCCAACGAGGAATTACGCAGGAAAGACCCCGTGAAGCGGGCGGCGATGGGCGCGGTGGCGCTGGTCGTGCTGGTCCTGCTGTGGGCCGGTGTCAACTGGTACAAGCTCTCGACGATCAACAGCGAATCCGCCGCTCTGAATGCGGAGCTGGCGGGTTTGGAAGGGGCGGTGAAGTTGGCGGAGGGCAACCAGAAGAAGATCCGGGACAACGAATACAAGATCGACATGCTGAAGAAGATGTCGGCGGTGCGGCCCTTGTGGGCGCCGGTGCTGGATACTTTGCAGCGGTCCACGATGGATGACGTGCAGGTGCTCCGGCTGCGGATCGACCAAGTTTACCAGGTCACGCCAGCGTTTGTGCCGGCGCGCGGTTCGTCGCTGAAGCCCAAGCCGGGCAGCAGCAAGCAATTGATGACGATGAGCATCGATGCGCAGGACAACAGTGAGCGGCTGGACAGTTACAACCGCCTGCGGGAGCAGCTTGCCACCGCCTTGAAGGATCATTTGGGAACGAACGGATCGGTCTCGCTCAAAACCTTGAACCAGGCCCGGGAGAACGACCAAGGCAAGAAGTATCTTACTTTCACCTTGGAATGCAGCTTCACGGAGGTTGTGCGCTAACATGAACAAACTTTCCAAAGAAAAACAGCAGCAGCTCATCGCGGTGGCATTTGGCACTGTGGTGGTCCTTGGTTTGCTCTATTTTTTCGTCATCAGCGCGCAGGCCAAGTCCCGTAATACCAAGCTTGGCGAGATAGAGACCCTCCGGCAGGGGGTGGAGAAGGGGAGCAAGTTGAAAAAGGATTCCCCGGCGATTCAGACGCAACTGGACGAGGTCAAGGCCAAGTTGGACGACATGGAGAAGAACATGGCGACCGGCGACTTGTATTCGTGGGTGATTTTGACGGTGAACGACTTCAAGGGGAAGAACGGCCACAATGTGCAGATCACCGGTTTCACCCCGGGTGAGAAGGTGGGAATCGGTGTTTTTGCTGACTTTCCGTATGAAGCGGTGAAGTATCAATTGAAAGGAACTGCATATTATCATGACTTCGGCAAGTTTCTTGCTGACTTCGAAAATGCGTTTCCGTTCATCCGCGTGCAAAACTTGGATTTAATGCCGGAAGGTGGCGTGACCACCGGCGCTGAGGCTGAAAAACTGGCCTTCAGGTTTGAGTTGGTGGTGACCCTGAAGCCTAAGGATACTGGCAAATGAAACTGAATCATTCGCAATCTTGTGCGTTGCTGGCGGTGGCGGTGGTGCTGTCATTTGCGCCGGTGAATGCTTTGGCGGCGGCGGCTCCGGCGGCTCCGGCAGCGCCGGGCAAACCAGCCGATGCCAAGGCTGCCCCGAAAGAGGTGGTCATCCCCAAGTCGGCTTTTGTGGTGGACCCGAAGAAGGGCAAAGACCCGTTTTTCCCGAAATCCGAACGCTGGAATCCGCCGCCGCCGAAGCCGGTGGTTGCGGTGGCGACACCCGGTTCGTCTGTGCAGCCGCCTCCTCCGCCGCCCAAGAAAGACCCGTACAAGCATTTTGAGCTGAAAGGATTTGTTGGTTCGGGTGACAGGCGGGTGGTGACCATTTCTTCTGGATTGCGCAATTACATCGTGATGATGGGTGAGAGCAAGCTGGCCAGTACGCCGGAGGGGCCGTTCCGCTTTAAGATCGTGCGTTACACTGAAAATGGTGTGGTCATCCAGGTGGATGGTGAGAAGGAGGAGAAGGAACTTAAAATCCCGGCTCCTTGAGGTGCGGATCAAGCAATCAGTTTTCAAGTAAATTTCAAATAAATAGCAGACAATGAAAATCAAAGCGTTGACGATTCTAACGGTGGGGCTTATCGCCTTCAGCATGGGGGTGTCTGCCCAAAACCCCGCAGCTGCCAAGGCGGAAGAGGCACCAGTATCCCGTGGGGAAGTGGTACCGCTGATCACCTTTGATGATACGCCTCTGACGGACGTCATCACCACGCTGGCCCGCCAGGCGGCCATCAATTTTCAGTTCGATCCGCGTGTGAACGCGGTGGTGCTCGGGCCCAACGGCGCGCCGCTGCCGCCGGCCACGATTTCCATCCGCTTCGAAAACGTCACCGCGCTGGATGCGTTTGAAGCTGTCTTGGAAAACCACTCGCTGCAGTTCATCCCGAATGAGAAGACGAAGATCGGCCGGGTGGCCCCGCGGGATGCCAAGCAGCTGGAGCCGCTGGTGAGCCAGATCTTCCAGTTGCGCTATACCAGCCCGACGAACATCGTGCCGGCCATCCAGTCCACGTTCAGTGACACTCGCGCGAAGGTGATCGCCGACACGCGCTCCAGCAAGCTGCTGGTGAACGCGGTGGAGAAGGACATGAAGAATGTGGAAAAGATCATCGCGGAGCTGGACACGGCCACCAAGCAGGTCTTGATCGAGGCTCGCATCGTGGAGACGGCCCGCAACCCAAGCACGATCAAGGGCATCGACTGGGGTGGTACACTTCGTAACCAGAACTTTGTGTTCGGCAATGGCCTGACCTCGGGCAGCACGATCACCACGTTCCCGGGCACGACCAGTTCGACGACCACGGTATTGCCTACTGGTCCGGTGACGACGACGACCACGGCTCCGGCATCCTCGACGACCAGCTTGACGACGGACTTGGGCTTGGGCGGTTTCACGGCGAACACCAAGAACGGTATTTTCCCGGGCATCGGCTTCCTGAACGCGGACGGCGTCTCGGGTGTGCTTTCCTTCTTCAATGATGACTCGGACAGCGAAGTGGTGGCCACGCCGCGCACGGTGACGATGGACAACCAGCTCGCCTCGCTCTCAGTGACGCGCGCCTTCCCCATCTTTGAAGTGACGCCCGGTTCGGCCAATACCCCGGCTGCCGCGCAAATCACCTACACGAACGTGGGCACCATCCTGAATGTGACGCCGCGCATCACGGCCGACAGCAATGTCTTCCTGCATGTGATTCCGGAAGTCTCGAATATCGATGGCAAGGACGTCCAGACGATCAACAGTGAGACTTTTGAGGCGAATGTTTATGCGCTGCGCAAGATGGAGACGCATGTGCTGATCCCGAGCGGCAACACGCTGGTGATGGGGGGGTTGGTGAGTGACAACACCACCAAGTCCTACGCCAAGATTCCCGGTCTCGGTGATGCCCCTTTGTTTGGCCGTCTCTTCCGGCGCGATTCCAAATCCCGCTCCAAGGTCAACCTTATCATCTTCGTGACACCGACGATCGTGCAGGAGTATGATTACCACTACACGCCGACGGATTACTTGCGCAACAGTCTCAGGGATGAGACCACGGCGAAAACCCATGTGGCGCCAGGTGATGAAGACTGGTCGGCTTGGGATTCCGGCAAGCCGAAGGACTGGAAGAAGGACTCCAAGAAGTCCACGAAATAAGTTGGCGTCAAACCTGCTAACTTCAATTCGTTGAAATCATGAATATCTTAACCAGCTTGCAAAAGTTGGCAGGTGGTTGGAAACCGAAAGGCTTCCTTCGTCTGGCAACTGGAATTGTGTCGGCGCTCGCCGTATGTTCGGCCACTTCGGTGCTGGGGCAGACGAACGTGGCGAATGTCTCCACCTTGGGCGGCGGACCTTTCTCCCAAGATGTGGGAACTACTGCCGGCAGTGCCATCCTCACCTTCACCGGTGATGTCGGAGGCTCTTTGCAGCCCGGTATCAAATTGGATATTCCCTTGGGCATGGCGACGGACAGCCAGGGAAACTTGTACGTGGCTGAAAGCGGGCAGGGCAACCTGCTGAAAGTGACGAATCCGGGCAACCGGGATACCAGCTTCACTTACTTTTTCGCTGGTGGCTTTCAGAAGCCGGTGGCCGTAGCGGTCAACTTGGCGAATGACGACGTCTTTGTGGTTACGGAAACGGATGGCTTGATCTGGCGCTACACTACCGAGGGGGCACTGGTTGGCGGAGCGGCCATCAATGTGGGCACCCCTTTGGTGCTGCCGACGGCGATTACGATCGATTCCGCAGGTAACCTTTTTGTGACCGAGCAGAGCGGGGCCGTCAAACGGGTTACCCAGCTTGGTGTGGTCACGGTGATCGTGCCGGCGGCGACGTTCATCATGCCGAGCGGTATCGCGGCCTATCAGACGAATGTGGTGGCGGTCAGCGACACGGGCAATAATGCGATCAAGTTGCTGAACGTGGTTGATTTCAGCGTCACGACACTGGCAGGTGGCAACGGGGCGGGTTTTACGAATGGACCTGGTGCCGGGGCCAAGTTTGACATGCCGCGCAATATCGTGCTGGCTCCTAACGGTTCGTTGATCATTGCGGACCAGAACAATCATCGTGTGCGCATCCTGACGGCGGAAGGCACGGTTGAGACGCTCTACGGTGTCTCCACTAACAAGTGGCCGGAGAATCCTTTCTATCCTACTTATCCTGGCTGGCAAGATGGCACGAACGCACACGCCAACCAGCCATGGGGCGTGGCGGTCAGTGCCACGGGGACTAATATCTTCATCACCGAGATCGGGCATGAACTCGATTTGCTGCGCGGCGTGGGCAATCTGAGTTTTGCGGCAGCCACAGGTGGCGGCTCGGCCGGTGGCGGCGTGGGTAATGTTTCCCTGACCGGCAATATTCTCACGTTTGGTTTCGCTTCTGGTGAAGGTTCAGCGTTGTTTCAAGCCAAGGCGGGGCAGACCTACTTTGTGCCAGTCACCCTGACTCTGCCGCCGGCACAGAACATCTTCTCCTTTGGCTTTTCTTTGGCGGCCACCAATGTCCCGATCAGCGGTGCTCCCGCCATCCCGATCGGGGCGCTTGGCTTTGAGACCATGTTGAAGAAACCCATCCCGGGCATCTCCGGCGGCACAATCTTGACGGACATCATCCCGGGTGCATGGATCGGGGTCTACACGAACCGGGTCACCATCGACACGACCACCGGTGCGCCCACCACCAATCTGGTGCCGATCATCACCAATACGGTTTACTCCAGCAGCGTGCAGAACCTGCTGTCGGTAAGCTGGCTGGAGATTCCGGGCGAGACCAACCTGTACAACACGTTGAGCCAGGATTTGATCACCTTCTCCCAGGCTCACATCAATACTTTGAACGCGCATTCCAGCGGCAAAGCGATTGTCGGCTCCTTCGGCTTCACCATCCCGGTCGGTGCGCCGGTCGGCAGCAAATACCGCGTGCAAGTCTTCAACGGCAGCGCCAGTTCGAATCTGAACGGCGGGGTGAGCATCGTGACTCCGGTCAGCGGGTCACTCACGAATGGTGCCATCAATTCCATCAAAGAGATCACCGTGGCGGCTTCCATCCGTTATCTGGTGGGTGATCTTGAGGAGTTCCGGTGGATCAATGCCGGTGATTTCGGTGATGGAAAAATCAACATCATTGATGCGCAGGAGACTTTCTTCAGCGCCATCTACCGCTACAATCTCCCGACCCCGGGCAGCGATTTCTTCGGAGCCATGGATTCCTATGATGCGACCACGGCCATCGATCCTTCCACCGGCAACATCGACGCGGTATTGACGGGTGACGGAGATATCACGATTGGTGACGTGCAGGTGACCTTGCGCCGCGCGCTGGATCCGTTTGTCGGCTGGGTGACGCGGGAAGCGGGTGGCACCGCTCCCTTGTTGGTGGCGTCGGGACTGGAGACGCCGACGTTCGGCATGTCTTCGGCTACTTTGCCGGCCGCCCCGATGAATGCGGCTGACCTCAGCACCTTGAAGCTGGTAGCCGGGCAGGTGCAGGCGGCTGGTCCGGGGCAGGTTTCCATTCCTATCAAGGCAATCGTTTCCGGTAACACCCCAATCAAGTCGCTGATGATGGCGTTGGAAGTTGAGCCGCTGGGAACCACTCCCAAGCTGACCCAACCGGTCCAATTCCAGCAGGTGGCGGCTACCTTGGGATCTCCGCGATTCACCACGAGCCAAGGCAACACCTTTGGTGCCGCATGGATGAACACTTTGAATGCCAGCACTCCTTTCGGTGTGCCGGGCTTGGCGGCGGGTGAACATGTGGTCGGCAATCTCTTGGTGACGATTCCGGCGGGAGTCACTGATTTCAGCGCCTATGTCATCCGGGTGGCGCATGTCTCGGCCATCGGTACGAAGCGCACGTCCAGTGCCAACGGTCTGGTGACCTTCTCGGACCGCAGTGCTTCGGCGATCGGTGATGCGATCCCTGACTCTTGGCGTCTGCGTTACTTCAATGGCGGTCTGAATCTGCTCGCTGCGGCCAATGCGGATGCCGATGGTGATGGTATCCAGAACTGGGCGGAGTACCGGGCGGGCACGGACCCGAACGACCCGAACTCGGGTCTGCGCGTGGGCAATGCTTTGGGGACGTCCGGCTCAGGTGTCACCATCAGCTGGCCTTCCGAAGCTGGTTTGACTTACGTGTTGGAATACAGCACCACCTTGGCCTCGGACAACTGGATCCAATTGGGCGGTGTCAGGACGGGCACGGGCGGCGATCTGACGGCGACGGACCCGACCGTTTCTCCGAATGGACGCTTCTACCGGGTGCGTTTGGTGGGCGGCAGTTCCAGCCAATAGGAATCACATTTAAATACGAAAAAGGCGCATCGTAAGATGCGCCTTTTTTATTCACCGAAAGCGGAAAATAGCCGTCAGTTGATGGTCAACTGTTGCTTGATCTTAAACTTCTCGATGCGTTTGCGCAGGGTGGCGCGGGTGATACCCAGCAGCTTCGAGGCACGGACCTGGTTGCCCCCGGTCTCCGCCAGGGCATGGATGATCAATTCGCGTTCCACGGTTGGGATCAGCTTCTGATCCGCCCGGTCGCGTGCCCAGTCGAACAGCCGCCTTATCAGAGCAGTCGTTTCATCGACCGTCTGAGGTGCAGTTGTGCCCGCTGAAGTAGCCGGTGCTGGAGTCGCAGGGCCGGCAGCGGTTGGCGCTGGAGCAGGGGCGACAACGGTGGCGGCAGCATGACCGGCCCGGGAGGAGAGGATCTCACCCGGCAGATCGGTTTCCAGGATGGCGTCGCCCTTCGCCACGACCAAGGCGCGCTGGATGGAGTTCTCCAGCTCGCGGACGTTGCCCGGCCAATGATAGCCCGACATGGCCGCCAAGGCATCATTCGTGATGGCCTTTAGCGGGCCTTTCTGCTGCATGCCATATTTCTTGAGGAAATAGTTCACCAGCAGGGGGATATCAGAAGGCCGTTCGCGCAAGGCCGGCATCTGGATGCGCACTACGTTGAGACGGTAGAAGAGATCCTCGCGGAATTCCTTCGTAGCGACGGCCTGTTCCAGATTTTTGTTCGTTGCGGCGATAACGCGGACGTTGACCTTGATGGACTGGTTGCCGCCGACGCGTTCGAAGGTGCCGGATTGCAGCACGCGCAGGATCTTGGTCTGCGTGGGCAGGCTCATGTCCCCGATCTCGTCCAGGAAGATCGTGCCATTATTGCATTGCTCGAACTTGCCGATGCGTTGCACGGCGGCACCCGTGAAGGCACCTTTCTCATGGCCGAACAGCTCGCTCTCCAGCAGGTTTTCCGGGATGGCGGCGCAGTTAATGGCCAGAAAGGGCTGGCTGCTGCGCTGGCTGTGGTGATAGACGGCGCGGGCGACCAGTTCCTTGCCGGTGCCGCTTTCCCCCGTGATGAGGGCGGTGGCATCCGAGGTGGCGAGCTGGCCGATGAGCTTGAAAACATTCTGCATCGGCTCACTGCGGCCGATGATGCCCATCTCGTAATCCTCAGTCTCGAGCGCCGGCTGGTAGCTGACCACCTGCTTCATGTCGCGCGAGGCCTTGAGGGCGGCCATGACAATCTGCTTGAGCTTGGGCACGTCGAAAGGCTTGAGGAGATAATCGAACGCACCCAGCTTCATGGCCTCGATGGCCGTCTGGGTGGTGCCATAGGCGGTCATCATGATGACGGGCAGTTTGGCATCGATCTGGCGCAGGCGCCGGAGCGCCTCCAAGCCGGTGATGCCGCCCATGCGGACGTCCATGATGACGAGGTCGGGTTTGACCTTGGGCAAAAGCTTCAGGCCTTCCTCACCGCTGTTGGCAGTGGTGAGTTCGATTTCAGGAGAGTCGAAGATTCGGCGGAAAGAGTACTGAACATCCGCTTCGTCATCGATGAGCAGGAGTTTGTCCATCGTTACATAGTCGCGTGGGTCGCGACGGTCAAAAAGTAACACCCCCAAGCCGATTTGCACGACATTCCGTCAATTAATGATGAAAAATACTGTGGCACCGGTAGTTATGCTGTTCATTCTGTTTCTGAAAGGTGGTGTTTATCCCGGAACGAAAGGTAAACGGCTCCCCCGATCAGGCTCCAGATGAGGCTCCCGGCGTAGGTCAATAGGGACAGGGTCAAAGCCTGCGTATTCGGCACGCCGAACTGGGGGGCGGCCAGCAACAGGACGAACAGGTTCTCCCGCACGCCCAGTCCCGAGGGGGTGATGGGGATGGCCGACAGGCAGATGATGGAGGGAACGATGAACAGCAGGGCTTGCATGCCGATCGTCAGCGAGAGACCTTGGGCCACCGCATAGACTTGGAAGACGCAAAAGGCGTTCAGCGCCATGGAATAGACCAGTGCCAACAGCAGGTCCTTGGGGCTTTCGCCGAACCGCCGGCAGGAATTGAGCGAGCGCTCCAGAATCTCCGCTTTGGGCAGTCGCCGGAGGAGTTCGCGTACTTGCGGGAAGCGTTTGGAGACGCCCCCGAAGAAGGCGAGGAAGCAGAACCCGGCGGAGCCGACGAACAAGGCCGCGATCAAGCCGCCGAAGCTGACCAGGGTAGGGTTTTCCAGCCAGGCACCGACATTGAAGAGCAGCATGATGGCGGCGAAGAGCAGCATGGAGAACAGGCCGATCAGGCGGTCCGCGAAGACGGTGGTGACGGCCTCAGTCTTCTGGTGATGCGTCTCCCGAGCGGCGTAATAAGCCTTGAAAAGGTCTCCTCCGGTGGAGCCCAGCAGGAAGGAATTGAAGAAATGCGCCACGAGCGAGATCTCCAAGGTGCGGCTGTAGGGCAGGCTGATTCCCTGCGTCTGGAGCAACTTCTGCCAGCGCAGGGTGCCGAGCAGAATGGTTGCCCCCATGAACGCCAGAGAGAGGAGAAATGCCATGGGCGAGACGACCCGGACGGCGTTCCACAGTTCGATGGGGCCATGCTGCCAGGCCTGCTGCCATTGCTCGGAACGGGAGAGAGAGTCCCAATGGCCCCCGGCGGCAGTCACGGATTGACGGCCTTCTTGCAGGAAGATGCCGTGGAAAATCCAGAGCATCAGTGCGGCGCAGATGAGCAACCGCCACCAGAGCTGGCGCCATTTGCCTCCGCTTTTGTTCAATTCGGTCCCCACACGGATTTCAAAAACTCAAACCCAGTCTTCACTTCATCCACGGTCACGGAGGGGTTCAGCTCCATCACTTTGATCTTGTTCCCGGCAGCGTAACTGGCCAGTCCTTTAAAGTCGATGCTGCCCATGCCAGGTGCCCGGTGGTCCTGGTCCGGGAACACGACGTCGTGGATATGGAACCCGATCAGGCGCGGCGAAACGGTCTCCAGGTGCGCCCGGTGATGGATCAGGCCCAAGTTCGCCTTGATCTGGGCATGCCCGATGTCATGCCAATAACCGACCGTTTCCGGGGAGAACTCGTTCAAGATGGCCGGGTAATCGCCTTCCAGCGGGATTTCCTCCACGGCTTCACGGATTTCCAGGCCGAGCTGGATTTTCAATTCCGCCGCCTTCACCGCCAATGCTTTGACCAGCTTGATGGCGCGGGCTTGGGGAGCGTCCTTGACCCGTTCCCGCTCCAGCAGGAGCGCTTCCACGATCTTGGCGTGCCTGATCGCGTCACCGCTGTTGATGGCTTCGCTGAGCATATCCGTCACGTCGCCCAAGGGTAGCCGGCCAAAGTGCAACACGACGGCTTGGGCGTTCACTTTCACGGCGGTTTCCAAGGTCTTGATGGAATAGCGGAGGGCATTGACCCATTCGCGCTCCTTTTCGGCGGTGAACTTGAAGATGTTCGGGTTCGGCTGGTTGTAACCGAGGGGCAGGGGGCAGAAGTTGTGCAGGCTGGAGATCTTGATCTCCCCGGCGGCCACGGCATCGAAGATACCCGGGAGGAGGCTGATGCGGATGCCGTGGCTCAATTCGGCATACTCGAAGCCCAGCTCGCGGATTTCGGCGAGCATGGCGCGTCCGTCCGTATGACGGTTCGAGTTCCAGCAGGTGGACAGGGAGTACATAAAAAAGCCGGGGCTGTGGATTATTCACAGCACCCGGCTGGTGGAAAGCCTAAATCTCTTACAGATCGGCGTAACGAGCGCTTAGCATCGCCGAGAAGCGCGCGACCTTCATCTTGCGACGACGGCGTTCGCTGGGCTTCTCATAGTGACGGTGATTGCGCACCTCCTTGAGGGTACCCTCGCGGTCGATCTTCTTTTTCAAACGGCGGAGCGCCTTTTCGACGGACTCGCCTTTCTTGAGCTTAATCTCAGTCAACTTAACTCACATCCTCTCTGGATGGCCGCCCTTCGGTTCGTTGCGGGCAGGCCAAAAAAATTGGAGCCGAACTTTAGATTTCAGGGAGGGGGGTGTCAAACGGCAAAACGGACAGCTTGGGTTGTTTTATGCTATCTTGCTGCTGGTCAAATGGTTATGGCTTAAAAATAGTCATTCAGGCAGCTTAACTTTTCTTGCTGCTAACCGCTTGATTTGTCGGGGAAGTCTGTAATTATCGCCGCATGGGGTTGCCGTCCGAACCACAAACGCTTACGCCGGAGCAGGTTGCTGAAATCAACAGCAAGCTGTCGGAGATGCGTCATGACATCAATAACTACCTCTCGATGATCATTGCGGCGACCGAACTGGTCAAACGCAAGCCCGAGTCGGCGGAACGTTTTCTAGACATGATCGCCCTCCAGCCGCCGCGGATCACATCATCGATGCAATCCTTTTCGGCTGAGTTCGAGAAGTTGCTCAAGATTGAACGGGAATAGTCTCCTCCGGTCGTCCGGTAGCCGCGCTCACCCGGCGGCGAAACTCTGCCACTGAGACATCTATCGGTTTCGCCCGGCACATCTGTTCTGCGCCCGGGTAATTCCACAGATTCGGAAAATCCCGGCACTGCTGCGGCTTCACCGGCTGCACCGCGCAGTTTCCTCCTTCGAGGAAAATACATTCCCCATTCGGCTTGTCCATCAGCACGAGCGCCTGCCGGTCGGCGCGCAGTCTCGTGTAACGCTGGATGAAGGCATGCTCATCCAGTCCGAGATGAACCGCCATGCGGCTGATTTCCTCATCCGTGATGCGCACCTGGCCCGGCCATCGGCAGCAGGCGGTGCAGCGCTGGCATTCGTAAAACACCGGCATGAGCGGGAAACTAGTGAGAATTGCGACGCAAGCAAGCGGGAGATGAGCTTGGCCAATACCCAAGCGGGCTGATGCTTTCCGGCCCCATTGGACGTTTCGCGTTGCCGCGAGCCGGAGAGTCGCGCTCCGTTGAATAATCGGCTTGCACGGGTCCGTCGAAAGAGGAGGATTAGTGGAACATCCAGAGGCGGTGAAACCACCATGCAGAAGTGTGAGTATTGCGGAAGGGAAAGCCGGGACGCGCTGGTGACGTGCGGCGAATGCGGGATGCGTTTTCTTCCGGAAGCGGCTCCGCCGGTCTCACTGCGCAAGTATTGCGCTTTGGCGAAAGACGTAGTGGCGAAACCGGTGAAGCGTTATGGCCATATGTTCAGGCGCACGGTTTGTCTGCTGGCGAGCGCGTGCTGGTTCTGCATCGCGCTCGGCTTCGGCGTGGTGCTGGTGCAGTATCTCTTCAGCGGGGCGGGAGTGCAGTTTTTCGGGTTTGTGATCTCCTCCGCGAGCGTGTTGCTCGGGGTGGTGCACGTGACGGGTTTTACGTTGGCGATGGTGTTCAGTTTCGTGCTGGCAATCTGGCTGGCGGCGTGCGGGATGACACCCAGAGCTGAACTGGAAAACAAGGAATAGCATGTCGAGGAAAAGAGGAATCTTTATGGCCATGGTGCTCCTGGCCGCTGTTATCGGGGGCAAATGGTGGTCGGCGCATGTCCGCAAGAGTCATGAGCAACAGTGTCTGGGCAACATGGAGAGGCTTTACTCGGCGGCGATTTCCTCCTGTCTGGAACAGCGGAAGGGTCCGGATGAAGTGCTGAAGTTCGATGATGTTGCCGCGTATGTCAGGCCGCTGGATAGAGTGTGCCCCGATGGTGACATTCCGTATGCCTCATTTTCTGTGTTGCAAGGGCCGGTCTGTCCCCATGGGCATCAGTTCTTGCCGGGCGAGAAAAGACCGTTAACAGCCAGTGCCAATAATGCCAAGCTGCGTGGGCTTTATATGGTATCTGGATTCACCAATCTGATCGTGCATGAGACGGCATCGCGCCGGGAGTGAATCCGGTGATGTATCGCGGCGTTTCATTGTGATTGTAACCGCCCCCCGTTTCCAGACGTCACCGATTCCAGACAGTGAACAAACAAATCATGAAGTTTATGAAACGTGTTTTATTGGCGATCGTAAGTGGTGGTGTGCTGGTGGCGTCTTCGGTGATGGCCCAGGAAGCTCCGAAAGCACCGCGTGAAGAGACGGGCAAGGAAGCGAAAACCGAGGGTTTGCGCTCTCCGGAGGATATCCGCAAGGAACTGGAAGCGCTCCCGCCGGAGCAGCGTCAGGCGCGGCTGGCGGAGATCCGCGAGCGCATGAAGAACAGCCCGGAGATGCAGAAGCTGCGCGAGGAGATCATGGCTCTGCCGCCTGAACAGCGGGAAGCCAAGATGAAAGAGATTCGCGAGAAGTATGCCAAGGAAGGCGCGCCGGCACCCGAAGCGCTGAAGCAGCGGGAAGAGTTCAACAAGCTGACGCCCGAACAACGCGAAGCGAAGATGAAAGAAATGAAGGAGCGCGAGGCCAAAGCGCCGGCCGCAGGCGATCTCGAAAAACGGCGCGAGGAATTCAAGAACCTGCCACCGGAACAGCGTGAAGCGAAGATGAAGGAATTCCGCGAGCAGTTCATGGCCCGCCGCACAGAACTGGAGAAGAAAAAGACAGCAGGCACCATCACGCCCGAGGAGGAGAAAGCCCTTGAGCGCATGAATGAAATGGCCAAGCGTGGTGGCAAAGACGGGCAGACGCGCCGTCCGAAGGCGGAATGAAATCTGACGGGTCAGAACCAAGGCCGCCTTTGCCGGGCGGCCTTTTTGTTGTTGTGCGGGGCCGTCTCCTCCTTCAAGGATGACGCATGCACTGGCGGTTAGTTTCTTGAATCCCGCCGCCATGCATACGCGTCTGTAGGACCGTTCGCAGACGTCGTTTGACTGACCCAGCGAATTACGCGTGGCACCGAACGAACCCACTGACCCGGAATTGATAGCCGCTGTATTGCGGGGCGATACGGCGTGCTTCGAGCAGTTGATCGTGAAGTATCAGCCGCGCGTCTTCGCCACCGCCCGACGTTATGCCCGCCGGGATGACGAGGTGGACGACATCGTGCAGGAGGTGTTCCTGAAGGCGTATCAGAAACTGTCCTCCTTTCGTGGTGAGGCACCGTTTGAGCACTGGCTGATGCGCCTGGCGGTGCGGACCTGCTACGATTTCCTTCGGGAACACCAGCGGAACCGGGAGACCAGTTTCACGGAGATAACCGATGCCGAGGATGATTGGCTGGAGCGGCATGCCGAGGACCCGGATGGTACCAGCGAGAAGGCGGGGGAGGCCAAGGAGCTGGTGGACAAGGTGCTGGAGAAGCTTTCACCGGCGGCACGGCTGGTCATCACGCTGCTGGAGATCGAGGACCGGTCGGTGAAAGAGATCGCGGACCTGACCGGGTGGTCGGTGCCGCTTGTCAAGGTGCGGGCCTTCCGGGCCCGTGCGGAGATGAAAAAGTTGCTGACAAAACTGATGAAGGACAAGAAATTGTAACCACGGAGGCACTTCGGTGCGTCTGACAGATTAGCAGGCTTATGGATACGGCCAAATTGAATCAAAAGTTGATTGCCGCCGCGCGGCATCATGGGACTTCGGACTCGGTGCCGTACGCTTTCGAGAAGCGTATCATGGCGCACATCAAGGACTTGCGTCCGGTGGATGTGTGGGCGCTGTGGGGCCATGCCTTGTGGCGGGCGGCCGCTCCTTGCGTGGCGGTCATGCTGGTGATCGGCGTCTGGTCGTTCCAATCACATGATGCGCAACTGGCGCAATTGCAATCCTCGGACCTGGAGCTGACGGTGCTCGCACCACTGGATAACTTGGGAGATGTTTGGTGAGTATCTGGAAGGTCATCTTAGCTACCCTCGTGATTTTTGGTGCCGGGATCATCACTGGTGGCCTCTTCGTGAACCGCATGCATCAGGCTGCTCCTCAAGCGCTGGTGGCGGGTCCGAATGAATCGACCAAGCACCCGTTGAGTGTCTGGAATCCGCCCCAGCTCAGCACGAATAGCACGCCGCATTCCCAGAAGGTGCGGAATGATTTCGTGACCCGGTTCGGCCAGCAACTGGAACTGACCTCCGAGCAGCGGCTGCGCATCGAGCAGATCATGGGCGACAGCCAGAAGCGCACGAAGCTGATCTCCGACAGCATCGCTCCGTATCTCCGCGAGGAAGTCCGCCATACGCGCGAACTCATCCGCAGTGAACTGACCGTCCAGCAGTTGCTGAAATACGACGAGATTTTCCGTCCGAAGAAGAAGCTGGATGTGCCTAAGAAGAACGCCAAGATGCTGGTCGAAGGGGAATAGGGCGTCCCCAATTCCTGTTAATTTTCACTTCCCGCCGGATGCCTCCCGTACTAGTCTCCCGGCCCATGACTTTACAGACATTCAAGATCGCGGCTTTGGCGGGTGACGGTATTGGACCGGAAGTGATGCGGGAGGCCATCAAGGTGCTCCGCGCCGTGGAGAAGAAATTCCCCATCGCGTTCCAGATCACGGAAGCACCCGTGGGCTGGGCGGGCATCGATGCGGCGGGCAAAGCCTTGCCCGACACCACCCTCGCGCTGTGCAAAGAATCAGACTGTATCCTCTTCGGCTCCGTCGGTCTGCCGGACCGTGATCCGACGATCCCGAAGGAAGAACGCCCGGAGCGCGCGGCCCTCTTGCGGTTGCGCAAGGAGTTCGGTCTCTTTGCGAACCTGCGTCCGGTGAAATTGCCCAAGGAACTTTCCCACGCCTGCCCTTTGAGCAAGGAACGTCAAGGTGACGGGCTCGACATCATGGTCGTGCGTGAACTGACGGGCGGCATGTATTTCGGCCAGCCGAAGAAGACGGAAGACCTCGGCAACGGCCAAATGCGTGCGACCGACACGATGGTTTACACGACGTCCGAGATTGAACGCATCGCGCATGTGGCGTTTCGCACGGCGGCTCTCCGGCGCAAGAAGGTGACGAGCATCGACAAGGCGAACGTTTTGGAAAACGGCGTGCTCTGGCGCGATGTGGTGACGAAGGTGAGCAAGAGCTATCCTGATGTGGCGCTCGAGCACATGTTCGTGGATAACGGCGCGATGCAGCTCATGCTGAAGCCCACGCAGTTCGACGTGATGCTGTGCGAGAACATGTTCGGCGACATCCTGAGCGATGAAGCCGCCGCGCTCGCTGGTTCCCTCGGCATGCTCCCGAGCGCGAGCTTGGGCGCGACGAGCGGGGACAAGACATTCGGCTTCTACGAGCCCGCGGGTGGCACGGCTCCGGACATCGCGGGCAAGAATCTGGCGAATCCGATCGCGCAAATCCTCTCCACGGCGCTGATGCTGCGTCACTCGTTCAAGCAGAACGACGCGGCAGCGGCGATCGAGAACGCGGTGGGCAAGGCGATTGCGGCGGGTTATCGCACGGGCGATATCTATACCTCGGCGGATCCGAATGCGAAGAAGGTCGGCACCACGCAGATGGGTGACGCGATCGCGGCGAACATTTAATCAATTATTTATGGCTACGAAACAAATCATCAAACCGGCCAAATCCGCTCCGGCGGTGGGCCCTTACAACCATGCTGTCCGCGTCGGTGACTTGCTGTTCTGCGCAGGCCAGATCCCGATCGATCCGGCCACGAGCAATCTCGTGGAAGGCGACATCAAGGTGCAGACGGAGCGCGTGCTGCAAAATGTGAAGGCCATCCTGGATGACCAAGGGCTGACTTTCACGAACGTCGTGAAGAGCACGGTGTTCCTGACGAACCTCGCGGACTTCGGCGGCATGAACGAGATCTACGCGAAGTATTTCACGGGCGATTTCCCGGCGCGTTCGACCATCCAGGTGGCGGCACTGCCGAAGGGTGCGATCGTGGAGATCGAAGTGATCGCGCACTTCTAAACGAAGCGTAACTCGTAACTCGTAATACGTAATACGTAACTGGTGTTGGCCGGCGCTGGGTCTGGAGAACAGAAACAGCGCCGGTCATTCATTTTCTGCTGTGATTCGGAAAGGGTGATTCTACCATTCCGTTTGAATGAGCAAGCCGATCATAAATTTGTTGGTGTTAAGGGCCGCAGATTTGGCGTTGTCTCGCTCTTTCTATGAGGAGCTGGGTTTGAGTTTTGTGGAGGAGCAGCATGGTTCCGGGCCGGTGCATCTCAGTTGCGAACGTGGCGGTGCGGTGATGGAGTTGTATCCGGGCAAGCCGGGACAGGCACCAGAGCGTTTGAACGCCGGGGCGACGATGCTGGGATTCTCTGTGGAGTCGGTGGATGCGACGTTGGAGAGATTGTGCGCGCTGAATGTCACGGTGGTGACTGCGCCGAAAGATTCGCCATGGGGCAGGCGCATGGTAGTGTTGGACCCGGATGGGCGGGCCATCGAAGTTTCAGAGCCCGCCGGTAAATCGTAATCCTAAAATCGCAAGTCAATTGATGGAACCGTTACTTTATATCCTGCTTGGTGTGGTGCTGGGGGGCGTCATCGGCTGGCTGTTGGGCGCGAACAAGGCGGTCGCGGCACCGATGGTGGACAACCGGTTGGAGGGGGAATTGCGTCAGCAGCTTTCCCAGCGGGAGGTGGAGCTGATCCAGTTGCGTAACCAACAAACCCAATCTGCCAGTGCCTTGGCGGGAGCGGAGGCGAAGCATCAGGCGGCGGAGCGATTGCTGGCGGAGCAGAAGGAATTGCACGCGAAGGCATTGCTGGAAGCGAAGGCGGCGCAGGACAAGGCATTGAGTGATCTGCGGGAGGCGTTCAAGGCCTTGAGTGCGGATGCCTTGAAGGCGACGCAGCCGGATTTCCTGCGACTCGCCACGGAGACTTTGGCCAAATTTCAAGAGACGGCGAAAGGGGATCTGGCCCAGCGGCAGGAATCCATCAAGACCCTGGTGGAGCCGTTGAAACAGCAACTGGATGTTTACCAAAAGCGTTTGCAGCAGAGCGAGACGAGCCAATCGCAGGCGCTGGGCGAGGTGAAGAAGCATCTGGAGCAACTGGCGCAGCAGAGCCAGTCGCTGTCCTCGGAGACGTTGCAATTGCGGCGGGTGCTGAGCTCCAACCAGGCGCGCGGTCGCTGGGGTGAGGAGACGTTGCGGCGCGTGGTGGAGGCGGCGGGGATGAGCGCGCATTGTGATTTCACGGAGCAGGCCCAAGCGGGGGACAGCAAGCCGGACATGATCGTGCGGTTGCCGGGCGAGCGGGTGATCATCGTGGATGCGAAGGTGCCTGACCTGGAGTTCCTGAACGCGTCGGATGAGGTGGATGTGATGAAGCGGGCGGAGGCGCTGGCGATCCATGCGAAGAAGTTGAAGGATACGATCAAGCAACTCGCGGAAAGGGATTATCCCGGTAAATTTGAGAATTCGCTGGATTACGTGGTGTTGTTCATCCCGGCGGAGTCGCTCTTCAGCGCGGCGCTGGAGGGGGATCATGAATTGATCGTGTGGGCGGCGCAGAAGAAGATTCTGCTCGCGACACCGACGTCACTCATCGCGTTACTGCGGTCTGTTTCGGTGAGCTGGCAGCAACATGCGCAGACGCAGAACGCGAAGGATATCAATGAGGCGGCGCAGGAGCTGTTCACGCGCGTGGTGAAGTTCACGGAGCATTTTGAGCGGATACGCGTCGGGTTGGAGCGGGCGAACAATGCCTATAACGAAGCGGTGGGCAGCTATGAACGCATGGTGCGGCCGAGCGGGGAACGGTTGCAAAAGCTGGCCGGGACGGAAGGCGCGAAGACGCTGGCGGAGGCGGGGCCGTTGGATGCGACGTTGCGGTTGCCGCCGGGGTAGGGAGAAAGTTCAAGGTCCAAAGTTTAAGGTTCAAAGTTTGGGAAAACACTGAACGTCCGGTGCACCGGCTGGCCTGCTAGCGAAACTTCCGACATCGAAAGGGAAGAGGGAGACGAGGCGTCAAGCCGCCTCGGACGGACCCCGACCTAATGGCGCGGGGCAAGAAGCTGTGGCAAGCCACAGCACTCCAAAAGATTACTTCCCGTTCTTTTTCTTTATCACGGGCTCAGGGGGCAGAGGGTCGTTGGCCTGCTGCTGTTCGAGCCACTTCTTGTGGGTGCGTTCGCGCTGGCGGTATTCGCTGGGGGAGACTTGCGTCATGCGCTTGAAATCGCGGCTGAAATAGAACTGGTCGTAGTAGCCGGTCTCGTCGGCGATCTGGGCGATGGAGAGGTCGGTCTCCAGCAGACGTTTCTTCGCCTGGTTGATGCGCTCGCGCTTGAGCCAGTCGATGGGGCTGGTGCCGGTGGCGGCCTTAAAATTCCGGAAGAAATTGGAGACGCTCATGTGGGCCATGGCGGCGAGTTCATGGACGCGCAAGGGCTTGTTGTAATACAAGCGCATGGCCTCGATAGGCTTGTGGAGCGATTGCGGGATCTCGTTCTCCTTCTTGGGCGAAGGGTTCGCGGAGTAGCGGGTCTTGAACAGTTCGCGGATGAGCTGGCCGACTTCGGCATGGATGGTGACCTCCATGGCGATGGGGCGGGTCTCCATGACGCGGAAGATGCGCTGAAAAATGGCGGCAGAGGTGCGGGCATTGATGCCGGAGAAGACGGGTGAGCCGGCGGAGGTGAGCATCTGGTACATGCGCTCCATGTGCGGGCCGTCCACGCGGATCCAGAGCATTTCCCAAGGCGAGTTTTCCTCGGGCCAATGGGAGTTGGCGTAGTGGTTGTAGATCCAGGCGATCTCGCCCTCGTTCACCGGCCAGACGCGGTCGTTGACCTTCACGTGGCCCTTGCCTTTCAGGCAGAGGAGCAGCTTGTGACCGGGGTAGTTCGGATGGACCTTGGCGTAGTCCTGCCCGGCGATGAGGTGGCCGGCGCGGAGCACGCAGTAAAAGATGTCGCGACTCGCCTCGGTAGGCGTGTGGAACAGCGAAACCAGGACCTTCGTCTGTTTTGGGGCAGTGCGCATCGTTTGGAGGATATTACATGAAACGGGGTTGGCTGTCTATGGGTAGCATCGTTTTGGTTGGACGCAAGGGAAGGGGCGGAATGTTCAAAAGAATTTGGTTTAGCCACGGATGGAACACGGAAGAAACACAGATAGAGAATGTGGAACAGCGAACGCCGTTTGCACCTTCGGGCTAGTGGGGGTCAGACAGGATTAACAAGATTTACAGGATGAGAAGGCGTAACTGGGAAACATCAAACATTGAGAGTGAGAAATGACGATGGTCTGAAATTTTGTGTGAACGGATGGGAACGTAGTGGAACGCAAGGTTGGTGGTGGGGAAATGGTAATCGGAACATGATGAGGGCGTGGAAGATGAATTTTGTCTCCATATAGCGCATACAGCGCATATAGGCCTCACGGTGCGGAAAGAAGTGTGGCAGGATGGAGGTATGAAAAAGAACGGGAGAATGGAAAAGGCGGCAGGGAGAAAGGCGGGGAATATGGAAAAGAAAACATTTTGTCCGAGAATAGTGAGGAATAGCGAGCGTAGTGATAACAGCCCTGCCGAAGATGTGGCAAGGTGCAGGGAGCAAGGGACGGCTGGGTGGCCGCTCCGAGGTGGCAGGAAGTGCCATAGAGTTGAACGAATATTGCATGGCAAAGGCGGGTGGAGATGGTAGAAACGCAGTGAGAATCCCTCCACTGTCGCTGTCGTGAGATGACTAGGGAATGAAGTTAGAACTTAAAAAGGGTTTGAGGTGGCAGTTGCTGCTGGTGATCGCGGCTTCGGTGTTTATCGCATGGATAGCCGTGGAGTGGTATAAGCCAACGCACACGGGCAAACCGGAGGTAACTTTCTTGGGCTATCGCCTGTTAACGGCGAGAGAACGGAAAAGTATCAATTTTCCGCTGCCTGAAACCAGCTACATGGCACGCATAAGGGTGGAGAATAAAACGGGTGGCCCGATTGCTTATGAGCAAGACAGGAGTGGGGGCCTTTTCGATTTAATCGTCAGTGATAGTGGGTCAGCCCTTCTTGGTGGAGACAAAATCGCAGAGGTGGAAGGGCTGCTTAAGCATGGCGAGAGCGTGGAGTTTGAGTTGCCGGCAGTCTTTAGGAACCGGACGGAAGGGGGAGAATTCCGTTTTGATTACTTTGAACGCGAGCCAAGACCAGCATGGTTCCGGGCACTTTCATGGAATACGCGTGAGTGGCTCGAGAAAAAGGATGTCGTGCCAAGTGCAGGCAATGTGGTGAAGTTGAAGGTTCCACCCATGAATGCAGATTCCATCACTAACAAAGAGGTGCTGGTGGCTAAGTAAGGCATGGGATGAAACGGCAGGAAGTGCCATACGGTTGAACGAATATTGCATGGCAAAGGCGGGCGGGGATGGTAGAAATAATGGAGAAGCCCGGAACTGAGTTTTTAAACCACAGCCCCGACTGAAGCCGGGATAAAATGGACACAGATAGACATAGATGGGGGAAGGTGAGCAGGCTGGTGGCAATGCTAATGCTGGCGTTGCTGTTGGTAGGGACCAGTTATGCTCAGTCGGGAAAGGGGAAGCAAGGGAAGGTGGAACTGAGTTTCGAGGGGTATAAGTGGGAGAAGGGCTCGTTTGGTGACTACCTGATCCTGACTGTGAAGTTCAGATTGAAAAACAACTCGAGCGAACCGATTTCGTTCCTTGGTGTGCACAAGAGTTTTTTGGAGGTCGAAATCATGAAAGCGGATTCTGCTGAGGCACTGAATCCACTGATTCGTTGCGGTTTTGCAGTGGACTGGTGTGTCATTCAACCTGGGGAGGAAGTGGTGGGGGAAGCCTTCATGGGGGAGGAAGAAGTGCCCTGGCAGGCGGAATTCAGGTATGTGCCGGGACTGGTCTCTACCTGGCAGATGGGGAAGGAGCCGAGGCCGGTTGGTAACATTAAGTTTGCCGAGCAGATCAAGAAGAGCGATTGGGTGGCTGTACGTTCGGCAACCGCTTTGCCGATAAAGAATAAATCTTCCAAGCCGGAAGGAAAATAAAACGATGAGTCCGGAGCAAACACATAAGCAGATCGCGCCGGGTCGGAGACCGGCGCTCCGCAAGGGTATTGCGGTGATGCTGGTTGTGTTGCTGGCGGGGGTGGTGGTTTGGGTGGTTAAGAACAGGCAACGGGGACCGGTGGAGGTGAGCTTTGAGGGGCTGAAGACACGGGTGTCTGCGCCAGGATGGAATGTTCAAGTGGCTGTGTTTCGGGTGAAGAATGGTTCGTCAGTGCCAATCTCTTATCATGGTCGAGTTAAACAAGAGCCTTGTCTGGTGGTGAGTCAACTAGGGCTCCGCGGAAGGCAGATGGATATTCTTGATGATGTGGTTTTGCCTGCAGGTGGTGTTGAATGGCAGATGTTGAATCCAGGTGAGGAAGTCGAAGTGGAGCGAAGTGTCTGGAGCAGAAACCGTTTTTGGGATGTTGAATTGAAATATATCGAGGGCGAACAAAAAGGAACGGCAGTTCAAATCGCAGATTTCGGTGATACCCGAGGTGAAGATGTGACAACGTGGAAGACGGCAAGAAGCGGCAGTTTGTGGCCGGTAAATTGGCGACCATGAATGCAAAAAAGCAAACTGGTGGAGTTGGACAATGGATCATTGCCGAATCGGAGTTAGGCGCTCCGGTGGCAGGAAGTGGCATGGAGTTGAACGAATATTGCATGGCAAAGGCGGGCGGGGATGGTAGAGATGATAGAGAAGCCCGAGACCGCGCCGCTGACGCGGAATGACGAATGTCGAAACCCGACCCCGACATGTCGGCACGGGGTTTATGACGAAGGAATGATGGAATGAGGAAGTGGTTACATGGCTCACGGATGAACCGACGGAAGCGTTGGGTGTTGGGGGGGAGTTGTTTGCTGACGCTGGCTATCGTCACCTGGTCGGTGGTGGTGACCCGTGTGGAGAACGAGGTGGAGCTTATCTTGGCCGGGGTGGAGCAGAAAGCGTCG
>CAZPUL010000039.1:0-51265 GCA_964589735.1 uncultured Verrucomicrobiota bacterium | reverse complement strand
CGTCACATCCACCACCTCGCCGATGAAATAAAGCCCCGGCACCTTCCGCGACTCCATCGTCTTGGAAGACAGTTCATCCGTATCGATGCCCCCCAGCGTCACCTCCGCCTTCACATAGCCCTCCGTGCCGCTCGGCTGGATCGTCCAGTTCTGCAAGCGCGTCCCGATCACCTCCAGCTCCGCCGGTTTGAAATGCTTCACCGGCTTCACCAGTTGATTCTGCGCACACCACGCATGCGCGAAACGCCGCGGCACATATTGGCTCAAAAAATTCGGCAGCTCCCGTGCATCCGTCTTGTTCGCCAGCAACAAATCCTTCGCCGATTGATCCGGCAACATATTGATCGTGATCGGATCGTTCTCCCCGCGATACGATGACACCTGCAAGATCGCTGGTCCCGTGATGCCGCGATGCGTGAAGAGGATGTTCTCACGAAACGACTTTCCATTCGCCGTCGCGATCGTATCCACCGAAAGCCCGCTCAACTCCGCATACGCCCGCAAATCCTGCTCATTGAATTTCAGCGGCACCAATCCCGGCCGGCGCGGCAACACCTTCAATCCAAACTGCTCCGCCAGCCGATACCCGAAATCCGACACGCCCAGATTCGGAAACGAAAGCGCACCGCACGCGATCACTAGCGAATCCGCCTCATACATGCCCTGATTCGTCTGCACCTGATAGCACGTGGTCTTATGCACCGCCGTCACCTTGCAGTTCAGGCTGATCTCCACCCCCGCCCGCTCGCATTCCGTGAGCAACATGTCCACGATCTCCTTCGAACTCGTATCGCAGAACTGTTGCCCCAGCTTCTTCTCGTGATACGCGATGCCATGCCGCTCCACCAGCGCGATGAAATCCTTCGGCTTGTATCGCGCCAGCGCCGATTTCACGAAATGCGGATTATTCGAGATGTAATTGTCCGGCCCCGCTCCCAGGTTCGTGAAATTGCACCGCCCACCACCGGAGATAAGTATCTTCTTCCCCACGCGCTCATTATGCTCCAGCACCCGCACCGAGCGGCCACGCTGGCCCGCCGTGATCGCACACATCAAGCCCGCCGCGCCGGCCCCGATGACCAGCACGTCCGACTTCATGTTGTCCCGATTGCTCACGCGCCGCTGATGTAAACGGGTCATCGCGCGGAAATCGACATTATTTCCCCGACTGCTTGAGTCCCCGGCCCGTTTGGCTATGCTCCTCTCGTGGCCGACCCGAAGCCCCAGCCTGACGCCGAACCGCCCGCCAGCACATCTCCCGACGCGTGCGATGTGACGGGGGAATACTGGCGCTGGTGTCCGCGTTGCGGCACGGAATTGCACAACGAGAAGTGCAAACTCCGCTGCCCCAAGTGCCACTACTTCATGAGTTGCTCGGACTTCGACTAAGCCTCTGGCAAGGTGCCAGCATCAAGCAATCCACGGTTCCCTTTCGCCAACAAGCAGGCGTGGCATTTGTCTGACCTTCTGCCATACTTTCCTCATCGATGAAGGACGCGTCTGGCACTTCCAATGCCAAAATGAACTGGACCTCGGCAGAGGAGGCTCTGCTCTGCCTGCGCAACGGCATGCGCGTCTTCATCGGGTCCGGCTGTGCCGCGCCGCAACTGCTGGTGTCGGCTCTGGCAGCTCGTGGACCGGAGGTCTATGACGTCGAGATCCTGCACATCCTCACGCACGGACGTGCGCCATATGCCAGCAAGGAACTGCTCGGGCACTTCCGCCACAACGCCTTCTTCATGGGCGGCAATGTGCGCGAGGCGGTGAATGCCGGTTACGCCGATTACACCCCCATTTTTCTGAGCGAGATCCCGGCCTTGTTCCGGCAGAAGCGCATCCATCTGGACGTGGCGCTGGTGCAAGTGAGCCCGCCGGATACGCATGGCTTTTGCAGTCTGGGTGTCTCGGTGGACGTGGTGAAGGCTGCCGTGGAGAGCGCGTGCCATGTCATCGCCGAGGTGAATCCGCGCATGCCGCGCACCTTGGGCGACAGCTTTGTGCATCTCTCGCAATTGCATGCCTTGGTGGCGAGCGACCTGCCCATCTACGAGCACCTCTGCGCCGCGCCTTCGAGCGAATCCTTGCGCATCGGCGAGTTCATCGCCTCGATGATCGATGACGGCTCCACTCTCCAGACGGGCATCGGTGAGATTCCCAGTGCCGTGATGGCGGCGCTGAAAAATAAGAAGGACTTGGGCATGCACACGGAGATGTTCACGGAAGCCGTGGTGCCGCTCATCGAATCGGGCGTGATGAACTGCTCGAAGAAAACGCTGCTGCCGGGCAAGATCGTGGCCTCCTTCTGCTTCGGCGACCGCAAGCTCTACGATTACATCAGCGACAACCCGCTTTTTGCCTTTCACCCCACGGAGTTCACGAATGATCCCTGGCAGATCGCGCAGAACCGCCGCATGGTGTCCATCAGCTCGGCCATCGAGATCGATCTCACCGGCCAGATCTGCGCGGATTCGTTGGGGGAACAATTTTACAGCGGCTTTGGCGGCCAGGTGGATTTCATCCGCGGCGCAGCCCGCAGTGAGGAAGGGAAGCCCATCATCGCGCTGCCTTCCACCGCGAAAGGCGGAACGGTGTCGCGCATCGCGGCGGCGTTGAAGCCCGGAGCCGGTGTGGTGACCACGCGCGCCGATGTGCATTACGTAGTGACGGAATACGGCGTCGCTTATCTGCACGGCAAAAGCGTGCGCGAACGCACGCTGGCACTCATCAATATCGCGCACCCAAAATTCCGGGATGATCTGTTGAAGGCCGCGCGGGATCGGCATCTGGTGCATCCGAACCAGATCGCCTTGCCGCCGGTCATGGCTCCCTATCCGCGCAAATATGAGACGCGCCATCATTTCCGGGGCAAGCATGATGTGCAGTTCCGCGCCATCCGGCCAACGGATGAGACGCTGCTGAAGGAGTTCTTTTACTCGCATTCACCCGAGACTGTCATCCAGCGCTACTTCACGCCCATCCGGCATCTGACACATGAACAAGTGCAGCGGTTTGTGACGCTGGATTATGAGCAGGACATGGCCATCGTGGGCCTGGTGCCCTACGAGGGACGCGAACGCATCATCTGTGTGGGCCGCTATTTCCGCAATCGCGCGACGAACGAAGCCGAAGTGGCAGTGACGATTCATGAGGACTATCAGAAACATGGCATCGGCACATGGCTGATGGAATATCTGAAGGCCATTGCCAGCGAGCATGGCATCACTGCCTTCACCGCGGAAGTGCTAGCGGAAAATCACGGCATGCTGCGGGTGTTCCACAAGGTGTCACCGAAGGTGGAATCACGGCTGGAAGGCGGCGTGTATCATGTGCGGTTTGCTTTGCCCGCGCCTGACCCAAAAGCTCGTTAAATCTTTTCTCCACGCCACCTTAGCCAAGCCCAACAAACAGCGGCACCCAGCGGCAAGGCGATCCACGGCGTCATCCCGAAACCCGTGGGCAGATATCCCAGCACCAAGGCTGCTCCCGCCGCCAGCAAGGCATAAGGCATCTGGGTTTGCACATGTTCCATGCTGTCGCAATCACTGGCGAAGGCGGAGACGATGGTGGTGTCGCTGATGGGTGAGCAGTGATCGCCGAAGACCGCTCCCGCGAGCACCGCACCAATGGTGACGACGACCACGGGTGCGTCCGGTGAACCGCCACCCAATACTACTGCGAGGGGGATGGCGAGCGGCATCACGAGGGCCATGGTGCCCCACGAAGTGCCGGTGCTGAAGGAGATGAGCGAGGCCGTGAGGAACACCACTCCAGGCAGCAGACCGGCGGGCATTCTGTCACTGAGCAGACTCGACAGAAACTTGGCCGCCCCGAGGTCTTTGATGACGCTATTGAGCACCCATGCGAATACCAAAATCAGCGTGGGCAGGAAGAGGTGTTTCATGCCTTCGAAGAAGGAGTGCAATACGCCTTCGCGCAGCTCATCCGTGGGGCGGACGGAGGAGATGATCATGGTGAGCAGGCAGGTGAACGCGGTGACCCAGACGAAGACGATGGCAGCATCTGCCGCACCCAGGGCCGTGATGAGACTATCAACCGTGAAATCACGTTCCAAACCGCCGCCATTGATGAAGAGCCCCAGGAAGACTCCGACGACCAGCACGACGATGGGGATGAGCGCGAGATGGATGCGGGTGCATTCTTTGGGCTTGGGGGCTGTGGTTGGCTCGGGTTCCGGCGGAGGAGCGGCAGCGGCGGCTTCGCGTTCGGCTTTCACCATCGGACCAATGTCGCGTCCGAGCCAGATGACGAGGAACACCAGGAGCAGCAGAAACCAGTTGTAGAAACGGAAGGGCAGACTTTGCACCAGCAGCGTAAAGGCAGCGGGAATCTGCTCGGCCACCAGGTTAGGTGTCTGTTCAAAGCCCTGCTTGATCACGGAAAGCTCATACGCGACCCAGGTGGAGATGAGTGCGAGCCCGGCGATGGGTGAAGATGTGGAATCCACGATGAACGCCAGCTTCGCCCGTGACATGCCTGCGCGGTCCGTGATGGGGCGCATGGCTTTGCCGACGAGCATGGAATTCGCCAAGCCGTCGATGAAGATCACCCAACCCAAGAAATACGCGCCCAAGCCCGCTTTGCGTTTGCTGTGGGCGCGGCCAAGGAACCATTCCGCCAGCGCCTTCGTGCCGCCGTTGCACTGGAGCAGTTCCACGAGACCGCCCATGAGCAGGGTGAAGATGAGTACGTTCAGGTTCCACGGATCTTTCAACGCGTTGATGAGGTGCTTGGAGAACAGCTCGAGGAACGCGGTGCCGGGATTGCCGCCATAGAGCAAGAGCGCACCCGCCAAGGCTCCGGCGAACAGGGAGACGTAGATGTTCCGCGTGAGGAAGGCGAGACCGATGGCCAGCACGCTGGGCCAGAGGCTCGCGAGGGAGTTGCGCGTGTCCGGCAGCAGGAGCCAGAGGAAGGTCAGGAGAAACGCCACCCAGGAGATGAGCGTCTCCCGCTTCATGGGACAACGGTGGGCACGGGCTGGCGCAGACACCGGGAGCGATAAGCGCCGATCACGAGCGCGAACGCCACCGCACAGCCATAGAAACCATATCCTTGATGCAACGGCAGGAGGGTCGCCTCCAGCAATATGTCCAGCAGCACCACCGTGTGGGCGATGAAATCAACGCGGTTCGCGAAGTAACCCCGCAAGGCGGCATAAAGCGAGATGCTCCCCAAGATCAGGGCCACCACCAGACCGGAGAGGATCACCCCCATGCGATCCAGATGCGGCCAGATGTGAAAGGTCCCCAAGTACGCTGCCAGCAGCACGAGACTGTAATTCCAATGTTGCCAGAAACGTAACATAGCGATCACTTAAACGTATTGTCTTTCGTCAGCCACTTGCGCGACCCGATGAACGGCAAATCCGAGTGACGATAGAGCAGGTCCTTCGCACCGTTCGGGAGATGATACATCATTTTCACCTCCTGCGCACTGAGCGAACGGTCGAACAGCACGATTTCATCCAAAAAACCCACATAAGCCAGGCCCAGGTTCAGGGCGCTCTGGGCAGGATCCCAGTTCAGGGTGTTGTTGAAGCCCGTGAAGGAGCCTTGGAACTCGCCGTCCAGATACAGCTTGCCGATGCCATCTTTCCGGCCCGTGTTCGCGTGCTCGAACGTGAAGACCACATGCGTCCACTTCTCGCGGCTGAACGGCGGCTTCTGCACCTGCACCATCGGGCGTTCACTCACGGCCATTTCTTCCCATTTGCGGTTGGTCGGGTTCCAGAGCTTGTGCTGCGCCATGATGGCGTAGCGGAAGTGGCGGGGTGTCTCGTCCTTGCTGAACTCGACGAACATCGCGCCTTCAGTCCAGGTCTGGGCCACGTACTGCAAAGGATCGCAATAACCCGGTTCCAGGTCCTTGTCCGGATCCAGCCGCATCCAGAAGGAGGCGCTGCCGTGCCACGCCGAGTTCGTCGTGTAATTGATGTTGGTCTGCCCCTTGTAGAACACCACCGGATTCATCTTCTTGGTGAACTCCAGTGCGGCCCCGAACCGCCCCGCGCCTTCGGTGCGTTTCACCAGCTCGCCGGCCGGCAATCCCGGCACCGCATTCGTCGTGCGGCTGCGGCTGTTCGCGGCGTGATACAGTTTCCCGTCGCCCTTGGCGAATTCCGCATCCAGCCCCTGGTCAAACGTCGTGGCAAATGTCATCGCCTCGCGCAACGGCATCAACGGATCCGGCGAACCGGCCGCCACCCGCAAAGCCCGCTCCGAATGACGCATCCCCGCCTGTTTGGGACCGGCACAACCCGTGGCGAGGAGCACCGCCCCCGCCAGCGTCAAAACCGCCCGAAAGGAATGAAACCATGTATCCATAAGCTGATATGCCTCCATGAATGCCACGGTTTGAATCCAGATTCAACCGCCATTAACGGAAATGACCGCCCCAGCCAAACCAGCTCGCTTCCCAACTCCCCCGGTCCCCCATCAGTCACCTACGTCCCATCCCCGTTGCTCGTTAAATCGCCAAACAAGCTGACCCGTTGTTGAATCACTTCCCGCTTCAACCCTTTTAGCTCTGCAACGAACCACCGTTCCCCGAATTCGCCTACCCGCCTGATTCGTCCGATGTGACTCTCTCGCAGTAACATCCTGTTCTGCAGCACTCTAGCCACCATCCATACCGCCCAAACCGAACCCTCGCCAGCTACTCCAATAGAATGCAGCCGGAGAATGCTTGAATGCTTATGAGAACGCCCATAGCGGTTTCAACCCACAATAGTTCAGGACAGACTCTATCAGGTCAGCAGCAGCGGGTCACACCTTCGTAACGGCGTTCCGTCACCTTTTCATAGGCTTCGCCTGCCGTCAGCGGTTCCGCCAGCTTGGGCAGGTTATCGCCGCCGCTCAGGCTGACCACGACTTGGTCCCCTGCCACCGGGGCGCATTCATACACCACCCGTTGCTGTTCACGCTCGATGGCCGCCTCCGTGGAGAGTTCCTTGGCCATCAGGAAGATGAGCGAGGCCAGGCCGAACCAGTTGAAGGGCTTGCCTTCCACCACGGCATATTCGGGCAGCCAGACCGGCGGGCTCTCTTGTAACTGCGCCAGCTTCTTGCGGGCGAAGAGCAGTGTCCACTCCCGGAGGCACATGATGATGATGATGGCGACCATCACGAGGAACGAGCCGGTGACGACCGTGTCCAGCATCTGGTTGAAGTGCAGGATGCGGTTGGTCTTCACTGCTTTCTCCGCCGCCGCAATGGCCGTGGCTTCGCCCACAGCCTTGGCTGCTTCCACCGCCTGTTGCAACGCAGGCAGCTTCTCGTTCAAGGATTTCGCCTGCGAGAGGAAGCCGATCTTGGGGCTTTCATGGAACATCTTTTGCAAGCCGGCCGTCATTGTCACCGTCATCAGCCACACCAGCGGGATTATGGTCACCAGCGCGTAGATGGGCTTGCCCGGCGCGGGCTTCGGATTGTCCGGGCCAGCCGGCGGCGGGTTCAACTGCATCTTCAAGATGACGGTCGTGGCCAGGCATAAGGCGATGCCCGCCAGCAACTGGTTCGCGATGCCGAAGAGCGGCCACAAGGAATTGATGCCGCCCAAAGGATCACGCACGCCTTGCACCAGGAAGTAACCCCAACCGATCACCAGCAGCACGCTGGCAAAGAAATTGGCCGTAATGCTCTTGGTGTCGCCGAGCGGCTTCCACACGTGTCCCAACAAGTCTTGCAAGAGGTATCGCCCTACGCGCGTGCCGGCATCAATGGTGGTAAGGATGAACAATGCCTCGAACATGATCGCGAAGTGATACCAGAGATCGAGCCACTTGTGCCCGACCACCTTCGAGAAAATGTGCGCCATGCCGACGGCCAAGGTCGCAGCGCCGCCCGTGCGGCCAAAGAGCGTGTGTTCCCCGATGGCTTTGGCTTCCGCTTCCATCTGTTCGACCGTGATCGGATAATTCGCTGCCGTCACGGTTGCCACCGTGGCTTCCGGAGTGCCCTTCATGTTCATGGCGAAGTAAACCCCTGGGTCCAGCGTGCAGGCGGCGATGAGCGCCATGATGGCCACGAGGGATTCGAGGCACATCGCGCCGTAACCGATCGGCCGCGCATAGCCTTCGCGCGTGATGATCTTCGGCGTCGTGCCGCTGGAGATGAGGGTGTGGAAACCCGAGATGGCCCCGCACGCGATGGTGATGAAACAGAACGGGAACAGCTTGCCCGCGAAAACCAAGCCCTCACCGCTCTCGGCGAATGGTGTGACGGCCGGCATGTGCAAGACCGGCAGCACCACGAGGATGCCCACGGCGAGCGCGAAGATGGTGCCCAGCTTCATGAACGTGCTCAGGTAATCGCGCGGCGCGAGCAGGAGCCAGACCGGCAGCACACTCGCCGCCAGACCGTAGATGATGACCGCGAACGCGATGGGCAGTTCTTTCAGTGTGAACATCTTCGCCCATTCGGCATGTTCATGCACGAACTTGCCGCCCCAGACCGCGAGGAACAGCAGCACGATGCCGATGATGGTGACCTCCATCACCTTGCCCGCGCGGATGTAGCGCAGGTAGCACCCCATGAACATCGCGATGGGAATCGTCGCGCCCACCGTGAAGACACCCCACGGGCTTTCCGCTAACGCCTTCACGACAATGAGCGCGAGCACCGCGAGCAAGATCACCATGATGGCGAGGATCGCGAACATCGCGATGTAACCCGCCGTGGTGTTCAACTCCTCTTTCACCATCTGCCCGAGCGATTTGCCATTCCGCCGCATGGAGCTGAAGAGGATGACGAAGTCCTGCACCGCGCCGCCTAGCACCACACCGATCAAGATCCACAAGGCACCGGGCAGATACCCGAACTGCGCGGCCAGCACCGGACCCACCAGTGGTCCCGGACCGGAGATGGCGGCGAAGTGATGGCCGAAGACGATCCACTTGTTCGTCTTCACGAAGTCCTTGCCGTCATCATTCACCTCACAAGGCGTGGCGCGGCGGTCATTGAGCGTGAGCACCTTGGCCGCGATCCACGCGGAATAAAAGCGGTAGCCGATGGCATAGCTGCACACGGCGGCGATGAGGATATACGCCGAATTGATGTTCTCACCGCGCTTGAAAGCGATGGTGGCGTAGGCAAAGACGCCCAGCAACACGACCGCGAGCCAGCCCAATAACTTTAATGCGTTCTTCATGGATTAATACGGCTTCCGCCAAGGCAGACGCCCATGGGATAAAAGCCAGCTTAAGGTTTTAAGTCCGTGCGAGGCAATCTTGGACTGACAATCGCGGAGGTTTTAATGGCCGGAACCAGGGGTGGGAACAGATTCTGCTGAGTATTTTCTCGGCTTGAGCCGTCGAATGGTTAAGCTAGAAGCGATTTTCTGCAGTAGTATTGAATTATGAGCATGATGTTCCGGCAGTTTGGACTGCCTTTGATTTTGGCCCTTTTGTTAGGCGTTGGGCCGGCGCAGGCACAGACGAAGACGGTGCAATTGACCGAGCGGGTCGTGGCTTTGTCGGCCAGTCTGCAGGCCAGTGAAGAATCCGTCTCCACGTTGGCGGCCTTCAACTGGTTCTACCTCGGCGGCATGGCTCCCGGCACTGGCCGCAGCATCGTGCAGGCCTATGATCCGTATGGAGCCGCCCAGCAGGAGTATGTCTTTCCCGTGGGCCAGACGATCTACGCCCTGCACGTGCTGGATGACGGGGCACTCTGGGGGCTCACCCGCAAGGACGATACCGGCTGGCGGCTGGTGAAGTTCAATTTCGTCGGCCAACTGCTGCGGGATGCTCCGCTGGTGTTCCCGAAGGGATTCGAGCTGCCGGTGCCGGAAGGCCAAGCCAGTCTGCGCTTCGTACCGAGTCTGGACTGGCGGGAAGTCCACGGGGTTTACTTTGCGCCCGGTCCCAAGCCCGTCTTCAAGACGTTCACCATGTCCACCTACGGTACGGTGACCGGTGTGTTGAATGAAGGCTTCCGTGACCGGGACGGTTACACCCATCGGTACCAGATCAAGACCGATGCGGAGGGCAAGGAGACCTTCAGCCTGGTCTGGAAGCGCAGTGCGTTTCCACTGACCCAGCCTTATTACTCCTTGGATCTCTGGGATGACCAGGTGGTGGTGCAAACCTCCGAGGAAGGTGCTACGGGTCAATCATTCCTGCTGGCGATGAACAGTTTTCGTCCGATGTGGCGGGAGCGGCTGAGATTCCCGCTGCGGAACAACAGTTATACCTTCTATCACTACAACCCGATCACACGCAAAGTGACGCTGTATCCATATCTGGATGCGCTGATGGGCACAGACTGGCGCGTGCCGGCAGGGAAACGCGTGGCACCCAAGGTGCCGAAGCGGGAATAACGGCTTAGCCGACGCGAAAAGAGATGCGGACGATGGTTTCCTTGCCGAAGCTGTTTTGCAGACGGTCGAGGATTTCTTTCCGGCGATAACGCACGATCTCGTCCAGCCACACGCTGCTGTCCACGGAGACGAAGAGGGTGCCTTTGTTCAAGCCGGTGGGTTGCGCATGCGCCGTGATCTGCGGGTCGATAAGATTGTTCCACACCTTGCCGATTTCGGCCTCGGCACGACGGCGGTCCAAGCCCAGGCCGCCCATGACCTGCGAGACGATGGAGCCCGCGACCCGGCCTTTGTTCGCCGCCGCTTTCTCAGCAGCAGCGACATTGTACCCGCGCCAGGCGTTCAGCACACGCGCGCGGTCGTTGGACTGGTAGGCCATCGGAAAAAATATTACCCATGGTCCGGGGCGAAGCGAGCATTTCGCTGGTGAAGTTCTTCACCAACGATTCACAATCACTGAGTCATTGTGCGCCCAGGCAATGCAGAGGACTCGATGACGCAACCACCATGGATGCCAAGCGTCCATTTATGCTGACGTCGTCGGCTGCGAGACAACTAAATATGCTTCGAGTCGTCGTGGTCCTTCTGGACGTAGCCGGATTCTTGGCGTTTGAAATTCACCTCGTTCTTCTTCACGTAGGCGGCAAAGACGTCATCGGCGCTCATGCCGAGGACTTGCGCCATGCTGATGAGGAAATGGAACAGATCCACGACCTCGACGCGGGCGTTCTGCTCGTCGAACTTCTGGTACTTGGCCCACCACTTCCACGGGACGCTGTCCGTGAGCTCGGCCATCTCCTGCGACATGGCGCGGGTGTAGTTCAAGATCCACTTCGTCTTCTCTTCTTCCGTCATGCCGTCCGTGTGCACGCCGATGCGCTCGTTGAGCGCCTTTTGCATCCGAAAGAGTTCCCGTAGCTGGTCTGGCTTGTCCATGAGGGAAACGATTCCTGCCCCAAGCCAGAGAGGCAAGAGGAAAGAGGCGGGGAAAGCTCAAAGTTCAAAACTCAAAGCTCCAAAGAAGCTCCAATTTCAAAATACTTAACTTCAAAGGGAGGCAGCCAGTTGGAAGTTGATGCTTGGATGTTGGGATTTATCGGATGATTTGAGCTTTGTGCTTGGGATTCTGAACTTTCATCAACGGTTGAGTTTTGTCCGGCCTGACCGTAAGGTGACTAAATATGTTGCCTAAGCTCCTGGCGCACGGTGGCGTCATGTTGTGGTTGATCATGCTGGCAAGCGCGGCGGCCATTGCGGTGGTCATCGAGCGCCTGCTGCATTATCACCGCGCCCAGATCAATTCGACGGAGTTCCTCATCGGCGTGAAGAACGTGCTCAAGCGCGATAACGTCGTGGAGGCGCTCTCCATCTGCGATGCCACGCCGGGGCCGGTCGCCCGGCTGGTGAAGGCGGCCATCCTCGCGCGCGATCGCGGCCGGGAAGGCGTGCGGGAGGCGCTGGAGGAAGCGGGCCTCATGGAAGTGCCGCGGCTGGAACAGAAGCTGAACTTGCTGGCGACGATCGCGCAGATCAGCCCGTTGATGGGTTTACTAGGCACGGTGATGGGCTTCATCCGCATCTACATGGTGATGGAGGAGCAGGGGCAGTATGCGCAGGGCGGCCTGCTCTCGGGCGGCATCTGGCAGGCGCTGATCTGCACGGCGGCGGGCCTGGCGGTGTCCATCATCGCGTATGCGGCCTATAATTATCTGGTGAGCCGGGTGAACTCCATCGTGCTGGACATGGAGAAGACCTCCACCGAAGTGCTGAACCTCGTCACCGATCCTAACGCGCGTCACTGATGAAGTTTCCCCGCCAGCTTAGGCCGTTCCGCGGGTCGTTTGATTTCGCCCCGTATGCGGGTGTTTTCTTCATCTTTCTCCTGTTCGTGGTGCTGCAATCCTCCGTCATCTATCACCCCGGCGTGCCGGTGGACCTGCCGCGCGCCGAGGGGTTGCCCGGCATCAAAGGCCCGGTGCTCGTCACCGTCGTGGATGCCGACGGGCAGATCTATTACGACAACCAGATCATCGAGGAGAAGGCGTTGCAAACCGCCCTCCGCGCCGAGCTGCTTCGCCTCGGGCAACCGGCCACGCTCATCATCCAGGCGGACGGCAAAGTGAAGTACGACCAGCTCTTGCACCTCAGCACCCTGGCGCGCGAGGCGGGCATCGAGAAGGCGCTGCTCGCCACTAGGCCGGCACCCGCCGTGCAACCCCTCACCGTCAGCACCAACAAACCCAAGCTGCCATGACCGCTGGCGAACCATCCTGGCCGCGGGCGCGTTGGGTGCGCGTCATCGCGCTGCTGTTCGCCGGGCAACTCTTCCTCACCTGGGTCCTGGCCGAGCGCGTGGTGCGACCAGTGCGCGAGGCTCACTTCGGCGCGCCCGTCGCTTTGCTCACCCTGCCCTCCGCCAATCTGGCCGTCCACCAGCATCCGTCCGTGGCGGGGGCGACGTTGTTCGCGCTTGTCGATCCGCGCAGCTTCTCCGGCCCGGCGTGGTTGCGGACGGAACTGCGGGAAAGCCCGCTCACCGAATGGAAGGAGCCCGATTTCTGGCTCGCGGCGAACCCCGACCGCCTCGGCCTCCCCTTCCAACGCTTCATCCAGACAAACGCCCCACAGCTCACTAGCGCTGCGGTCGTTCCCGAGTTTGAGCGCTCGCCCGTGGTTTTGCCGCCCGTGATTCATCCCACGCAATCCTCCTTTTCTGTGTCCGGCGAACTCGCCAGCCGCAAACTTCTCAATCCTCCCGCCATCCCGCTCTGGCCGCTGGCCGATACCTTGCGCCCCACCCGGGTCACCGTCGCGGTGGATGCCTCCGGCAACGTCTTCAGCGCCGTGCCGGAACCCGCCAGCACCCTCAGCGTGGAGCAAAAATCCGTGAACCCCGCACAATCCCAGGCCGATCTCCAGGCCGTGGCCATCGTCCAGCAGCTCCGTTTCGCGCCCGCGCCGCAACGTCGTCCCGCCAGCCCCATCGGCGCGGACCTCACCTGGGGCACCGTCACCATCCGCTGGCGCACCGCCGCGCCCGCCATCACGAACCCCTCGCCGCCGTGAGCTGACATGAGCGCCGATCTCCTCATCTTCGCTTACGTCGCGGCAGCCCTGGGCGCCCTCGGCCTCATTGCGCTCTACTACGAACGCCGTCAGCAGAGCTTCCAACCCTCCCCCAGCAAGGACCGCATCTTCCGCTGCGAGAAGTGCGCCTTCGTCTACACCGATGACGAAGACACCGACCTCTCCCGCTGCCCGCAATGCAGCAAGATGAACGAGCCCATCGAGTTCTAGGTTCGTTAAATCGTTAAACGCGTTGCAGCGTGAACTTTTCCAACGATTTAACCCTTTCCACGTTTTAACGATTCAACGGCCCTCACTCCTTCGTCCCGCTTTTCACCTCGATCACATCATGCGGCGAAGCCTCTTTCTGGCCCGCCGGACTCACGCGGATGTAACGCGCCTTCGCCCTTAGTTGCTCCAAATTCGGCGCACCCAGGTAACCCATGCCCGACTGGATGCCCCCGATCAATTGCGTCAGCACCGCGTCCACCGATCCCGAAACTTCCTTGAGCGCCTCCACCCCTTCCGCCGCCACCTTGCGCGTCTTGTCCGCCGTATGACCGTAACGCGCCGCTGAACCCGCCTTCATCGCCGCGATGCTCCCCATGCCGCGATACTGCTTATAAAGTTTCCCACTGATCTCGATGATGTTTCCGGGCGCCTCCGGGCAACCCGCCAGCAAACCGCCGCAGATCACCGCTTGCGAAAGCGTGAGCGCCTTAACGATGTCACCCGACTTCGTGATGCCACCATCCGCGATGATCGAGACGCCCTTCTTCTTCGCCGCCTGCGAACAGATGTAGAGCGCCGTCAACTGCGGGATGCCCACGCCCGCCACGATGCGCGTCGTGCAGATCGATCCCGGCCCCTGGCCCACCTTGATCACGTTCGCCCCCGCGTTCGCCAAAAAGGCCACGCCCGCCGCACTCGTCACGTTGCCCGCGATGATCGCCAGCTTCGGGAACGCGTCCCGCACCAGCTTCACCGTCTCACCCACGCCCTTGCTATGGCCATGCGCCGTCGAGACCGCCACCGCATCCACGCCCCGATCCACCAACGCGCCCACGTGACCGATGATCCGTTCCCTGTCCAAGTCACCGGACGTCGTGCGCGGAGCCGAGATCGCCGCGCCGCAGAGCAGGCGGAAATGACTGTCCCGCGCCGGCTTGAACTGCGCCCCGCGCTCCAGCGTGATGCGCTCGATGTCGCTCATCGTGAAAAGCCCGTGCAACCGGTCCTGCCCATCCACCACCAGCAACTTGTGGATGCCCGGATGATCCGTGAAAAACTTGTCCGCCCGCGCGATCGGGTTCTTGCCCAGCTCCTTCACCGTGATCGTGTGCACCTGCGCCCGCGGCGTCAGCGCTTCAGAAACCTTGCGCTTCGCGTAACGCGGCTTCACCACATGCCCCGACAGCAACCCGATCAACTTGTCCTGTGCATCCACCACCGGGAACGTGCTGAAATCGAAATGCCGCTTCTCCATCATCTCCAGCACATCACTGATATACTGGTCCGGCGACACCTTGATCGGGTCCTGGATCAATCCATGCACATGATTCTTCACCCGGCTCACCTCGGAGAGCTGCTCCTTCTCTGTCATGTTGTAATGGATCAACCCCAAGCCGCCGTTCAACGCCATGGCGATCGCCATCCGCGCCTCCGTCACCGTATCCATATCGGCGGACACGATGGGGATATGGAGCTGGAGCCCCTCCGCGAGATTCGTCTCCAGTTGGGTATCCTTCGGGAGGACATCCGAGTACAACGTGGACAAAGTCACATCATCGTACGTGAGACCGGTGTTGGGGTAAGCGCCGAAGAAAGATTCGGCGGACTGATAAAACTGGGCGTCGAGCGCGGCGATGTCAGACGTAACTGCCATATACATACATGCACAAGCGGAGGGGGGTCTGGCAAGCCGGAAACAGGCCCGCCTGCCTCCCCGCGCTGGTAAGGACAAGTTCCACCTCGTCCCTGACTGAATGCTGTTGGCCTTTTCAATGGGAAGTCGAACTTCGACATGGTAGGGCGACGCTGTCCTCAGCGCGCCGCTCCTTCTACAGCCTCCCAAAGAGGCTCTGGCAAGATTGGCCCGCCCTTCCGACCCCTTGCTGCGACCACAATTCTCCCGCATGTATTCCAAATTCTTCATTGGACTAAAACCCTCCTTAATTGGGCTTCGCAGCCGCCGGACTGTGCCTGTCGGATTCAGAATTAATCCGCACAGCTCCCGCTGCTAGTGTTAGAAATACCCCATCCCAATCAAAGCGTCAACATGAAAAATCAAAAATAACGCAATAATTTTAACCCAACCCCGCACTATTAACGTTACAAACGCAAATCCCTGCCACCCAACAACCAACAAAACCCACCAATCCCGGGAGGGACCGCATGCTGCGGTCCCAAAATAAAAAACCCGTCTGCTTTTCCCCGGCAAGGCGAGAGTCCTCATTGGGAAGTCGAACTTCGACCCGGCGCGCACTTTCAGGTGGAGCGCCGGCGTCCCGCCGGCAGCAACATCCCTAAGCAAAGGCCGGCCAGCCTCGCTTAAAATCCCCCGCCCGAAACACCCCCAACCAAAAACAAGAAACCAGAAACTCAAAACTTCCGTGCTCACCCCCTCCCGAAACCTCAACACTTATGTACAAGTGCCGAGGATTTCTACCATTTCCCACGATCTGCCCGATCCCGTCCCCAATCCCCTCAAGGTAGGGACGCGAGACTTCGCTTCCCACGCCCAACCGACGCGCCCCGCCGCGTCGAAAGGAGCGCGGCTTTTAAGCCGCTTCAACACTCGCAAACCGAATGATCTAAAAACGCCTACCGCACCTGAGCATGCAATCCCTTTTCCTGGATGCCTCTAAATATCTTCCATGTCCTGTTAGTTCAAACCTTGAAGCGGCTTAAAAGCCGCGCTCCACCTCACGTTCAATCGCTCTGAAATGGATGAAGCCGCTGGAGTTTTTGCTTCATCCGAGTAATTTTCAGAACGCCGATGGACATTCCCAAGAAACCGAACCGACGCCTTGTTCCAAGCAATGTTGGATTGCTGGATCTGATCCGGGCCAAACGGGAATGGGATTGGAAACCTTCGGTCGAGGAGTTGCAGCGTGGGTTTCGCGGATGGCATCAACGGGGATACCTGCCGCATTTTGATGCCCCACACATCACTCAGTTCGTCACGGTCATGCTGGCGGATTCGTTTCCTATCACCCGCCGGGCGGAATGGGAACCCTTCTTGCATGAGCAATCAGATAGTGAAAAGCGGAAGCAGTTGGAGGCGTGGCTGGATCGCGGGCACGGAGAATGTTGGCTGAAGCGTGACGACGTGGCCGCTGCTATCGAGGAAATTATTTTGAAGAACGACGGCAAGGAGTATCGGATGCAAGCTTGGGTGGTGATGCCAAATCATGTGCATGCAGTGATAGATGTTTGGGACATACCGCTCACCACTATTTTACATGACTGGAAAGGCGCATCCGCCCGGATAGCTAACCAGTTACTGAAACGACGCGGAGCATTTTGGCAGGAGGATTATTTCGATACCGTTGTGCGAGATGCCGGGCATCTGCAGAAGTCCGTTAAATACACCGAGAATAACCCAACGAAAGCAATCCTTTGCCAAACGCCACGCGACTGGAAATGGAGCAGTGCCTGGCGGCGTGATAAGTATGAACGGCTTCCATGGCAGCAAGCGCAAAAGGAGCGCGGCTTTTAAGCCGCTTCAGTATCCAACAACCCACCGCCTCCGAATCCATCAATACGCAGCCGCAACAGGAACTCTACTTAAGCACGATCCAAAATATTTCGCAGCCTGATTCCTCCTCCTCGCGCTGCGGAACACAACCGCGATCCCAAGCAAAAGGCAATTCGTGCCAATTCGTGAAATTTCACCCCGGCTTGAGTCGGGGTCGTGTCTTCTTCCGCCCTCCTAAAACCACATACTGCAAAACCACCCAAAACAAACCACCAAACTGACCATCACCGCCACCAACTGCGCCCCCGATCCCGCTTTCCGTTCCGCTTCCGGTTGGCCACTTACCTGCGCCATCAGATACCACCGGAAAATCCCCGTCAGCACCAGGAACCCCACCAGCGGCTGCACGAACGCCAGGTCGATCCGTATCGGCACATTCTCCGGCGGTATCTCCGCCTGAATACCCGCCTCATACAGCGCGAACAGGCCCAACCCCACCACCGGATAATACAACGCCACCACCTGCCATCCCCGCCGTAGATCCACCGGCACCATGGACAGCAAACCCAGCGCTACCATCCCCAGCAGCGACAAATTTGTGATGATCTCCGCCCCCGTGCCCATGCCCCATCCTTCCCCCATCACCCCCTCCAGTCAACCTCCAGACCGCAGCGCGGAACCAGCCTTTTCGGCGGCAATGTCAGGAAGTGACGGGGAGTGATGACAACCAGGTGAACCTCAGAAAACCACAACGAAACCCGCAACCCGTGCCTCGACACCTGTGTCGGGGCTCGCCGTAGCCACCAACGCTGCCTCTCCCCCGCTTTCATTCCCACACCCTCTCAGGGCTTGAACACATTATTGGTTAAAGCCCAGTAAGCATCGATCGCTTCCCCCCGGATTTTCGGGTTGGCATTGGTAAGCAGTTTCTGCACTTCCGGCATGATGGAGTGGAGGGATTTTCCCCGGCCATTGAGATAAAGCTGCCTCAAGCTGGAGAGTTGGGTGGAGCTGTTCGTGCTGGAAAGCAGCCTGGTGAAAACCGGACCCAACTCACTGTCGAGGGTGGGGGACTTTCTCTGCGCTACTAGTAAGGAATTGGCTGCCATCAAACACACCGTTGAGTTCGAGGATCTCAAGGATGAGCGTACCACCATCAAAGCCTCCTCATGATCTCGCTCCCTAAACAGCAATTTTTGAGCTGCCTCCATGCGGATCATTTCATCGTTGTCCTGCAATACAGTTTCCATGGCGGCCTTGGCCCGGGGCAGTGTCAAGATGTGCGGGTGGAGCGCCCGGATGGTGTACCGTTGCACATCCGGATCGGCATCCTTTAAAAGTGGGATCAGCTCCAACATGACTGCTGGTTGAGCCAGGACACTATGCGTTGAAAACACATTGACTGCGTCCCGTCTCACCTCGACCCGCTCATCCTTCAGCAAAGGCAGCAAATCCTGCAAGTAATCCTTCGTCTCCGGCATCATGTGCAAAGCGCGAGCAGCCAGACTACGGAGCTTCGTGATGACATCCGGCTTGGACATTTTCTCCTGAAGTAAAGCGGGGACCTTGCGGTAGGCTTGCTCATACCACTCATCCAGCTTCGGCTGGCGGTATCCCAGAACCTCGATCAATACTGGCACCGCATTGGACCCTATCGATTTGATCTGCTGCATGGACGCCTGCAGGTTGGTCGTCGAATGAACGCCTTGCAAAAGCTTCAACACCTGCTCCCTCGGCGTCTGATTGGTCGTTTGCGCAAAGCCTTCAGTCGCACACACAAGCAGCAGCAACAACAGCCAAGTCTGTTTTCGTAGCAGGAATTTTGCAGGCGAGAATCTCATGGCTTCGGCACACTATTCGTCAAAGCCCGTAACGCATTGGTCGCCTCTCTGCGGATATACGGGGTGGAATTGGTCAACAGCTTTTGCACTTCCGGCACCGTCGATATCAGTGATTTTCCATTCGCCTGCAACAGCATCAGACCGAAGGCTTGCGACTGAGGGTCGGTGCTCAAAAGCATACCAGTCACCAGCGGACCCGTTTCGTGGTCCAGCCCGGGCGAATCTTTCTGAGCTGAAAGATAAGCACTCACCGCATTCTTTTGCGCCCAGTTGTTCGTGGATTTCATGGAGGCACGCACCACCGCCATGGCTCCTGGATGGCTGTTGTCTGCTTGCAGCAAGGCCCCGCTGGCTGCTACGCGAACGTCTTCGTCCGGGTCCAGTAAGGCTCCTTCCATGGCCGCCTTGGCGCGCGGTAGAGTCGTGATGTGGAATTTAAGCGCCCAGATGGCATACTTTCGCACCTCTCCGTCGTCATCCTTTAACAAAGGCATGAGTTCTAACATCACGGCTGGAGAAGCCCGCCGGTTGCCCCCCGCAAATATCGCAGCCACCGCTTTTCTTACCTCCAACCGTTCATCCTTCAGCAAGGGCAGCAGATCCTGCAGATAATTCCCGGTCTCCGGCATCATCTGCAAAGTAAAACTGGCCCGCTCACGCAGCTTAGCGATGACGTCCGGCTTGGATAGATGCTTCTGCATGGCTGCCGGTGTGATAAGATAAACCTTCTCATACCATTCATCCAATGCCTGCTGCCGGTATCCCAACACTTCAATCAATGTCGGCACCGCGTTCGTGCCCATGGCTTTGATCTTTTGGACCGCCGCAGTCTGGTTGGTCGAATAGACACCTTGCAGATGGCCCAATACCTGTTCACGGGGAGTCTGATTGGTCGTTTGCGCAAAGCCAAGGGTTGTCCAAGTAACGGCCAGCAGAAACCAGATGTAGGCAAGCCCTCGCATAGCGATGCCCCCACCTTGCCTTATCACTCGTGCGGCGACAAGACTTCGCTCACCCGCTTGATGCTCTTCGCGTGACCGGAGGAATTGTCGATGTCGATGATGACGCCTTGCAGGGTCACCCGGTCCGTCGCGATGCCGAAGCGTTGCGGCGTGAGCGTCAGGAAACGTTGCACGACCGGCTCGATATTTCGCCCGATGATGCTCTCGTGCGGACCCGTGAAACCGGCATCAGTCAAGTAGGCCGTGCCTTGCGGGAAGATCTGCTCATCCGCCGTCTGCACATGCGTATGCGTACCCACGACGGCGCTCACATCGCCATCCAGATACCGGGCCAGGGCGATCTTCTCCGAGGTCGCCTCGGCGTGCATGTCCACGAAGATGAGGTGCGTGCTCTGGCGCAGCTTGTTCACTTCTGCCCGGATGGTGGTGAAAGGATTCTCCAGCGCCGCCATGAAGGTGCGTCCTTGCACATTGATCACCCCGAGCAACGGCTGGCCTTCCTTCTGCAACAGCGTGCTGCCTTGCCCAATGGTGCCCGGTGGATAGTTGAGTGGGCGCACAAAGCGCGGTTCTTGCAACAAAAGCTGCGTGACTTCCTTCTGGTCCCAAAGATGGTCACCGCAGGTGATGACATCCACGCCCGCCCCGAAGATCTCCTCCGCCGTGCCCGGCGTGATGCCCGCGCCACCCGCCGAATTCTCGCCATTGGCGATGACGGCATCGAGCTGATGCTCCGCCCGCAGCCTGGGCAGGAGCTTCGCCACCGCGCGCCGTCCGGGCTCGCCCACAATGTCACCGATGAACAAAATCTTCACTGTGGACCAAGTTAAGGGACCGGGACAGGAGCGCAATGCCGAAGGTGGTTATAGGAGATATAGCGCCGACAGAGCGGGACTCCGCCGATCCCTACAGTTCACGCGGATGGAGCTTGCTTTGGATTCCGACGCAATCCTTGCGAAGCTTTTCGGGGCAATGTCGGAGACTTCACTTCAAAAGCACGCGAAAGTTTGGTTTCACCGCGCTCAATAGCAGCAGCCTCGTTGACACTTCTCAGCAGTGTATTGAAAAGCCTCTTCTTCATAGGTCGAGCTTGAATGGATTAGCACCAGCCTAATACCGCAGCACAAACTCCTTCGCATTCAGCAAAGCCCACATCACGTCTTCGAGGCCCTTGCGGCGGTCGGTTGTTTCCTTGAGGTGCGCCAGCGTGGTGGCGAGTTCTTCCTTGCTCGGCGCACGGCTGGTGGCCGTCCAGAACAGTTCGTCGATGATCTGTTCGTCGGTCTTGCCCGTCTTGATGAGCGCATCAATGCGGTTGTTCTCACGCATGAGCAGGGTGTTGAACAGCGGCCCGCTGATGAGCTGGAAGGCCTGGCCCATCGTCGTGTCATTGGAGCGTTCGCACTCGGTGGCGATGAGCCGCGGCGGCTTGCCGAAGACTTGCAGGAAATTCTCCTCGCCGGAGCCGCTCTTCGCATCGCGCCGGCGCACAGCTTCCACCCCGGCGATCTGCGTGGCGCGCATGCCTTCCGGGTACCCGTTGAAGCGCAAGGCCGTACCGGTCAGTTGCGCGGCGGCATCCAGGATCAGCTCCGCCTGCATCCGGCGCGGGATGGTGCGCGAGTAGTTGAGCACATCCTCCGCGTTCGATTCGTTCGGCGTGGCGGAGACCTGGTAGCTGCGCGAATTCATGATGGTGCGGATGAGGTATCGCACATCGAACTTCTGCTTCACGAAATCCGCCGCCAGCGCATCCAGCAGCTCCGGATGGCTCGGCAGATTGTTCACGCTGAAGTCATCCACCGGGTCCACGATGCCCCGGCCCATGAGATGGAACCAGATGCGGTTCACCTGCGCGCGCACGAACATCTCGTTGTCCGCCGAGCCCAGCCAGTTCGCCAGCGCGATGAGCCGGTCCTCCTCCGTTGACACCGTGGACTTCGTCATGCCGAGGAAGCGCGGCTTGGCATCATTGCCCGTGCGGGCGTTCTTCACTTCACCCTTCTCATTCAGGAAAACGATCTGCTCGCCAACGAACTCGTTCAGGTCGCTGCGGTCACGCCGCTTGTTCTCGATGATCTTGTAATCGACGCGCGCGAAGAGGCTCGCCCAGTCGTAGTAATCATCCTGCGTCCAACGCTCGAAAGGATGGTTGTGGCACTTCGCGCACGAGAGGCGGCTGCCGAGGAAGAGTTGCGCGGTCGTCTCCGCACGCGTGACCGCATCGCGGTTGGCCCGGTAATAGTTCGCAGGCGGATTCGCATACGTGCTGCCGCGGGCACCCACCAGTTCGCGGGCGAACTGGTCCAACGGCTTGTTCTCCGCGAAGCTCTGGCGGATCCAAGAATGGAAGGCCTGCACGCCCTTGCGATCCAGCGATTTCTCCTCATTGCGCAGCAAGTCGGACCATTTCAAGGCCCAGAAGTCCGCGTATTCCGGCTGCTCCAGCAACTGGTCGATGAGTTTGCTGCGCTTCTGCGGGTCCTTGTCCGCCGTGAACTGGCGGGCTTGCTCCGCCGTGGGCAGCAGACCATGCAGGTCCAGATACGCGCGACGGATGAATTCATGATCGGAACAAAGCGCCGAGGGATTCAACCGCATCTTCTGCTGTTTGGCGAAGATGTGCTGGTCCACGTAGTTGTTCGCCGTCGGGTTCGACCACTTGAAGGGCTTGTTCGGCAGGCTGGCAGTGCGGACGGACACGTGCTGGTTCAGATACCGCACCAGCACGGAGGTCTCGCCATCGTTCTGCAGCTCCACTTTGCCCTCGATGCTGACCGCCGCCTTGGGTGAAGCCGGGGCATACGTAGCGATGCGGGTGACATCGCGCTTCGAGCCATCGGAGAACGTGGCCGTGGCCTTGATGTTAAAACTCTTGGCCGGCGCGACGAGGATGCGCTCCAGCGGCGTGACCTCCAGCTTCACCACTTTCGGGGCATTCGTCGGGTCGCGCTTGGCTCCGGCGGCGATCCAGTCGCGCAGGACCTTGTATTCCAGCGAGTCCTTGGGAAAGCGCTGGCCGCCTTCGTGCGCGATGGCCGCGGAACCTTTCAGGAGCAGCAAACTTTGATCCGGCGCAAACGTATCGATGCGGCGCCCGAAGAAATCGCGGGTCAGGGCATCGTAGTCGAAATCCGGATCGCTGCCCCAGAGCGAGAGCTTGAAGCTGGCCTTGCCCGACTGGTTCCCGTGACACCCACCGATGTTACAACCCGCCTTCGTGATCGCCGCCATCACGTCCCGCTCGAACGACACCTCCGCCGCCTGACCCGTGACCGGGAGCAAAAGCCCGGCAAGTCCGGCCAACAGCGATGTCTTGAGACGGCGGTCCATAAAGGTCTTATAACCTCATTTTCGATACGTGGGAAGGGCCGGTTATTCAATTAAAAACACGAGGAAGCGGTTCCGGGAATAGCTCCAGGCGTGGTGACGCTTACGTGCCCGCGGGCTTGGCTGAAGCAGATGGCGGCAGGGTGAAGTAGAAAGTGGCGCCTTTATCCACAGCGGCGTCTGCCCAGATCTTCCCGCCGTGACGCAGGATGATGCGCTGGACCGTGGCCAGTCCGACGCCCGTGCCGGGGAATTCGTCCGGCGGATGCAGGCGCTGGAACGGCTGAAAAAGCCGCTCCTCGAAGCTCATGCTGAAGCCCGCCCCGTTATCCCGCACGAAATAGACCGTGGACCCGTCCGCCATGGGCTGGGCCCCGAACTCGATCACGGCATCCACCTTGTTCGCCGAGTATTTCCAGGCGTTGGACAACAGATTTTCCATGACGACCTGCAGCAATCCGGCATCCCCGTAAGCTTCCAGACCGGCCTGGACCTTGAACTGGGCCCGTCGCCCGCCCGCACTGGCCTGCAACCGGGCGACCAGCCGCTCGGCCAGCCGGCTCAAGGAAACCCGCTCAAAGTTCAGCTCGATGCGGGAGAGCTTGGCCAGCCGCAGCAAATCATCGATCAGCCCGGACATGTGCCGGGTCTCCTGCATGATCTGGCCCAGATATGTACGCCCCTCGGTGGACAGGAGGCTGGACTTGTTATCCGTGATCAGGCTGGTCAGCACTTCGATGCTACGGATGGGCGTGCGCAAATCGTGCGAGACGGAATAGGAAAACGCCTCGAGTTCACGGTTCACCGCCGCGAGCTGGAGCGTGCGTTCTTCCACGCGGTGTTCCAGTTCCGCATAGACCTGCACATTCTCCAGCGCCACAGAGGTGGTGTTCGCCAGCGCCTGCAGCAGCTCCACCTCTTCCGGTGTGGCCTCATGCGGCATGGCCCAATAATTGCCGATCGCGCCGATGGGTGAACTGGTGCGGATGGGCACCATGACGAGGCTCTTCACGAAGGTGGGCCGGTAAGCGTCCACCGGGATGCGCGGGTCCGCATAGATGTCCGGGATGACGGCCGGCTGGCGGTTCAGCATCGCCCAGCCGCTGATGCAGGCGCTCAGGGGAAAACGCTGGCCTTTCCACAACGGCCCGATGGCATCCTCATCCACGTAGCTGCATTTGTCACCCTCCCGGAGGACAAAGGTGGCACCGTCGGCACCCGTGAGTTCGCGGGCGGCGCTGCGGACAATTTTGCACACGGCTTCGAGCGTGCGGGCGTGGGAAAGTTCCTGCACGGCGGCGACCAGCCGCCGCATGGCGAGGTCATTATGACCGGACGGGGCAGTCCCGGCGGGAAGGGCAGGCGCCGTCTGATCCAGATGCAACCGCCGGACTGCGGCCGTCAACTGCCACAGGTGATCCTTCAGGACAAAGTCATTGGCCCCGGCGGCCAGACAGGCCTTTACCTGCGCTTCGTTCGCTGCGCCGGAAACAAAGATCAACGGCACCTTGGGACATTCCTGGCGGGCCATTTCCAGTGCCGCCTTGCCGCTGAATCCGGGCAGACCGTTGTCCACCAGGATCAAATCCAGCCCGCCTTGCCTGATCCCGGATTTAAATTCCTCCGCATCAGCGGCCAGCCGCCATTCCAGTTGGAAACCCTCACGTTCCATCGCCCGCCTGATCAGCACGGCGTCGATGGAACTGTCTTCCAGATGTAGCACACAAAGTTTGCTCATAGCAAAACTGCACGTTCTGAGCCCTCCCGTAGCGAATACGATGACAAACTACCACCTGTCGAAGCCCGGCAAAAGGGAAAATTTCCCGGGGACCCGTGCCGGGGCGGCTATTTCCAATACTGCATCAACACTTTCACGTCCCGCTGGTCGTTCCGCCGCAGGATGGCGATCATCTCCCGCTCCTTGTTGTTCAGCTTGGCGGTCACCGTGACCTTGAAGGTGGCGCTGCGGGTGGAGAAAAGCCGTTGCAGATTGCCCAGACCTTGCGCACTGAAGCCCGGCACCGTGGCCATCTCGCCGATGTTCCGGAACGGCGTGTCATCCTCGGTGCCGTCCACCCCGTCCACCCCGGCCCGGGTGTTCACGATGGATTGTGCGATGGTGGCATCAATGCCCGGGACCAGTTGCATCACCTGGGCGGAAGCCGTGTTCACATTGATCACCCGGGCGGAGATGGGCGTGAAGAGGTCTCTCAAGCCGGCTTGCACGATCTGCTCAGGCTGCCGGGAACCGGGCGGTCCCGTCGGCACCTGTGAGGGCAACCCACCTCCCTCCGCACCGTTGGGACCGTAGAAGATCTCCGGCGTCACCCCTTTGATCTTCAGCATCTCCTCCAGATCATCGATCGGTCCATCCTTGGGCATATAAGGCGGGGCCAGCGAAAGGTAGTAATCCGCCTCCGCGCCATTGAGCTTCGTGGTGTCGTCCGTGTCGCGCCAGTCGAGGATGCAATCCACCACTTCCGAGGCGAGCGTGGGGTCCACCCCCGCCACTTCCATCGCTAGGCCCAAGGCCACATCATCTGCGAGGTTGATGTTATAAAAACGTTCGAGGTCGATGATCTTGACGGAAAAAGTACCGGCACCGAGTTGATTGTCCTCCAACGACAACGCGGCCAGGATGTCATTGGTTCCCATCGGGCCGCCCGCCCACTTCTGGTTGAGGGCGTCGTAATTGCCCTCATTCGGCACCGTCATGTGCTGGGCCAGTATGTAGCGGGCGAATTCCACGCCCGAGCGGCCCAGCCATTCCGTCTCCGTATCAAAGGTGGCATTCCGCGCGAGCTTCACCTCCACGGTCATGGACTTCGCGAAGCCAAACGCGATCACCCCCAGGACCGTGATGACCATGAGCACCATAATCAGCGCGATGCCGCCATTCGTTCTGTTAGAATTTTTCAGCAACAGGTTCATTGTTGAGGTCGCCGTGGTGTGCGATTCGGAGGACCATTGGGTGGTCCTCCAGGTCCTCCCGGACCACCAGGCCCGCCGGGGCCACCCGGATTCCGGATGATCGGCTGGCCATCAGGGCCTATCCTGATGACACCTCCCTGGCCGCCTTGTCCACCTTGCCCACCCTGACCACCACGGCCCGGACCTCTCGCCCCGCCCGTCGCATCCGGAAACTGAAAATCCTTCGTGATGGCCGTCCCCGCGAGGTAGATCGTCTTGGCCTGCACATTCTGCTGCGCACCATACGCCGAGCCGGTCTGATTGCCGAAACCAAGCGACACCCGGACCATCCGCGGCACCGCGTTCGTCTCCAGCCATTCGTATGCCCACTCCTCGTTCTGATCATCCCAGAACTCCAGTGTGAAGTGGCTGAGGTTCGTCGCCAGCGTGATCGTGTAGGGCGTTTCCGTCTCCTCCAGTATCTGCAAGGTGGAAGATTGCAACATCACCAGTTCATTGCCGCCCTCGCCCTCGACCACTTCAAAGGCCACACGGCGGATGGGCTCCCCCGGAAAGAGCCCGCTGCCCGGGAAACTCTCCGGCAACCGGGACACCAGGCTCAAGTAGGCGAAGTCCGTGGTCGTGTCCGTCTCAAAACTGTAAAAATCCGCGTTCTCCGTGAAGAACACCGTCGAGGCGAGTGCATCCTCGAGGCACTTCACCGTCATCCGCGTGCGCTGCACTTCGGCGGCCGCGCGCGCCCCGGCCTTGGAACTGCGCAGGATGGCCGTCCAGCTCGCATAGATGGCCGAGATGATCACCATGAAGATGCCCATGGCGATGAGGATCTCCACCAGGGTGAAGCCTCTGCTGCCATTCAGTTTGCGGGCTATCTTCATTCAATTTTCATTTCGTTTCGCCGTCGTGTCATCGGCCCATGTTTCGTTGCAAGCTTCCCGACGTGGTGGTGGTGGTGCCGCTGCGCCCGCCAGTCCCCGTGGCGGCCCCGGCCTTGGGCGCGCCTTGCGGGCGGAACATCAGGACCGTCAATGGCGTGTCCACCACCCGGCCGTTCAGCGGCTGCGTGACCACGATGTCCACTTGAAAGAGCCCGTTGGAGGAGACTTCCGTGGCCGTCCACGTGTATTGCACTTCCGGATGATCCGGCCCGAGATCGCCCGATTCGGACACTTCATCCAGTTCATTGGTCAGCGCCACCAGGGCCGCCACTGCGCCCGGATCGGCCATGGGCTGCTGCAGGGCCCGCGCCATCTTCAGATTGCGCGAGGTCAGCTCCAGGATGGCGAAGATGGCCATGAAGAACACCGCGATGGCGATCATCACCTCCATCAGGGAGAAGGCGAAGGTCCGCGCCCGAGTGCGTTGTTTCTGGAGGACGATCTTCATTTCTTCAATTGGGCGATCTGCTCTTCCGTCTTCAAATCCGCGTGGCCCGTGATCACATCCAGCCGGATCATGCGCCGCTTGTTCGTGGCCGGCTCCAGCATGACGATGGTGAACTCGTCACAGGTGCCGTTCGGGAAGAAGCGCACCCGCACCTCCCCCTCGCCCGCAGTCACCGCATCTTGGAAATTCACCGCCAGCATCTCCAGCCCGATGGTCGGCGGCAGACTGCCGCTGAAACCCGTGCCTCCCCCGGCCGGGGACTCGCCCGAAAGCGGATTGACCGAAGTGGCGGCCCCGCCCCGCACCTGGAAGCTGGTCGTGCCGCCATCCCCCGCCGAGACCACCAGCTCCGCCGTGGCTCCGGTCAGGATCGCCGAAGCGCGGGCGGAGGCGCAGGCCTCCATGAAATCATTCACCGCCTGTTGCAACGGCTGCCGCTTGAACGTCTGCACGAACGTCGGCACCCCCCACGCCATGATCATCCCGATCAGCATCACCACGATGATGATCTCCACGAGCGTGAAACCGCCGCGCTGTTGATGATGTTGGGGGCGGATGTGCATCTGCTACTTCTGCATGTCGATGTTGGACGTGATGGCGAACATGGCGCCCAGCACGCAGTAAAGCAGGAAACCCACGAACACCGCGATGCACACGATCATCACCGGCTCGATCAGGTTAGTCATCACGCGCAGGCCGATGGCCAGCTCGCTCTCATACGTGTCCGCCAGATTTTCCAGCGAGCCCGGCACGTCGCCCGTCTCCTCGCCGATCTTCAGCAGATCGATCATGAGCTGCGGGAACAGCCCGCTCTTCGCCAGCGGTTGCGCGATGGTCTTGCCGTCCGTGACCTCCTCACGCGTGATGGCGATGGCTTCCTTGATCATCACGTTCGGGATGACCTGCTCCGTGATCTTCAGTGCGCTGAGCACCGGCACACCGTTGCGCAACAGGGTGGCGAGCGTGCGGCAGAACTGGCCGAACAGATTGAGCTTCATCACCGGGCCCAGCACCGGCGCCTTCATGCTCCAGCGGTCCAGCGTGCGCCGTCCGGAGGCCGATTTCTTGTAGCGATGGAACACCAGGTACACCGTCAGCGCCCCCAGCAGCATCAACCACCACCAGTTGCTGAAAAGATTGCTCGCATTGATCAGGAACTGCGTCGCCGCCGGCAGCGGCACATTCATCCCCGTGAAGATCTCCATGAACTTCGGCAGCATGAACGTCATGAAGAAAAAGATGATCACCACACCCACGCACAACACCATCGCGGGATAGATCAGCGCGGAGATGAACTTCGTGCGTACCTCGGCGAAACGTTCATAATGCGAGGACAACCGCCGCAGCACCTCCTCCAGCGCGCCGGACTGCTCGCCCGCCCGCACCATGTTCACGTACAGGTCCGTGAAGATCTCCGGCTGCTTGGCCATCGCCGCCGAGAGGCTCTTGCCCTCCACCACATCCTGCCGCAGCTGCTTCGAGACGCTGCCCGGAATGCCCTTGGTGCTGATGCTCGCCATGCTGTTCAGCGCCGAGGCCAGCGGCATGCCGCAATGCAGCAGGTTCGCGAGCTGCTGCGTGAACCGCGCCAGCTCCTCCAGCTTCGGCTTGCGCTGGCGGTTGAAAATCTTTTGCAGTCCGGCCGGCAGGACCAGCGTCGCGGGTGCCTGGCCGTTGTCGCCGTTGCGGACGGCCACGGCGGCTCCGCCCTTCGTGGCGTTGACCGCCACCGGGAACAGCCCCAGCTTCTGGATCTGCTGCAGCGCGGCCGGCCGGTCCACCACGTCCAGCATGCCCTCCACGATCTCTCCGGTGCGCTTCCGCGCGCGATATGCAAACTGCGCCATATAAAGTCTCTCGTCTATTGCACTAAGTTCAAAACCGGTTCCGGCCAAAAGTTCTCGTCCCGGTGTCCCTTTCCTATCCCACCGACCCGACCCGCTGGCAAGCCAGCTTCTCCGGACCCGCAGGAACTTACCACGCCCAACGCCGCATTGCAGGGACTTTCAACGCGCTTTCGCCGGGGGAAGCCACCTTTCTTGACCCGCCCTCGCGGTTCGCCTCTGTATCTGGTCTGGCTCATCCTGCCTCCTTCGTTCAAGAACCGGATATGATTCCCGGCAACCATCTGACCATTCTGGAGATTTGTTTCCGGACCAACCTTCGCCGGCCAGCCCGCCCACCTCCACTTCCTAAGCGCAATCTACCCCAGACACGCCCTTCGAATTGTCACACTTTTGTCATGATTTCAAAAATTCCGGCTCCCCGTCCGTATATTGTCACCGCCCTTGGCCGGGACCACTTCTTCCGCAATCGCTTCGAAAGCCTATTCGCTATTGGACCTCGGGATTTAGAGCGTTTTAAAAAATACTGTGGCCGATTGGGGCGTGGATTTTTGGGTTCTGGCGAGGCTTTGGCGAAGGAGCAGGTTCCAAAGACCCTGTGACTGAGCCGAAACGACGCCAGAACCCAAAAAGACCGCCCGCTTCGCTCCCCAGACAATCGGCCACAGGATTTTTTAAACCGCTCTAAAGCCCCCCTCGCTCTGTGTTCCTTCCGTGTTTAATTTCACCCCGGCTTTAGTCGGGGCCGTGGCTAAAAAATCCTCTCTTGAAACTCATTCCTCCATCCGCCTGTCCCCCTTCGGTTGAAGTTTTTCCCCTCTCTGAACGTTCGACGTTGAGCGTTATTCCGCCGACCTTGGACATTAGATCTGAAACTTGAGACTTCCCTCCTGCCCCACCACTTTCTCATTCAAGCTCCCCCGCCGATACCCCTCCAGATCCAGCGTCACGTGCGCATACCCGATCTCCTTCAGCTTCCCCGCCACCTGCTGATACGTCTCGCCAGCCAGCAACCGCGCGATCTCATTCGGCCCCACTTCGATCCGCGCCAGATGCTTCGCGGCCGCTTCGGCTTCCCCCAACTTTGCACCTTGAACCTTAAACTTTGAACTTAGTTCGTGATGCCTCACCCGCACATCGTAAAACCCCAAATCCCGCAACACCTTCTCCGCCCGCTCGATCATCCCCAACTTCACCCGTGTGACCGGTTCGCCATACGGGATGCGTGAGCTCAGGCACGCCATCTGCGGCTTGTCCGCCGTGGGCAGGCCCAGCTCCGCCGAGAACTGCCGGATCTCCGCTTTTGTCAGCCCCGCTTCCTTCAACGGCGCCCGCACCTGAAATTCCTTCGCCGCCTGCGCGCCCGGACGGAAATCCCCCACATCACTCGCGTTTTCCCCATAGGCGATCACCGCGAATTTTTCTTTCACCGCCAGCGGCGCCAGTTCTGTGAACAGCTCATGCTTGCAGAAATAACAACGGTTCACCGGATTCGCCAGATACTCCGGATTGTTGAACTCATCCGTGGCGATGACCCGCACCGGAAATTGAAACCGCTCGCCCAGCTCCACCGCCTCCGCCAGCTCCTCCCGCGGCAAACTCGCCGAATCCGCGATCACCGCCAGCATCTTATCCCCCAGCTCCTGATGCGCGACGACCGCAAGGAACACGGAATCCACCCCGCCCGAATAGGCGACAAGGCAGGACCCGTAACCGCGCAACAATTCGCGCAAAGCCTGAAGTTTTAACTGAGCCACAAAGTGAAGTTGCCACGCAAACGTCCCGCTCGCAATGGCCAACACTCATTCTGGTAGGGACGCGGTGCTCCGCGTTCCCTTGCCAAACCTGAACGCCCTCAAGAACCAGCTCAGCGACTCCGGCAAAACCGAAACCATCCATCCGTCTCCCCCCTATCCCAAAGGGATTCCGTCAATCAGCGGTTGGGCTGCGACGCAGGTCTACCCCAGGTAACCGCATTAAGATTCCCACTACCCGGAACGGGTTGCATCACCTCCCTCAATTCCAAACATCCCACGCTGCCCGACTTGGTTTTGGGAAAAACCAGCTATTTGATCACGGGCGCATTCCGTTGCTGCTTTTGCTGCATGCGCAGCATCAGCTCCTCTTTCGCCTCGCGTTCCCGCTTGTCCAGGTAGTGCTGCCCCCAAAAGATAAGCCCGACGCACCATATGATCGCGATGGGGATGATGATCAATTGCAACTTTTTCGCCATTTGATCCATTTGAACTGACTGCCGTTCGAATTCCTCTTTCGCTTCTGCGGGCAGGGCCGCGAACGCTGCTTCCGTCAGGCGACTCTGCCTTCGCGCCATTACATAAATTACCGGCCCGACCAATATCAGCAGGCAAAGCCACCATGGATTGTTATTTTTGTAGAAAGGCACCAACGCAAAAATGATCAGCAAAAGATAGAAACCAAACCAAGGCAGCTCCCGCCCTCGCGCTTCTCTCCTGAAGCGGGCCAGCGTCTCATCCACATGCATATTTACAGTCATGGTGCCGCCACCCCCGGCTTCGTGCACAGCTCGATGTAATGCCCGTCCGGGTCGATGAGGAAGATCTGCCACGCCCCATCCGGCCGCTTCTTGCGCGGATAGAACGTGTAGCCCGTCGTTTTCAAGTGTTCCTCCCACGCATCGATATCATCCACCAGCAGGGCGAAGTGCGTGCCGCGATTATGCGAGTGCACCGGCTTGGACCGGTCCCCGATGAGATGCAGCTCCTGCGTCTGCCCCAGCCGGAACCACGCCCCCGGAAAGTTGAACGCCGGCCGCGGGATCGGTTCCAGTTGCAGCACCCGCTGGTAAAACTCACAGCTCCTCTCCACCTCCGCGACGTGCACGGCCACGTGATTCAACTCAAGAAATTTCATCGGGCATCCTGTGTTTGATCCGTCCTCGCTCCATGGTGACGGCTCATTGCCTACAAGTTCCACCCGCCACAAAAACTTGCAATGGTAATCACCGGACCGGATGGCTGGGGGCGCATCCGCGCCCCGCACTCAAAGTGCTGTCGATCTGTAGAATCCTTAGAGTATCCCCTCCTCCAGCCATGTGTATTTCCCCGCCGTGACCTCTTGCGCCAGCCCGTAATTCGCTCGGTCCGCATTCTCATGCAGCGAACGGAACAGCGTCTTCACCCGCAGCCGTGCGTTCCGGCAGAAGCAATCCGCCAGCTCCAGAGCTTCACCGCGATGCTCGCATTCCCACAGGCTTTGCGCCCGGGACAACGTCGCCGTCATCGCGAACAGTTCCGTACCGATGTCCACGAACCGTCCCAGCAAGACCTGTTGCTTCTCCAGCTTCGGCCCGAACCGCACCATCGCATGGAAGAGCGCCCGCCCCAGCTTGCGACTCGTGCGCCGCACATACCGCAGATGCCCCGCCAGCGGTGACAACACCTCCGGCATACCGCTCCCGAACGGCAGCCATTGCTGCGGATACCAGCGTGCGTAAAACAACCCGGCTTTCACCGCTGCTTTCGCGCGCTCCTTCATGGGCAGGCGCGTGTTCAAGACCGCGCCACCGGCCCGCAGATGCGGGTCCAAAGCCTCGCGCGCGATGAACAGCCGCATGATCTCGCTCGAACCTTCGAAGATGGTGTTGATGCGGCTGTCCCGCAGCATTCGCTCCACCGCCACCGGCTTCTCGCCGCGTGCCTTCAAGGATTCCGCCGTCTCATACCCGCGTCCGCCCCGGATCTGCATCGTGTCATTCACGATCTCCCACGCGCGTTCCGTGCCCCAGAGCTTGCACATCGCCGCTTCCACGCGGATGTCCGCGCGCTTGTCTTTGTCCACCTTGCTGGCGGTGAGCAGCGTCATCGCTTCCAGCGCGAAGACATCCGCCGCCATGCGCGCCAGCTTGTCCGCGATGGCCGCATGCTTGCCGATCGGCGCACCCCATTGCTCGCGCTCCTTCGCCCACTCGCGGGAGATCTGGAGACAACGTTTCGCCAGGCCCGTGCAAGCCGCGGGCAAAGTGAGCCGCCCGGTGTTCAACGTGGACAACGCCACCTTCAAACCCTTGCCTTCACCGAGCAGAATATTCTCGCGCGGCACTTTCACATTCGTGAAGCGTATCACGCCGTTGTAGAGCGCGCGCAAGCCCATGAAGTGGCAGCGCCGCATCACCTCCACGCCCGGCGCACGCGTGTCCACGATGAACGCCGTGATCTGGTCACGCCCCTTGCCGTCACTGGCCGGCGTCTTCGCCATCACCACGAGCAAGCCCGCCTTCGTGCCGTTCGTGCACCAGAGCTTCTCACCGTTGATGAGATAGTAGCGACCATCCGCCGTCGGCTCCGCATGCGTCAGCATACGCGCCGGATCAGACCCCACACCCGCCTCCGTCAACGCGAACGCCGTGATCTCCCCCTTCGCGATGCGTGGCAGGAAACGTTTCTTCTGGTCTTCCGTGCCGAACAGGATAAGCGGTTGCGGCACGCCGATGGATTGATGCGCCGAGATGAGCGCCGTGAGATTCCCACAATGACTGCCGAGCATCTCCGCCGCCCGGCAATAATTCGTCTGCGACAAACCCAGCCCGCCGAAGCGATGCGAGATCTTGATGCCGAACGCGCCCAGTTCCTTGAGCCCCAGGATGACATGCGCCGGTATCTCACCCGTGCGATCAATCGCGTCCGGGTCCACGTGCTGGCGCAGATAATCGCCCAGCCGATGCAGGAACGCATCTCCCTGGTCACGGTCCTCATGCCGTTGCTCCGGGAAGGGGAACATGTCCGCAAAACGCGTCTCACCCATGAACAGGCCGCTGGCGTAGGTGGTGCGGTTTCGTTCCGGCTCGCGCGCTGCCTCGGTCATCTCCAGGGCCGCCCGTTGACCGGCGGACATCTTGGACGTATCGATCATCCCGGCCGGTTGCTCCACCCGTGTGTTCGTGTTCGTTTCCGTGTGTTCCAGAGTTTTCATACGACGACTCCTTTCTGGGGATAGAACGTTTCCTGACGTTGTGCCTTCCGCAGCAAAAGCGAGCACGGAGCGAAATACGGATCACCCAAATCCGCTTCGTGTTGCAGGTCATGCACGATGCGGGCAAGGCCGATCGAATCCGCATACCGCAGCGGTCCACCCCGGAACGGCGCGAAGCCCGTGCCCATGACCATGGCGAAATCGACGTCCTCCGGCGCCGTCACCACTTCTTCCTCCAAGCAACGCGCCGCTTCATTGATCATCAGCAGCACCATGCGGTTTTGCAGGTCGGCGCGGGAAAGCCGGTTCGCCCAAGTCGGTTGCTGGAACATCCGCACCGCGTCATTCGGTTCCGGCTTCTTCAGCTCATGCCGGTAGAATCCATGCTCGCTCTTCCGCCCCAGCAATCCCGCCGCCAGCATGCTCTTCAGGACAGGCGGCGTATTCATCCGGTCGGCAAAACTCAGCGTGAGTGTTTCCGCCACGTGATGCGCCACATCCAGTCCGACTTCATCCACCAGCCGCAGCGGCCCCATCGGCATGCCGAACTCCAGCATCGCCCCATCCACATCCTCGATGCTCGCCCCCGCCGTGAACAGCGTCGCTGCCTCCATCAGATACGGCATCAAGATGCGGTTCACCAGGAAGCCCGGGCTGTCACTCACCACCACCGGCAGCTTCCCGATCTGTTGCACAAAACGCACCGTGCGCTCCAGCACGAGCGGATCGGTGTGATGCCCCACCACCACTTCCACCAATTGCATGCGGTGCACCGGATTAAAGAAGTGCAGGCCGACCACCCGCTCGGGCGAATGAGTCGCCGCTGCGATCTCCGAGACGGACAATGCCGAGGTGTTCGTCGCTAAGATGGTGTCCGGCCCGGTGTTCTCGGCCAGTTTGCGGAACAGGTCTTTCTTCAAGTCCATCTTTTCCACCGCCGCCTCGATGACCAGGTCCGTGTGCTTCAGCGAGACATTGCCGGTCACCGGGTAGATGCGGTCATATCCGCTGCGTGCTTCCACGCGCGTCAGGATGTGGCGTTTCACCGCTTCCTCGTAATTCTTATGGATCGCCGTCATGCCGCGCGCTACCGCTTCCGGATTCAGGTCGCGCAGGATCACCGGCAGCTTGCGTGAACTGAGCCAGTGCGCGATGCCCGCCCCCATCACGCCTGCACCGATGACCGCCGGGTGTTTGATGGGCGGCAACCGATCCGCACTCGCAATGCTCTTCGTGCCCGGTTTGCGAGCTGGCATGGGCCGCAGGCTGAACCCCGTTTCCGCCTGCACCTTCTTCGCGCGCTCTTGCAGGAAGAAGAGCCGCATCAAATTCCGCGCTGCTTCCGTATTCGCGAGCTGCAGGATCGCCTCGCGCTCGCGCTTCAGTGAGTTCTCTACGAAATCACCCACACCCAGACAGGTGACTTCCAGCGCCTTGAGCACTGCCGGATAATGTCCATACGTATCGCGCTCCACCCGCGCGCGCAGTAACGGCAAGGCCAGTCGCGCCACCGGTGCATTATTGGTGAACAACACCTTTAGTTTGCGTGACGCTGGCCGTTTGCCGCGTTTCAGCCATTGCCGGGCGAGCTCGAGCAAGCGTTCCTTCGGCGCGGTGGAATCGATGAGACCGAGCTTCAGCGCCTTGCGTGCCGGGACGGTCTTGCCTTTCAAGATGAGATCCAACGCCACCGGCAGACCCACCAGTTTCGGTAACCGTGTGCAACCGCCCCATGCGGGCAAGATGCCTAACAGCGTCTCCGGGAAACCCAGCTTGGTCGCTTTGTCCGGCGAGGCGATCCGGTAATCACACGCCAGGGCGAGTTCCATCCCGCCGCCGACACAAGCGCCATGGATGGCCGCCACAGTCGGGACTTTCAATGATGCTAAAAGAGCGAAGACGCGCTGCCCGAGTTCGATGAAATCGACCAGACCGGGTGACGGAGTATCGGCTGGTGATTCCACTGAAGCAGACAACGCGTGTAAATCAGCGCCCGCGATGAAGATGGATTCCTTGGCGCTGCGCAGCACGAGACTGCGCACGCGCTCATCGCGCTCGATGATGCCGAGGTGTTCTTCCAGTTCACGCAGGACGGACTCGTTGAAGACATTCGCGGAGGAGCCGGGACAGTCGAAGGTCAGCACGCAGACCCCATCGGCCAACACCTCGTGCTGCACCGCGCCACCGGGCATGACCGGCTCAGTTGCCGGTGCCGACACCGGCGTGGTCGCCGCTTCCCCGGGCTTCGTGACCAATCGTTCCGTGATGGGTTTCGTTACTTTCATATGCTCCTTTCCAGCCAGACCGCTCCGCCCTGGCCGCCACCCACACAGAGGGAGACCAGCGCGTTCTTGGCCTGACGTCTTTCGAGTTCCTTCAACGCCGTCAAAATCAATCGGGCCCCGGTGGCTCCCACTGGATGCCCCAAGGCGATCGCCCCGCCATTCACATTCAAGCGGTCCAGTGGCACTTCACCCAACGGCGTGCGACGGCCCAAAACTTTCCGCGCGAACTTCTCCGACTTCAGCGCGGCCAGCACCGCCAGCACCTGCGCGGCAAAGGCTTCGTTCAATTCGAACAAGTCGGCCTCCGCCAAATCCAGTCCCGTTGTCTCTTCCAGCCGGTCCAGCGCGAAGACCGGGCCCAAGCCCATGCGTTCCGGATCGCAACCGCTATACGCATACGCCTTCAAATAACCGAGCGGTTGATAGCCCAGCTCCTCCGCCATCTCTCCGCTCATCACCAGCAACGCCACCGCTCCATCGGTGACCTGGGAAGAATTGCCCGCCGTGACCGTGCCCGTGTGTCGCTCAAAGATAGGCCGTAACTTCGCCAGCACTTCCGGCGATTGATCTGTGCGCGGCCCGTTATCTTTCACCACCGGATTCTTCCCCGGCAGATAAACCGGTGCGATCTCCGCCGCCAGCCGATCAACGGCCTCCAAAGCCTTGCGATGCGATTCCATGGCGAACGCATCCTGTTCCTCGCGCGTGATGCCCAGTTCCCGGGCGAGCACTTCCGCCGTCTGCCCCATGTTCAGGCCGCAGACCGGATCGGTCAGGCCGAGCAACAGGCCGACGCGCGGACTGAAATCATGCGGCCGGAAATTCAGCAATGCCTGCACCTTCTGCGGCAGGTCTTTCGCTTTGTTGAAGCGGGCGAACTTGTCGGATGCACTCGGCGGAAAGAGCAGCGGCACTTGTGACATGCTCTCCGCGCCGCCCACGATGAACACCTCACCGCGTCCGGCCATCATGTGTTCATAAGCTTGCGTGACGGCCTCCATGCCGGAGGCGCAGTTACGATGCACCGTGAGCGCCGGGACTTTCTCCGGGATGCCCGCGCGCAAGGCGATGACGCGTGCGACATTCGCCGCGTCTGCCGGTTGCGCCACGCAGCCGAAGATGACTTCATCCACAAGTGCCGGATCCAATCCAGTGCGGGTAAGCAAAGCGTTCACTGCGACGCGCCCGAGTTCATCCGCGCCCAGGGCGGCGAAATCCGTGCCCGCTTTGCTGAACGGTGTGCGGACACCATCCACGATGGCTAGTTGTTGCGTTTTCATGAGACCACCTCGACTTTCGATGAATGGTTACGGTTGTTAGATGATGCGCCGTTCTGCTTAGGCACATTGGCACCGGGCCGGTGATCCACGACTTTCTGTTCCTTGAGCTGCGTGCCGACCCCTTGCATTTCCCGCATGGTGGCGGCGTCATGGAATTCGATGCGGTTGGGCCGGAACTCCGTGCGCGCGGCGAAGCGGTGGTTCAGGTTGCGCACCGTCACTGCTTCTGGCGCTTCGTTCAGTGCGTGCACGTGCAAAATGACTTCGTCCAGCTCCAGCGGGTCATCATGTTGCTTGCGCAGCTCGAGCTGCCAGGCACCGATGCCCGGCGCATCGTCGAGCACATGTTCCAGTTCATTGAAATCCACCAGCGTGCCCTTCAGCTTGTCCAGGTGCATCTCGCGGATCTCGGAACGCCGGGAGATGCGGCCTATCAACCGCAGCAGACGGCGCTCGCAGTAAGGGCATTTCGAATACGTCAGCCCGCCATCGAGGTAATCCCCCGTGCGATACCGCAGCACCACGCTGCCGCGCGCATCCAGCGGTGTGTAAACGATCTCACCCGGCTGGCCGTTCGGGACCACTTCGCCCGAGGTGGGATCGATGATCTCGATGATGCCCGTGTCCGGATACAGGTGATAACCCGTCGTCGGTTCATCCACGGCGCAGGGACATTCCGCCCACGCGCATTTCGCTTCGGTGAAGCCATACGTACTGATGACCTCGATATCTTTCGCGCCCAGCTCGGCGGCGAAAAGCGCGAGCTTGCGGCGCATGCCATCGGGGACTTTCTCGCCACCGAGCACGATGCGTTTCAGGTTCGGGCAGCGCACCCCCTCCTGCACCGCCTCATGCAGCACGTGATAGATGAAGGTCGGCATGCCGATGAGCACATCCGGCTGGATCTTGCGCAACATGCGCAGATTGCCATCCGTGCCCATCACCTTGCCGCCGCCCGTGCTCAGCATGAACACGCCAAATTCCGTAGCTCCATAATGCGTCTGCCAGAAGGCCAGATGCGGTGCGTAAGGGAAAAGATTCAGCAAACGATATTCACTGCGCGCCCCGCATACTTGGAACAGCCGCAACCCCGTGCTCGCCAGCAGATCCATGTCATGGCCCGTGTAAACGAACGGCACCGGGTCGGCGGAACGGCCCGTTGTGCTGGTCATGAAAATGGGGCGATACTCGTGTTGCAGTTCACGCTTCGCCGTCTCACGTCCATTGAGCAGCGCGTTGAGGATCGTGCCGGGACGTTTCGCCAGCACCTGCGGATCAGGCACCAGCACGAAGTCGCGATATTTCACGGGCGCTTCCGACGTAGCCACAAGATCCACCTTGCTGGTGAAGGGCAGTTTGCTCAGGTCTTCCACCGTATGAAAATCATCGGCGGTCAGGCCGTGCTCGTGGAACAGCGCGCGATAGTGCGCGGAGAAAGGCAGCACCGTGTGCTTCAGCCAGTCGTGCAACTGGCGGCCTTGCAGGCGACGGATGGTTTCCTCAGGCAGCGACTGCCATCCGGTTTTGAGCTGTGTCAGCGCTTTCATGGGTTTCCTTTCCTCTGACCAGTTTGCGGATCTCATCGAGCTGTTCCTGGGCGGCCAGACGGCCCAGGGAGATATATTTCGCGGGTTTGCTGAACTCATGCCACTTGCCGTCACAGGCGAGCGGACGGAGCACCACATCGGCCTGGCGGCAGGCTTCCTCGGCCACACGGATCTGCGCGCCGTGCACACTGCGCATGAGGTTGTCGAGGATGTTGCCGGGGGCAAAGTAGTTGAAATGCCGGTTCATAAACTGCAGTACGGAGAAACGTTTCGGCTCGGCTTCGGCCTGTTCACGTTCCAGGTCACGCACGCAGCGCAGGTAGGCCGGCGTGGGGATGGTGTTCACGGCGATGATGTGTTCCACGCCCATCTCCCGCAGGACATCCACGGGCAAGGGATCGGACACGCCGCCATCCACGAACGTCTCGTTCCCTATCTTCACCGGCACACAGACCCCGGGGATCGCGCTGCTGGCATGCACCGCGCTGGCGACCTTGCCGCTGGCGAACACTGCGCGTTCCAACGTGTCGATGTTCGTTGCGACGATGCGCAAGGGCCGCACCATGTCCGAGAAATGCGCTTCGCCGATGGTGCGCTCCAGCCGCCGCCGGACAGCGTTGCCGTAGATGAACCCTTGGCGAGGCGGGAAGCCGGGATCGAGCAACTTGCAGAAACCCCAGCGGCCTTTCACTTCCCCGGCGAGATCTTCGATCAGATGTCCATCATGCCCATGCGCCCAGAGCGCCGCGATGTAAGAACCCATGCTGCAACCGGCCACCACATCCACGCCGATACCGTTCTCCTCCAACACCTGGATGACCCCGATGTGCGAGAGCCCTTTCGCACCACCCGAAGAAAGCGCGAGCCCGATGCGTGTCCCGGCGATCTCCCGCGCCAGCCCGCGCAACTGGATCTCCCGCGCCCCGGCACAATCACGCAACACTTGCAGACTGCCCACGCCCTCGCTCGTCATGCGGCCGTAGAGCGCGGGCGGATCAATCTCTTCCGTGCGATAGAACAGTTCCGTGAACCCATGCGCCAGCTCGCCTTCCTCCAGATAAAGCAACGGTTTCAGATGCGGCTTGCGGCCCGTGCTCAACGTGTCGAGCTCCTTCGTGATGAGATGATAATTGTAAACTTGGTTCGGCGACTGCCGCAGCAAAATGAACGCCTTGTCCACCACACCCAACACGCGGCAGAGAGCATCCGCCTTCAATTCTGCCGAGGCCAGCAAGAGGACATGCGTGTAATGTTCACGCGCGTGCCGCAGCAGGCTTTGCAACGCCACCAGCTCTTCCGCCGTGTCACCGAGCGTGGCTTCGAGCCAGTCGGCCTTGGGCTTGGAAAGGTCCAGCAGGTGACTCAGCGCGAATTCCCCATTCAGATGCGGCGGTGCGGTCAACCAGTCCGTCAGGGCAAAGGGCGCTCCATGCGGCGAAAGCGAAAGCACCAGCGGACGACGGGCCGTTTCGAGTCTCAGCAGTTGGGCGATTTTCTCCGCGATCTCCGCGGCTGGCAGATTCGTGGTGAGGGGCGCCAGCGCGACAACGGGTGAAGGACCCACGGGCTGAGGCGGCGGGGTGAGGAGATGGCCAAAGCGGAAGACTCGAGGGAGATTCTCCCTCGGCGCAATAGTTCCCTGTAAGGTCTTGAGCATTTCCGTCACCGCCTTTGACGGTGACCGGAATGGAACGCCTTGCGCGGACTCAGACGCTTAGAACTTCGGGCGTCCCCGGCTTACCGTCGCCGGCTCTGTTAAGGGTTATCACTGCTGTAACTCTTGAGTCCATGGTATCTACTTATTCTGACGTTAACGTAAGCTACTTTGTTCAAACGTCAAACGATCGGGAGCGTTTTTCTTCGAAAAATGCACGATTTTTGCCTTCAGACACCGCCATGCTCTGCTTCCACCGTTCTTCTCAATGAACCTGTTGCCCTGGCCTTGATGGACATCGTGCAACAGAAGTTATAGGCCAGCAATGCCACCAGCCAGACGATCCACATCAACACATCGTTCCCGGTTGACCGGTGCCGGATTGTCGTCGCCGACCACGTCACGAAATGGGGGACCATCACCACCCAAGGCAAGATGAGTATCCAAAAGATCCCGACCCAGGCAGCATTGCCCGGACTGCGACAGCGCATGCCGCTCCAGACCCCAACCGATGCCAGCACGAACGCGTCGGCCGGCAGCAGGAGGATGCAGGCAGCAATGAAAACCGCCACTGAGAGATTGGGGTTGAATTGGAACATGACTCCTATAACCAGTAACAATACCTCCAGCACCATAACTACGATGATGGGTTTCATGAACTGGTGGCGGACGGCCCCGGAGTAACCGCCCAACACTTGCTCTTCCCGCAGGGGTGTTGAGAGCAACAATTCCCACGAGCCGCTGCTCCTGTCCTCGGCAAGCTGCCTGGGAGATTCAATGGCCAAACAGAGCTTGATCGAGCCGTTCAACAACAGCGTGCACAGGGCCGTGATCTCCAAATCCAACCAGATGTGCCGCGAAAAGAGAAAACCCGCCACCCAACCCGCTGCAAACACGCCAAGCACGACCCAAAGATACTTGCCCCGAAACGGCTGACGGTTCACCAGCCAGATCACGGGATTGGTGTCCAGCAACTTGGCGCGATAAGTCTGAAATTTTTCACTGGCGCTTTGACGTCGCGGAGTCCGCTCACCACCATTCCGTGGATTTTTCCGAAGTACCTGCATCCATCCCTTGAAACTGCCAAAATCATCACGATAGGAACGGCTGACGATAAAGCTGGCGGCCAGCAGGCATAGCACCGCGAATCCACTGACCAGGCAGAACAGCAACACCTCCAACAAAAGGTATTTGGCATCGAACCCTTCCAAGGCGATTTCCAGCAGGCTGTACGGATTCAGGGCGGAAACAAACAAGGACAAGGGAACATCAGGCGGGAGCATGAAATAGGGCATGGCATCCTCCACCCACCGCGAGAGGAGCTTGGGCAGCAGACACACCAGGGCAAGCGCGAAAAAAGTGCCCAGCAATGCTTCAAACTCGGAAGTGCTGATCGCGGAGATGAGCATGCCAACGGATACCGAGACAAACAGCGTGACTCCCAAGGCGAGGAGCACGAAAAACACTTCGCCGGGGGTCACCCCGCCCAATATGATGGGAAGCGTCAATAACGGCAGCACCGCCAGCAAGGCATAGATCGCGTTCAGGGATCGGGCGGCCAGCTTGCCCAAGATCACCTCGTAGGCACGGAGGTTGGTCAGATAGAGCAGCCTAAGGGTACCCAGCCGCTTCTCCGAACTCAAACAGTCAGCCGTCGTGAAAAGCCCCGACAGGAGCGCCGCCCAGAATGATATCCAGGACACACTCGTGAACAGTTCCTTGCCTGAGTTTTGTCCAGATATGCTGTCGGTCAGCAAAAACCAAAAACAGACGGCTGAAGCTATCAGGACCGCCAGGCAGCGAAAGACATAGCTGCCCCGCTTGCGCGCGGCCACGCGCAGTTCACGCTCCACTATGGGCAAGGGCACCATATCGATAATTTCTTCAATCACCAGCGTAGGCCCGGGCAACGATCTCACGGAGCGACCCCTTTAACCTCCGGCGAATGCGGACGATCCACCAGCAATCATAAGCCACGACCAGAACCAGCCAAGCTATCCACATTTTTTCTTCGTCAAGATACCGCCAGCCTGAATAGGTGCTGCTGATCAGGCTCCAGAGAACCGGCACTCTAAAATGCTCAAGCAGGAAAACCAAAGGGTAAGCCACCAGGCAAGGCAAAACCAGCAGTAGAAGTATGCTGCGGATCGTTGCCCGGCCACCGGCTGGTGATGACAGTCCCGACCAGATGCCCATGACGGCCAAAGCCATCGCGTCAAAGACGAGCATGACCCCTGTGATGAAGATAAAGATGCCTTCATCAAGAGGTTGATTGGGACGATGCACATACCCTGCCCAGATCAGCAGCAGCTCAGCCATGACGACAAAGATGATCGGCTTGGCGAACTGGCGTTGCATGGCTTTCAGATAACCTGCCAGCACATCCGACTCACTCATAGGGGTAGAGAGGATCAGCTCCAAGGCACCGCTTTTGCGATCCTCCGCCAACTGACGTGATGACTCCGCTGCCAGCAGCAATTTTAACGACACATTCAGGAAAACGGCGAAGAAAACGGTCATCCCCCAGTCCAACCACACCCTTCTCGCAAAGAGAAATCCCACGCACCAGACAAAGGTAAAAACTCCGATGATGAACCAGATATACTTGACCCGTAAGGGTTCCCGGTTGACCAGCCAGAGCATCGGATTCAGGTCCAGCAATCCCCGTCGATACCGATGGAATTTCACACTGACACTGCGAGGCGGCCCCGCAGGCGCAGGGTGAGAACGCAGGGCATTGCGGTAACGGTTCCAGAGTTTACGCATCGGTTCGCTCATGTCGCCATAACCATCGCGAAAGGATCGCCGGACGATAAGACTCGCAGACCACAATGCCACAAAACCAACTGATGCCGCAGGTATAAAAATGTGATAGACCGCTGTGACGCTCAGATTGTGATGGTTTGACAGCGCCAGTTTCATCAACTCGTATGGGTTCATCACATGAAGGACCAGCCACAAAACTCCTTGTGGTGTGGCGTGCTGGGGAGCAACCAATTCCAGAAGAAAAGAAAGGAACTGGGGCACAACTAAGACCCCGGCCATGACCAGCACCGTACCCAGGATGGCTTCAAATTCGGATGTGCTAAGCGCGGAGACCAGCAATCCAACGGACAGGGAAATGAAGAGCATCACGCCCAGGGCTGCCGCGGCAAAGGCCACATCCGCATAAGTCACCCCGCCCATCAGGATGGGAAACGCCAGCACAGGCAGCACGGCGACCAATGCGTAGATTGTGTTGAGTGAAGTCGCGGTCAATTTGCCCAATACGACCTGGTAGCCCCGCAGATTCGTCAGAAAGAGCAGACCTAATGTGCCCTGCCGTTTCTCCGAGCTCAGGCAATCAGCGGTGGTGAAAACACCGGCGGCGGCGGCCGCGCCAAAGAGCAGCCAAGCGATGCGCCGGAAGAGATATTCCCCGGATACCTGCCAGTGCCTATATACAGTCAGCGAAAACCAAGCGCATAAGGCTCCGGCCACGACGACTGCAGCGCATCGGAAGAAATACGTGCCCCGCTTGCGCGCGGCCACGCGCAGTTCACGCTCCACTATGGGCAAGGGCACCATGCTTCGCCGTTGGTCAAAGATTCAGGGGCAGCACCCGCTCCTTCACAAACTTATGGTTGTTTGCTTGTCTTAAAACTAGCCCATCTGCCGTCAGGACACAACCAAAACCGGGGGCTTCATGGCCGCATCTGCCTGCCCAAGCCTTGAAAACAAAAAGTCCGTGCCAAATCCTTTCAGGTCCGGCACGGACGATATCGACGCTATCAAGGATTACTCCGCCACGATCTTCACCGTGTGCGTCACGGGCACGAAGGCCGTCTTGATCGCCTCGGCCAGCGGCGTGCGTTGTGCCTCGGTCTTGGCGACGACCGCTTCCATATCCTGCTTGGCCTCGGGACTGCGGAAGTCTTTCTTGATCTGCTGCGTCTCGAAGCTCTGTTTGGCCAGCACCGCATCATCCACCTTCTTGAAGGCCGCGCTGAAAGGATTCGTCGCGAAATCCGCCGCCAGGTTCACCCCCTTGGCGAGTTCTTCCTTGGTGTAAGAACGCGTCTCGGTGCCCCACGTGACCTGATACTTCTTCTTCGTCGCCCCTTTCACCACGAGCATCAGCCGGTTCAGGTCCTGGTTGAACGGCACCACCGTCATGCCACCGCGGATGCTGCCATCTTGATTCTCTGGTCCCGTGGCACAGAACGGATAGCGGCTGCTCTTGAAGGTGAATTCCCCCTTCGCACTCCCGGCCACTTCATGCCCAAGCGACGCGGTCGCCTTGCTCTTCTTCAAGTCCACCGTGAGCGTGCCGATGTCACCATCCAGCCCCATCGACTTGAGGAACGCATACGCCATCACTACCTGGCCGGCCCAGCCGGGATGCACGCCGTCCTTGCCCGCGATCATGAAATCCGGCCCGTATTTCTTCTGCGCGAAGTAACCGCCCGTGTACATCGGCCAGAAGACATCCGCGAAACCGACCTGCTCCGCCTTCGCCATCTCGATGCCCATGTTGCGGAGCGTCAACAAACTGAGGTTAAGGTCTTCCACCGTGCCCGTCGCCGTCTTCACCCAGGACGGCATCTTGCCGACCGGTCCGGGCGAGCCATGGATCATCCGCACCCCGTTCCCCTTGAAGGCGCGGATGATGGCGAGCGAGTTGGCGCGATAGTCGGCCCCGATCTCCTCCGTGTAAGGAACGTAACGATGATCGTTCATCCCGTAGCAGGTCGTGGCAAAATCCGGCTGGAAGCGCAGGCAGTCATTCGTGAGGCGCTTGATGAAGCCGGACGCACGCTCACCGCTCCAGCCATACTGGCGCACCGTGATGCCCAGCTCCGGTGTGCAAACCGTGAGATAAGTCTCCATGATGCGCGAATACATCTTCTGCTCCGTGATGGAATCCCCGATGATCGCCAGCTTGTCGCCCTTCTTCAGTTGCAAGATCGTCGGCGCAGGCGGCGCCTGGATGGCCTTGAATTTCTCGAACTCAGGCGCGTTTGGCTTGACCTCATACGACTGGGCGTACGTGAGCGAGGCAAAAGAAAGCGCCAGGGCGCAGACGGCGTTACGGAACAGATGGGAGCGTGTGTTCACGGGAAGATAATCGGCAAGGGACCGAGGGGGAGTCAAGGCAGTTGGTAGGGCCTCCCGCATCAGGTCAGTTACGCCTCTTCATTCCGCAGGCGCAATCCGGCTACGGACGAAGTAAAGTGGCTCCATATAAAGCGCATTGATTCAGCGCGACGGCGAACTAAACTTCGCCCCATGCAAACCCCGTTACGTATGGCTCGCTGGCTTGAGCTCATGCTCATGCTCACGCTGTTCCTGATGCTTGGTGCGATGAATGTTTCCGCCGCCACGAAAGCACCGAACTTCGTCATCATCTTCGCTGATGATCTTGGTTACGGCGATCTGGGCTGCTACGGACACCCGAGCATCCGCACGCCGAATCTGGACCGGATGGCGGCGGAGGGGATGCGGTTCACGGACTTCTACGCGTCGGCACCGGTCTGCACGCCGAGTCGGGCAGGGTTGCTCACGGGCCGGTATGCGGTGCGGAGCGGGATGGCGAGTGCGAAGCGGCGGGTGCTGTTCCCGAATTCCAAGGGCGGCTTGCCGGCGGAGGAGATCACGATCGCGAAGGCGCTGAAGTCGAAGGGTTACGCAACGGCAGCGGTGGGCAAGTGGCATCTGGGCCATCTGCCAGCGTATCTGCCGACGAGTCATGGGTTCGACTCTTACTACGGGATTCCTTACAGCAATGACATGGATCGTGATGCGACGAAGGGGCCGAAGGGACGGGCGGCGTTCCTGGAGCCGAAGAGCGAGTATTGGAACGTGCCGTTGTTGCGGAATGAAAAAGAGGAGGAGCGTCCGGCGGATCAGAACACGATCACGAAGCGTTACACGCAGGAGTCGGTGCGCTACATCAAGGCGAACAGGGACAAGCCGTTCTTCCTTTATCTCGCGCACAACTTGCCGCATGTGCCGCTGTTCGTCGGGAAGGAGCATCGCGGCACGAGCCGGCGCGGATTGTATGGGGATGTGATCGAGGAGATCGACTGGTCGGTGGGGCAGATCCTGGAGACGTTGCGCAAGGAGAAGCTGGCGGAGAACACGTTCGTGTTCTTCACGAGTGATAACGGGCCGTGGCTGATCTACGATGCGCATGGCGGTTCGGCGGGGTTGCTGAAAGAAGGAAAGGGCAGCACATGGGATGGCGGGCAACGGGTGCCGGGCATCGCGTGGTGGCCGGGCAAGATCGTGGCAGGCCAGGTGGAGGGGAGTATCGCCAGCACGCTGGACTTGTTCCCGACAATCGTGAAACTCGCGGGCGTGGAGTTGGCGAAGGACCGGGATTATGACGGCGTGGATATGGCGCCGCTGCTCTTCGGCAAGGGCAAGGGGAACCGGGATTTCTTCGCGTATTATCGCGATGTGGAGGTGTATGCGGCGCGGTTGGGTAATTACAAAGCGCACTTCAGCACGAAGTCGGCGTATGGCACGGACCCGGTGGTGAAGCCGGAGGTGCCGGAGCTGTATGATCTGGGTGTGGACCCGGGCGAGCAGTATAACATCGCGGCGAAGCATCCCGAGGTGATTGAGCAGATCCGCCAGCGGGTGAAGGCGCATGAGGCGACGATCAAGCCGGTGGAGAACCAGCTTGAGAAGCCGTAAGTTGGTTGAAAGAATCCGGGCGGTCAGACGTCCAATACTCGCAACGATATGATGAAGTCATCGGTTAATACTGGTTTCAACTGGGCTTATGCGCTGTACGCGGTGTTTTGTGTGCTGGCGGTTTCAGTCAGTGCGCAAGAGAAGAAAGTGGCGAAGGAGCCGGAGTGGCAGGTGCTCTTCGACGGCAAGACGTTGAAGGGGTGGAAGCCGGCGGAGTTCCCCGGCGGTGGCGCCGTGGAGGTGACGAAGGGGTTCCTGCAAGTGGGCATGGGCGAGAGCCTGAGCGGGGTGACCTACACGAACAAGGTGCCGACGACGGATTACGAGATCGAGGTGGAGGGGAAGAAGATCCAAGGGTCGGATTTCTTTTGCGCGCTGACATTCCCGGTGGGGAAGGAACATTGCTCCTTCGTGATGGGCGGCTGGGGCGGGGCGGTGGTGGGGATCTCGAGCATCGACCTGATGGACGCCTCGGAGAACGAGACGACAAAGTACATGAAATTCGAGAAGGAGAAGTGGTACAAGATCCGCGTGAAGGTGACGGCGAAAAAGATCGAAGCGTGGATCGATGAGGAGAAGCTCGTGGACGTGGAACTGGAGGGCAAGAAGATCAGCATGCGCTCCGGGGACATCGAGCAGAATGTGCCGTTTGGGATTGCGTCGTATCAGACGGAGTCGGCGTTCAAGAGCGTGAAGATCCGGGCGCTGGGGAAGTAAGGGATTCGTTAAAAGGGTTAAGTCGTTGAATGATGAAACGACTTACCGTTTCGCACCCCACTCGTTGAGGGCACGTTCATCGCGCGAGGGAACGGCGGCGATGCCTAGCTTCTCCATCGCTTCACCAACCAGATAGAGCGAGCCGGTGATGAGGCGGAAGGGTTTTTCACCGGTGGCGGCGAGTGCTTGCGCAAGGGTTTCGTGGAGGTGGAGCAGGACGCAGGGATTGGCCGATTGGCAGGCGGTGGCGAGATCGGCTGGCGCGACGGTGCGCTGGCTGGCGACGGGGACGAGATGGATCTCGGCCGCCAGCGGCGCGATTAGGGCGCACATGTTTCGCCAGTCTTTGTCCGCCAGGGCACCGAGGATGAGTACGGGTTTTCCGGGGGTCAAGTGAGTGCGCAACGTCTCGCGCAGGAGCGTCATGCCGTCGGCATTGTGCGCGCCATCAATGAGCACGCGCTGGCCGTTGGCGAGCGTCACCAGTTGCAAGCGCCCCGGCCAATGCACTGTGGCGAAGCCTTGGGTGATCGCAGATTTGGTGACGGGAAGTTGCTCCTGCAATTCTTGCACGACGGCCAGAGCCAGTGCGGCGTTCTGCTTCTGATGTTCGCCTAAAAGGGAGAGGGGATAGGTGAAAGCCGAGATCTCTGCGGCGCCGATGATGCTCAGGGGAGAATGCTTTTGCGCGGCGGTTTCACGGATGACCTTCAGTGCTTCAGGTGCATCGGCAGCGGTAATGGCCGGCAAGCCAGGTTTGATAATGCCGGCTTTTTCACTGGCGATCTTCGCGAGCGTGTCGCCCAGCCACTGCGTGTGATCGAGGGCGATGTTCGTGATGACGCTGGCAAGGGGCGTGACGATGTTCGTGGCGTCCAAGCGCCCGCCCAAGCCGGTCTCCCAGATGACGAGGTCGCACTTCTGCTCGGCGAAGTAAAGCAGGGCGAGCACGGTGACGAATTCGAAGAGCGTGGGATGCTGATCTGTCGGCAACTGCTTCAGCTTCGCCTGCATCTCCGTTACGAGGCGCACGAGATCCTCCTCAGGAATCATCCGGCGATTTATCTGGATGCGTTCGCCGAAAGCGACGAGATGGGGCGAAGTGAACAGGCCGACGCGCAAACCGGCATAGCGGTAGATACTCTCCAGCATGGCGCAGACGGAGCCTTTGCCATTCGTGCCCGCGACGTGGATGAAGCGGAGTTGCTTATCGGGTGCTGCACATAAATCCGCCAGTGCCCGGGTGCTCTCAAGGCCCAGCTTGGTGCCGAACCACTGGAGGCCGTAAAGATACTGGATGGCTTCGGCGTAGGTCACACGAAAGGAACGGTGAAATCGGGCTTACAATACGAACTCCGCTTCGTTCTTCGCCGCCCAGCGGCGAGCTTCATCGTCGGCTTTGGGCGGAAACATGGCGATCAATTCCTGATTATACCGGCAAGCCTGTTCATAGGACATGCGCGGATGATCTTTCATCCCGCTCCAATCGGAAAACTCCAAATCCTCCGATGTGCCGGAACCCTTACTTGCTGAATACTCGTTTGAGCTTTTCATAGATCTCAGGAGTTCCGTGTTTCAAAATAAGAGCCTTAAACTCGCCATCCAAAACGTTCAGCCTGTTTTCCTTCACCAAATTTAGCACATCATCCACGTCCTTTTCCACTCTTCCGCTATGGCCGTGTTTGATGGCATGGCACTTCAGGGCGATGAGATGAAGGAGTGATACAAATTTGATGCCATTTTCCGGAATAAACGCTGCCTGCCAGAGCTTTTCAAACGTCTCCTCTTTAGACTGCATCAGATCGGCTGCGGGCAATGATTCCGTTGCAGAAAACTGCATAAACACCGCGTTCTCGGAAAAGAGAGCGCAGCCCATTTCCAGCATCAACGCCTTCCACTGTTCCCGTTCGGAAGCGGGAATCATTAAATCCAAATCAAATGTGCTTCGCGCAAACCCATGCGCCATCACCGCATGACCACCGATGACCAAAAACCGCAGCCCTTTTTGCTGAGCTTTCGCGGTAATGGTCTCTAAAGCAGTCATGGCTTACATGGTTTTACAGCGGCTTATGGTGCATGTGCTCATGCACCGCCGCGATGAAGCCCTGGAACAGCGGATGCGGCATGTTCGGCTTGCTTTGGAATTCCGGGTGGAACTGGCTCGCCACGTAGAACGGGTGATTCTTCAGTTCGATGACTTCCACGAGCTTGCCGTCCGGCGAGGTGCCACTGAACACGAAGCCCTTTTCCTCGTAGCGTTCGCGGTACGTGTTGTTGAACTCGTAGCGGTGGCGATGGCGCTCATGGATGACGTCCGACTTGTAAAGCGCCGCCGCCTTGGTGCCCGCACCCAGATGGCAGGCTTGTGAGCCAAGGCGCATGGTACCGCCCTTGGTGATGACTTTTTTCTGCTCATCCATCAGGCAGATCACCGGGTTCGTCGTGAAGGAATCGAACTCCGTGGAATGCGCGCCAGCCAGCCCGAGGACGTTGCGGGCGTATTCGATACATGCGATCTGCATGCCCAGGCACAGGCCGAGATAAGGCAGGTTGTTCTCGCGGGCATAACGGGCAGCCATGATCTTGCCTTCGATGCCGCGCTCGCCGAAGCCGCCGGGGACCAAAACGCCGCCCAGTCCCTTCAAGATCTTTTCCGCGCCGAACTTCTCGATATCTTCGGCGTCCACTTTCTCGATCTCCACACCGCAATCATTCGCCACCCCGCCATGGATGATGGCTTCATAGACGGACTT
>CAZPUL010000038.1:0-51749 GCA_964589735.1 uncultured Verrucomicrobiota bacterium | reverse complement strand
TTGAAGGTATAGTTGTCGCGCAGGTCCACGGAGATGAAGCCGTCCCACGTGGCGGTGAACTTGCCCGGGTTCAGGAACGGGCTCACCGGCTTGCCAGCCTCCGTGTAGAGCCAGGCATTTTGCGCGGTGGTGGTGTCCGATACTCCGTCGGCGGTGTAGGTCACCATCAAGCCCGGCGCGGTCTTCGGCGCGTCCTGGGCCGTCACGTTTCCTTGCACCACAGTGAACAGGGCCAAGGCCAGCCCCAATGTCTGCTTCAATGTCATCACGAACTTCATGCGATTATTTCCGTGAGACCGCGTGCATGGCTGCGGTCCCGTTTTTCATTTTCCGTTTTATCATTCGACGGCCAAGCTCCGGTCACGCTTCACCGCCGTCCAAACTGGTTACCCTTCGTAATCGTCCTCGTTCTCGTCGTCGTCCTCGAACTCACTTTACCTCGTTGATCGTCTGCAGGATGTCCTGCTTGATGAACTGGCCGTCTTTTGTGCCGAGGTTGAACTTGATCAACATCTGCTGCACCGGTTTCAAGTCGGCGAATTCCAGCGTCACCGTCTTGCCGTCGGCCGAGAGCTTCGCGCTCTTCACATCCACATTTTCACGACCGGGCTTGAACTCATCATCGCGCGAGACTTCATGGCCGCCGTAGTTCGCTTCCTTCGCTTCACTGCGCGTGATCTTGCCGTTCACGACCTTGTCCGTGCCGAACTTCATCAGGTAATTCCATTGCTGGATGGAATAGTTCTGCGGATCGGTCGCGTCCTTCGGGTCCAGCGGCTGCGTGAAGGTCAGATGCAACCCGGCCTTGTCCACCTTGGTGCCCACGACGGAGTAAACCGGCTTGCCCGTGTAACGCACGCGATCCAGACCGGCGTCCTTCGCGGCGCTCGTCTGCCAGCCGCGCAGGCCGGCCACATAGAGTTGGCCATCGAGCGGACTGAAACGCGCCCGCATCGCGGAGGACGTGAAGCGCAGCGGCAACTGGATCACCGCACCTTGCGGCGTCTTGCCCGTCATATCGCGCATCACCAGATTGAGTGAACTCTTGCCATAGGACATGTGCAACAGCTCGCCCGCGAACGGTCCCCATTTCTCGCTCGTCACCCAGACCTGGCCGCCACCGGAATTGTCGAACTCACGATGCGAGAGCCAGCACAGTGGCGGATCGCGCTGCGGCAGGGGCGACTTATGCGCCGTATCTTCCACACCGTAGAAACCGCCGGGCTTCACCCAGTTCACCGGGCAGGCCGCCACGAACGTGCCTTCATTGTCGCCGGTCGTCAGTTCGCCGTTCGGGCCCACGCCGATGCCATTGGGCGCGCGGAAACCGGTCGCCACCACTTCATACTTCTTGCCGTCCTTGGACACCTTCATGAGCGTGCCTGCGCTGGCGCTGATCTCACCATTGCCACCGCCACCACCGAACCCACGGCCACCACCACGCACCGGCGCGGCCTTGGCGAAGTAGAAATTCCCCTGCTTGTCCGTCTGCAAATCGAACGTGAACTCATGGAAGCCCGGCGACGACGTGATGTCGTTGTTGAAGCTCTCATAGTAATCCGCCTCACCGTCCTTGTTCACATCCACGTAACGCGTCATCTCGTCACGGCCCATCGTGTAGATGACGTCATTCACGATCTCCAGGCCGAGCGTCTCGAATCCGCCGGACGCAAACCGCCGCCATTGCAGATTCTCCAGCTTGTCGTCGATGCCCGTCACGACCCACACATCGCCATCCCAGGTGCTGAGCGCAGCGCTCTTGCCGTCCTTGAAGAAATCAAAACCACCGAAGCGCACACGGCGCTTCCAAGGATTCTCGAACGGCGGCGTCAGGCTGTCCGTCGTGTAAGCACCATCCGGCGTGGCACTCGTGCCCAGCGCACCCTTGGTGGTCACCACTTCCGGCCAGCGCGCGGCACCACCCTTGGCGTAATCCACGATCTGCGGCTTGCCCGCGATGAGTCCTGCGAACTTCGCGCTATCCGTCGCATTCCCGCGCCACAGCACCAGCTTGAACAATCCCGCCGTGCCTTTCGCGAGCTTCAGCACCACGCGATTGCCATTCGCGATCTCCAGCGTCGCCCCTTTCGGCGCATCACCCAGCGCGATGCGCGTCACCACCCCATTCGCACCTTCCACGATCGCTTCGCCGTTCTCGATGCGCCCCTTGCCCTCCGGCACTTCCGCCACGAGATGCACCAGTGCCGCTTTCGTCTTGTCCAGTTTCAGCATGCGCACAAAACCCGTCGCGCCATCCTTCTCCACACTCGTGATCTGCTCCACCACGTCCGAACCGAAAACATTATACGTCAGCACCACGTCCATGCCCACGACATGCAAGCCCTTGTAGCGGCCCATTTCCTTCGGCAACGGACCATACGGTTCCGGGCGTGGATCTTTGAATGCCCCATCCGTGGACCAGCCCGGCAAGGCCGGCGTGCCGAGCTGCTGCTCGCCCGCGATGCTCGGATGCCCGCCATGCGCGCCATTGAACGTCACCCCGACAGGCGTGATATAACCGCCCGTCCACAGGGCCGATACCCGCAGCAGGTCCATGTCGAAACACGCGAAGGCTTCGTTGCCGAGGATGAGCGCGATGCCCTTGTCCGCATCATTGTTCGCCGGGAACTTCGCGCCGATGCACGCCTTTGTGTAGGGAAAGTCGTCTTGCAACACCGGGTTCTTCGTTTCTTTCCAAGACTTCGCCTTCGCTTTGGCGTTGGCATTCGCCTTCGGTTGCTCCTGCGCGGAGACATTCAGCGTCAGCACAGACAGGGCGCACACGGCGGCGCAAACTCGGGTCAACACGTTCATATTATTATACATGGCAACTGGCACAAAGTTCCATTGACGGGCAGTGGAACGGCAAAGAGCGGCTTTTCTACCCAACCAGCCACAGCGCGTCCAGAGACAAAATCGGGTTGTTCCGCCTGCCCCGGCACTTCGTGCGGCTGATTTGGACGGGAAAACCCGGCGGGAATTCAATCCAAGCATAATCCACCCCGGCTACCGGCTGCGAATTGCCGTAGCTAACCACTGGCTATCAGCAACTTGGGGAAAACGCATCGACTACCGCTCGCAAGACTGGCCCCTTGAAGCAGCCGGGGCAGATTGTTTCCTTGTGCCTTCCCCGTTTTTCCCGTCTAAGAGTCCGCATGCAAGACTGGCTGGCCGCAATTATTCTGGGCGTCGTGGAAGGCATCACGGAGTTTCTCCCCGTGTCCTCCACCGGCCATCTGCTCATCGTGGAAAAATTTCTGCACGCCGATTCGCCCTTTCTCAAATCGGAATTCTTTAACGTCGGCATCCAGAGCGGGGCCGTGCTGGCCGTGCTCATGAATTTCAAGGAGCGGGTGCAAGGTTTCGCCCGCACCTGGCAGCAGCCGGAGACCTTCGATTACCTGCTCAAACTCTTCGGTGCCTTCTGCCTGACCGCCGTGGGCGGCATCATCCTGAAAAAACTCGGGATGCGCCTCCCGGAATCGGTCGGGCCCGTCGCTTGGGCCACCTTGATCGGCGGGGTGCTCTTCCTCGCGGTGGAACGGTGGTTGCGCGGCAAGCCGGGTTCGGAACAGATCACCTGGACCATCGCGTTCGCCATCGGGGCAGCGCAATTGGTGGCCGCGGCCTTTCCCGGCGCTTCACGCTCCGGCACCACCATCCTGATCGCCCTGATCCTCGGGCTGGGCCGCTTGCGGGCCATCGAATTTTCCTTCCTGCTGGGTGTGCCCACGCTCATCGCCGCCGGGGGCTTGAGCGCCGTGAAGCATGTGGCCAAGCAGGGGCTGGGCTCGGTGGATTGGTTGCTGTTTGCGATCGGCTTTGTCACCGCCACCATCACCGCTTTCATCACGGTGAAGTGGCTCTTGAAGTTCGTGCAGACGCGGACCTTCGAGGCCTTCGGCTGGTACCGCATCGTCCTAGGGATTGCCCTGCTGCTTCTTTTCCGGTGATTCCGGCGGCGGTGGAGCAGGAGCAGGCACCGGGGCGGCATCCTTCTTCTTGCTGCCGCCAGTGAAGATGCTCTTGAGGGCCTTGAACGGCAGGAACGGCACTTGCAACAGCTTGGGCAGGATGTAAAGCGGCTCCATCTTCGGCTCGCTCAACGTTCCAGTGACTTTATATTCGTAGAGCTTTGTGAAAGGGGTGGCCAAGATACCAACGAGTTTGCTGAGCGGATTTGAATCCCGAAAGAGCGCGCCTTCCACCTTGGCATCCACATTCGCATCAAAATCCACCGACCCCTGATAGCGCATCCGGATGGTCGGTGTCTTCAATTCCAAGTCAGCCGTGTAGATCACACTGTTCGTGATGTAGTAGCTCGCCGTACCTTCGCGCACGCGGCTCTTGCCCAAACCTTCGTTCACGCCTTCAAGGATGGGCGTCATGACCCCGAACAACGGGATGTCCCACAGGAAACCGTCCCGCATGCTCGCCGTGCCGTAACCGTTCCAGGTCTTCATGCTCTTCGCCTGGGCGGAAGTGATGGTCAGATCGCAATCGATCAATCCTTCGTGCGTATTCGTGCGCTGGAGCATGTCTTGCAGGAAGGGGCTCAGGCTCGCATTCGTGGTGATGGTATGGAAACGGTAGGCGGTCCCGTTCGTCGCCCCGAACTCGAAGAAGGCGTCGCCCCGGATGTGCCCGCCATAAAAACGGCCCGTGATATTGGTGATCATCAGGGTGTTCGTCACCCAGTGCAGTTCCCCCGCGACCTCCGGCAGGTTGAAGCGCCAGTAGCTGAACGGCCCGCCCTTGAGCAGTTTGAAATGCAGATCGGAACTCTCCGCATCATTGAGCGGTATCATCCCCTGGATCTGCACGAGCGGCGGGGTGGAGAAATGATAAGGGTCCACCGCCTCTTTCGTTTTCGGCCCGATGATGCCCGTCCCATCCGCCACGTCCCAATGCGTCAGGCCGTTCGTGATATAGACCAGCCCCAATACCAAATCGAGCCCCACACCGTCCGCGATCGCATTCTCCTCCGCATTGCGCCGGATATCGATCTTCGAGAAGGAAAGGAACTGGTTCGTGTAACCGATGTACGTGTTCAGATGCTGCACCGTGTGAAGGCCGCGATAGGTGAAGTTCGTGAAATGGAGCTGCCCCCCGGCCTGCAGCGTCTGCCAGTTCGTCCACGTCGCGGCCACATGGCCGCGCAGATAGGGTGGCGAAGTCAGTTTGAAGTCATCGAACACCTTGCGCGTCTTCGGCTTCTTGATGAAGGGCTTCACGATGAGCGGATTGATGCTGCTGTCCAGGTCCGCCACGAAACGCTGCTTGGGCAGGTCCGCCAGGCCCGTGATGCGCAGCTCGCCTTCCGGCCGCACCAGGTGCAGGTTCGTCACCGACACCACGCCATTCGTGAACGCGAAATCCGTTTGCAGCGAACGCACCGAAAGCTCCTGAAAGGCCACCGGACCCACGCGCAAACCGCCCGCCACCCAGGTGCGCTCCAGCAAGATCTCGTTCCAGTTCGTCGCCTTGCCCGTCCACGGCGGCAGTTCGATGCGCCCCTCGAGATTCAATTCCGGCGCCTTGTCCCACTTGATCTCCGCGAGTACTTCCTGGGCGTTCGTGGACATCAGGTGCGCGAGGCGTTGCACATCCACATCCGTCTTCAGACGCGTCCACAGCTTGCGGTCCGTCACGTCCAGTTGCAGCGCGATGTCCGCTTCACCACCCGCCAGGGCGCTCTCCAGTGAGGTGACCTCCAGCTTGGGCGCGGACCAGCTGCCCGCGGTATTCAGCATGGGGAAACGCAACTGCCACACCCGCAAGTTCTCGCTCTCCAGTTTCCACTGGATGACATACGGCGCGAGCTTGGCCCAGAAACCCCACGACTCATTCGTGATGGCCGGAGCGTTGGTCTGGGAGAAATCACCCGCGAGCCGGAGCCGCCGCGCCTGGGCCCATTCGGACCTCGGCTGGTCCAGGGTGAGCTGCAGCGATTGGATGCGCGGGATGGGATTCGTGAGGGAATAGATCACGTGCGCGTCCAGTTGCGCGCCCGCCGCTTGCGCCCACTCGCTCCGCACGGCTTGCGAGCGCAGCTTGAACTGCGTGTCCAAATCGGATGGCGCGTTCGTCTCGCGCCGGGTCACGCCGCTGAGATTCAACTGCTGCGCGGTCAACTGGCCGTAGGGCAGTTGCAAGCCGCTCAGCGCAAGATCCCAGTCCGCCCGGAAGGGCGCCGGATTCGTGGCACCATGTTCCAGCCGGACATTCAGCTTGGCCTCCCGCACCACGCCCCAGGGCGTGTGCCCCTGATCGAAACGCAGATTCACCTCCGCCTGAAAGAGCCCGTTGCTCATCGCCTTCGAATTGAGCGGTGTGCTGAGCTTGAGATTTTCCCAACTGCCCCACGGCGTCATGGCCGACTTGGCTTCCAGGTTTGCTTCCGCGAAGAAGGACGTCGCATCCGCGGCATCACCGCGCAATACCAGATAGAGCTCCGGCGGCGTCTCGAACTGCATCTTCGCCATCGTGTCCGCCACCAGCCGCAATTGCCGCCGCCACGCGTCAGGGTCTTTGGGCTTCTTGGGATCTTCGTCACCCGTCTTGGGTTTCTTTTCCTTGCGGGTAAGTTCGCTCAGCTTGGAGGCGTTCGTGATGCTGCCATTGAGTGTGAGGTTCACTCCCAGCGTCGCGGCCTTGAAGCGCAGCAATTCCCACTGGTCCTTGCCCACCAGATGGATTTCTGTGGAGACCTTGTCCACGCTCAGCAGGCGGGTCGGCTGATTCGTCTCGTTCAGCGCGAGGTCCATCTTGCCGTCGTTCAACTCCAGCACGCGGGGGACGAACTTGAACTTCTTGAGCTGCTCGTCATCCAGCTCCACCACCAGTTCGCGCGCCTGAAATTGCAGGCCGCCCGTCTGGTTGGTCTCGCCGATGGTGACGCCTTCCGCCACGATGCCCCGGAACCACGTCCACCGCATCCGCTGGAACTGGAGGTCGATGCCCCGCTGCTTCAGCTCCGCCAGCACAGGTTTCTTCACCACCTCCGGCAGCCCCACCTGGGTCACGTAGATGAGCAGGCAGACCGCGAGCAGGACCAGGGAGAGCAGCGCAATCCGGAACCAGCGGAACCAGAACCGGCAATTCCGCCAGAAACGGCTCTGGACACGTTCAGCCATGTCATTGAGAGGTACGCGGCAAACGGGGCGCGTTCAGGTACCGGGCGATGTATTCGTGCAAGGCTTGCGGCAGTTCAAACACCACGGTCTGCCCGTCCATGACGATCGCGGCATAGACGGCATTGCGCGCCGCCGTGGCGGTGCCGATGCGCAACATGAGCCTCTCCTCCGGGCCGCCGTTGCGCTGCAAGGTCAGCGTGATGCCGTGGGATTCGGGCGTGATGCCATAAAGCTGCGCGATGGCCGGCCCGCGGTCCACCCACTTCACCGCCCGCATCTCCCCGAGCCGGTGAACCGTCTCCTCCACGGCCAGCAGGTTCACGATGCCGTTGTATCCTTCGCCCAGCGCCCACAATCCCTTGGGATTGCGGACCAGCTCGTGCTTGCGTCCTTCCTGCTCGATGGCGATGCGCTTCACCTCATTGGTGGAGAAGCTCCAGACCCGGCGGTCACGCAACTGGAACAGCGCGCGCGGCAGCTTGCGGGTGGCCAAGTGCGACAGGGCATAGGCCGAAGCCTCTTCCGGCCGGCGGGCAAAGATCCGCCCTTCCTTCACCAGGCCCAATTCCAGCTCGGCGACCAAGGAATTCGTCCCGGCGGGCGGCAGATTGGTCCCGCCGGAATAGAGGCCGTAGCGCTGCAAGGAAGGGGCGAGGCCGTAGGGCGCCCAGTCGGTGACATTGTCCACGGTCATATCCCAAGCTACCACATCCAGATTGTTCAGGTTCAGCAGCATCTCGTTCACCAGCATCGGGTCCACAACGAAATTCGTCTGCCCCGGCACGGTCCAGGTGCCGTTGGTCTGACGCTGCAGGGTGAACGACTCCTCGCTCCGGACCTCGATGTAATCCGTGGTGTTCGTCGGGAAAGTGAGCAACCGGCGGTCGCGGAACTCGGTGAACAGGCTGCGCAACGGTTCCACCCAGGGCTGCGAGGTCACCACCACGTTGGTATGGGTGGAACGCAGGGCGAAGAGCAGCTCCGGCTTCTCCGCGATAGCGGCACCGAACTGGACCGCGAACACATTGTTCGTGCCCTGTCCGAGGATCAGTTCCAATTCCGGCGGCTTGAAACCCAGGCGTTCCAGGTCGCTGGCCGGCGGGTTGTCCCCCAGAAAACCAACGACCTGCCAGACGCGCCATTGCTGGATCAGGTCCTTGATGCGGACATTGTCGGCCCGGGCCGCGATCGGCTTGGTGATGCGCCAGACCTGGTTGGTCTCGTCCCGCTGGATCTCCGTGACCCGGTTCCCCGCATGGATCTCGATACGGTTGAAGACCAAGCCCGCCGGCAGCAGTCCCTGATCCCGCCAGGCGGTCGGCGACTTGGGCAGCAGGGCACCGATCTTGGCATCCACCAGATATGCCACGATCTCGTCATCGAGCTGGACATACCGCTGCCCGCCGATGGGCGTCTCATCCCCGATCTTCACCGTGAGGCGTTCGTTGTTCTGCCCGAGCGTGAACTGGGCCCGGGGCGGTTGCAGCCCGTAATCGGCCAAACCCCGCGGCGATTTGGCCAGCTCAGTGGCCGGGATTTTGGTGGTCCAAGCCAGCTCGCCGGCCGCGTCCAGGAAATCTTTGACGCGCTGCTGGTAGGCGGGATACGCCACCGGGGCAGTCAGACGCCAGTTGTTGTTCGTCCGCTCCAGCGTGACCGTGTTCGTGCCCGTCTGGACTTCGATGCGCGCGACCAGCGCCGGCTGCAGCCGGTTCAGGAGCCGGTGCTGCGCCGCCACGCCATTGCCGGAGTTCAAGCTGCCGCGCTCGAAGAAATAAATAAACGCAAAGAGCGCGACCGCCGCCGCCACCAGACCCCATGTGTTCTTTGTGTTCATCTGTTCCGGTAAAGCTTAACGCCGCCGCCGCAGCCACACCAGCAGCCCGATGGCGAAGACGCCGCCAGGCATCGCCCCCAGCATGATCCAGCGCAGCAGCGTCATCTGCGAATCGGTGACCGCCAGTTGATACTCGGTGAAGGCCCGCGGCCCGATGGCTCCGAGCAGGGAGGAGCGGTCCAGCAGCCAGTTGACGGACTGCCGCGCAAACTCCTCATTCCCCGGGGCGACGAGGTACTGGTTGTCCAGGAAGTGCGAATCCCCCACCACGACGATCTGCGTCTTGCCCCGTTGCAAGGCCATGTTCTTGAGACCGCCCTTCTCCACGGCCACAGCGACAGGGATGGCCCCCTTGCGGTCATCCTGGCTGAGGTACGGGCGGAGCACGCCCTTGCGGAAATCCGTGCGCGCCTCGCCGGCCGGACCGGTCAGGAGCAGCTCCGTCACCTGCGCCGAATCCACCTGGGCATTGCTGCCCGGCAACCGGCCCACCGAACGGGGAAAGAGCATGTAGATGCGTTCGTTGGATTGGGTGATGGGATGCGAGGCGAAGTTCTCGATCATCAGCACGTCACTCTGCTGCATGTTCGGCTCGTCGAAGACGACATCGCGTCCCACGGCGACGCCCCATTTGGCGAGCAGCCGTTCCCAGCCCGGACGGGTGTAGATGTTGAGCAACAGCAACAGCCGGCCGCCATTGGCAAGATAGCGCTCGATCCGTTCCAGCTCGCTCACCAGCGGTTCCCGCTGCGGGCCGGCCACGATCAGCAGGTCGCAATCCGCCGGCATGGGCAGTTCAGGATCGCGCTGGAGGTCCAGCGGGTTGACCCGGACGTTGCTGTTCACGAGCAGCTCGGCAAATTTCTGATAGCCCAGTTCCGTGTCCTTGCCCGGGTCATGCTCCTCATGACCGAGGAGGTAATAGGCCTGGTAGGGCTTGGCACTGCTGACGGCGAGCAGCTTGGACGTGAAGTACAGCTCCCCGAGGAAGGACTTGCGCTTCACCTCGTTGCTCTTGCCTTGCAGGAGTTCGGTGATGTCCTTGTCCCAGAGCTGGCCCTCGGTGACGTATTCCATCTTGTCTTTCGTGGCAAAGATGACCATGTCCTTGCTGCCCTGGCGGAGCCGGTACTGCGTGATGACCTCGGTGGCCTTGGCGGGCTCGGTCGCGTAGTTCACCGACTCGAGCTTGATGTGCGGGCTGAGCGCCGCATATTCCTTCAGCATCGAGCTGATATAGGGATACAACGGCTCCTCCGGGTTGAAGTAAAGGATGACGCGGACATCGTTCGTGAGGGATCTGATCACCTGCAAGGTGGTGGGCGTCAACTGGCCCTGGCCATCCCCGCTGACGTTGTGCCGGACATAATGGCGCACGGCGAGGTAGTTCACCATCATCAGGATCGCCGTCACGGCCGCCACGGCGAGCAGCACATGGAAGCCGATGAACCAGCGGCGGCCGGCGGAGAAACTGGGAGCAGCGTTATGTGGTTCAGAACTCATCTTATCTCCACCGCCGGCTTTCCACGACTTTGAGCGTCAAGTACAGGAACAGCACCGTGAGGCTCACGTAAAACGTCACATGCCGCGTATCGATGACGCCGCGCACAAAATCCCGCATGTGGTCGAACATGGAGATGTGGGCCGCGATCTGCGAGGCCAGCCCGTCCCCCAGCGGGACCATCTTCGAGACGAAACTCAGGAAGAACATGGCCAGACCCATCCCAAAGGCGTTCATCGCCGCCAGGATCTGGTTGCGCGTGATGGACGAGGCGAAGATGCCCATGGACATGAACAGGCAGCCGAGGAGGAAAATGCCGAGGAACGTCGTGGACAAGGGCCCGGTGGCCACCGCTTCCGGGTCCGGCGTGTAACGCTTCATGATGAACGGATACGCCAGCAGCGGCAGCAGGGTGAAAAGAAAGAAGATGAGGTTGCCCGTGAACTTCGCGAGCACGACTTCCAGATCGCTCACCGGCGTCGTCATCAGGGTTTCGTAGGTGCCGCTGGCCCGCTCCAGCGCGAAACTGCGCATGGTGATGACCGGGGCCGCCAGCAGCACGATGAGCCAGAAGAAGGCCGTCTCGTAAAACAGCTCGATGATGGGCACCGCCACCGGCGTGGCGTTCAGGGACTTCAGCATGAGCGTCATGCTCAGGCCCAGCAGGAAGAGCACGCCCGCCATGACGGCATAACCCGTCAGCGAGACGAAGAAGGCGCCCAGCTCGCGCCGGACCAGGGTGATGAAGGTCTGCATGCTAGAACCCCTCCTCTTCTTTGTCGGTGCGGGTGATGCGCACGAAGATGTCTTCCAGCGAGTGCCGGTTGCGGGTCAGTTCGCGCAGTTTCCATTGCTTGGCCAGCACGGTATCAAAGACGACTTGCCGCAGATCAACACCAGGCCGGCCCGTCAGCGAACAGCGCTGGAACTCGCCTTCCGAGGGAGCGATGTCAAAATATTCCACCTCGGGTATTTGTTCCCAGCAGAGTTTCAGATCTGCTGCCGGGGCGGCTATCTCCGCCACCACCTGGCTGTTCTGGTTCACCAGCTTCCACAAATTCTCCAACGTATCCGAGGCGACGATCCGGCCGGACTCGATGATGAGCGCCCGGCTGCACGTCATCTCCACTTCCGTCAAAAGGTGGGTGGAGATAAGGACGGTATGTTTTTTGGCCAGACTCTTGATCAGCTGCCGCACCGAGCGCATCTGGTGCGGATCCAGCCCGATCGTGGGTTCGTCCAGGATGATGAGTTCCGGCTCGTGCACGAGGGCATCCGCAAGGCCGACGCGCTGGCGGTAGCCCTTGGACAAGGTGCCGATGACTTTGCTGGCCACGTCCTGCAGGGAGCATTGCTCCGTGACCACATCCACCCGTTCGCGGCTGCGGGCGCGGGAGAGGCCCTTCAAACGGGCGCGGAATTTCAAGTACTCGCGCACGCGCATGTCCGTGTGCAGCGGATTGTTCTCCGGCATGTAGCCGATGCGGCGGCGGACTTCGTCCGCCTGGGTGAAGATGTCATGTCCCGCGACCTTGGCCGAGCCGGAGGTGGCCGCCATGAAGCAGGAGAGGATGCGCATGGTGGTGCTCTTGCCCGCACCGTTCTGCCCCATGAAACCGACAATCTCGCCGGGCCGGACATTGAAGCTCAGCCCGTCGATGGCGGTATAACCAGCATACCGCTTCGTCAGGTCAGCTACTTCAATCATCCACTCGTCACTCATGCAAAAAGAATCGCGTGCCCCATTCTGGCGGGGTTATGGCCTGGGACCAAAGGAAAAATTGCTAGCGCAGGCTGATTTCCAGCACCCCGGTCCGGGTGGTGCCGTTGCGGTAGAGCATCGCGCAGTTGAAACCCACCTTGTCGCCCTTGTTCTTGCCATACAACAGGCGCGCCAGACGGACCATGCCGCCCAAGGGCTCACCGTCCATGCCCTGCACAAAAGTGATGGCCCCCTGAAGGGCCTCGGCGGCCGGGTGATCCTTCTCCACCTCGGTCACCACGAAGCCGCCCAATTGCAGGCCGAAGCCCTTGGCCTCCACCGGCGTCAGCTCCCGGAGGGTGAGACCGGTGCGCCGGGCCACCAGCTCGGCGTTGAACAAGGAACTCTCCGGAACCAGGTTGACCGTGACCTCGCGCGTTTGCTCGCCCTGGCGGACCTGGAGACTCACCGGCTTGGAGGCCGTCGCATTGAGCAGCTCACGGGTGAAATCGATGAAGTTGCGGGCGGTCTTGCCGTTCAACCGCAGGATCACATCCCCGGCCTGCAAGCCGGCCTTGGCCGCCGGGCTCTCCGGCTCCACACTGCCGAGCACCAGCGGGATGGCCCCGGGTTTAACCCGCGCGCCGAACCACAACGAACGCACGGCTTCGGGCGTCAACTGGTCCGCCATCGCCTCACCCACGCGCTTGATGGGGATGGCAAAACCGATGCCTTGGCCCTCACCATAAACCGCCACGTTCATGCCGATCAGTTCGCCCTTCATGTTGATGAGCGGGCCGCCGCTGTTGCCGGGGTTGATGGCCGCATCCGTCTGCAACCAGTCCAGCACATCGAGTTTCTGGTCCTGCATGGGCGGGCGGCGGCTCTTGGAGCTCAGGATGCCGCGGCTGACCGAACCGCCCAGACCGAACGGATTGCCCAGCGCCACGACGGTTTCGCCCAGCAGCAGATCGTCATCCCGGGCGAAGTCGATGGCTTTGAACTTCTCCCCGGCCTTGGCCTCGATGCGCAACAGCGCCACGTCACTCCGGCTGGTGCTGACCACGCGGATGGCTTCGTATTCACCACCGCCGGCCTCCTCAGACAGTTTCACCCAGATGCGGCTGGCCTGGCTGATCACGTGATCATTGGTCAGGATGTAGCCGCTTTCATCCACGATGACCCCGGAGCCGACGCTGTACCGGCGCTCCTGGGTACGCCGCCGGTGGCCGAAGTATTGCTCCACAAAGGCATCATAGGGCGTGCGCGTCTCGACCACGGTCTCCGTGGCGATGTTCACGACGCTGGGCATGGCCTTTTGGACGGCCTTCACGGTGGCGTCCACGCGGACGTCTTCCACCACCGGAGTTGAGTGGCTCAACGATGCGCCACCAACCACCCCGGGCAGTCCGCCCAGTGAAGCCAAAAAAAGGCTGTAAAAAATTTGCGACCGCTTCATACACCTCATCAGACCATCCACAGAATCTGTAAGTTCAATAGACGGTTTAACATATAACTTTATTGTCTAATTATTCCCGGGGCCGGATGGGCCTATTCTTCCGCAAGCGCTTGTCTGCAAACACTTCCGTAGGCTTGACATTGCCCCACGCGACCTTGAAAAGCAATGGCTAGTGAGGAGGACATCCCAGAATTACTATGTACATTGGCGGATGGGCGCAAACAACCGCGCCCAGTTGCACGATGCTGCCCCGAAACTTCCGCCCGAGCGGCTCATGCAGGCCATTTGGGAGCAGCAAAGGCTGAAACGCGGTGAGCTGCAAACCCTTGATGGGCGGACGCTCCGGGTGCTGCACCCCGGCTGGTTGAACCGCGCGGCCGGACCCGACTTCCAGGAGGCGGTCATCCAGTTCGCCGGGCAGGTGCCACAATCCGGAGATATCGAGATCGATGTCGAGCCCGCCGGCTGGCATGCCCACAAGCATGACGTGAACCCGGCCTACCAAGGGGTCATGCTCCACATCGTATGGCAGGCCAGCCAGAGCACGGCCCCGGTGCCCACGCTGGCCATGAGCCAGTTTTTGGATTCGCCCCTGCCGGAATTGCAGCATTGGCTGGCGAATGACGCACGGGAAGGCCTGCCCAAGTCCCTCCAAGGCCAGTGTTCGGCCCCGTTGAAGCAACTGGATGAGCACACCTGGCGCGATCTGCTCGGTCAGGCAGCCTTGATCCGGTTGCAGGCCAAGGCGGCCCACATCGAGGCCCGGGCCCGGCAGGTGGGCTGGGAACAGGTGCTGCTCGAGACGCTCTTCCGCGCGCTCGGCTATCATCAGAACGTCTGGCCCATGCAACGTCTCGGAGAAATCAGCCCGCACGTGCTGGAGGCGATGAACGGCGAACGCCACGCCGCTTCCCTGCAGGCCATGCTGCTGGGCGTCTCCAGCCTGCTGCCGGAGCAGGTCCGCGACACCAATCAGCCGGTGGATGCCTATGTGCGGCAGCTCTGGGACATCTGGTGGCACCGGCGGCACGCGCTGCACGAACATATCCTCCCGCGGCAGGTCTGGCGCTTCAACGGCATCCGGCCGGCGAATCATCCGCAACGGCGGCTGGCGCTGGCGGCCCATTGGCTGGCCAAGAAAGACCTCGCCACGCGGCTGGAAGAATGGCTGGCACTGCCGGTGCGCAAGCCGCAACTGGTGCCCTCGCTGCTGGAGATCATGCAGGTGGAAAGGGACGATTTCTGGTCCTCGCGCTGGACGCTGAAAGCCGCGCGGATGACGCAGGAGCAGCCGTTGCTCGGGGAGACGCGCCTGACGGATGTGGCCATGAACGTGATCCTGCCGTGGCTCTGGCTGCGCGCCGCCAAAGGGCAGGACAGCGGTCTCCTGGATGAGGTGGAGAAGCGCTATCTCAACTGGCCGCGGGCGGAGGACAACGCGGTGCTGCGCCAGGCACGCCGACGATTGCTCGGGCACACCACGCCCAGCATCCTGAAGTGCGCGGCCGAGCAGCAGGGCCTGATCCAGATCGTCCGGGATTTCTGCGACCATGCGGATGCGACGTGCGCAGACTGCCCTTTCCCGGGTCTCATCAATGGGGTAAGCTCGGGGAAGTGAAACCCAAGACCCGCAAGCTCATCCTCTCGGTCGTGCTGCTTTGTCTGGCGACGGTGGGAATCACGGCGTGGATGGTGCTGCGCGAAGCGAAGCGCATGCACCGGGACAGCGCGACTTTTGAGTTCAAGCACACCTCCTTGAACGAAATCGCTCGGCTCACGACCGATCCGCAATGGGTGACGAACCAGCTCCGGCAAATGGCCCAGCGCAGGGAGAAAAACGCTGAGTGGTTTTCCGGCAATGTCCTCTGCTTGCAGAGCGGTGAATGGCTGGTTTATGCGAACAAATGCGGGAAGGAAGACCCGCGCATCACCGACACCTTTGTAGCCCTTGCCTCGGATGGGCAATGGTACCATTCCACGAATCATTTCTGCAAAGGCATGATTGTCTTACTGATGGAAGGGCAACCGAAGGACCTTTCCACCATGGTGACACAATACCAGTTGCGTACCATTCCACCGCCCAACAGCCCGTAGTAAAACCTTCAGCCAGCCTTGCGCGCGGCCTTCGCGCCTTTGAGCAAATCTTCGGCATGACCGCGGGCGGCGGCGGATTGGCCGCCGAGCATGCGGGCGATCTCGCTCACACGGGCTTTCTCATCGAGCAATTCCAATGAAGTGATGGTGCGGCCATCGGCGACGTTCTTCGAGACGACGTAGTGCGCGTCGGCACACGCAGCAACCGGAGCGAGGTGCGTGATGCAGAGGGCCTGACGGTTCGCGCCGATCTGGCGCATCTTGTCACCCACGGCATTCGCAGTCTCCCCGCCGACGTTGGCATCGACTTCATCGAAGACGAGCACGGGAATCTGGTCGTGCGCGGCGAGAACCGTCTTCAACGCGAGCATCACGCGGGCCATTTCGCCGGAACTCGCGATGGCGCGGAGTGGATGCGCGGGTTCACCGGGATTCGGGGCGAAGAGAAATTCAATGGTGTCCAGGCCGGAACTGGCGGGGAGCTTGTCAGCAGAGACTTCAGTGGCGCTCTCGATGCGGACATCGAACTGGCTTTGTTTGAAGCCGAGGTCGCTGAGCTGGGCAACCACCGCTTTGCTCAGCTTGGGCACGAGCTTCTTGCGTTTGGTGCTGAGGTCCTTGCCGGTTTCGAGCATCTGCTTGTTCAGCTTGGTGATGCCGTTGTTGATGCGTTCCAGTTCAGCATCGCGGCTCTCCAACTGACGTAGCTTGTCCGCGCTCTCGGCACCGAAGGCGATGACATCTGCAAGCGTGGAACCGTATTTGCGCTTGAGCGAATGGATGAGGTTCAGGCGCTGCTCCACTTCCGCGAGACGTTCGGGGTCGATATCCACGCGGTCGGCGTATTGCGTGAGCGCGTGCTGCAAATCATTCAGCGTAGAAACAGCGGCTTCGTGCTGTTCGGCCAAGGAAGCGGTGGAGGCATCGATGCGTTGCAGCTCGTGCAGGGTGCGGCCGATAACACCGAGCTGGTCCATCACATTTCCTTCAGCTTCGGAGAGCACGCCGAGGGCGTTGCGACTGAGCTCGATAAGGCGCGCGGAGTTGGTGCCGCGTTGATACTCTTCATCGAGACCGGCTTCTTCCTCCGGTTGCAAGCGGGCGGCGGTGATCTCGTTCGACTGATGGCGTAAGAGATCGAGTTGTTGCGCGTAGGTGCGCTCGTCCACGACGAGGTCGGCCTTCTGCGCTTCGAGTTCCTGCCGCTGCTTCACCAAGGCAGCGAATTGCGCGCGGGCTTCGGCCAGGCCGCCGAAGGAATCGAGGATCTCCAATTGCTTGGAGGCGTGCAGGAGAGATTGGTGATCGTGCGGGCCGTGCATGTCCACGAGCCATTCGCCGAGCGAGCCGAGGGCATTGAGCGTGGTGGGCGAGCCGTTCACGAACTGGCGATTCGTGCCCGTGGCGGTGAAGGTGCGCTTGATGACAAGCTGGCCATCTTCGCAAGGTTCGAGGCCATTCTCGTCCAGAAACTCTTTGAGCGGGGCCTTGAGCTGCGAGACATCGAAGGCGCCTTCCACGGTGCAGCCATCGGTGCCGCTGCGGATGAGCGTGCGGTCCGCGCGCTCACCGAGCAGCAGGTTCAGTGCGCCGATGATGATAGACTTGCCCGCGCCGGTCTCGCCGGTGAGGGCGTTGAAGCCGGGGCGGAATTCCACCGTCAGGTCGCTGACGAGCGCGAGGTTCTTGATGCGCAGGGTGGTTAACATGCCGCTTTCGTTGGCGGGGAATCTGCCGGGATTGGGGGACGCGGGCAAAAGAAATTTCGGCGCGCGAGTGACAGCAAAGTGCCATTTTTCGCCGTTCAGATCGCAGAAACCCATGCAACTACCGGCGTACTGCCTGCCCCAGAGACTGCGAACTGGAAGACCGAACTCTGTTTAAAGCGCTGATCGGGTGACAATTACCTGAGGAAAGAGTGGTGGTAGAAGATGGATTCGAACCATCGAAGGCGTGAGCCAGCAGATTTACAGTCTGCCCCCGTTGGCCACTTGGGTATTCTACCGTGCCAATCAGTTCCCTGTTTTGCAGGGACGCGAATGAAACCAAACACCCCGGCGCTTGTCAACCAGTCGTTCCTCCCCTATTTTCGCCCCCATGTTCGATTCGTTGACGGGCAAACTGCAGAATGTTTTTCGTAACTTGCGCGGCTTGGGCAAGATCTCGGAGTCCAATATCTCCGATTCCTTGCGCGAGGTGCGCATGGCGCTGCTGGATGCGGACGTGAATTTCAAGGTGGCCCGGGACTTCATCGAGAACGTGAAGCAAAAGGCGCTGGGCCAGGAGGTGATCCAGACGGTGCATCCGGGCCAGCAGGTGATCAAGCTCATCCATGATGAGATGGTGACGCTCCTGGGCTCCACGAACGCGGGCCTGAACATCAGCGGGAATCCGGCGTGCATCATGATGGTGGGCTTGCACGGGTCGGGCAAAACGACTTCCAGCGGCAAGCTGGCTAAGCTGCTGGTGAAGCAGGCGCGGCTGCCGCTGCTGGTGGCGTGTGACGTGTATCGGCCGGCGGCGATGGACCAGTTGGAGACGCTCGGCAAGCAGCTGGACATCCCGGTGTTCCTGATGCGCGGGGAGACGGATGTGCAGAAGATCGCGAAGGGCGCGCTGGAGTTCGCGAAGGCGAACAATCGCAATACGTTGATCCTCGATACAGCCGGTCGCCTGCAGATCGATGAGCCGTTGGTGCAGGAGCTGGTGAAGTTGCGCGATCTGGTGAAGCCGCAGGAGATTCTGCTCGTTCTCGACGCAGCGACAGGTCAGGAGGCGGTGAATGTGGCGACGCACTTCGACCAGGCGTTGAACATCACGGGCGCGATCCTCACGAAATTGGACGGTGATGCGCGCGGTGGTGCGGCGCTGAGCTTGAAGACAGTGACGGGCAAGCCGATCAAGTTCGCGGGTATCGGCGAGAAGCTGGATGATTTCGAGCCGTTCCATCCGGAGCGTATGGCGTCGCGCATCCTGGGCATGGGTGACGTGGTGAGTCTCGTGGAGAAGGCGGCGGAGGCCATCGACGAGGCGGATGCGAAGAAGCTCGAGGAGAAGATGCGGAAGGGCGAGTTCACGCTCGAGGACTTCCTGGATCAACTGCGCCAGATGAAGAAGATGGGTTCGCTGGAATCGTTGGTGGGTCTCCTGCCCGGCGGCAGCGAGATGATCAAGGGCGCCGACCTCTCGAAGAGCGAGAAGGAGTTCCGCCGCATGGAAGGTATGATATGCGGCATGACGCTAAAGGAACGGCGCAACCCGCAAATCCTCAATGCCAAGCGGCGGCAACGCATCGCGAAGGGCAGCGGGGTCTCGGTGGCCGAGGTGAACAGCATGCTCCAACGGTTCAATCAGATGCAGGGGATGCTGAAGAAGATGGGCAAGTTCCAGAAGATGATCGGCAAGATGGGCGGGAAGATGCCGCCGGGTGCGGGTGGCGGGTTCCGGTAGGCGGACGGCTCAGCGGTCCGCCGGTACGAAGAAGACATTGGCGGTTTTTCCCAGCGGCCAGCGGGAGGCCTGCGCGGTGTCGTTCAGGGGAACATAACCATACTCCCGCAACAGGCCGAACACCTCATCGCGCGAAGTGCCGCAGAACTTCAGGGTAAAATCATTGATCTCGATGGCTAGGCCGGCGAAGGCCCGTGCCGATAGGGCTTCGCGCATGCCCTGGAGCACTTTGAATTCGAAGCCCTCCACGTCCATCTTCACCACCCACTGCGGCCGGTCTGGCAGCGCGAGGCCTTGTTCCTGACGCCAGCGGTCGAAGGTGTTCACGGCGACCTCGATGCCCCCGGGTCCGGCGAGTTCCGGGTGGTTGCCGAAGGTGGAGTGGCCTGAATCCTTGCGGCCCGGATTGAGCCGCAGTTTGCCGGGCGCATCCGCGAGTCCCAAGTGGTGCCTGGTGATGCGTTGCAGGTTGTTGCGCTGCACGATGCTTTGCAGGATGCCGTAGGTCTTGGGATTCGGATCGAAGGCGTGGATGCGGAGGTTCGGGCACCGGGAATACATCCAGTAGCTGAAGAAACCGTAATTGGAACCGATGTCGAAGAAACATTCGGCCCCGGCTTGGCCCCATTCCGCGAGGATGGCCGGGGTGGGATGTTCGAAGCGGCCGCCCTGCCAATAGGTCGTCTGCTGCGTCAGGTCGCGGAGATCGAGATGCACCTGGATGCCGGGGAGCAATTCGGCATCGACCTCGGCCGGCATGAGGCGGAAGAACGTGCGGTAAGCCAGCAGGCCTAGCCGGGGGAAACGGTAGCCGCAGGCCCGGCGCAAGGTGTTCATGGCCTTCGCGCGGATCATGCCCGGCTGGCTCCTCTCCCGTCGGTTGGCGTGGTGAATGTCCGCATACGCATGGTCACCATGTAAGTCGAAGCAACGGCGGCTGCCCAGTGGAAAGGTTCGGGAACGGGAGATTTCCGGGAGAAGATGGTGCGCGATACAGGGTTCGAACCTGTGACCCCCACCGTGTCAAGGTGATGCTCTACCACTGAGCTAACCGCGCACTTCACGAACAGGGGCAGAAAAGAAGCCATAAGCCCGCCGGTTTGGCAAGCGAGTATTTCGGAAGACAGCCCGGAAAAGAAAAAGCGGCGACCCATTGGGCGCCGCTTTCATGAATATCTTGGGATCCCTTATTCCGCCGTGGCTTCTTCCACGAACTTGATCGCGCGGCCTTGCGAGGCGCGCTTGCGGGCGTTCTCATCGAGGATCTTCTTGCGAAGGCGCAGGTTCTTCGGCGTGGCTTCCACGTATTCGTCGGAGCCGATGTATTCCAGCGCGCGTTCCAAGCTGAGCTTGAACGGAGCGTTGAGCTGGATGCCCTTGCCGTCACCCTGCGAACGCATGTTCGTGAGCTTCTTTTCCTTCACCGGGTTCACCGGCAGGTCGTTCTCACGGGCGTTTTCGCCCACGATCATGCCCACGTAGATCTGGTCACCGGGTTCCACCATGAGGCGGCCGCGTTCCTGCGCCATGTTCAGCGCGTAGGAGGTGGCTTCACCGGCGTCCATGGACACCAGGGAACCGTTCTTGCGGGCGGCGATCTCACCACGGTCTTCACCGTATTCGTGGAAGAGATGGCTCATCACGCCCATGCCCTTCGTCGAGTTGACGAGGTCCGTCTCGAAACCGATAAGACCGCGCATCGGGACGAGGGCTTCCACGGAAACGGAGTTGCCCACGTGATTCATGTTTGTGATCTGCGCCTTGCGGAAGGACAGGTTCTCCATGATCGTGCCGAGGTTTTCGGCCGGGATTTCCACGAACAGCTTCTCGATCGGTTCCAGCAATTTGCCGTCCGCCGTCTTCTTCCAGAGCACTTCCGGGCGGGAGACGAGCACTTCGTGACCTTCGCGGCGCATCTGCTCCACAAGGATCGCGATCTGCATCTCGCCACGACCGGCCACCTCGAAAATCTTCGGGTCGCTCGTCTGCTTGATGCGGAGCGCCACGTTCGTGCGGATCTCCTTCACCAGACGGTCCCAGATGTGACGCGCGGTCACGAGCTTGCCGTCCTGACCGGCCAAAGGCCCGTCATTCACGGCGAACTCCATCTGGATCGTCGGCGGATCGATGGGGATGTAAGGCAATGCCGGACGTTGTTCCGAATCGCAAATGGATTCACCGATGAAAACTTCTTCGAAACCAGCGAGACCCACGATGTCACCCGCGTGCGCTTCCTCGATCTCGATACGCTTCATGCCCTCGAAGTGGAAGATCGCGGTGATCTTGCCCTTGGAGATCTTGCCGTGACCATGGCGGCAGATGGCAGCGTCACCCTTCTTGATCTTGCCTTCGTAGATCTTGCCGAACGCGATACGACCGACGTAGTCGTTGTAATCGAGGTTCGCCACAAGCAACTGGAAGCCCGTGCTGGCATGCGCGCGCGGCGGCGGGATGTGCTTCACGATGCCTTCGAACAACGGCTCCATCGTGGTGGACTCGTCCGTCAGTTCCAGCTTCGCGTAACCTTGCTTGGCCGAGCAATAGATGAACGGGAAATCGAGCTGTTCATCCGTGGCGCCGAGCGACATGAAGAGTTCGAACACGAGGTCGAGCACCTTCTTCGGGTTGGCGTTGTCGCGGTCGATCTTGTTGATGACGACGATCGGCTTGGCACCGGCCTCAAGCGCCTTGCGGAGCACGAAGCGCGTTTGCGCCTGCGGACCTTCGGCGGAATCGACGACGAGCAGCACGCCGTCGATCATGTTCATGATACGTTCGACTTCGCCACCGAAGTCAGCGTGGCCCGGAGTATCAACGATGTTGATGTGGAAATTCTTGTATTTGAAGGCGGCATTCTTCGCACGGATCGTGATGCCCTTCTCTTTTTCCAAGTCCATGGAGTCCATGAGACGTTCGACTTGGGTTTCGTGCTGGTTGGCACGGAAGGTACCGGACTGCTTCAAAAGACAGTCCACCAACGTGGTTTTGCCGTGATCCACGTGTGCGATGATCGCAATGTTACGAATATGTTCCATAAGCCGCTAAACTAATCCGGCCAATCGCCGGAGCCGCGCAGTCTGCCTTTTCGCGGCCAAAGGTCAAGTACTAGGGTAAACGAAAAACAGGTGCCGTGCCAGGGTCGCTCTTTGGTCTTCTCCCGTTCGTCCAGCGAGGCAACCCCGCTTCGCCTCCGTCCTTTTCTTTCTCAGTTCACTTTTCATGCCTGCACTTTAAACCAAGGGGTAGGACATCCGCTGTCCATGTGCACTTTTTCCTAAAAAATTTAAATCGTGTATAAGTATTTGCTCTCCAGTGAATTACGCGATAAAATCTGCTTTGTTTCCAAATTTGATAGCCTTGCGCTCCGGGGACGACGGCTGTTCCAAAACACCTCGTTCCCTGGTTGAATACCCCAAGGATTTCCGGCATTCTTTACCGGCCAAGCATGAAAGAAAATCTCGCCATTTTTGAAGGATATGAAATCCGCCGTCACTTCGATGAACAAACCGGGACTTGGTGGTTCTCCGTGGTGGATATCATTCGCGTGCTCACGCAGCAGCCTAATTACCAAACGGCTCGAAAGTATTGGAACAAGCTGAAAGAGCGACTTAGCAAGGAGGGCAGTCAACTGGTGACAGATTGTCACCAGTTGAAAATGGCGGCAGACGATGGCAAGCAACGCCTCACGGATGTGGCCACTGCCGAAACCTTGTTACGCCTCGTCCAAAGCGCGGCTGGAACTGGAAGCGAAGACCGGGCGAAAAGTGGTGACGGCTGAAAATTATCTAGGCCCGGCGAAAGCGGCCAAAAAACTCAAGTAGCCCCGGGAAAGTGTCTTTAAGGGGCGGACAAGCCTAGTTGCGGTTTCATTTCCCTTCGGCCCGCTTCGTTCCCACCACCAGTTCATCGATCCACAGCGTCTGGGCTTGCGGGAGCAACCCGGGGCCGAAGTAGGGCGTGAGCAGGTATTGATTGAATTTCATCTTGGGGAAATCGGTGGAGCGCAGGATGATGTCGGTGCGGTCGATGACCAGCTTGCCATCGAACCAGCCGCGCACGATGCCGTTCGCGTTCGGCTTGTCCGCCTTCAAGTCCAGCGTGTTGAGCTGGAAGAGCGCCTCGATGCAGTGCCACTCATCATCGTTGAAGAGCACGTCCGTGCTGTCGAAGAACTGGCCGTTGTAACCGCCCTTGAGCGGACCTTGCGTGAGTCCGTGCGGCATGTCCTTGTTCTGGATGTCTTGCGTGGCCAGCCGAAGCTTTCCGTTCACTGGTTCGATGTAAACAGTCAGATGACTCGCCGCAGGACCGCGGAACTTGTCGTTCTCCGTGGTCATGAAGTGCATCAGGTGCGGATGATAATTCCGCCCGGTCCAGCCCCAGCCTTTCGAGAGGCGGAGATAGCAGCGCAGGTAAACCGTCTCCGTGGGCGCGAACAAACGGCGCACACCGGAGGAACTGGCGGGCGTGGTGGTGCCTTCCTTCCACGCATACTCCAGCGAACCTGCCCCAGCAAAAGGCCGGTTCGTCGTGATGGCGAACTTGCCGTTGCCATCATACCAGCCGCGGGTGAGCAGTTGGGTGTCCTCGAAGCTTTCGCGGAAGAGGATGGTTTTATCCGGTTCGGCGGCAAAGAGCGCGGATGTAAAAGTCAGCGTCAAGGCGATGAGAAAACAAGGGGTTGGCTTCATGACTGTAGTGCGAGTGACGTGATCATGTTTTCGTCAATTTCAGCTTTCCTTCCACATAACAGACGAGGTCATGAAAGGCCACCAGTTGATTGAATAGCTGCCGGAACTGTTCGTCGGCTTCCAGTTCGTCAATCTCGGTCTTGATGCCGAACTCTTTCTCTAGGTCCCAGAAAAAGTCCGGATTCGCCCACCAATCGAACAAAAGCTCCTCTTTGAGCCGGTCGGTGGGGCGGAGTCCATCCAAAGACACTTTCAGATTCTTCGCCAGCATATCGCGCAGCCGTGAAGCAATCTCAGCTTGCCCATGGTCACGATAGAATTTCGCGCCAAAGTTTCGGGATGACACTTGCGGACGACCTTTGAGCAGCGCGTTTCTCCGCCAGTGCCGCCGTTGTTCGAAGAAAATGCCGATTCCGATCCCCACGGTGATGAGGCCCAGTAACAACAGCGGTATAATCTCGGCGAACGTCATTGGCTGATGGAAGTTTAGCACCTGACGTCCTTGGGCAACCCATTACGAAAAGCGACTTTTTTGAGAATTTTGTCTCCATGGAGCTCACCGGCCGCACCGAAGGCTAACACCTGTGCTAAAAAGCGGGCAAGCTCATGGCCGAGATGAAACATCAGGGAGCGGAACCAGCAGGGTCGAGGACGACGAGCATGAAAGGAGGCTTGCAAGGTGCTTCTGGCCGAGGTGCTGGTGGATTGGTGGCATGGCCCTTGAGCGTCTGCTTCTACACGATGACAACATCCATGAGTTTGCCTTTGAAAACGGTCTCTGCTAAGCTGGGCGGGAATCGCCTTAACATGTCTATGAAACGTCCTTTCATCGCCTTATTGGCCCTCGTCGCCATCCTTGCTTCCGCTTTGGTGACGGAGGCGGCCGACCTCCGCGTCTTCATCCGCGGCGGCAAGAAATCCCATGGTCCCGGTGCGCATGAGCACGAGCGCTTCCTCGGGGATTGGACCAAGCTGCTGACCGAACGCGGCATGAAAGTGAGCGGTGGCATGGAATTTCCCACGGAAGCCGAACTCGACAAGGCCGATCTGCTGGTGATGTATTCGCAGGACGGTGGCGAGATCCCGGCGGACAAGCGCGCGGGGCTGGAGAAGTTCCTCAAGCGCGGCGGCGGCATCACGGTGATCCATACCGCGAGCGTGCCGAAGACGAAGGAAGGCGCGACGTATCTGAAATCCATCATCGGTGGCACCTGGGTGCCGGGCACCACGAAGTGGCTGGAAGGTCCGATGTCCCTCTACTACGTGAACCGCACGCATCCGATCACGCAGGAAGTGGCGAACTACGACTTGAACGACGAGATCTATTACGACTTCGACCTGGACCGGGAGAACATCAACATCCTCGCGGGTGCTTACACGCCGAATGTCTCCGCCGCGCGCAAGAACGACCAGCGCGGCCAGCCGGGCAAGGGCAAGATCACGGTGTATGACATCCAGCCGCAGATGTGGACGTATGAGAAGGCCTTGGCCGGCGGCCAGCCGCATCGCGCGTTCGTCCATATCCCGGGCCATATGTACACGAACTTCAGCCAGCCGCAGTTCCGCGCGGTACTGTTGCGCGGCATGGCGTGGTCGGCCAAGCGTTCGAATGTCGATGAATTCTGCACGAAGGAAGAGTTGGCCTCGCTGCGGTATCCGGCGGGTGGACCGCGACGCCCGGAACAGGCGCTGGAGCAATTGGTCATCCATCCCGATTTCAAGGTGAAGCTCGCCGCCGCCGAACCCTTGATCAACAAGGTGATGAATGTGGACTGGGACCCGCAAGGCCGCATGTGGGTGGCCGAGACGCCGGAGTATCCGGATGGCCGTTTCGCCAATTCGCCGGAAGACCTGGTGCAGCGCTGGGTGGAGGGCAAGTATGATGCCGCCACGGGCCGTTATGAGCGCAAGGCGCATGACAAGATCTCCATCCTCAGCGATACAAATGGTGACGGCGTGATGGACAAGAAGGAGATCTTCTATGAAGGCCTCGAACTGGTGACGAGCTTTGTATTCCACAAGGACGGCGTGATCGTGGCGCAAGCCCCGGACATCCTCTGGCTGCGCGATACGAACGGCGACGGCAAAGCGGACAAGGTCCAGACGCTCTACACCGGTCTGGGCACGCGCGACACGCACGCGGTGCTGAACAACATCCGCTGGGGTTTCGATGGTTGGATCTACGGCACGCATGGTTACAGCGCGAGCCAGAAGGTGACGAACGGCGACGGCTCAAAGACCTTCGGCACGATCGGTTCCGGGGTCATCCGCTTCAAGCCGGACGGCACGGCGATCGAGCAGTATTCCTCCAAGGGCGGCAACACCTGGGGCCTGCAAGTGGCGTGGGACAACGAGATCTTCTACACGCAGCCGACGAGCGGTGATCTGCTGATGAATGTGGTGCTCGGAGAAAACAACCTCTCCAAGGGCCGCCTGCCGGGCGTGAACAGCTTCAGCGTGGTGCGCAAGACGCACTCCACGCATCCGCTCATCCCGTATGACCAGTTGCCCTATGTGCAGATCGATTTCGTGGGTCAGTTCACGGCGGCGGCGGGTTGCGTGATCTATGATGGCGGCTCCTGGCCGGCGAGCTACAACTACAACTACTTCACCACGGAACCGACGATCAACATCGTGCACCATGAGACGGTGAGCCCGAACGGCGTGAGCTTCACGGCGGCGCGGGTGCCGGATCGCGAGAACGTGGAGTTCATCGCGGGCAAGGATTACTGGTTCCGCCCGATCGAAGTGCGCACGGGTCCGGATGGCGCGGTGTACCTGGTGGACTTCTACAACCAGGCGGCGATCCACAACGACACGCGTGGTCCGAAGCATGGCCCGCGCAACGCCGCCATCCGCCCGGACCGCGACCATTACTACGGCCGCATCTGGCGCATCGACCACAAGGACGCGAAGAAGCTGACGGTGCCGAAGCTGAGCGCGAAGGATACGGACGGGCTCATCGCGGCGCTGCGTCATCCGAACGATCACGTGCGCATGAACGCGCTGCGGTTGCTGGTGGAGACAGAGAACCCGCAGCTGGCACCGAAGATCCAGGCCTTGCTGGATGCGAAGGAAGCCCCGGCCACGCGGGTGGCGGCCCTGTGGACCTTACACCGCATCGGCGGTCTGAATGAAGAAACGTTGCTGGCCTCCGTGAAGGATGACGTGGTAGCAGTGCGCAAGAACGGCCTGAAGGTGGCGCAACTGCCGCCGACCTCGCAGCGCGGGCCGGAGCTTAAACTGCATCAGGCGATGAACGAGAAGCTGTTCGACACCAATCCGCAGGTGCAGCTCCAGGCGCTCATCGCGCTCGGCAGCTTCGAGGTGGATGATGACGTGGCCGCGGCGTTGATCGCGGTGTATCCGCGCCTGACGGATGGTCACCTGCAATCCGCCGCCCTCGGCGTGGCGAACAGCGCTCCGCGCAAGATGATCGAAGTGGCGCTGGCCTCGGCGAATCCCGCACCGTTGCGTTCACTGGTGATGTCGCTCACGCAGAAACTCGCGGAGAAGCAGGATGGCGAAGAGGCCGGGAACCTGGTCATCGCCATGGCGGCCAAACCGCCCACGGCAGATCCGCTGAAGCAGGCGGTGATGGAAGCGCTGGTGCAGCACCTCAACACCACCGCGCGTCCGGAATGGTCCGTGGCTCTGCAGGCCGCGATGGAGAAATTGCTGAAGTCACCGAACGACGAACTGGCCATCGCCGCGCTCCCGCTCACCGTCCGCTGGGATGTGGGCCGCAAGCTGGACAACACGGTGAACCCGCTCTTGCAGGAGATGATCGGCTCCCTGAGCAAGGCCGATAAGAGCGATGACGAACGTCTGAAGACGGCGCAAGCGCTGCTGGCCGTGCGGCACGTGAATGAGTCCATCGTCACCGGCGTGAGCGGGGTGCTCGGCAGCAAAGCCTCGGAGAATCTGCAACGCGGCATCCTCGAAGCGTTCGGTAATCTGCAGGGTGCGAAGATCGGCGCCTTGCTCATCGAGAGCTATCCGAAATTGAACGCGGGGCTCCAAGGTGTGGCCTTTACCCAGATCACCAAGCGTGGTCCGTGGGCGGAAGCTTTCCTGAAAGCGATGCAGACGAAGAAAGTGGACCCGGCCACCATCGGACCGGCCAACTTGCACCGTCTGCGCACGCACGCGGATGCGACCGTCGCCAAGCTCGCGAACCAGGTCATCGACGAACTGCGCGGACCGGAAGCGAAGGAAAAGGACGCGATCATCGCCAAGTTCACCCATGCTGTGGAGAAGCCCGGCAACGTGACGAAGGGCAAGGAACTCTTCACCGCAAATTGCGCGAACTGCCACAAGCTCGGCAATGAAGGCAAGGATGTCGGCCCTGTCCTCACGGGCATGGGCGCGCATGGGCCGGCGGAATTGCTGGTGCACATCATAGACCCGAACCGCGCGCTGGAGCACAACTACGCCGCCATCAACTTCGAGACGAAGGACGGCGAGAGCTACGACGGCATCATCGCGCAGGAGAACAACCAGTCCGTCATCATCAAGAATGCGGCGGGCGAGATGGAGATCAAGAAGAGCAACATCAAGAGCCGTCGCAACACAGGCATGTCGCTCATGCCGAACGGATTCGAGGCGCTGGGTGAGGAAGGTCTGCGCGACCTGCTCGCCTTCATATGCGCGGGCGACCAGAAATACCGCTTCATCGATCTGAGCAAGGCGTACACGGCGGATTCCCGTCGCGGCCTCTACATCAAGGAAGAGAACGTCAACGACACGTTGAAGTTCCACAAGTTCGGCGCCGTCAACGTGGAAGGCGTGCCCTTTTACATCGCCGATCCGACGAAGTACGGCCGCAATCTGCTGGTGCTTAAGGGCGGCGGACCGAACACGTTCTCCTTCACCTTCCCGCAGAAGGTGGAAGCGAAGATGGGTTATGCCGCAGGCCGGTTGCACTTCCTGGGCGGTGTCGCCGGTTGGGGACATCCCTACACGCCGGGAGCAAACGCGCTGAAGGTCACGGTGCATTACGCGGATGGCCAGACAGAGGAACTGGTGGCAAAGAATGGCGAGCAGTTCGCGGACTTCATCCGTGTGGTGGAAGTGCCGGGTTCTAAACTGACCCAAGGTCTGGTGAAGGAAAACCAGCTCCGCTGGTACACGCACTCGCTCAAGCGCAGCAACGTGGTGATCGAGAAGCTCACCATCGAGAGCTTCGCGAACGGCCTCGCACCGACGACGGTGGCCATCACCGCGGAGTTGCCGGGTGAAGATGGGAAGATGGCGCCCATCAAGGTGGCTTCCGCAGCACCCGTCGCCCCGCAGGTTCCGGCCGCGCCCGCGAAGCCGTTCGAGTGGGGCACGGGCACGAAGGTGCTGCTCGTGGGCGGCGGCAGCTCGCATGACTACAACCGCTTCTTCAACTTCGCCGATGTGGCCACGTTGAAGGCCGCGGGCATGACGGCGAATTACACGGAAGACCCGGCGGTGACCGCGCGGGAACTGGCGAAGGTGGACGTCGCCATCTTCAGCGTGAACCGCAACGGTTTCCAGACGCCGGAACTGCGCGAGGCATTGAACAAATTCATCGCCGCCGGCAAGGGCCTTGTGCTCTTGCACCCGGGCGTGTGGTATAACTGGAAGGACTGGCCGGAATACAATCAGGTCATCGCCGGTGGCGGCTCACGCGGCCACGACAAGCTGGGCGAGTTCGAGGTGAAGGTGACGAATCCTGCGCATCCGATCATGAAGGATGTGCCGGCGAGCTTCACCCTCGCGGATGAGTTGTATTACTTCATCCCGGACCCGGCAGGTACGCCGATCGAGATCCTGGCCACCGCGACCTCACAAGTGAAGAACGCGACCTTCCCGCAAGTGTTCGTGGTGAAGCATCCGCAGACGCGCATCGCGGCCATCACGCTGGGTCATGACGCGCGGGCGCACGATCTGCAGGCATACAAGACCCTGCTCATCAACGCGGTGAACTGGACGAAGAAGAAATAGTCCTGCCCCTTTGCATAAGGCCCGGTGCTTGCAAAATGCAGTTCGCAGGCACCGGGCTTTTTCCTGCCCGGATGGCGCAACCCATTGGGCGGCAATCATTCCCGGCCGCTCCCAGGCTAAGGTCCTGCTGGCATGGCATCTGCATTTTAAGGTGTCATGAAAACGAAACTATCCTATGCGGTCTTGCTGGCGGCTTTTCTGGCGGGCGTCGAATGCGCGCCGATGAAAGCGAATGAGCCGCCGGCCGAACCCACGGCCTTCTGGCTGATGAAGGAAGGCAACAAGTACATAGGCGAACAGTCGAAAGACAAGGTCGTGCAAGTGCGCGCCGAGAAATCCATCGGCACCACCACGCCGAACGTCTGGTATGTGGTGTATTACGATCCCACCGCCACGTTGAAGGCAGTGGAAGTGAAGTTCGGTGCAGGCAAGATGCTCACGGTCCAGCGCCCGCTACGCCTGCTGGAGCCGCTCTTCGACAAGAGCGAGCCCTTGGACCGCACCAAGCTCAAAGTGGACTCCGATGCCGCCATCAAGACGGCTCTGAAGGAACCGCTGCTGGCAAAACTGAAAGTCGTCGCCACTGCGCCCAAGCTGGAGGACAGCGAGACGGGTCCCGTCTGGCGGGTGAAACTCTGGGCGCAAAAACTGAACGACAAGACGGTCGATGTGGATATCGGCCAGGTCGTCATCTCGCCCGAATCGGGTGACGTCTTGAAGACCGACCTGCACATCAACCGGGTGGATTAAAGCAACGATTGTCGGTTAGCGCATCCTCCTGCGCGGCGGCGTTCTCCGGAACGCCGCTTTTTTATTTCTGTATCCGGTACAGATGCGTCTTGCTCCGCAAAATGAGCGCGTCATCCACCACCGCAGGCGAGGCCATGAAACCATCACCCAGCGTGCTCTTGGCGAGGATCTTCAATTCGCGCCCCGGTTGCAGCACGACGATCTCGCCCGTGTGACTGAAGAGATAGAGCCGGCCCTCCACATAGAGTGGCGAGGCTGAGTACGCACCGCCGATGCGCTCCTTCCAGATCTCTTCACCCGTGAGGGCATCCAGGCACGTCACGATCCCGTCATCCGACACCATGAAGAGTTCCTTGCCGAGGATCATGGGGGTGGGCTTGTTCGGCACGCCTTTCAGATACTTCCACGCCACATGCGTGTTCGTGACATCGCCCTGGCCGTCCGGCTTGATGGCCCAGAGCTGGGCTTTGTTGAAACCGGTGGAGACATAGAGCAGCCCGTTGGCAAACACGGGCGGCTGCACATTGGAGAATCCCGGGATATCCACCCACCACAGTTCCTTGCCGGTGTTCGGATCGTACGTGCTCAGGCGGAAGCCGCCCGGACTCACGAGCTGGTCCTGCCCGTTCACCTTGATGAGCAGCGGCGTGGCATAGGCTTTGCGCAACTGGGGATTCGACTTGCTCATGTCATTCGAGCGTTCGGTCTTCCACACTTGCTTCCCGGTCTGCTTGTCCAGCGCCACCACATAGCGGAGCTCCGTGCCGTCGCAATTCAGGATGAACAGATTCTTATAGAGAATCGGCGAACTGCCGGGACCATTCCCGCCGTGGTCATGCGGCAGGTCGGTGTTCTTCCAGAGAATCTTGCCGGACTTCGTATCCACGCACGCTGCGCCATACATACCGAAGGCGAAGTAGGCGCGGCCATCCTCCAGTACGGGTGTGGGTGAGGCATGGCTGTTCAGCGCATGGATGGGCGCCGGGGCATCCACACGAAAGAGTTCGATATCATGCAGGAGCTTGCCCGTCTCACGCTCGACACAGACCGCGCGCAGGGACTTGCCCTCATCCGTCGCGGTGGCCATCCACACCTGCTTGCCGAGCACCATGGGAGAGGACCAGCCAGTACCGGGGATCGCCACCTTCCAGCGCACATCCTTCCCCTCGGCAAACTCGATGGGGATGTTCTTGCCCTGGGCATGGCCGGGGTCATTGGGGCCAAGGAACCGAGCCCAGTTAGCATCGGCTTGGGCATGGCCCGCGAGCAAAGCGGCGGCAAAGAATCCGGTGATAAGGCGCATAACGTGAGATTGGAAGCGACTATCTGCCGGGAAATTCAAAGAGATTCAATGCTTTACCGAGGTCGGTACAAAAAGGTGGCGCGATGTTTCCATCGCGCCACGGCCAAATCCACAGTTAGCAAACGAACTAAACCTTCGGTTCCCAGCCCGGACGATACTCGCGGCCCCAGAGCTTTTCGGTGCCCTCGGCATTGGTGATCTTCTTGCCGTCGAACTGGACGACCTTGCCGCTGCGGTAGGCGATGTTCGCCAAGTGGCAAAGCATCGAGCTCTTTTGCGCCTCCTCGATCTCCGAGTTCAGGCGTTCGCCGAGGCGGATGGAGTTGATGAAGTTCGTGAAGTGCGGGATGTCGCCGGCCTTGCCAGGGTTCTTGAAGGTCTCTTTGCCCTTGTTGTCGTAAATGGTGTAACCCGCGCTGGTCATGGACATCATGCCGCCCTCGCCGTAAAAGGCGCAGAAGGGGATCTCCTCGGGCTTGCGCAAGTGGCAGCTTGAGATCTCCAGCGTGGCCGCGCAATGGCCGAAGTCATACACTGCCACGCCGGTATCGGGCGTCTCCTGGTCGTCAGCGTAGTGATAGCGGCCGCCGTTGAAGACCACGCTCTTCGGGTGATCCACGCCGAGACCCCAGCGCACGATGTCCAGCATGTGCGGACCGTTGTTCGCCATCTCGCCGCCGCCGTAGTGCCAGACCCAGTGCCAGTTATACGGCACGAGATTTTCCTGATACGGCCGTTCCGGGGTGGGGCCCTGCCACAGCTCGTAATTCAAGGTCGCAGGGGCGGTGCCGGGCTTGCCCTGCTTGATCGTGTCCCGCGCGGCGGTGTAATAGGAGCGCGAATTGTAGATCTTGCCGATGGCCCCCTCGCGCAGCTTGGCGATGGCCTCGATCATCGCGGGATAACTGCGGCGCTGATTGCCCATCTGCACGTTGCGATTGTATTTGCGCGCGGCGGCCACGATGAGCTGGGCCTCGTGAGCGTTGTGGCTGCCGGGCTTCTCCACATAGACGTGCTTGCCGGCTTTGCAGCCCATGATGGCGGCAGGCGTGTGCCAGAAATTCGGCGCGGCGATGGAGATGGCGTCGATCTCCGGGTCATCCAGGATCTGGCGGAAATCCGTCACGGCCTTCGGCTTCACAGACTGGACCTTCTCCAGGTCAGCGGCGGCTTTCGCGAGACGGGTCTCATCCACATCGCAGACGTAAGCGACCTCCACGTTCGGCACCCCGAGGTAACCGGCGATGTGCGCGCGGCCGCGGCCCAAGCCCATGACGCCCACGCGCACGCGGGAATTGGCGCCCTTGGCCTGGCCCAGGAGGAGATTCGGCATGGCCACGGCGGCGACGGCTCCAAGGGCAGCGGACTGTTTCACGAACTGGCGGCGATTCAGGGTAGAGGACATAAGCAGTTATGCGAGACGGGTTGCTATCACGTGATGTGACCAATTTAGAGACGGCTGACGGGTTCCAACAAGGGAAAATTCATGACCATTTGGACGAGGTGCCCAAGCGCCTCCCTCAGCCGAAAAGCCGAGGTGCGCACCAGTTCGCCTTCAGATAGATTGAAGACCAGTGGCCGTAGAATAGTCTGATTAACTGAATTCCTGAGCGGCACGGTGGCCAAAACGCGGTCAAGGTCCTGACCGTGGCGTTTTGCACTTGCCTGCCAGCCGGTTTTTGAAAGTAAATCGCATACCCATGAAAGCCCGCATCCTCCTGGCGCTCACCGCGCTGCTTGCCTGCACACTCACTGCTGCCGCTGCCGACCTTCGCATCGGCATCATCGGCACGGACACTTCCCACGTACCCGCCTTCACCAAGATCTTGAACGATCCCAAGGCCAAGGACTTCGTGCCGGGTGCCAAGGTCGTCGCGGCCTTCAAAGGCGGCAGCCCGGACATCACCAATAGCTGGTCCCGCGTGGACAAGTATGCCGACGAGATCGCCCAGAACTACGGCGTGAAGATCTATGACAGCATCGAGGAGATGTGCAAGAATGTGGACGCCGTGCTGCTGGAGAGCGTGGATGGTCGCCCGCACCTCGCCCAGGCCACGCCCGTCATCCTCGCGGGCAAGCCCCTCTTCATCGACAAGCCCATGGCTGCTTCCTTGAAGGATGGCCTGGCCATCTTCGACCTCGCCAAGAAGCACAAGGTGCCGGTGTTCAGCTCGTCGTCACTGCGCTTTGGCAAGGAGACCATCGAGGTGCGCAATGGCAGCATCGGCAAGGTGCAGGGCGCGGAGACCACCAGCCCGGCCAGCTTGCATCCCACGCATCCGGACCTCTTCTGGTATGGCATCCACGGGGTGGAATCCCTCTTCACCGTGATGGGCACCGGCTGCGAGACGGTGGAGCGCACCACGACGGCGGATGGCAAAATCCAGGTGACCGGCACGTGGAAAGGCGGTCGCAAGGGCACCTTCACCGAGAACAAGACGTATGGCGGCAAGGCTGTGGGCGACAAGGGCGAGAGTCCGGTGGGCAAGTATGATGGTTACGCCGCGCTGGTCCGCGAGATCATCCCCTTCTTCCAGACCGGCAAACCGCCGGTTCCGGCAGAAGAGACCATCGAGATCCTTGCTTTCATGGAAGCTGCGGATGCCAGCAAGGCTGCTGGTGGCAAGCCGGTGAAGCTGGCGGACATGATCAAAGCGGCGAAGAAGAAGTGACGGGAAGCGCCAACTTCAAAATCTCAAAATCCAGATAAGCTCCAAGCGGGAAAGGCTTCCCCTTGGAGCTTTGGATTTGGCATTTTTCACGGGTTGCACATTTTATCCGGCCCGTTATCCTCCGCTCCCTGACAATTTAATCATTAAGAGCGAAAGAACCGATCTATGGCACTGCGTTTAGGTGATGAGGCGCCGAATTTCACGGCGGTCACGACGGAAGGTACGATTGATTTCCACCAATGGCTCGGCGGCGGCTGGGGCGTCCTGTTCTCCCACCCGGCGGATTACACCCCGGTCTGCACGACGGAACTGGGCACGGTGGCCAAGCTGAAGGACGAGTTCACCCAGCGCAATGTGAAGGTGCTGGCCGTGAGCGTTGATCCGATCGATGCCCACCACGGCTGGATCAAAGACATCAACGAGACCCAGTGCACGACGATGAATTTCCCGATCATCGCCGACCCGGAACGCAAGGTGTCCGAGCTGTATGACATGATCCACCCGAACGCGGACGCGACCTTCACGGTGCGCTCCGTGTTCGTCATCGGTCCGGATAAGAAGATCAAGCTCACGCTCACCTATCCCGCTTCCACGGGCCGGAACTTCGCGGAGATCCTGCGCGTGATCGACTCGCTGCAGCTCACCGCCAAGTTCAAGGTGGCGACGCCGGCGAACTGGATCGACGGCCAGGACTGCATCATCACGCCCGCCGTGAAGGACCCGGAGGCGGCCACGCTGTTCCCGAAGGGTTTCCGCACCGTGAAGCCGTATCTGCGCTACACGCCGCAGCCGAACAAGTAAACGGGCGGGGAACAACTGATTTGAGGCAAAGGCGGCCGGAGCAATCCGGTCGCTTTTTCTTTGACGGGTGCGCCAAGGAAACACGGACGGGCTTAGGACGGGCTACCCAGCACCTTGTCCACAAGGGCCTGAAATTCCTGGAGGGAGAAGGGCTTGCTGAGCGTGGCATTGACGCCGAGTCGTTGCGCCATCATGAGAAACACATCGTGATCCATGGGCAGGCCGCCCGACATGGCGATGATGCGGAGCTGCGGATGGAGACGGCGGACCTCTTGGATGACCTCGATGCCGTCTTTCTCCGGCATGAAGATATCGGTCACGAGCAGATCGGGCAGCTTGTTTGCCACCAGGCGCATGGCTTCGCGTCCATTACCGGCTTCGCGGATGGCATGGCCGTTGCGGGTCAGCAGCAAGCCCAGATTCTTTCTGAGCGCCACTTCATCATCTACGATAAGGATATCGGCCATAGGCGGTAACTTGATGAATACCACAATTCCAGGGAAACGGAAAGAATCCTTGGCAAAAATAAAGGCCCCACTTTAGCTATGTCCATAACTGCCTATCCAGTGACCGGAACTGGATGGCTTCGCCGAGGTGGTCGCTCTGGATGTTTTCCGTGCCGGCAAGATCGGCGATGGTGCGGGCGACTTTCAGGATGCGATCATACGCGCGGGCGCTGAGGTTCATGTCGCTCATGGCGAGCTGGAGCATGTCGCGCGCGGTATCATCGAGGGCGCAGTAGGTCTTCAATTCCTTGCTGCCCATGCGGGCATTGCAGGTGAGGCGCGGTTTGCTGGCGAAACGTTTATGCTGCACCTGCCGCGCGGCGATGACGCGTTCGCGGATGGTCGCCGAACTCTCGCCCGGTTTGCCGTTCGTCATCTCCTGAAACTTCACCTGCGGCACCTCCACGTGGATGTCGATGCGGTCGAGGAGCGGGCCGGAGATGCGGTTCAGGTAGTTCTGGATATCGCGCGGAGAGCTGCGGGATTCAGCGGGCATCTTGCCGTCGGGCGTCGGGTTCATCGCGGCGATGAGCATGAATTGTGAGGGGAACGTCATCGTGCCCGCCGCGCGGGAGATGGTCACTTTGCCCTCTTCGAGCGGTTGCCGCATGGTCTCGAGCGCGCTGCGTTTGAACTCGGGCAATTCATCCAGGAACAAGACGCCGTGATGAGCGATGGAGATCTCGCCGGGTGTCGGGTTCATGCTGCCACCGAGCAATCCGGCATCGCTCGCCGTGTGATGGGGTGCACGAAAGGGCCGCCGCGTGACGAGGCCTTGGCCGGGTTGCAACAGACCAACGATGCTGTGGATCTTCGTCGTCTCCAATGCTTCATCGAGCGTGAGCGGAGGGAGAATCGTCGGCAGTCGTTTCGCGAGCATGGACTTGCCCGTGCCGGGAGGGCCGATGAGCAGGAGATTATGCCCGCCAGCGGCGGCGATCTCGAGGGCGCGCTTCACGGTCTCCTGGCCTTTCACCTCGCTGAAATCGACATCGTCCTCGCACGGTTGGTCGAAGATGCCGTTCACATCCACACGCAAGGGCGTGATCTTCACTTCGCCTTCGAGGAATGCGACGGCTTCGCGCAGATTGCGCACGGGAATGACGCTCAAGCCCTTCACCACAGCGGCTTCGGGCGCATTATCCACCGGCACGAGGATGCCGACCTTGCCCTCGGCCTTCGCGCGCAGGGCCATGGCGAGGACGCCTTTCACCGGGCGCACGGCACCGGTCAGGGCGAGTTCGCCGGTGAGCAGGAAATTCTCGAGCTGGTCACACGCGAACTGTTCGCTCGCGGCGAGCATGCCGATGGCGATGGGCAGATCGAAGCTCGGGCCTTCCTTGCGGACATCGGCGGGGGCGAGATTGATGGTGGTGCGGCCCATGAGGAACTTGAAGCCGGAATTCGTGATGGCCGTGCCGACGCGGTCGATGGATTCACGCACGGCGGCATCCGGCAGACCGACGACAATGATCTTCAGATCGCCGTACGCGGCGTTCACCTCTACTTCTACCGGGTAGGCGTCGATTCCCTGAACCGAGGCCGAGCACACCTTGGCGAGCATGGAAATGTTATGACGGAGGACCGGGGCGCTAAGCAAGCCAAGAGGAGAGTGTGATTGCATGGGGGATAAGATACGGGGGCCTCCTCTCCCCGGCCCTCTCCTCCGACTCCGGAGGAGAGGGAGAACATTTGGCGGCTTTGGTTAAAATCGAGTGCTGGTGGTTGATGGACGTTGCTGCAGGCGAGACGCCTGCGCTCCGGGGGAGGCAAATTTCCCGCCTGTTCTTTGTGCAGATTTGTGCTCTACTGCGTCAGATTCTACGTATGAAACATCGGCATTGGCTGGGCGGGGTAGGCGTGTTCACGGCGCTGGCGTTGAACGCGATCAGCGCGGGCGCGGCGGATGAGGGGACGTTTCTTTCCCAGACGCGCCAGCTCACGTTCGAGGGGCGGCGCAGCGGCGAGGGCTATTTCTCGCCGGATGGCAAGGCGCTCATCTTCCAGAGCGAGCGCGATGCGGACAACCCCTTTTATCAGATCTTCACGCTGGACTTGGAAAGCGGCGACAGCAAACGCATCTCGCCCGGTATGGGCAAGACGACGTGCGCCTTCTTCCGCCCGAACTCCGATGAGGTGATGTTCGCCTCCACGCATCTGGATGCGGAAGCGAAGGCGAAGCAAAAAGGCGAACTGGATTTCCGCGCCTCGGGCAAGTCGCGCCGCTATTCGTGGGACTATGATGAGACGTTCGAAATCTTTTCCGCCAAGCGCGATGGTGCGAATGTCAAACGGCTGACGAACACGCCGGGCTATGATGCGGAGGGCGGGTATTCGCCGGATGGAAAGCTCATCGTGTTCTGCTCCACGCGGGACGCGTTCCCGTTGGAGAAGTTATCGCAAGGAGATCGACAACGTTATGAGCTGGATGCGGCGTATTTCGGCGAGATCTACTTGATGAATGCGGACGGGACGAATCCGCGCCGGCTCACGAACACGCCGGGTTACGATGGCGGGCCGTTTTTCACGCCAGATGGGCAACGCATCGTGTGGCGGCGCTTCAACGAGAAGGGCGACACGGCGGACATCTACACGATGAAGCTGGACGGCAGCGATGTGCAGCGGCTGACGGATTTCAAGGCGATGTCCTGGGCGCCGTATTTCCATCCCTCGGGCGAATACGCGATCTTCGGCTCGAACAAGGAAGGCTTCGCAAATTTCGAGCTGTATCTCGTAGATGCCAAGGGCACGCGTGAACCCGTGCGGGTGACTTACACGGATGGTTTCGACAGCCTGCCGGTGTTCTCACCGGACGGGAAGAAGCTGTGCTGGACCTCGAATCGCGGTGGGTCAGGTTCGCAGCTTTTCATGGCGAACTGGAATCATGCGGCGGCCCAAGCGGCTTTGAAATCAGCGGGCGCGAAGGGTTCTGCGCCAGTGGAAACGAAGGCGGCTCCAGTTGTGGCGAGCAGCGCAGCGCTCTCCGACGGCATCAGCACGAATGACCTCCACGCCCACGTGGCGTATCTCGCGAGCGATGCGTTGGAAGGGCGGCTCACTGGCACGAAGGGCGCGCAACTGGCGGCGGAATATGTCGCGAAGCAATTACAGGGTGCGGGCGTGAAGCCGCTCGGGGACAAGGGCACGTTCTTTCATAACTTCGAATTCACTGCGGGTGTCCAGACGGTGACGAATGAGAACAAGCTGGTCTTGCACAAGAGCGGCGAGACGTTGCGCGAGCTGAATTTCGACGTGGAAAAAGATTTCCGGCCGCTTTCCTTCACGGCGAATGGCGAGATCAGCGGCGAGGTGGTGTTCGTGGGTTACGGTCTCACCGTGCCGGGCAAGCTGGGCGAGAGTTATGATTCCTACGGCGGCACGTTGAACGTCTCGAACAAGATCGTGGTGGCGTTCCGTTACGTGCCGGAGGGCGTGGATCAGAAACGGCGGGCGGAGCTGAACCGTTATGCGGGCTTGCGCTACAAGGCGCTGGTGGCGCGCACGCATGGTGCGAAGGCGCTGCTGGTGGTGACCGGACCCAATTCGCCGAATCCGGGAGAGCTGGCTCCGATGACTTATGATAGCAGTCTCGCGGGTTCAGGCATCGTGGCCGCATCCATCTCCGGCAAGGTCGCGGACGCTATGCTGGCGGGCACGGGCAAGACGTGGAAGCAATTGCAGGACGCGCTGGATCAGGAAGATCCGCATGGCGCGGACGTGCGCTTCACGTTGCCGGGTGTGACGGTGAACCTCGCGACGAAGGTGAACCATCTGAAGAAGATGGACCGTAACGTGGTGGGGGTGATCCCGCCGGTGTCGGGCAATGAGTATGTGATGCTCGGCGCGCACTATGATCACTTGGGGCGTGGTGAGACGGGCGGCTTCGGCATCAAGGGTGAGGAAGGCCAGATCCACAATGGCGCGGATGATAATGCCTCGGGTGTCGCGGCCATATTGGAACTGGCGGCGAATCTCGCAGACGAGCGCACGAAGAACTCGGCGGCGTTCACACGTGGCGTGGTGTTCGCCTTCTGGTCGGGTGAAGAGATGGGGTTGATCGGTTCATCGAAGTTCGCGGATAACCCGACAGTGTCGCTCTCGAATGTGGTGGCTTACTTGAACTTCGACATGGTGGGGCGCGTGCGGGAGAACAAGCTGACGTTGCAAGGAGTCGGTTCGTCCGGTGCCTGGCGTGGTTTGATCGAAAAGGCGAATGTGGTGGGCGGGTTCAGCCTCAGCCTGCAGGAGGACCCGTACTTGCCCACGGACACGACGGCGTTTTACCCGAAGAACATCCCGGTGCTGGCGTTCTTCACGGGCAGCCATGAGCAGTATCATCGCCCGGCGGATGACACGGATACACTGAATTACGAGGGCATGGAGCGCGTGGCGAAGATGGCGCGGCGCATCGTGCTGGACCTGGCGAAAGAAGGCGCGCGGCCGGATTACGTGAAGGTGCAGAAAAGCGACAAGGGCGGCGCGCGGGATGGCTTGCGCGCGTATCTGGGGACGATCCCCGACTACGCCACCGAGGTGCAGGGCGTGAAGCTGAGCGGTGCGCGCGGCGGCAGTCCGGCGGACAAGGCGGGCATCAAGAACGGCGATGTGATCGTGGAATTCGCGGGGCAGAAGATCGCGAACATCTACGACTACACGTATGCGCTGGACTCCGTGAAGATCGGGGTGCCGGTGAAGGTGGTCATCCAGCGCGACGGGAAGCGGGTGGAGCTGAACATCACGCCGGAGGCGCGGAAGTAGGGGTGGTGGAACGCAGCAAGGCCCCGACAAAGGATGCCGGGGTAAAATGCAGCGTAACCCGCCCGCAGGATGCGGGGCGCTACAAAGGGCGTTCCAAACGGGCCTGTTTCTTGTAGTCCGGTCGGCATTGCATCCGGGCGGGGATTCGTTACAGTGCGGTCATGGTACCTTTATTAATTGCTTTAGGAGTACTGCTGGTCATCGCCATCGTCATCGGCCTGTACGTCATGGGTCTGTACAACGGGCTGGTGAAACTGCGGCAGGCGGTGCGCAATGCGTGGTCGCAGATCGACGTGCAGCTCAAGCGCCGGCATGACCTGATCCCGAACCTGGTGAACACGGTGAAGGGTTACGCCACGCACGAGAAGACGACGCTCGACGCCGTCATCAGCGCGCGCGCCAAGGCGACGAGTGTCAATGTGACCGCTGGCACGGCCGAACGCATGAAGGCGGAAGGCGAGCTGAGCTCGGCCCTCTCCCGGCTGCTGATGGTGACGGAGAATTATCCGGCGCTGAAGGCGGACAAGCAGTTCATCATGCTCCAGGAGGAGCTGACGAGCACGGAGAACCGGGTGGCGTTCGCAAGGCAGTTCTACAACGACAGCGCGCAGCAGCATAACGTGGCGGTGCAGACCTTCCCGGCCGTGCTGATCGCGGGCATGCTGGGCTTCAAGGAAGAGCCCTTCTTCGAAGCGCCGGCCGAGGCGAAGACTGCGCCGACAGTGCAGTTCTGACGGACTGGTTGAAGCGTTTAAAAAATATCGAAAGCGTTGAAGGATTCTCATCCTTCAACGCTTTTTCATTTGGCGCGGCGATGGACTTTTTGTCCCCTTTCCGTCATGAAGTAGTCCCATGAAACTCCCACAATCCTTCGCGCCGATCATCGCGGAGGAGCCTTACGACGCGATGGGACGGGAGTTTCAGGCGGTGTTCGGGGCGTGGCTGGATGAGACAGTCGCGCGGAAGGATGGCGATAACACCCCGGGCCATTGCAAGGTGCTGGCCTTCCAGTTGTTCCGGCGCCGGCTGGCGCTGGCGCAAAAGTATCACACGTTCTTCGCCACGCAGATGGTGGCCGGGGCGCGCGAGTTGTGGCGCGAGCGTTACACGGGCGTGCAGGATGGCCACTGTTACAGCTTCGCCATCCGGCAGATGCCGCGCACGGCGCGTTTCTATGCGTGGTGTGAGGCGACGAAGGAGCCGCCCAATGGTGAACGTGTCTGGGATGAACGGCTCAAGCCGCATCCCCCGCTGCCGTTGGGCCCGCACCCGCCGCTGGCGGTGATGCCGGTCTGGGGGCGCTTGCATCAGCCGCAGTTCCGCGCGCGGCGGGACGGGCCGTTCTGGCTGCGTCGCCTGCACTACAGCCGGGAGGTGCATCTCATCGAGCATCCGGACAACCGCTGGGTGCCGAACATCCGGCAGGAGGCGCAGACGTATTGGAGCCGCGCGAATGACCCGCAGCGGTCCCTCCCCGAGCGGGCGATGGACCTGGCGGCGTTTGAATGGTTGTGGTTCTGGACGAATCCCTTCGGGCGGGCGGGCGCGCTGACGGGGGATGCGCTCTCACTGCTGACGCAGAAGCAGATGATCTTGGACGGGCACCGCGTGCATATCCGTCCGGGGTATTATCATCAGGATTGCGAGGCGCTGCTGCTGTCGTGGGACGAGTACCGCGCCAAGCGGGTGCAGGATTTGCTGAAGGGGTTTAGGGCGCGGTTTGCGATGTGAGTCCGCGAGGGCAACGGTTCTCGGGCGGTAAAAAAATTCGGTGGCCGGTTTTGCTTTCCAACTGCTGCGGAGCACATATCCGCGCCCAACAGGGACAGCAGGTGCGTGGGTGGTTTGACATCACAGCATCACGAGTCAGCGAATATTTTCTGGCTCCGACGACGGCGCGCTGGGACAGCGCGCCCTACCAATGGCGGGCGGGTGGTTCAGGGAAAAATGGGCACTGCCGTTGCTCAGGGAGCCCGCATGCGGGACTGCCGACGAGACGTCGGCGCTCCGGGAAATCAGAATTCCATCCAGCTCAGGATCTTCCACTGGGTGAGGCCGCCGTTGTCGCCGAGCTTCTCGTCGTAGTGGAAGTTGAAATGGCCGTTGTAACTCACATTGCCGACGATGGCAGCGCCTTGGAAGTCATCCACACTGTTACCGCTGCCTTTGCCTTGCAGCTCGGCATTCGGGGCGTAAACGGTGCCGACGAAGGCGCCGTTGCCGGCGATCTTGACCACGCTGTTGTCCGACATGCCGTAGATGGCCATCTTCTCGGTGTCGCCGGACATGTTGAGGACGCCGTTGCCGGCGATCTTGATCTCGGCGCTGCCGCCTTGACCATCACCGACATAGATCTTGAGGCTGGCGTTGGGCAGGATGGTGATGCGGGCCTGGCCGGTCATGCTGAAGTCATCCGTGACCCAGAGGACGGCATCGCCGCGGACGAGCATCTCGGCGGTGCTCGTCTGGCTGCCGCTCAGGCTGATGGTGGCGGTCTTGTAGTTGTCCGTGTCGAGGACGTAGGCGTATTGCTGGGTAGTGGTGCTGACCGAGTTCGTGGTGGCGGTGGAGTAAACGTAATTGGTGGCGGAATACAGGTAGCGCGTGGCGTTGTAGGTGTAACTGTCGATGCGCATGTAGCTGTACCGCTTAGGCGTGCCGCCGTAGGTATAGGGCGGGATGTAGCTGCCCGGAGCCGGTTCAAACTTGGCGGAACTGATGGAGGTGGTGTTCGTGACGACCGTGCCCACGGAGGAGCCGGGCCAGCCGGTCTCGGTGATGCTGACGGTGGCGGTGGTATAAGCGCCGGAGGCCGGGGGCGCGGAGTTGGTGTAGTAAGTGATGTTCGTCAAAACGCCACTGGGCGGGAAAGTGGCCGGAAGCGTATTGGTGGTGATGGTGACGGTATCAACGCCGAAATTCGTCACTGTCACTGTCACACCGGCGGGGGGCGCGAAGCCGCTGGCAAAAGGCGCAGTAACGGGCGGGAAGGACATGCTGAGATCGCTTGCGGAACTGCCGGTGTGCGGCGAGGTGATGGTGTAGCCGGGACCGGTGGCGACATCGCCATAGACCATGGTGCCGCCGGAGATGCTGCCATTCACCGCGCCGACGAAAGCGTTGGACTTCGCGGTGGACGGGTTGTAAACGAGGGTGATGCGCGAATCGTAGCTGTCGATGATGCTGCCGGGGCCGAGGACGATGCTGCCCTTGGCCACGAGGCCTTTCATGCCAGTACTCTGGCGGGAGGTGACGACGCGCACCCCGCGGACGACCTCGCCCTTGCCCAAGGGGGCGGGCACGTAACCGTAACTCGTGACCACGGGGGTATCTGCGGTGCTGAGGCTGACATCATATTCGCCGTTGAGCAGCGACCCGGACTTCACATAGACACCATCACTGAAGACCCAACCGTTGGTGGCGCGCTCGCCGGTGCCGATGCTGTTGAGGTGGGCGAGGGCCTCCTCGATGCCGGCTTCACAGGCGGGGATGGCGGCGTTCCACGCCTGGGAGCGCATCACATTCAGGTGCTGGGCCTGCACCATGGAGAGGTAGCTGGCCAGGGTGAGACCGATGATCCCGGAGATGACCACGGTGATGATGAGCATGCTGCCCTGCTCCCGGGCGGAGGGGATGCGGATTTTCATACGGCTTAAGGATTGTTGCGGATGACGATGCGGGCGGATTGCACGCTTTCCGAGTTGATCAGGTTGCCGAGCAAAGAGCGGGAGCACGTCCAGGTGACGATGATGGATTTGGCCTCATTCGTCGTGGAGGTGGTGACCTGGTTGAAGGAGTTGCTGATGACGTTACGCTGGAACATGGCGAACTGGAGTTCGTTGCAATCTTCGAGCAGCACCTTGGTCGTGCCGTTGTAGCTCTCGGTCAGCGTCTTGTCGGAAGTGTTGAAGGCGTAGCGCAGGGTCGCGCCTTTGTAGAGGAAGGTCACTTCATTGGTGGCGAAAGCGGTCAGACGGTCGGCGGAGCGGATCTTCAGGGTCATCTGGTCGAGCGCGTTGCGGCTTTGGCGGTCCAGATCGGCATAGTTGGACATGGCGGCCATGCTGCGGGCGGTGTAGAAGGAGAGGGAGGCGATCGCGGCGAGCACCACGCCCCCGATGCCGACGGCAATCATCATCTCGACGAGCGTCATCGCCAGGGTGCGGCGGCGGCGGCGGCAATCAATATACATAATCGTGGATGCCCAACTGGGCGACGAGGGTTTGCATGCTGCGGGTGCGGCGGATGTTGGCGTTCGTCCAGGTGACGGTGAGGGTCGCCAGTTTCATGCTGTTGCTGTAGCCGGTGGAAACATTCGTGGGTGTCTCGAGCGTGATGGTGCCGACGAAGATGGTGCCGACGCCGCCGGGTGTGGCCAGGGCATCCACGGTGGCGGCCGTGGTGGAGGAATTCGTGGTGGTGCTGGGCATGAGGCGCTCGGCGAAGGCGCTCGGGATGAAGCCCGGCTGGTTCAACTGGTCCCAAGAATAGAGGCGGAGAAGTTCGATCTTCTCCACCATGATCTGGGTGGCGCGCATGTTCTCGCGGGCCGTGGCGATGACGGCGAGCCCCTGCGTGATGCCGGCGTAGAGGGAGACGAACATCATGGCCACCACGGCCATGGAGATCATGACCTCGATGAGCGTGAAGCCCGAGACCTTCCCCGTCCGTTCCGGTTGCTGAGGCAGCAGTAGTTTCATGAGAGCAGGCGTTGCGCGGACTGTTTGCTTTTCATCCGGCCGCCACCTGTCGCGACGGAAGAATAACAAGCAGATGAAATGCCAGTCCTATAATTATAGGATACTCTTATGGGCTGGTCTCGCCAGAGCCGTTGGAACGGAAAATAGGCTCTAATTATATAGGGCCTTTGCGTTCGTCTTATGGAGCGTATGGGCGTAAAAGGCGGCGGCCTGGGACCGGCGGGTCAGGGCCAGTTTGTCCATGAGATTGCTCAGATAATTCTTCACCGTCTTGGGGCTCAGGCCCATGGCGGCGCCGATCTCCTTGTTGGTCTTGCCCTCGGCGACCATGGCGAGCACGCGCTTCTCCTGGGCGGAGAGCATGTCGATGCCGGCGGGCACCTGTTTCTCATTGCCGGCCTTGATGCGGCCCATGATGCGGGAGGTGACGGCCGGGGAAAGGATGGAGCGGCCCTGGACGACCTGAGTGAGGGCGTTGACCAGCTCTTCCGCGAGGATGTCCTTGACCAGGAAGCCTTCGGCCCCGGCGGAGATGGCCTCGAACACCACATCATCCTCGGCAAAGGAGGTGAGGAAAATGATGTGGATGCCCAGATTCAGCGCGGCGATCCGGCGGCAGGCCTCAAAGGAGGGGCCATCCGCCATACGTACATCCAGAAGGATGACATCCGGCTTGAGGCGGGCGGCCTCGAGCACGGCGTCTTTCCCGGAGGCGGCTTCACCGACGATGTCGATCTGGGAGTAAAGGCCCAGCATGGCCCGCAAGCCCACGCGGACCACCGGCTGATCATCGGCAAGAAGAACTCGAATTTTTTGGGTACTGCTATCCATGGCGACTATATTTTAATAATGCTAAATTGACGATCCCGATGTCGGTATGTGTCTCAAACTGTTTGCTGGTTCACGGCCTGCACCCGCAGGCTTTTTCAATCAGAGCCATTTGGCGCTAAATGATCTGGTCCAAAACTTGGGCAAAAGGCTGCGCAGCTCAGCGGCCCCGGCCGCCACCTGTGCCTTCGCCCGAACTGTCCAGCCGCTGCCCGAGCTCGGCCTGCAACTCGGTCTTCATCGTCTTGATGCGTTCCTGCTGCTCCTCGACGTAGCGGCCATGTTCCTCGCGCCACTTGGCCAAGGCTTCTTTGGAGCGCTCGCGCAACAATGCGCGCTGCTCTTCCGTGCCTTCCGCCGCCGCTTTGAGCTTCAGTTCCTTCTGGGATTCGAGATAGCTCGCGCGGGCGGATTGAAATCTAACGGTCAATTCGGAGGTGTCCGCGCCGGGACGGGCGGGTTTGGATGCGTCCGTCGTGCCGAGCACTTGCGGACGCTCGCTGATGACAGGCTTGTTCTTGCCTTTGGACTTTTCGGCGCCGGCCAGCGCTTTGTCCGCTCCACCGACGGCATTGGTCTGGCCTTGTGCCTGGACCGCACCGCTAAAACAGGCCAACCCCAACACCAGCGCGCCGACCGCCCAGCATAACCGCAACGTCAGCGCACGCGGCAGAGAGTTTGGGCGGTGACCTGTCATAAGTTTGCGGAGGACCGGATAAAATTATCTCGTCTCGTAAAAAATTATTTGCAGCGATCACGACATAAACGTGATTCACAAGGGATATAATATCTGCAGCAGCCATGGGGTTGACAACGTCTTCCTTCACCTATTACAGCCTTAGCAGGAAGGTGCTTTGTCACAAGCGGCCAGAGCCGAAATAGAGACGGTGATACGCCGTACGGCCCTATATAAATCAGCCGCTCGGACCAGACTAAAATTGGCTTAAGGGGACTTGCGGAACCGGCGCAGGGCGGCGGCACCCAAACAGGAGCAGGACGTAGGGTTCACTTTTGTCTGTCACCGTGGGTTGAAACCCACGGCTACGCATCGGTGTTCGCTATGCCAACAAACGCAACCGTGGTTTGTTTTCGCACGCGAGGTTGTCTTTCCCGCCGTTTTCGCCTACCTCAGAGGCGTGTTGCCGGTTTATTTTGATTACAATGCCACCACGCCGCTGGATCCAGCGGTGAAGGCGGCGATGTTGCCGTATCTGGATGAGATCTTCGGCAACCCCTCCAGTGTGCATCAGGTGGGCATGCGCGCGCGGGCGTTGCTCGATGAGACGCGGGACCGGCTGGCGCAGGTGTGGAAGGCCAAACCGAGCGAGGTGGTCTTCACGAGCGGCGGGACGGAGAGCAATAACCTGGCGATCTTCGGGGTGGCGCGGACGTTGAAGCCGAAGGGGCGGCATCTCATCACCTCGGCCATCGAGCATCATGCGGCGCTGCATTGCTTTCAGTATCTGGCGAAGAAGGAGGGTTTCGAGGTCACGTATCTGCCCGTGGATGCCACAGGGCGCATCGCGCCGGAAGATTTGGCGAAGGCGATCCGGCCGGACACGGTGCTGGTGAGCCTGATGGCGGCGAATAATGAGACGGGGACGATCCAACCGGTGGCGGAGCTGGGGGCCATCTGTCAGGAGCGAGGGGTGATCTTTCACACGGATGCGGCGCAATGGATGGGGAAGGAGCCGTTCACGGACATCCGGCAGTTCAACGCGAACTTGGTCTCCGTCTGCGCGCACAAGTTTCATGGGCCGAAGGGTTCGGGGGCGCTGTATATCCAGTCGCCGTTGTTGCCGGATCCGATCATCTTCGGGGGCGGGCATGAGAATGAGCGCCGCGCGGGGACGGAGAACATGCCAGCCATCGCGGGATTGGTGGAGTCGTTTGAGCGGTTTGTGCGGGAGCCGGTTTTCGCGCGGAATCATCTGCAACCGCTCACGGAGAAGCTTTTGGCGGGTTGTCTGGCGGTGCCGGGGGTGCATTTTAGGGGTTCTGAGGGCCATAAACTGGCCAATACGATTTCCTTTACCGTTGAAGGATGCGATGGTATCTCTCTGATGGCTGGTCTGGACCTGGAAGGTATCTGTGCTTCCAGTGGTTCGGCGTGTTCGGCCGGTTCTTTGGAGCCATCCCATGTGATGACTGCCATGGGAGTTGAGCCCAGTCAGGCCAATGCGCTCGTCCGTCTGTCGTTAGGACGTGACTCCACTTTGGAAGAAGTGGAGTATGTGGTGGCGCGTTTTCCGGAGGTCGTGCTGCGAATACGCCCCTGAGAAGCGGTCTAAAAACCTGTGAATGAATTGGGTACAATGCGAATAACTCGGGGTAACCGGAGATGCCAGCCATGGTGGGGGGTAGTTATTCAGACCTCAATATCTTGTGTAAGTGCCTGTCAGAACCTTGACAATGGAGGTTGTTTTCCTTATTCACACCCTTTAATAATACGGAGTTCTTGAAAGATACTCTGTACTAGTAAGAGCGCATGAAATTCACCATCGCCAAAGACCAGTTGATCAACGGGCTGCAAGCCGTGCAAAATGTCGTCAGCACCCGCACGACCTTGCCCATCCTTTCCAACGTGCTGCTGCGTGGTGAGGGCAACCGGCTCGAACTGACCGCCACCGACCTGGATGTGTCCATCTCCGGCTCCGTGGAGGCGCAGATCAGCAAGGGCGGCTCCGTGACGCTCCCGGTGAAGCGGCTGTTCAGCATCGTGCGCGAACTGCCATCCGCCGAGATCGAGATGGAGATCGACGAGAAGAGCGTGTGCAGTCTCCGCTCCGGTGCGTCCTTCTACAAGATCAACGGCCTCGCCGCAGAAGAGTTTCCGCCGCTGCCCCAGTTCAAAGAGAACAAGAAGGTCACGCTCCCGCAGGAAAAGGTGAAGGCGATGCTCAAGCGCACGTCTTTCGCGATCTCCACGGACGAGACCCGCTACGTGCTCAACGGCATCTTTGTCATCCTCAAGACGGACCGCGTGACGATGGTGGCCACGGACGGCCGTCGTCTGGCGCTCGCTGAAGAAGAGATCGGCACGGATGCGCAGGGCGAATTCATCGTGCCGACGAAGGCGATCAATGAATTGAACCGCTTGCTCGGCACGACGGGTGAAGTGGAGATCAAGTTCACGGAGAACCAGGTGGCGTTCACGCTGAAGGATGAGAAGGGCAACACGATTTTGCTCATCTCGAAGCTCGTGGAAGGCAATTACCCGAACTACAAGCAGGTCATCCCGCAGGAAGCCAAGGAACGCATCTCGCTGAGCCGTGAGGAGCTGCTGCACGCCTTGCGCCGCGCGGAGATCATGACGAGCGAGAAGACGAACTCCGTCAAACTGACCTTCTCGAAGAACACGCTCTCCATCAACGCGAACACGCCGGAAGTCGGTGAAGGCCGTGAAAGCATCGCGGTGAACTACAAGGGCAACGATCTTTCCATCGCGTTCAATCCGACGTACATGATGGATCCGTTGAAGGCCTTGGATGGCGATGAGGTGTTCCTGGAGCTGACGGATGAGCTCAGCCCGGGCGTCATCAAGATCAACGGACCGTTCCTCTACGTGCTCATGCCGATGCGCATGAGCTAAGCGAGAGCACCCGTGTGCCTGCCTTGACTGGAAATCAGCGGATGGCTGCCCTCGCGGGAACCATCCTGTTGCTGGACCAGCTCACCAAATACATCGTCTTGCGCTTCCTCGGTCGTGCCGAGGAAGTCGTCATCATCGATGGCTTCTTCAAGTTCGTTCACTGGACGAACACTGGTGCGGCGTGGAGTCTTTTCCATGGGAACAACGAGATGCTGGCGATTATCTCGCTGGTCGCTTTCGGTGCGCTCGTGATTTTCCGGCATCATTTCGAGGCGCATACCAAGCTGGGGCAGATCGCGCTGGGGTTGATGTTTGGCGGAATCTTGGGGAACTTGGTGGACCGCTTGCATCCGGAGCGGTATCACGTCATCGATTTTCTTTATTTCTTCGTGTACAAGCGCGGTGGTGGTGAGGCGGGTTTCCCGGCGTTCAACATCGCGGACATGGCCATCTGCACAGGTGTGGGATTGCTGTTTTTGCTTTCGTGGCAGAATGGCGCGGAGGAGATGAAGAAGGCGAAGGAAGTGGAGGCGGGGAAGCAGTCCGAGGGTTCAGGCGAATCAAAACCGTCAGCGTGAGCTAAACCAGGTAGGGACGGCAGTCCTCTGCCGTCCGCTGTCGAAGCCAGTGATTTTCAAGTGTCGAAGATGTGGTGAGGACGGGCGATGCCATTCGTTTCTAGAGCGGGATGAAAGCGTTTTGACGTCACCAAATCTCGGGTTATCGGATACCTCCTGCTTCGGCGGCGGCCCGCAGAGGACCCCGACAGAGCCGGGGGAACCTGCCGTCCCTACCAACTGCGGGCGCGCTCCACTGGATTTGCACTCGTTTGGTTTGCGGGTATGTTATCGCATCCTATGCGTATCCAACATACATTTTCGGCGGCCTTGGTGTTGCTGGCGACAACTGCGGCGGGAGTTTCTTCGGCTTCGGCGGCGGAGTTGCAGCATCAGTTTTCCACGGGGTTCTCCTATTCGGCTCCGGCGGATCTTTCCATCGGCACGGTGAACGCGGGGGAGATGGATGCGTTTCATACGGATGTGAGTTATCTGCTGCGGTTCAAGACGAGCGAGACGTATGCGTGGGGCGCGGGGTTTGGCTGGGAGCGTTCGGGGTTCGGTCTGCCGGCAGGCGTGCCGCTGCCGAATACAGTGAATGCGCTGACGTTGAATTTTCAAAATGACTGGAAGTTCGCAGACCAATGGAATCTGCGGATCGATGTGCGGCCGGGTTTGTTCAGCGATCTGGAGGATATTGACGCTGGGGATTTTAACGCACCGCTGACGGCGGGCCTCGCTTACTCCCAGAGCGAGACGTTGATGTGGGTGGCGGCGGTGAATGTGGATCTGCGGCGGGATATCCCGATCATTGGCGGGGTGGGTGTGCGGTGGAAGTTCGCGGAGGACTGGACGCTGGCGCTGCTGCTGCCGAAGCCGACGATCGAGTATCAGGTGAGCCCGGCAGTGACGGTGTTCGCGGGTGGTGAATTGATGGGCGGGGCGTATCGCGTGGCGGAAGATCTGGGCACGCGCACGGGCCGCGCGAATCTGGATGATGAGATCGTGAGCTATCGCGAGATCCGGGTGGGCGGCGGGTTGCGGGCGAACGTGGGGAAGAGTTTCACGGCGAGCGTGGAGGGCGGCTGGGTGATCGACCGGCGGTTCACGTATGAGGAGGCGGATCTGCAGATAAATGGGGATGGGGCGATGTATCTGGGGGTGGCGTTGCGGGCGCGGTTTTAAATCTAGTGATGGAGTGCCGACCTCCGTTCCGGCGCAAGCAGGAGGGAATGGCCTACGGCGGATGAAGGCTGCCATCGCTTATAGACAGGCTCTTCCCCCTCACCCTAACCCTCTCCCTTGGGGAGAGGGGATAACATTTGCCGCGGTTGTTTCGGGAATTGGAGGCTGCATAACGTTTGGACGTTGCTGCGGGCGGGACGCCCGCGCTTGTATGTTGGGCTGGTCATCTGAAAAGGTGGCACCTTAAGGGCACT
>CAZPUL010000037.1:0-52791 GCA_964589735.1 uncultured Verrucomicrobiota bacterium | reverse complement strand
GTCCGGTGGGTTCTGGGCTGGCGGATTTTCGGCGGGTTTATCTGACGCTTTGTTTGGCGGGGGTGGTGATGGCGGCGATTGCGTTGCCGATACAGGCGAGGCGGTGAAGCTTAGTTGTGTTTCTTGAGCCCGGTTTGCTTATTATGATCAATTTGCTTGCGGACATTTAGGCGGCTTGAAAGCCGCGCTCCTAGGAATGAAAAAGCCGCTCTGGTTTTCCAGAGCGGCTTTGGAATTTTAGTCAGGGAACGCGGAGCACCGCGTCCCTACCAAGATGGAATTACTTCTTCTTCGCAGGCTTCGCGGCTTTGCGCTTCTCCTCGATCGCGGCTTGCGCGGCGGCGAGGCGGGCGACGGGCACGCGGAACGGTGAGCAGCTCACGTAGCTCAGGCCGAGCTTGTGGCAGAACTTCACGGAATCCGGTTCGCCGCCGTGTTCACCGCAGATGCCAAGCTTGATGCCCGGACGCGTCTGGCGGCCCTTGGCGATGGCGATCTCCATGAGCTGGCCGACGCCAGTCTGGTCGATCGTCGCAAACGGATTCTTCTTCACGATCTCGAGTTCAGCGTAACCCGGCAGGAAGGAACCGGAGTCATCGCGGCTCATGCCCAAGCAGGTCTGCGTGAGGTCGTTCGTGCCGAAGCTGAAGAACTCGGCGGTCTCGGCGATCTGATCGGCCGTGAGCGCGCCACGAGGAACTTCGATCATCGTGCCGACGGAGTAGGCGATCTTCGTCTTCTTCTCCTTCTGCACCTGCGCGGCGACTTCGTGCACGACGGCGACCTGGAGGTCGAGTTCGCGCTTGAAGCCCACGAGCGGGATCATGATCTCGGGCTTGGCCTTGTAACCCTTCTTGTTCGCGTCCGCAGCGGCTTCGAACACAGCGCGGGCCTGCATGGCGGTGATCTCCGGATACTTGATGCCGAGGCGGCAGCCACGGAAACCGAGCATCGGGTTGAACTCATGCAGCTCGTGCACGCGGTTCATGATCTTTTCCACCGGGATGTTGAGTTTCCGGGCGAGATCCATCTGCTGTTCCTTCGCGTGCGGCAAGAACTCATGCAGCGGCGGGTCGAGGAAACGGATGGTGGCCGGGTAGCCCTTCAATTCCTTGAAGATGCCGAAGAAGTCGGCGCGCTGGTAGGGGAGGAGCTTCGCGAGGGCGGCCTGACGGGCAGCGAGCGAATCCGCGAGGATCATCTCGCGCATCGCGTCGATGCGGTCGCCTTCGAAGAACATGTGTTCCGTGCGGGTGAGGCCGATGCCCGTGGCGCCGAACGCGATCGCGTTCGCGGTCTGCTCCGGATTGTCGGCGTTTGTGCGGACCTGGAGGCGCGTGGCCTTCGAGCACCAGTTCATCAAGAGCGCGAAGTTCTTGAACTTCTCGGTCTTCTGGGCCGCCTTGTCACCGTTGATCAGGCCGGAGATGATCTCGGACGGAGCCGTCTTGATCTGGCCGCCGTAAACGAGGCCGGACGTACCGTCGATGGAGAGGAAGTCGCCTTCATTGAAGGTCTGACCCGCCACGCTCACCGTCTTCTTGTCGTAATCGATCTCCAGTGCCGCGGCACCGCAGACGCAGACCTTGCCCATCTGGCGGGCGACGAGCGCCGCGTGCGAGGACACACCACCGCGAGCGGTGAGGATGCCTTCCGCCGCGATCATGCCGCGCAAGTCTTCCGGCGAAGTCTCCACGCGAACGAGGAGAACTTTTTCGCCCTTGTCGGCGGCTTGCACCGCGCGATCGGCGTTGAAATAAACTTTGCCCGTGGCGGCACCGGGGCCGGCGGGGAGACCGGTGGCGATCGCCTTGGCCTTCTTCACCTCAGCGAGATCGAAGATCGGCGCGAGCAACTGGTCGAGCTGGTCGGCCGGGTTGCGCAGGATGGCGGTTTCCCAGTCGATGAGCTTTTCCTTCACCATGTCCGCGGCGAACTTCAGCGCGGCGGCGGCCGTACGCTTGCCGTTACGCGTCTGGAGCATGAACAGCTTGCCTTCCTGGATCGTGAACTCGATGTCCTGCACGTCCTTGAAATGCTTCTCGAGCGTCTTGCGCACGGCGAGCAGTTCGGCGTAGGACTTCGGCATCACGTCCTTCAACTTCAGGACGGGCTCCGGCGTGCGGACACCGGCCACCACGTCTTCGCCCTGGGCGTTGACGAGGAATTCGCCGTAGAATTCGTTCACACCGTTCGCGGGATTGCGCGTGAAGGCCACACCGGAACCGGACGTATCGCCCGTGTTACCGAACACCATCGCCTGCACGTTCACCGCGGTTCCCCATTCCGTCGGGATGTTGTACTTCGCGCGATAGACCTTCGCGCGATCATTCATCCAGGAGCTGAACACCGCACCGGCGGCGCCGCGGAGCTGGTCCCACGGATTGTTCGGGAACGTCTTGCCCGTGCGATCCTTGACGAGCGCCTTGAAGCGCTTCACCAGTTCCTTCTGGTCTTCGGACGTCAATTCGCTGTCCACGATGTCCTTGTGATACTTCTCGTGCTTGTAACCTTCGATCACCGTTTCAAACGGCTCGTGGTCTTCGCCTTCACGCTTCTGCACGCCCAGCACCACGTCGCCATACATCTGGACGAAGCGGCGGTAGCAATCCCACGCGAACCGTTCGTTCTTCGTGGCGTTCACCAGCGAGAGCACGGTGTCGTCATTCAGACCGAGGTTCAAGATCGTGTCCATCATGCCCGGCATGGAATCACGCGCACCGGAGCGCACGGCCACCAGCAGGGGGAAACCCTTGGAGTCACCGAACTTGTAACCCATGATCTTCTCCATGTTCGCGATGCCCGCTTCCATCTGGGCCTGGAGTTCCTTGGGATACGTCTTCTTGTTCTGGTAGAAGTAGGTGCAGACTTCCGTGGTGATCGTGAAGCCCGGAGGCACCGGGAGACCGATGCGGGTCATCTCGGCCAGGTTGGCACCCTTGCCGCCGAGGAGAGCCTTCATCGAGCCGTCACCGTCGGCTTTCTTGTTGCCCCATGTGTAGACGTATTTCACTGACTTCGCTGCTTTGGCCATAAATGGTATAGAACGATTAACTTTTAAACGGATTTTTCCGTGGAAAACGGAGCGGGGAAGGTACCAGAGGGGGGAGGGGTGTCAACGGGGGAATTGGCGTTAAATGCCTAAAATGCCCCTTTTTCGCCACCCCAAACCCTCTCTGGACGGTGAACCTTTCCCATAAAGTCTCATTCGACCTATCAGCCCCATGAGACCTATTCCCAATTGGCCCGCCCCTGCAACCGGCCTTCATAATAGGCCCTTAGTGCAACTAATCGCCCGTGATGCAATCACTCCCTCAAAATGGCCTTCCGCCCGTTCCGTTCCATGTGACACTCCGCGATAGCATCCTGTCCTGCGGCACTTTAGCTACCAGTCCACACCTCCCGGCCCGCGACCCTCGCCAGCCACTCCACGCCGAAGGCCGCCGAAGAACGATGAAATGTCCGCCGCAACACAGCGCCCCTCCTCCCTCTCCCTTCAACAGGGAGAGGGCTGGGGTGAGGGTTGAGCGCGCCAAGCGTCATCAAAACGTCCAGCGTCTCCCCTTCTTCATTCTGCCTTCTTCCTTCAGCCTTCGGCTTCAGGAACTATGTCAAAGAGCAATGAAACCACCCGACCCCTGCAAGTGTGTCGTTACCTCCTCCCTACGATTGGGAGTCCAGCTTCAGTATCCGGTCCTGACCAGGCTGGTTCCGCAGCGGCTCATGGATTCCCCGGTGGCACATACAATCCTACGCCCACCGACGTCCAGTTCGCCCTCCAGCTTACGGGCCCCGACCCAAACACCCGACCCACTCACATATCCTGAGACATGGTAGGGCATCGTGTTAACCAACACCCCACCACCGCCGAAGCATTGCTTCCTTTTGGGAAGCCGAACTTCGGCTGATTCCATAAGGATTGCCACATTGATGCCAATGCACCACTGGCTTGAGGTTTCCGGGATTTCTTCTCTGCTCCTCAATTCAAAACTTAAAACTGAGAACTCAGAATTGGCCTTCCGCCTCTCCTTTACCAGCAGCGAGCTGCCAGCAACTGGAACCATACCAAAAAACCCGCAATCGTCTATCACTTTTTCTGGAAAATCGTTTCAGATTTTCCAATCCGTTCCCGCTCAAAAACTTGCGCCTGAAAATATTTTTGCGCCAGCTGCAAATCAGAAACGGAAAACTTGAAACCGATCATCACGGCCAAGGATTTTATAACGCGATATTTCGCGAAGCACGGTCACCGTGCCCCTTGGCGCTGGGTCGGGGTTTGGCATTTTGTGTAGCAGATGAAGTCGCAAGGCTCTAACTAGCACCGCTTTAACACTGTTTAAATCCGCCCGAATTTCTCCACAGAAAAAGTTCCTTACCGAGCTCTCGTATTTCGGCTTTGCTGCCACCTTGAGATTGCCGTTCGATGATATCAGCGATTTCTCGGCATTTCATAGCGGGCAATCGGTCGCCGTCATTTGTTTCGGCCATTGCGCTTGTGTCCACACCTTGATTCTTAAGCATATGTTTGAGTGAAGCCCATTCATCCCATGTATACTTCCATGCCATCGGCATATTGGTTTTGCGCAATGCAGCTTTCGTCGGTCTTAGGGGGATTAACAAGATGCCCATATGCCTGACAATAACTTGCTCTTGTGCGCTGATCAACATCTTTCTCGCTAAGATGTGATTCTTGATGTGAGTCAACGCTTCACGGGCTTTTGCTTCAACACGGATAGGCGTTCAGCCAGTTTCAGGATGCTTTTCGATTGGAGTTGGTGTTCCCAGAGTCTGATTACATGCCATCCTTTGCGTTTCAATTGACGTGTCTGAAACGCATCTCTTTCGCGGTTTCTCAAAATCTTAGCCGACCAAAAAACCTTCCGACTTTTGGGGCGGCGATAACACTTTGGGCAGCCGTGCCAGAAACAGCCATCGACGAAAACGGCGACCTTTGATTTTGGGAAAGAGAAGTCAGGACGGACGACTGGCTTGAAGACTGTTCCATCACTGGCAGATTCTTTCCGAAGGCCCTTCGTTTCAAACTTGATCGATTGATGACGACGCCAACCTGTTATTCCGATTCCACGAAACAATCGGATCAATGTTTGCTCAGTCCTTTCGTTTCCTTGGCCGCGTATCAATGACATGATGCGCGATCTCTCTTCCTTGGAAACGATGTCGCTCATCAATGGTTTCCAGCTACAGCTTCTGCCAGCGTGATCCCGATTTTCTTGACCACCCCGGTGACTAGGGCGTTACCCATGAAAAAGGCTCGTTTCACGTCTGACACTCCGTCGATCAATGTGTGATTATCGGGGAATTCATTCAGGCGCTCGAGTTCGATTGGGACCAGTCGTCGAAAGCGTCCGTCCGGCATTTGCACGACATGCTTGAAACGCGATGGTGTTGAACCGCCTTCACCGGTGATTATTGTCCTCGATGCTTTGTCCAGCGGGTCGGGAAATGCGATCGGACCTTCATCGTAACTATAGACGATGCCGTTGGCTTTGCGTCTTTCCAAGCTCTTGGCACCTTTCAGGAAACGCCAATCGGCTAATTCGGGGGGCGGGATGAAATAAGATTCAGGGATTAGCTCGATTGGTAAAAGTATGTCACCCAAAGTCTTTTTCTTGCCGTGGTAGTCAGGGGTCACTTTCTGGGTGTAAACTTGACGATTGAACATGAGGCCCGCGTTCAGAAACGGAGTTTTTGAACCGCCAGCCACATTGAAAGTCTCCGAGATGTCTGCCAAGTCGCCTTCTAGCTCGAAGCTAGGCAACGCCAAATCATCGTCTTCAGTTGTGCATGGAAACGCCGTGGCAAGGATCCCTCCCTCTGTGAGCCATTGTCTGCCTGCTATTTCAGCATTGGCTGCCAAAGCTGTGTCGTGTCTGGCCACTACTAGGAATGTTCTCTTTCGCCTTTGAGGCATCCCGAAATCAGCCGCATTGATAACCCTCCACTCGGCGACATAGCGGATATCAGCCAGTGAAGCCAACATTACAGCGAAATCACGGCCTCGCTGTCCAGAAGGGGATGCCAGCAAACGGTCGACATTTTCGAAGATTCCGTAGGAGGGCTGGATGTCCCTCAGAAGCCGGTGTATTTCCCACCATAGAACACCTTTCTTTCCAGCTAGTCCTGTGGCTTGGTTCAATGTTCTGGCGACGGAGTAATCTTGGCAGGGAAATCCGCCTACCAGCACTTCGATTTCAGGAATCTCGTGCTGCGGGACTTTGGAGATGTCCTGATTGCTGTGTTTACCTTCCTTGAATTTGCTCTCATAGACCCGGTAAGCGTGCTGGATTTTGGTGCTTGGCTCATACTGGTTCCCCCAAACAACCTTAAAAGCCTCGCGTTTGAGCTGTTTATTGGCATTTTCCAAGCCGATTCGAAAGCCGCCGACACCTGCGAAAAGTTCCGCCACACGCAATGGATTGGGTGTCGGATGGTCATGGATAGCCACCGCGTGCTTTGCCTGTGGGTAAACCGTCTTTTTCTGCTCGATTTTCTTACGAGCATTTTTCACTGCCTTCTGCTTTGCTAGCGCCATGCAGAGGCACATTGGCACATTTACTTTTGAAGATCAAGATTTTAGTTCAATTCTTGAACATGCCAAAAGATTGGAAGGAAAACGCCTTGACGAAGTCGCCAGAGCCGTTGGGCAGCCTGACTTGCTGCTTCTCAAAGGAAAGGGTGCTTCCGGTCAATTGATACAATCATGGTTTGGCCTGCATGCTTTCGACGGCAAACCTGAAGCCGACTTGCAGGGAGTGCGGTATCCAGATGGGCGGTCGGGTGCTGTGGAGTTAAAGATTGTTCCGTTGATAGGTAGAAGAGGAGGATACCGGATCAAGGAGCGCTGTAAGGTTACGAACATCGACTATGCTAACCTGCTCAATGAAGATTGGGGAAAGTCTCGGGCGAGGAAAAAATTGCTCTCAGTTTTGTTCGTTTTCTATGACTATGCTGGTGCTTTGACTTGGGCTAACTCGCAAGTCAAACGGATTGTGGATTGGGAGGTGGATCGAGAGTTGCTGAAGGATGTCATCCAGTCTGATTGGCAACGTACCTATTCTTTCGTTGAAGAAGGACGTGCCCATGAGATTTCTGAAAGTGATAACATGATTTTGGGCGCCTCGACTGCCGGTCAAGGTGGAGAAACTAAATTTGTGACCCAACCGCGTAATGCTAGGGAATTGGCGCGGAAACGTGCCTTTTCGTTAAAGCCGGCATTCCTGCAAACCACCTATGGGGTGGAAGAAAACGCTAAGGCGTTTGAGTCGGTTCGTACTCTAAGCAAGAAAACTCTTCCTCGCGATCTTCATCAAGCGATCCTGGGCAGTTTGCAGCCTTATTTCGGAAAAACCTTGGGGGAAATTGCCGATGAACTTCATATTCCTCGTGGCGATGCCAAGCATGCGGCTGCTCTTTTGATGAAGCGCACATTAGGTGTTTTGAATACGAAGAAGAGGATTTTAGAGCTTGAGGCGATGGGGGTTCGTCCAAAGATTATACCAGTGGAAGCCGATACTTTCAGAGCATGTGAAGCGATGTCTTTCACGACTACTCGTCTCCGAGAATTTGTGGAGGAGGATTGGGAAAATAGTGAATTGCGGGCAAATCTGGATTGCTTGCTCATGCTGCCTATGTTTACTGAAAGTTGCGCCGATAAGGATAAATGGTCTAGAAAGCTGGGACGCCCATTCTTTTGGTCCCCAAAAGGGGAGGAAGAAGCAGGGATTGCGAAAGAGTGGGAAATGTTTCGGCAAGAAGTCCTAAATGGACAGGCGGCTTATCGTTTGGTCAATGGAAAGCGGGTTTCAAGCCTGACGCCAGCTTCAAAAACCTCGTTCATTCATATGAGGCCGAAAGGTCCCGATGCATCGAAGGACGACGTGGATCCACACGGTAACAAGGCTGTCCAGCTGTGCTTTTGGCTTAGTCAGTCGTTTGTTCACCAAATCCTAGTTGCTGAACAGAACAGGAAAAAGCTGATATGATTTCGCCAGTGAGGAGTCTGCATTGATTAAAAATGCTTTGACCTGGCAAGGGACAGAAATAGCTTCAAAGCGATGGCTGGTTACATAATGAATCTAGATTCGTTCGAGGCGCTAGAAAGCTGCGTCTTGAGAGGTGTTTATTCCACATATATGTCGGCTCCAAATGGACATTGGTTGGGGCACCATGAAGCGACATTCTCGGACTATATCGCGATGCGACCAGGGGATAACATTTATTTTTTTATCAAGCGGAAGATTTACGGGATTGGAGAATTGGTTTCGATTGGCAGAACTGGCTCCTGTTGTTTCTTGAATTATCCTGAAGCTTCAAATCCAGAGCAGCTTGGGTATGAAGAGATAAAGCGTGAAGCTCTTGTTTATGAAGGAGTTGAGACCCCGCATTTTCGCTGGATTTGTCTTTTCAAGCCGACCCCTCATTTTTTCCTTAAGGGGTTGGATATGGATGATATGTTATCATCAAACCCATCCGCTTTTCGGATGCTGCGGGCCTTCTGGAAGCTTTCGTTTCTTAAGTTCGACGATACGGAAAACCAAGCATTTAAGGACGCTCTTCTGAAAGCGAATCAGGATGCTTTGGCAGACCATTCAGGTCGGAAATATATTTCGAAATGGGAAGAGTTTCACAAGCAGATTGAACCTCGTATTAAAGAGCAACATCGATTAAATGCCAGACCTTTCCTGGAATCTTGCGCGACAGGTCCGATCCTCAATCACGAAATGGCTCTGGAACTAGCTTTGCTCAATCAGATTTGCATTAAGCATGAAGCTACGGTCGAAATATTTGGCACATGGGATTACCTCCATCACCAAGTCATTGCTTCCCCTCCGAAGCCCATTGACTACATGGATAAGATGGATGTTTTTGGCTATTCTTTTATTCGGGGATATGAACCGACTAGAGCCAAGTATCTGGTTTGTGAATTGAAGAAAGGTGAGGCGACGAGGGATGATGCTGAGCAGTTGATGAAGTATGTGGACTGGGTGAAGGACGAGTATGCTTTTGGAGACTATTCAATGATTGAAGCCTATTTGGTTGCTTCAGGTTTTGATGAGACTTTGAAACGCAAATTTTCAGAGATTTCGTCTAGACGATACATTGTTGGGCGACGACCTGCTATTTCCTCGGAGTGGAAAAATCTTTCGCTCGTTGATTATTCTTACAACGATCAGACCGGGTATGTGGATTTTCATAAGTTGAATTCACCACCCTTGCCAGCCCTCTAATCTGGATCGGATAGAAGGTCACTTCAAGAAACGTGTAGTTGCACTGCGGGCGTATGTTGGGAGTTGTGGATGGAATGTTTTTTGGTTTCGCGTCAATTCGCGGAGTTTTCACCCAGCTCCAGTCGGCAGCGTGCCTATTCCCTTTTTTAGGAGCACGGCTGCCTGCCCCGGTGCGGTAGTGTCGGGGTGTTTCCCCGATGGAAACCAGCCGCAGCAGGCCCGCAGTAAATCACGAGATCAAAGTATACAAGAGTGTCCCGAAGTCTTGGAAGCACTGCGGCTGGTCCTCCGCGGACACAGCCGCGTTCCCTCAAATTCGCATCAATTCGCGCAATTCGCGTCGCCCCCTGGCCTAGTCCATTTTCGCTGCAAACAATTCGTGCAACGAAACCGACAGGTTGCTACCGTTTCCAACCAAGCTGACATGAGTAGATCCATTCCATTTGGCCGTTCGCTGGCAGCCATGCTGTGCCTCGGCGCCTTGCTCTCCGTCCATACCTCCGCCGCCGAACCCAAAACCAAACCCAAGGCCGCTCCGAAAGACGAAGCCGCCAAACCGGCAGCGGTCAAATCCCCTTGGGGCGATTTCGTGGAAAAAGATTTCCCGTTCTTCTCCTCCGTGCTGGATGCGCGCCGTCAGGGCGAGGGCTGGCCGACGAACAACCTCACCCCGCGCGGCCTCATCCTGAACCTCGGCCACGATTGCTGGGCCTGCTTCGATACCGATCTCCTCCGCGTCTCCGCCCTCTGGACCGGCGCGGATGTCACCTCGGTGGCCATGTCCTACGGCTCCTATCATCTCGCGGGCTACAAAGTCCCCGAAGGCCAGAAGAAACTCCCCGAACCCAACGGCAAACTCTGGCTGGCGAACGGCCTCTATCCCGGCTGGCAAACCGGTCAAACCATCTCCCTCACCGATCCGCGCCCCGCCGCCCCGGACCCGCAGGAAGTCGGCCGTGGCCCCATCGACCCGCAGCTCGGGCAGTTCCAGGCCGTGCGCCTCGTGTCCGATGGCGTCATCCTCGAATACACCGTGGCCGGCACCCGCGTGCAGGAGCGCATCACGGCCCGCCAGCAAGGCGAGGGCGTGGCCATCGCCCGCAGCTTCCAGTTCGAGCAAGTGCCGCAAGCCCTCTGGCTCGTCCTCGGGAAACGTCCCGCCGCCGCCGGTGGGGCGCTGGGCACCCTCATGGCCGCGACTTCCGTGAACGGCCAGCCCTTCGCCACCTTGAGCACCCAAGCCGATGGCTTGCAGGTCGTCCACCTGAAACCCACCCCGCAGCCGGTGACCTTTCAAGTGGCGTTGAGCCTGAGCGGAAGCGTGCAGACCTGGACCACCGTGTTTGCGCCTGAAGTGAAAGCCCCCGCACCTCGCTGGCCACAGCCCGTCACCGTCACCGCCAAGCTGTCCCCAGCCAAGGACGCCTACGTCCTCGATGACATCCCCATCCCCGATAAAAACCCCTGGAAACGCAACGTCCGCATCGCCGATCTCGCCTTCTTCCCCGATGGCCGCGCCGCCTGCGTCACCTTCGATGGCGATGTCTGGCTCGCCACCGGTCTGAGCGGCGATCTGAAGGAAGTGAAATGGCGACGCTTCACCTCCGGCCTCCACGAACCCCTCGGCATCGCTATCCGCAAGGGCGAGCTCTTCGTCAACGACCGCAACGGCATCTGGCGCTTGAAGGATACCGATGCGAACGGCGAGGCCGACGTCCACGAACTCTTCTGCAACCTCTACGCACAAACCGCCGAGACCCGTGAATTCGCCGCCGGCATGCGGCTCGCGCCCGATGGCTCCTTCATCATTGCCAAGGGCGGCCAGCAAGGCACCACCATCGGCAAATACAACGGCTCCGTCCTGCGCGTCGCCCCGGATGGCAAATCCTTTGAAGTCCTCGGCTGGGGCCTGCGCGAGCCCTTCATCGGCGTGCATCCGAAGACGGGCCTCGTCACCGCCAGCGATCAGCAGGGGCATTACGTGCCCTCCACGCCGTTGCACATCATCAAAGGCAACCAATACTACGGCTACCTCACGCATCTGTTGCCCAAGGAAAAATACCCCGCGCCCATCGCCGACCCGCTTACGTGGGTGCCGCATCCCGTGAACTCCTCCGGTGCCGGCCAGGTCTGGCTCACCGGGGCCAAGATGGGGCCGCTCACCGATGCGCTTATCCATATCGGCTACAACCGCCCCGAACTCTTCCTCGTGCGCCTGAACGAGCACAGCCAGAAACCGCAAGCCGCCGTGCTCAGCCTGTTCCGCGACTTCGCCTACGCGCCGCTCAACGGTGCCGTGAACCCCGCCGATGGCCAGCTCTACGTCACCGGCATGCAGATCTGGGGCACCGTGGCCAAGCGCATCAGCGGCCTGACACGTGTCCGATACACCGGCGCTCCTAGCGGCTTGCCGCGTGAAGTCGTGCCGATGGCGCAGGGCGTCTTGCTCCGCTTCGATGTCCCGGTGGAAGCCCAGGTCGCGACGAATCTCGCGAACTACTCCGTCGAACGCTGGAACTACCAACGCACCGCCACCTACGGCTCGCCGCACTTCAAGCTCGATGGCTCCAAGGGCACCGAGACCATGGTACCCAGCAGCGCCTACCTCGCCAAGGACGGCAAGAGCATCTTCCTCGGTCTGCCTGATATGAAACCCGTCATGCAGATGCGCATCGGCTGGGGCCTCACGCTGAAGGGCGGGGCACCCTTCGCGAACAATGCGTACCTCACCCCATACGATTTGCCGAAGTTCAATCCCGCCGCTGCAGGCTTCGAGCCGCTCACCGTGGACCTGACCCCGCGCACGCTCGCCGCCGCCGAAGCGACCCCGATCACCGTCGAGGAAGGTGCCCGCGTCTCCGAGTTGATGGGCTGCGTCGCCTGCCACTCCACCGATGGCTCCACGCTCGGTAAAGTCGGCCCGTCCTGGAAAGGCATCTTCGGCAGCGAACGCGAGATCGCCGGCAAGGGCACCCTAAAGGTCCGCGTCGATGAAGCCTACCTCCGTGAATCCATCAAGGAACCCACCGCCAAGATGGTCAAAGGCTTCGAGAAATCCGATGCCGGCATGCCCAGCTACGACGGCGTCATCACCGACGCCCAGGTCGAAGCCCTCGTGCTCTACCTCAAGACTTTGAAGTGATTACAAAACCGCCACTTTTTTCGGTTGCATCCCTTTAAAAAAGGCGTAGGAAAGTATCCAGAGGTCTTTCCCAGCCGTACGTTTCCTCAGCGGGATTCTCCATCCCCACCTCCTTGACGCGCGGCGGGAGAGACCTCTACTTCTTTATTGGTAGCGCAGGTTGGCAACCTGCTGGGTCGCCGGCTGGCAGTCGGCCGATTTCCCCTCAGGCAAGTGATACCCTTTTTTCTCAGTTAAAACTTCGGCACGCCCAAGTGTTTCTTGAAGAACTTGTCCGCGATCTCCACCGTCTCGCTCACCCACGGCTCGCTCATCCAGAAAGGGTGGGGCGCATGCTTCAGCGTATAAACCTCCGTCTCGATGCCCAGAGCCCGCAGTTTCTCCTGCATCTCCGCCCGCCCGATCTTCAACGTATCCTTTTCGCCCTCGATGAAGATGGTCGGCGGCACCCCCTTGCGTACATGTGTGATGGGTGAAGCCTGCGTATAGACCTTCGGCATCTCTTTCGCATTCCCGCCAAAGAACGCCACGAGGTTCGTCGATGGCTTGTCCCCATACGCCGCCACCAGGTCCTGCGTCGCCGCCATCACGATGCACGCCTTCACACTGCTCGACTGGTCAGCGTGCGGCCCTTTGCCCTCAAATTCCTTCAACCCGCTCGTCATCGCCAGCAGGCCCGAGAGATGCCCGCCCGCCGAGCCGCCCATCACGCCGATGCGCTCCCCATCGATCTTGAACTTCTTCGCATTCGCCCGCAGCCAGCGCACCGCCGCTTTGCAATCATCCAATGCCGCCGGATACTTCGCCTCGCCCGAGAGCCGATAAGACACCAGCGCCGTGACGAAGCCCCTCGCTGCCAATCGCTCCATCATCGGCTTGTCACTCTCCACCTGCCGGGCCTGCCAGCCGCCACCGTGGATGTCCAGGATGGCCGGATACTTTCCCGGCTTGTCCGGCGCATACACGATGACCGTCACCGTATGTTCCGGATACTCCGCCAGCACATTCGTCGTGCAAGTGACGCCCGCCGGGGTGGACGGCAAAACCTTCTTGAACTTCGGGATGCTCGGATCAGCCGCCGCTTTTTTCTTTTCGACATTTTGTGCGTTCGCCGTGAAGGCAAGCGCGGCGACGAGCAGGGCAGGGAGTAGTGCTTTCATTGTTTCTTCTTCTTGGAATTTTTGCCGGCCTTCATTTCCTCCGCACTCGGCGGTGTCCACTTCGGCGATGCCGGATTCGCTACCGTCAACGGGGCCGTATCATTCAGCTTCTTCTGCCAGCCCGTCATCTGTGCCAGCATCTTGGCGACCCGATCCTTCTGACTCGCTTCACCGGCGAGATTCTTCAATTCATCCGGGTCATTCTTCAGATCAAACAACTGCGTCACCTCCACCTCCGGATACCGGATCAGCTTCCACCGTTCATCCCGCACCGCCCGCTGCACATCCCGATACGCCAGGAAGAGCGAATCCCGCGCCTTGTTCGTCTTGCCCTGCAATACCGGCGCAAAACTCAACGCATCCAGTCCTGCCGGAGCCTTTACCCCTGTTAGCTCGCACACACTCGGGAACACATCCAGCAGGTACACCAGAGCATCCGACTTCCCTTTCTTTACCCCCGGTCCCGCAAAGAACAACGGCACCTTCATGCCGTGGTCATACAGGTTCTGTTTGCCCAGCAGCCCATGGCTGCCCACCGAGATGCCTTGGTCCGCTGAGAAAAGGATGATTGTGTTCTCCGTCAGCTTCAGTTCATCCAGCCTCTGCAGCAATCGCCCGATGTGATGATCCAGTCCCGAGATGACCGCGTAATATTCGTGCAAGGTCTTGCGTATCTCATCCTCCGTGCGCGGCCACGGCGAGAGCGTCTCATCCCGCACCGTCATCTCGCCGTTGTTGAAGGGATGCACCGGCAGATAATTCTTTGGCAACGGTATCTTCTCCCGGTCATACAGTTTCAGATACTTCTCCGCGGCAACGCGAGGGTCATGGGGATTCGAGAACGCCAGATACATGAAGAACGGCTTCGCATCTTTCTGCGCCGTGATGAACTCGATCGCCTCATTCACGATCTGTTGGCCCGCCTCGCCATTCGTGCGGTCCGTCAAGTCGTTCGTCACATGCTTGTTGATCTCGAACTGCCCTTGGATGAGCGTCGCACTGTTGCCCTTCTTCCCCTGATGATACGTCGTATATCCCGCCGCTTGCATCACCGCCGGAAACGTGTCCGGAGTTGCTGGCGCAAAGTTCCCTTTCTGTCCCGCCCCGCTGGCCTGCGTATCCTGCCAGCGAAAGTAGGAGTTTCCGCTCAGCAACATATTGCGGCTGGGCAGACACACCGCCCCGCGATTGCCGCCCAGGCAATACGCATTGTTCAAGGCAAACCCGCGCTTCACCAGACTGTCGAGATTCGGCGTCTTGATGGTCGGATTGCCCAAGGCGCCGATGGAATCCGCCCGCATGTCATCAGCGAAGAGGAAGATGACATTGGGCTTCTTCGTCGCCGCCTGCGTGGAAACCAGGGTGAGCATCAGCAGCACGGCAATACACAGACGGCAAAAAGTCTGATGGAAGGTGGACATGCCGCCATTTCGCCTCAACCGACGAATCCGCTCAAGCCCAATATCGGTAATTGATCTCGGGGAAGATATTGTCCGTGGCCTCGATCTGCGCGAGCCAGCGCTCATCCACTCGTGTGATGGTCAGTTGCTCGTGCAGAGCGATGAACCGCAGCAGATGGTCCTTCACCCGTTGACGCGCATAGTTCGGACTGGTGCCCGTGCGCAGGATGAACGGCCAGTCGCTCGCCTGCGCCAGCAACAATTCCCGCGCCGCCTGATTGAGCGCGCGTCGCGTGATGTCCGTAGGATTCGGATACCGCTCCGCCAGATCGCGCATGCGGTCCATGGCGATCTCCAGATGCGGGATGATCCACTCGTTCGTCTCGTTCAGCCAGACGCGGTAGTAGCCTTCCTCACCCCAACTCGAGGGACTCGGCGCGGCGATCTGGTGGCTGGGACGATCTTTCAGAAATTCTGCCGGCGTGATCAGCGAGAAGGTCTGCTGGTCGTAATACGCCTTGCGCATGAAGAGATCGAGGAACTCTGGCCCCTCATACCACCAATGCCCGAAAAGCTCCGCATCGTAAGGGCAGAGTACCATCGGCGGCCGGTCCATGATGCCCTGCAACTGCTGGAACTGCGCGATGCGTGCGTTGAGAAAATGTGTGGCATGTTCCTCCACCGCTTCCAGTGCCGCTTCACGTTGATAAATCTCTTTGGCCCCGCCATTGCCCGTGATGCGGTGATACTTGATCCCGGTGAACCCGCGCAGCTCCGGGGAGGGCAGGTAAGGCTTGAGGTAGTCCAGGTCCAGGTCGAACCCGATGTCGCGGTAGAAGTCTCGATACCGCGGATCGCCCGGGTAACCTTCATTCCGGCTCCACACCTGCTTCGCGGAATCCAGATCGCGGCCGAACGCGGCGATCCCATTGGGCGTGTAGATCGGTGCGAAGACGCCATAGCGTGGCCGCGGATTCGCATGGAGCAAGCCGTGCGTGTCCATGATGAACCAGCGGATGTTCGCCTCCAGCAGCACATCCTCGATGCCTTCCGAGTAGGCGCACTCCGGCAGCCAGATGCCGCGTGGATCGCACCCGAAACAGCTCCGGTAATGATCCCGCGCCGTGAGTACCTGCGCCCGGACACTCTCGGGATGGCTGCCCAACAACGGCAGCAACGCATGCGTGGCGGCGCACGTGATGATCTCCAGACAACCCATCGTTTGAAAGCGCCTGAACGCCTCCACCAGATTGCGTTGGTAGGAATTGTAAGTTTTGCGCGCTCCGATCAGGCGGATGTGATAAAGCTGCGCGAGCGGATGGCATGCCTTGTCCCAGGTCGTCCGGTGAGTTTCCTTTTCCGCCAGTTCCACTAGGCCGTCCAGATGCTTCGTGTAGCGCTCTTGCAGGAGTTCATCCTGCAACATGGAGCAGAGGGTGGGGGTGAGCGTCAGCGTGAGGCGGAACTGCAAACCGTCCTTCACCCAGCCATCCATCAACTGGATGAGCGGGAGATAGGTCTCCGTGACGGCCTCGAACAGCCAGCTCTCCTCCAAAAACTTAGGATGCTCTGGATGGCGTACGAACGGCAGGTGTGCGTGCAGCACCAGCGCGAGGTAACCTGGCTTGCCCTGTGATTGCGACATTGTGTTTATGCGTCCCCTTTGGTGGCGAAGTGTGACGCTTGTCGCAAGGAAATTATTCCACCGCGTCCGCAGTTGGAGGTTGCAAACTCGGGTCCTGCGGGTGCGTGCCCACATCACCGTAGTAACTCGTGCTGCGGCTGAACTTCAGTTCCGCACTCCGCGCTTCCGAGCGATCTGCGGACACGGCGACCGCCGGCAGATCATAATTCCCATCCGGCAGCGCAAAACGATAGCTGAACGACCCGTCCGGGCGCAGTTTGATGACCTTGCCGCCGATGGTGACTTCCGCCGTCGGTTCCGTGGCCCCGTAAATGATGAGTTCCGCGTTCACATTGAACCAGAAACCTTTGCTCTCCACGCTGCCTCCGAACGGGCTGGACACACTGCCCAATCCCCCCACGTTGACCGCACCCTTCTGGGCCTTGGAAAACTCTGCGGCGGCGGCGCTGGACAATTCGTTGCTCAGCTTGCGTCGGATGAGTTCTGTGATCTCCAGTGAGCCGATCCAGATGCGGCGCACGCTGTCCATGGACACCACTTCGGCGAGCGCCTTTTCCTGCGCGGCCGTCCAGAGGCCCTTGGCCAGCGCGTTCGCTTTGGGCAGGGCGATGTTGCCGGCCGCCCGCAGTTGTTCCACGGCTTCCACCAGTGGCAGGTTGCCCTTCAATTCCTGCTTCACCGTTTCGATCAGGTCCTGGAAAGGGACCTCCACCGGCAGGTCCGTGAAGCGCACCGAGGTGTCGTCGGAAAGTGAATCGGGCGGTGTCAGGGTCGGTTTCGATTGCGATACAGAAACCCATTTGCCCGCCTTGTCGTAGTAGCCCAGTTCGGCCACGAAGCGTGAACCGGCCTTGCCGACGTGGATGAACCAGTGGCGTGACTCCGGATGCACATGCGTTTCACCGAACGCCTTGCCGCTGACGCGATTCAGGAACACCCGCACCACCAGATGCTTGTCTTTCGAGAGGGCATTGTAGCCGCGTTGCTGTTCGCGGGTGAGATCCCAAGCGGCATAGAGCCAGTGCGGGTCACGTGCCGCGAGAAAGAGACGGCCGGTGCCATAAGACTCCGGCAGTTCGCCCAGACCGGCATTTGGTTCATCAGCACCGAGAAAATAACGTTGACCGGGGCCGCTGATGCCCGGAGTGGGGATGGCGTCATCCTCGAAGAGGATGGCGGGCAGCTTCACCGCCGCCTTCTTCGGGGCGGCTTTTTTCGCGGCAGCCTTCTTGGGGACCGCCTGCTTCAAAGCAGCTTTGGCCTCCTCGACCTGCTTGGGCGCGGCTGGTGCAGTGGCGGCAGCGACGGCTTTGCGCGCTGCTTTCTTGGGTTCAGCAGATAGTGAAGATGCTTCCGGCGTGATGGCGGCAGCTTTCTTCGCGGCTGTCTTCTTGGGTTTCATACAGCGGTGTCGGCGAGCTTGGCGACGTGTGGATCAACGTCACCCCGAAATTAGAAACAAACCCGTCACTTCTGCAATCATAAATGCTGATGCTGCGAAATGAATACTGCGGACGAAATATGCGAAATCTTCCTGTGCAACTTGCGCATTGCCCCCCATCTCCCTTGGTGCCAAGCTCTTGCTGATTCCTAAAAAACGTTTTTAGCTCATGAAAACCCAGCTCTTTGCCGCTCTGCTGAGTGCGTCACTCCTCGTCGGGTGTGCCCATCGCGAGCCTGCCGCTACCACGGCAACCTCTGCCAGCGCTGCCACCTTTACTACCCCCAAGCTCGATAACCTTAACAGCCAGATCAAGACCAACCCGGAGAACTACCAGGCCTATGCCAATCGCGGCTACACCCTTGCGCTGCTAGGCCGCAAGGAAGCTGCCCGGGCCGACTTGCGCAAGGCCGTGGAGCTCTTTCCCAAAGCACCCATGATCAACCAGGTCGGCTGGGCCTACTTTAACATCGGCGATTATCAGACTGCCGTGGAACATTTCGAGAAAGCGGGCGAGATGAGCCAGAACCGCTCGCGCTACGATTACTACTCCAAAGTACTCGGCTATTGGGGCACCGGCAACTGGGCCAAGGCCATGGAGAACTACCAGCTTGCCGTGGAGCGTGAACCCAAGTTCGGCCAATACGCCACGCTGCAGGAACGCATCGCCGAATGGACCCCGCTCGAGCGCCGCGCCATGTTCGAGACCTACGCCCTCTGGAGCAAGGCGTGGAAGGCGCAATAAGCCGTTTTTTGTGACCGTTTAAGCGGCCGAAATTTCCCCTAAAAAGAGCCTTGCGTTGGATGGGCGAGGTACCTAATGTTTCCGGCACTCGACACCGGAAAGCCGGTTCGGGTATGTGGCCGCGCGCTTAGCTCAGTGGTAGAGCATTACCTTCACACGGTAGGGGTCGCAGGTTCGAAACCTGCAGTGCGCACCATCTCTCATCCGCCTTCTCCCGTATCTGATCACTTTTAACAGATTGCTCCGTTTGTTGCTGTGGCGTTATGGTCTGTCCCCATGAAAGCCATCCGTCTCTTTACGGCGCTGCTTTGCCTGGCGTCCGCCGCCTCTACTTATTCCCAGACTGCCAAACCGCTGCTCCATGAGCATGACCTCCCTTTATTGGCGGCCCCCAGTTTCAAGGAGCCGTTGGATGCCAGCTTCAGCATCGCCAAAGGCAAGTGGACTACGAAAGACGGTGTGTTGAGCGTGCTTGATTTGCCAGAGGAGAAACACATCCCGGTGCTGCACCACAAGGCGGGGTTGAAGGATGCGGTCATCGAGGTGGAATTCTTCCTGGATGGCCCCGGTTCTTTTCTCGTGGGCTGTGATGGCGCCAAGCATGTGGGCCGTGTGGTGGTGAATGCCGCCGGGTTGAGCATTGCTGAGGATTCGGTTGCTCCATCCCATACTATCGCGAAATTACCGGTGACGGTGAAGCCTGGGGAGTGGCACCGCATCCGCGTCGAGTGGACAGGGGACCAGATGGCCGCCAATCTTGATGGTCAGGAATTGCGCGCCCGGCATGAATACTTGGCCACTCCAAAGTCGCGGAGCTGGCTGGCTGCTGGGAAATCGGTGAAGGTCCGCAATCTGAAGATCAGCGGCACGAAGACAGTCACGAAGCCTTAAGCCAATCTCCATGCCTGGTGAACCGCGGCCTGAAACTCCGGCGGATATCTCCGCCATCCACCATTTGCACGCCACCGCTTTTGGTGGACCCGGCGAAGCGCGCTTGGTGGATGCCTTGCGTGCAGCGGGTGCTTTGACCATCTCACTGGTGGCAGAGCAGGGTGGTAACGTGGTCGGCCACATCGCCTTCAGTCCGGTGGAGATCGTGGGGGAGCGTGGAACGACGAATGCCTTGGCCCTCGCACCGGTCGCCGTCTTGCCCGGGCACCAACGTAGCGGTGTCGGCTCGCAGTTGATTGTAGCGGGTATCACGGAAGCACGTCGTCTGGGCTGGGAACTCGTCATCGTTCTCGGCCATCACGATTACTACCCGCGCTTTGGTTTCGTCACCGCCAAACCGCACGGAATCCTTTGCCCCTTTGAAGTGCCGGACGAAGCCTTTATGGTCCTGGCCTTGCAGCCTGATTCCCTCGGCAAACACCAAGGCTTGGTAAAGTATCACGCGGCTTTTGCCTCGTTGTAATCACCTTTAGTTTGTCGTGTTAAAGTTAGAACCAAATCCACCTTGCGCCCCATGGAAACGTGGTGTCTAGTCCGCTTCCATGAGCATCGCGACGAAGACAGGTGACAAAGGGACGACAGGTTTGATGTACAACCGTCGCGTGCCCAAGAGCCACCCGCGCGTGGAAGCCTACGGCTGCGTGGATGAACTGAATACCGCGCTCGGCCTGGCCCGCGCCACCGCCACGCATGATTTCGTGAAGGACAATCTCCTCGTCATCCAGAAAGACCTCGTGACGCTCATGGGCGAACTCGCCACCGCCGTGGACGATCTTCCGCGTTACGTGAAAGACGGCTTCCTCTTGGTGACTCCCGAGCTGACCGCGAAGCTGGATAAACTCGTTGCCGAGATCGAGGCGCAAAAAGTTTCCTTCAAGGGCTGGGCCACACCGGGCGCTACGATAAATTCGGCGGCGCTCGATGTCGCGCGCACCACGTGTCGCCGGGCCGAGCGCCGCGTCTGTGCCTTGCAAGAGCAGGCTGCCTTGCAGAATGATGAGATCATCATCTACCTGAACCGGCTCGCCGATCTGCTCTGGTTATTTGCCCGGTGGGTGGAGACGCGTGAGGAGAAAGCCTGAGGTCGTCAATCCTTGCTGCCGGTCAGCACCCCCGTGTGCAAGCGCATGAAATAAGGGCGGGCAACACCGTCGAAAGCGGTGAAATTCCCTGCGACAAACATGCCCTCACCTGCGGTGAATATCATGGACCGGACCGGACCGCTGACGCCGATGCCATTGGCAAAATCCGGATCTTGGCTGCCGTCGAGCTTTAGCCGGATCAAGCGTCCCCAAGCCTTGCCGTTAAAGTTGGTGAAGTTACCGCCCACCCAGATCCGGCTGGCTCCCTCCATTTTGATGGCTCCGACAAAAGCATCGGCGGCGGTCCCGATATTGAAGCTGTTATCCCGGCTGCCATTGGGATTCAGGCGGACCAGACGGTTTGCCGAGGTGTCATTAAAACTGGTGAACTGGCCGCCCACCAGAAGCTTGCCATCCGGCTGTATCTCCAAGGCCAGCACATTATCATTTAAGCCGGTGCCCACGTTGAAAGTGGTATCAAGGCTGCCGTTTGGCATGAGCCGGGCGATGCGGTTGCGCGCCACGCCGTTGAACTTGGTGAAGGTGCCGCCGATCACGATGCGTCCGTCCGGTTGCAACAGCATGCGGTCGATGTCATCATTCGATCCGGTGCCGATATTGAAAGTTTCATCCGCCGTTCCGTTCGGGTTGAGCCGGGCGATGCGGTTGCGGCCGTATTCTCCCGGATTTACGCGGGTAAAACGCCCGCCAATCAGAATTTTCCCGTCTTTCAAGATGTTGATGCAACTGACGTAATATGCTGGAATTTGGGTGACAAAACTTTTGTCGATGCTCCCGTCGGTATTCAATCGTACGATGTGGGTACGCTTCTCCCCATTAAAAACACCAAAATCACCCCCGACCACCACTTTGCCGTCCGGTTGCAGGGCGATGACGTAAATCTCATCGTCGGTCTTGCCGTTGCCCGGGTGAAAACTGTCATCCACCGATCCATCGGCATTGAATCGGGCGATACGGCTGCGGTTAGTTTCACCCACTTTGGTGAATCTTCCGGCAACAATGTATTTTCCATCCGGCTGGCGTACGGAGGTGTAAGCGATGGCATTGAGACCGGCCGTTGGTTTGAAACTCTCATCCAAGGTGCCGGGCATGTCTTTGATTGTCCGCATAGCGGGCAGCGTGGGGGCAATCGTATTGGTGACGTATGGAGCAGGTGTCTTGGTCCGTTCGGTGTTAGCTGTTTGGTCGGGGAGCACCGGAGTTGGTCTTGATTGGTTTACAAAAAAACCGACACCAGCCCTGATCAGCAGCAACACCAACAACAGGACCAGCAGCAGCGCGGCTTTCTTCCAAGGGCGGCTTGCTGGCCGGTCAGGAGTCGGGGTTGCGGAGGGCACACCGACGATGGATTGCGCGATGAGCTGGTTCCCCATCAACTCATCCTTGCCCAGCCCGAGCCATTCCGCCACGACGCGGGCACTGGCCGGGCGCATGGCCGGGTCTTTCGCCAGACACGCCATGATCAAGGCGCTGACTTCCGGTGGGATGTTGTTCGTCAAGCCTTGCTCCCAAAGAGTCTCGTTGAGCGGCTTAGGCTTTTGATTCATCACCTGGGCGTACAAGTCGCCCTCATGAAACGGACGGCGGCCCGTGAGCAATTCATACAAGGTGGCTCCGAGCGCATGGACGTCATCGGTGACGTGCGCCGGATGCCCGCTCAACTGTTGCGGGCTCATGTAGCCCAGTGTGCCGTTGATTGGGTTGGAGTTGCCGCGCCGCCGGGATTCATCCACGGTCATCGAGATGCCGAAGTCGGCCAGCTTCAAACGTCCCTTGGTATCCACCATCATGTTCGCCGGCTTGAGGTCGCGATGGATGACGCCTTCGCCATGCGCATAGGTGAGGGCCTCGCACAACTGGCCGACGAGCGGTTTGAGCTGTTCCCAGGTGTAGATGCCGCGCGGTTGCAGCCCGCTCAGGTTATGCAGATTCTCACCCTCCACGAATTCCATGGAGATGAATGGGATTTCCCCTGGTGATTCGTGTAGATCGTAGATGCGGATGATGTTCGGATGGGAAAATTTACGGCTCTTCGTCGTTTCCCGCTGCATCTCCTGCAGGGCCACGGGATCATTCAGGATCTCGGGTGGTAGAAATTTCAGCGCCACTTTTTCGTGCAAACGGGAATCTTCCGCCAGCCAGACGCTGCTCATGCCGCCTTTGTCCAGCATCCGCTTCAACTCATAGCGGCCATGCCCCACGAGCTGGCCGGGGGCCAGCGGCGTCAGGTTGCTTCCTCCAGCGGACTGGGGCGTTGGTGCACCGGGCGGTTGCATCGGGGACAGTTGTATTTCCTGCGCTTCTGAATACGAGGATTATTTGCGGCGAAACACCGTAAACAGTTCCTCGCCCGCCTGTTTCGTGGATTTCACTTCGAATTGCCGCGCCTCACTTAGCTTTTTCAAACCGAGACCTTCAGATATGGTCGGGGCCATGCGCCCGCCGAAGATGAACGGGCAGATGGTCACATTGATTTCATCCACCACATCTGCGCGGAAAAGCAGATCGTTGAGTGCCGCCCCGCCTTCGCAGAGTAGACGTTTCACGTGCCACTTCTGCTGCAACCATTGCAGCGCGGTCACGATGTCCAATTCCTTTTCGCCAAACTGTCCGAGGTCATCCACCAGCGGAGCAAGCTTCTTGATCCGCGCTTTTGCCGCACGCTGGCTCGTGAGCAGAATGATCGGAGCGAACCGGTGCTTAAAGATCTCGGCCTGTGGGTCGATGCTTGCCGAGCCGCTCACGATGATGCGCAGCGCATAGTCACCCAGTCCGTTTTTCCGGCGCAGTTTGCGGAAACGTTCGCCGCCGTTGCCCAGCAGATACGGATTCGTATCAAGTGTGCGCGCGCCGGACATCACAGCATCTGCCGAGGCGCGCAGTTCGTAGAGATGATCGCTGTCACGCGGTGAACCGAATGTGTTGATGGCCCGGTTCGCCGTGGCGATCTTGCCATCAGCGGTCATCGCCATGTTGATGAACACGAACGGACGTTTTTGTTTTTGGGCCGTCATCTTCACAGGATTAGCATCGCATCACCGTAGCTGAAAAAGCGATATTTCTCACGCACCGCTTCAGCATAAGCGCTCAGCATCAATTCCCGCCCGCGCATTTCACCGGGCGCAGCGAACGCGCTCACCAGCATCAGTAGCGTGGATTGCGGCAGATGAAAATTTGTGACGAGTCCATCCACCACGCGAAATTGATAAGGCGGATAGATAAAGATATTCGTTCTACCGCGCATCGCCATCAGCGTGCCGTTATTTTGCGCGGCGGCAGATTCCAGTACGCGCACAGTCGTCGTGCCGATGGCGATCACCCGTCCGCCATTCGCTTTCGTGCGCTCAATCGCAGTGACGGTTTCTGCGCTGATTTCAAAACGCTCCGAGTGCATCTGATGTTCCGCGATGTTATCCACTTTCAGAGGTGCGAAGGTACCGAGCCCCACATGCAACGTGACGTAGTGGATATTTACGCCCAGCATTTTGATCTGGGCGAGCAAGGCTGGCGTGAAATGCAATCCAGCGGTCGGTGCGGCCACCGAGCCGCGGTCTTGCGCATATACTGTCTGATACCGCTCGAGGTCCTCTGCGCTGGAAGCGCCGGCTTCGCGCGCGATGTATGGGGGCAGGGGAATCTCGCCGAGCGAATCGATCACATCCAGTACGTTGCCGTCGCATTGAAAACGTAAACGGCAGTGGCCTTCCTCATTTTTCTCCAGGACCTCAGCGCTAAGCATAGCGGGAGTGCCATCATGCTGGATGAAATCGATCATTGTTCCAGGGCGCACGCGTTTGCCGGGGCGCAGCATCACCCACCAGTCGTTCGCGGCGGTCTCTTCAACCAGCAGGATCTCCACTTGGCCGCCGCTGCCTCGTTTCACTCCCCGGAGCCGGGCGGGGATCACCCGTGAGTTGTTTAGGATCAGAGTATCGCCTGGGCGGAGATAACTGAGCAGGTCGGGGAACTGGCGGTGGTTGATTTGCCCGGTCACCCGGTCCAAGACCAACAGGCGCGATTGGTCCCGCTGCGGAGCCGGATGCTGGGCGATCAGCTCCGGGGGCAGCAGGTAGTCAAAATCTAAGGTGCGTAGGGTCGTCTCAGGCACGGCGCAATGAAGCAGGAATCAGCCGCAGGGGAAAAGAGAATCTTTAGCGGGGCAAAGTGGGGCAGGATGGTAGTCTGCGGGCGACATCGGGGTGGTGGGAAGGAGCGGTTTTCTGTGTTTTTCAGGACCAGCCAGCAGCCTTTTTCTGGACTGCGTTATCGGTAACTTGAGTTTTTCACGTTCAAATCGCCACCTCAAAGCTGGGTGCGGCGAAATATTTTTCACCGAGGGTGTTCTGAGTAATCATACGGATTCGGCCTAGTTTCACGTTAAAGTAAATTGTGAATAACTGGTGAACAATTTTCGAGTGGTTTAAGGATTGACTAAAATGGGGGAAAATGGTTGAAAGTGGGGCGTTGTGGGGCGCGGTGGATGAAGGGCCCGGAAACCGCACTCCGTTAAACAATGTCATCAACTGAAACCATAGCGCCGATCTACTACAGCTCGACCTTTCGTCATGGGGTGGACGAAAAGCGTCGCGTGCAGGTACCGGCCAAGTGGCGTCCGCAGCAACCGGACGTGGAGTTGACGCTGATTTTATGGCCCAGCGCGGGGATTGCAGATGCCTGCTTGCTGGTTTTGCCCCCGGAGGAGATGGCGCAGTTGGTAGGCAAGTTGAAGGCCATGCCTTTCGCGGACCCTAAGGCGGAGTCCCTGCGGCGCCTGTTGGGCCGGAAGTCAGCCTCGGCCACGCTGGACAAGTCGGGCCGTATCTGTCTCCCGGACGCGATGGCGAAGGCGGTCGGGATTGAAAAGGAAGCGATGTTTGTCGGGTTGGTGGACCGGTTCGAGATTTGGAATCCGGACCGTTGGGAGCAGGCGTCCAAGGTGGACGATGCGCTCCAGTCGGAAGCGTTCAAGCTTATCTAAAGGAACAGAACTTATGGAAACAGGTTCATTGTTGGCGGCATCTAAGACCGTCCGGCGGGCGTCGGATGAGCCCAGTCCGTTCCGGGTGGATGAGAAGAAGCGGTTGCCACGCTTTGAGTCGGTTGGGCGGTCGGTGTCGCTCGCGCCCTCACCGCAGGTTGAAGAATCACTTTTCCCGGATGCACCCGGGGGAGGAACCGGTGCGGCTCCAGAGTCAACGGGCTCGGGGCCGCATACCTCCACCGGGAAGTCGGTCAAGACTTTGCGTGAGACGCTCTTCGGACAACGTGTCAAAGCCCGCGCCGAGGCAGCCGCTGCCCAGTTCGGCAGCTTGCAGCAGGCCGAGTTGAAACTGGATCAGGTAAAAGTGATCCGGAACGACCTAAGCGAAACAGATTTTGAACTGGCTGCGCCGAAGCAGCCGGGGATCGTCAACTCGGCGGCGAAGGTTGCGCCGCAGGGCAAGGGCGGGGCGGCGTGGAGCTGGCTGACCGCGAAACTGTTCAGTCTGGGACGCCGGTGGAAATAAACCAAGGCAATGCAACGTGACCGACTTCATCCACATTCCGGTGATGCTGGAGGAGGTGTTGTCGGCCCTGCAGCCCAGGACGGGCGGCCGGTACGTGGACGGGACGCTCGGTGGGGCTGGACACGCAGCAGCCATATTGAAGGCCAGCAGCCCGAGTGGATGGCTGTTTGGTTGCGATCGAGATGGCGTCGCCGTTGAAGCGGCGAAGGCGAGATTGGCGGAATTTAAGGGGCGCTGGGAGATCCAGCGCGGGACGTTTGACCGGTTGGGCGAGTGGTTGGAACCGGGCAGTTGCGACGGGGTGTTGTTCGACCTGGGAGTGAGTTCACCGCAACTGGACGTGGCGGAACGCGGTTTCAGTTTTCAGGCGGATGGGCCGCTCGACATGCGGATGGATACGCGGCAGCCGGTGACGGCGGCAAGCATCGTGAATGAATGGTCGGCGGATGAGCTGGCCCGAATTTTTCGGGCATACGGGGATGAGCCGCAGGCGCGCCGGTTCGCGCGGGTGATCACGGAAGACCGGCCGTTCACGACGACGAAGCAGTTGGCCGATTTGATCGAGCGCGTATCGCCCCGGGCCGGGCGGAAGGCGCATCCGGCCACGAAGATTTTTCAAGCCCTGCGGATCGCGGTGAATGACGAGATCGGTTTCGTGGAGCGGGGTTTGGCGGCGGCATTTGAAGTGTTGAAGCCGGGCGGACGGCTGGCGGTGATCACGTTCCATTCGCTGGAAGACCGGACCGTGAAACTCTGGGGTCGGGAGATGGCGCGGGATTACACGTTCCCGGGGGAAGTGGATGTGCCGGAACTGCGGCAGGACTGTGTGCCGAAGATGCGGCTGGTGAGCCGCAAAGCGATTTTACCGGGCGAGGCAGAACTCGCCCGCAATCCCAGGGCGCGGAGCGCGCAACTGCGGGTGCTGGAGAAAGTTTGAGGTTCAAGATGGCGCGGAATCGTAAAAATGAAGCGGCGGGTGTGCGGTTCGGACCGGCGATCAAGGCAGTCATGCTCTGCCTGTTCATCGCCGGCTCGGGCATCGGCTACGTCTGGCAGAAGAGCCAGATCGGGTCGCTCGGCAAGGAGATCAAGGAGCGCGAGACGAAGCTCGCCGAGCTCAAGCGCCAGAACAAATTGCGCAACGACCAGCTGGGCTGGATGCGTTCGCCGCCGGTGATCGACGCCCGCGTGCGTGAGTTGCAGCTCGGTCTCGTGCCGATGCAGCCAGGACAGGTCGTGCGGATGGTGGAGCTGCCGTACGAATCAGGACAGGTGGCCATGGAACGCCCGGTGGCGTCCACGGCCAAGGGTGGGGCCAACAATCCGTAGTGCTGCCGAACGATCAATTTTTCGCCGAAGTCCGCGGGTGCCCGGCCAGAGAGCAGGGGATCACGGATGGTGGGCAATTCAGGACTCAAGACCATGTTCAAGTCGGTTCCATTTCGCCGTTTGCTGACACTGGCCGTGCTGCTGGTGGTAGCCTTCTGCGCGCTCGGCTACCGGCTGGTTGATCTCCAGGTCCTGCGCCACGAAGAACTGCGCGACCTGGCCAAGAACAATACGCATCGCCGCATCCTTTTCGAACCCCGCCGGGGCGAGATCAAGGACGTGAAGGGAAATCTTCTCGCCACCAGCGTTTTCGTTAAGACCGTCTGTGCCGATCCCACCTTGATTGGGCCGCATGGAGCGGAAGTGGCCCGGGCCATCGCCCCTTTGCTGGAGATGAGCGAAGCGGAACTGGTCCAGCGCTTCCAACCCCGCCTGCGCACGAACGAACTGGGCAACGTGGTGACGAACCAGTACGTCCGGCTCAAGCAAAAGGTCAAGGTGGAGACCTGGCAGTCCATCATGGACACCATGGAGGACCTCAAATTCTCCGTGGATGAGAAGACGCTGACGAAGGCGGAACGCGGCTTCTATCGCAACCTGCGTGCCAAGGCGATTTTCACGGACCCAGTGGATGACCAGTTGCGCATCTACCCGAACGAATCGCTCGCGGCCCATGTGCTGGGCTATGTCGGCACTGGGGAGCGGCAGGTGGATGGGGAGAAGGTCATCGAGACCACGGGCATCGAAGGCATCGAGCGGGTCTTGAACACCAAGCTCGCAGGTGTGCGCGGCTGGCGCATGACCGAGACAGATCGCGCACGGCGCGAAGTGGTGTCTTTCCGGGAGCAGGAGATCCAAGCCAAGGATGGTTTGAACGTCGTGCTCACGATCGATGCAGGCATCCAGCACATCGTCGAAACGGAACTGGCCGAGGCGATGAAGAAGCACACGCCCATCAGCGCCTCGGCGATCGTCGTGCGGCCCAAGACGGGGGAAATCCTGGCGATGGCCACGCTCCCGACCTTTGATCCGAATAATCCGGGTGCCTCACCGGAAGCGCATCGCCGCAACCGCATCATCACCGATCTTTCTGAGCCGGGTTCCACCTTCAAGATCGTAGTAGTCAGCGGGGCCTTGAACGAGAAACTGGTGACTTTGAATGACAAGTTCGACTGCGAGAATGGCCGCTTCTATTACGCGGGCAAGCTCCTGCGCGATCATCACGGCTACGGCATCCTGTCGGTGGAAGAGATCATCACTTTCTCCTCCAACATCGGCTCGGCCAAGATCGGGTTCAAGCTGGGTGAACAAGGGTTGTATGATTACATGAAGAATTTTGGCTTTGGTGAGCGTTCGGGCATTCCGCTGACGGGTGAGGTGCGCGGCATCGTTCATCCGGTGAAGGATTGGAACAAGCTTTCCATCTCCCGCATCCCCATGGGGCATGAAGTGGCCTCAACCCCGTTGCAGATGATCATGGCCATGTCCGCCATCGCGAATGGCGGCAAATTGATGCGGCCCATGCTGGTGGACCGGCTGGAGGACCAGCATGGTCATGCCGTGGTGAAGTATCAGCCGCAGATGGTCCGCCAGGCGGTGAGCGAACGCGCAGCGCGTGAGCTGGTGACGGCTTTGAAAACGGTGGTTTCCGAGAAAGGCACGGCGGCCAACGCTATGCTGGATTATTATACGGTGGCAGGCAAGACGGGAACGGCGCAGAAACCACCTTACACACCGGGCAAGTATTTCTCGTCCTTCATCGGCTTCTTCCCGGCCGATAATCCTGAGCTGTGCATCTCGGTGGTGCTGGATGAGCCGAAGAACGGTTACTACGGCGGAACGACGGCTGCGCCCTTTTTTCATAACATCGCTGAACGCAGCGCGAGTTATCTGAACCTCCGCCCGGAGAAGCCGGTGCCGGAGCCCCAATTTACCGACAAACAAAAAACAAAGCCGGGATTGCTCGCCGCGCGTCGCAACTGAACGCAACCCGTCATGCAACTCAAAGAACTCATCAACGACCTGCAGCCGATGCGGGTGGAGGGCAACCTCCAGCGTGAGGTGCTGGGCATCACGTATGATTCCCGCCGCGTCACGCCGGGCATGGTGTTCGTAGCCGTGCGCGGCCAGAACGTGGACGGTCATGACTACATCACTAGCGCCATCGACCGCGGGGCGGCGGCGATCGTGTGTGAGCAGAATGGTTTTTCTTCCCTGCGCGCGGCCAAGGTAAAGGTGGCGGATTCGCGGGAAGCGCTGGCCCGTCTGGCCGCCGCGTATTACCAGCATCCCAGCCGGAAGATGAAGGTCGTCGGCGTCACGGGCACGAATGGCAAGACGACGGTTTCCTTCCTGGTGAAGAAGATATTGGAAGTGGCCGGGCAGATGACCGGACTCATCGGCACCGTGCGTTATGAAGTGGGCGACCGTATGATCCCGGCGCATCGCACCACGCCCGAGGCGCTGGAAACTCAGCAGATGCTCTCGCAGATGTTGCGTGCCGGTTGCACTTCCTGCGTGATGGAGGTCAGTTCGCATGCCTTGGACCAGGGCCGCGTGCATGGAGTGGATTTCGATGTCTGCCTCTTCACGAACCTGACGCAGGACCACCTCGATTATCACGCGGACATGGAGGCTTATTTTCAGGCCAAGAAGAAGCTGTTTAGCCCCTTGTTCTCCGGCGGTAAGAAAAGCACGGGTGTCATCAACATCGATGATGCGTTTGGTGAACGCCTGGGCCGCGAATCCGAATTGGAAATCAACTTGAGCTACGGCCTCAAGGAAAATGCCAAGCTTCGCGCGGTGAATGTGAAGCTGGGTGCCACGGAGACGAATTTCACTGTGCTGACGGACTCACAAACCTTTGACATCAAGCTGCCGTTAATCGGGCGGCACAATGTTTACAACGCGCTCGCCGCCATCGGAGCAGCGCTCGCGTTGGAGGTGAAAGTGGCGCATATCCAGCAGGCTTTGGGTTCCATCCCGCCGGTGCCTGGTCGCTTGGAAGCCGTGAATGCGGGCCAGCCTTTCGGTGTGTTTGTGGATTACGCGCATACGGATGACGCCTTGCGCAATGTGCTGGCGACCATGCGTGAACTGACCACAGGCCGGTTGCTGCTGGCGTTCGGTTGCGGTGGCAGCCGGGACACCGGCAAGCGGGCCAAGATGGGCAAGGTGGCCGCCGAACTGGCGGATTACACCTTCATCACCACGGACAACCCGCGCAAAGAAAAGCCCGAAGCCATCGCCGCGATGGTGGAGGAAGGCTTTCGCTCGGTGCGGACGGATGGCTACCAGGTGGAGCTGGATCGCAGCCGGGCCATCGATGAAGTCATCCGCATGGCGCAGCCGGGAGACCTGGTGCTCATCGCGGGCAAAGGTCATGAGACGTATCAGGAATTTGAAGACACGGTGGTGCCGTTTGATGACCGGGTCTATGCGCAGGAAACTTTGGAAGCGATGGGGTATCCGTCATGAGTGGGGAAGCTGAAAACAAACTGTCCGTAGTTCGGGCCAAGCCACACTTGATGGGCTTGCTCGCCGGACTATTTTTATCCACTGGCCTGGTGTTCTCGGCGGTCACAGTGACGCGGGCGTGGGTCAAAGTTTCGGAAAGCCAGACCATCACGGTGACCGGTTCCTCCCGCCGGTCGGTGCAGTCTGATCTGATCGTCTGGCGCGGAAACTTCTCGGCTGACGGTGCGACTTTGCTCGAAGCCCGCCGCAAATTGCAGCAAGACCTGACGGTGGTGGAATCGTTCCTGCGGGAACGGAAGATCAGCGATTTCGTGGTTTCACCCATCGGCATCCAGGAATTGCGGATCACCGAACGGGACAAGGAAGGCAACAATTTCTCGCGGGTGACCGGCTATCGGTTGACGCATGAAGTGGAAGTCAGGTCCAAAGAGGTGGAACGGGTCTCCAAACTGGATCAGGAGACTACAGCCCTGATTGAAAAGGAGATCTTGTTCACCACTTCCACACCGCAATACATCTACACCAAAGCGGGTGAAGCCAAGGTGGAGATGCTGGCCGAGGCCTCCAAGGATGCCCGTTCCCGCGCCGACCAAATCGCCGTCCAGGGCGGTCGCGAAGTGGAGCAGATGCAGTCGGCCAAGATGGGCGTGTTTCAGATCACGCCGGTTTACTCGCTGCAAACGAGCTGGGACGGCATGAACGACACGACGTCGCTCGAGAAAACGATCACCGCCGTGGTTTCAGCCACCTTTTCGATGAAATAAGTGGACCCGCGTTCTTTAACCAAGTTGTTTGAAGCCTTTGGTGGTCAGGCCCCAGTCATGTCTCCGGACGTGAAGATCACGGGCGTCAGCACGGACTCGCGGACGGCTGGCAAGGGCGACGTCTTTGTGGCCGTGGCCGGGGACAAGTTTGACGGGCATCAATTTTTGGATGAAGTCGCCGCCAAAGGTGTGGCGGCGGCGGTCGTGGAGCAGGGGAAATTGCCGCCGGGCTGGAAGCGATGTCCGGTTTTGACGGTGCCGAACACGCGCATCGCGTACGGCCAGATCGCGGCAGACTATCGTCAGAGCTTTAACATTCCGGTGACGGCGGTGGCGGGTTCCAATGGCAAGACGACGACGAAAGAGCTGATCGCTTCTGTGCTGGGACAGAAGTTTTCCACGCTGAAGAGCGAGGCGAGTTTCAATAACGACATCGGCGTGCCGGCCACGTTGCTAAAGCTGACGGCGAAGCATCAGGCAGCGGTGCTGGAAGTGGGGACGAATCATCCCGGGGAACTCGCCCCGCTGGTGAAGCTCATCCAGCCGCAGTTCGGGGTCATCACGAGCATCGGCCGGGAGCATCTGGAATTTTTTGGCGACTTGGTCGGTGTGGCGCAGGAGGAGGGGACTCTCGCTGAATTGCTGCCGGCCGATGGACGTCTGTTTGTGAACCTGGACAGCCCGTGGATGGAACAAATCCTCCGGCGGGCGACCTGTCCGGTAGTGAGCGTGAGCCAGCGTGGACGCGGTGACTGGTCGGGCAAGCTGGTGAAGGCCGATCTGTTGGGCACGGAACTGGAAGTGACGGCGCCGAAGGCGGAGTTCAACGGGCTTTACCGGCTACCTTTGCTCGGACGGCATCAGATCACGAATGCCTTGCTGGCCTTGGCCGTCGGAGCCGAACTGGGGTTGAGCGCGAAAGAATTGAAACGCGGGCTGGCGGATTGCCCGGTGCCGAAGATGCGGTTGCAAGTCTCCGAACGCAAAGGCGTGACCGTGCTAGATGACAGTTACAACGCGAATGCGGATTCGATGCTGGCGGCGTTGCAGACGTTGGTGGATCTGCCGTGCAACGGCCGCCGGATGGTGGTCATCGGGGACATGGCGGAACTGGGCGCCTCAGCGGCAGCGGCTCATGCAGAAGTTGGCCGGCATGCGGCGGATCTGAAGATCGATGGGTTGTTGGCGGTAGGTCGGATGGGGCAGGTGACGGCCAGTGCAGCCAAGGTGGGCGGCATTCCGCTGGTGAAAGAATGTGCGGATACAGAAGTAGCGGCAGCAGAACTCAAGCAATGGCTGCAACCGGGTGACCTGCTGCTGGTGAAGGCATCCCGCAGCAGCCGCGTGGAGCGGGTGCTCGAAGCTTTAAGCTAAAGCAAAAACACACAGGCATATGAACAGAACTAAAGTCGTGGCGGTGCACGCAGGCGCTTCGCCAGAAGGCGAAGAGTGGCGTGATGCCGGACTGGCGGAACGTAATGACCGGCAGGCGCGCCTAGCGGCGCGTCTGGGTTTGCCACGTTTTGCCATCCGTCTGCTGGGCGAACGGCGGGCCAGGGAAATGACGGGCAAGGGTTAAAGGGTCTGGATGCTGTATTACCTGACACAAGAAATTCTGAAAGCCAGTTACGGAACGTCCTGGGAAGGATACGTTTCGTTCCTGAATATTTTTCGTTACATCACCTTCCGCAGCGCGGGTGCGGCGGTGACGGCTTTGCTGCTCAGCCTCTGGCTGGGGCCCAAGGTCATCCGCTGGCTCAAACAGTTGAAGTTCGGCCAGGATTATTTGGACAAGGCAGAAGAAGGCGGTGACCTGAAATCCCGTCTGAGCAAGAGGGGCACGCCGACGATGGGTGGACTGATGATCGTGGTGGCGCTGGACATCTCGGCGCTGCTTTGGGCACAGATGAATCCGCTCATCTTGCTCACATTGCTTTCGGTCGTGGTGCTGGCGGGATTGGGTTTTTACGATGATTACGCGAAGATCGCCCTGCAGAATAGCAAAGGGGCGGCGGAGAATGTGAAACTGGTGGTGCAGTTCGGTCTGGCGATCTTCATCGCCGTCTATCTCTTCATGCTGCCGGAAACCAAACGATTGGTCACCGAAATCATGGTGCCGTTCTACAAGTACCCGATCATGAACCCGCTTACGACGACGGCAGCGGTGGTGGGGATCTTACTCATCATTTTGACGATCGTGGGCAGCTCCAATGCAGTGAACCTGACGGACGGCCTGGATGGTTTGGCGATCGGCTGCACGACGATTGTTTCGGTGGTGTTCATTGTGCTGACGTACATCGCCGGCAACAGCAAGATCTCGGCCTATCTGCAAGTGCCTTACGTGCCGGGGGCGGGTGAATTGACGATCTTTTGCGCCGCGATGTTCGGGGCTGGTCTGGGTTTTTTGTGGTTCAACTGCCATCCGGCCCAGGTATTCATGGGCGATACCGGTTCGCTCGCTCTGGGCGGCGCTTTGGGGATCGTGGCGGTGCTGATCCATCAGCCGTTTGTGCTGGTGATCGCCGGCGGGGTATTTGTGGCGGAAGCGATGTCGGTGATGATCCAGCGCGGCTGGTTCAAGTACACGAAGCGCCGTTTCGGTGAGGGCCGGAGGGTATTCCTGATGGCACCCATCCATCATCATTTCGAGCGCAAGGGCTGGTATGAATCGCAGGTGACCACGCGTTTTTACATTTTGTGCATCCTTTGCGCCGTGGTGGCGTTGAGCACGTTGAAGATCCGTTAGTCGGCAAAAAGCAGATGAATGACCTGGCAGACAAGTCCGTGTTGGTGATCGGCCTCGGCAAGAGCGGGGTGGCGGCGGCGCGTTTTCTCAAGAAAATGGGGGTACGGGTCACCGCCGTGGACAGCGCCACATCGGATGACCTGGAGCGGCAGGCCAGTCATCTGCGCTCGGAGGGCATCGAGGTGTTGCTGGATGCCCCGGCCGCGCCGGAAGGGAAATTTGATTTCGGGGTGCTGAGTCCCGGAGTGCCCCCGACTCTGCCGCTGGTGAAACGAGTGCGTGAAGGCGGCTTGCACCTCATCAGCGAGATGGAGCTGGGTTACCAGTATTCCAAGTGCCTGAACATCGCCATCACGGGTACCAACGGCAAGACTACGACCACGGAACTGGTGGAGCGGGTGCTCTCCCAAAATCACAAACGCACGGTGACAGCAGGGAACATCGGCACCCCTTTGACGGCGGTGGTGGATCAGACCAAAGAGCTGGATCTGGTGACCTTGGAGGTCAGTTCCTTCCAGTTGGAGGCCATCCAATACTTCCGCCCGAGCATCGCGGTGCTGATGAACATCACGCCCGATCACCTGGATCGGTATTCGGGTATGGAGGAGTATGCCCGGGCGAAAGCGCGGATCTTTGAGAACCAGCAGGTTTTCGATTGGGCGATTGTGCAAAGTGAGGCGTTGGCGCAGCTTAAGGCCATCGGAGTGAAAATCCCGTCCAAGGTCATCACTTTCAGCGCGGTCGATCAAACGGCGGATATCTTTCTGGACCGGGGGTTGATCATCAGCCAGTTGCCGAACTGGAACGGACCGCTCCTGAACATGGAAGAGTGCCGCCTCATGGGGCCGCATAATGCCGAGAACATGATGGCGACGTTAGCGGTCGCCCGGGTGTTGCGCCTGCCCTTGGAAGAGGTCCAAAAGTCACTCAAGAGCTACACGCCCGCCCCGCATCGTTGCGAGGTGGTGGCTGCCCTTAATGGGGTGCGGTATGTGAATGATTCCAAGGCCACGAATCCAGATGCCTTGGACAAAGCGCTCCAGACCATGCCAACCGGTAAAACGAGCGAGAAGAACGTCTTCCTCATCGCCGGGGGCCGGGACAAAGGGTTCGAATATCACTCGGTGGGACCCCAGATTTCGAAGCGCGTGAAGCACGCTTTTTTGCTTGGTGAGACGCGGGAAAAACTTCGTGCGTCGTGGAGCCTGTTTACTCCTTGCACCTTGGTGGGTTCACTGCTAGAAGCGGTGACAGAAGCTGCTGAACAAGCGGTTTCTGGCGATATTGTTCTGCTCTCACCGGCCTGCTCGAGCTTTGACATGTTTCAAAACTATCAGCACCGGGGTGACGTGTTTCGACAGTCAGTCGAGCAGGTGGAGCGCACAATGGCTGGTAGTGAGACAGTGAACCGCCCAATTAGTGGTGGCGGGGACAAAGAATGACCGAACGCAAACAACTGAAAAACAACTGAATTTTAACAATTTGGCAATGGTCCGGCAGAAATATCCAATTTATCCGGCGATTGTCAGCCCGAACACAAAACTCAAACTGCCCAAATAGTATGTCAGCAAACAGCCCCAACCCATTGGTCCCGCAGGGATCCCTGCAACAACAAGCCGGCACGGCCAAATCCAAAGTCCGTGTGGCGGTATTCAGCATCATCGCCGTGCACGCCGTCCTGTTTGTCGGCGTCCTGATGCAAGGTGGATGCAAGAAGGATGAGCCGAAGCCTGCGGAGATCGCGGAGCAGCCCGTTGTGCCTCCGGATCCGTTCCACAGCAATCCGGCTGATTTGGCGACCAACACTGCCGCGCCGGTGGCAACTCCCGGCGGACCGGCTCCGGTGACCGACCAGTTCGGCGGACCGATCCCGGCGGCACCAACGACCCCGACCGGCACAGTGGCGCCTACGGGAGGAACTCCCGTGGTGGACATGGGCTTGCCGCCAGTTGGTGGCGCCCCGGTCACGACCACAATGGCTGAACCGGCTCCTGCCGTGCAGCAATACACCATCGCCAAGGGTGACAACTTCTACACCATCGCGAAGAAGCTCAAGACCACCACCAAGAAGATCATCGAGGCGAATCCGAACGTGGACCCGGCCAAGCTGAAGATTGGCCAGAAGATCAGTGTGCCGGTTTCTGCCACGGCATCGGCTCCGGCCGCTACCGAGCTGGCTGCCGCCGCTCCTGCAGCTGCCGGTGGCACCAGCACCATCACCCACGAAGTGAAGAGTGGGGATACGCTCTATGGCATCGCCAAGAAATATGGGACGACGGCCAAGGCCATCAAATCGGCCAACAACCTGAAGACGGACCGGATCAATGTGGGCCAGAAGCTGAAGGTTTCGGCCAAGGCGACGGCGGCCGCTCCGGCTCCGGAGCCGGTCATCACGGCCCCAGCCTCGGTGGCCCCCATCCCGGTCATCCCGGGCACGAACCAATAAGCGGGTAAGCCATCATGAAATCCGCCATCTCCATCCTGATCTTCTGCGTGGGCGCCTTGCTCTCGTTGGGGATGGTGATGCTGTACAGTTCCAGCACGGTGCAGGTGGGGTCGCGCTATCTGATGATGCAACTGGTCTGGTGCGGTGCAGGCCTGATCGGTTGCGTGGCGATGGCGTCGTTCAACTACCAGAACCTGCGGAAGTACACTTGGTGGATCTATGGGTTCGCGGCCTTGTTACTCGTGCTGGTGCTCATTCCGGGCATCGGTCTGAAAATCAATGGTGCGCGGCGCTGGTTTGATCTCGGCGTCGCGCGCCTGCAGCCCTCTGAACTGGGCAAGATAGCCCTGATCTTTATGCTCGCCTGGTATGGCGAGCGGTTTCAGCGGCAGATGCCCAGTTTCAAGCAAGGGCTGGTCATCCCCGGCTGTTTTGCCGGGGCTTTGATCGGGCTTATCTTTGTCGAACCGGACCGCGGCACGGCCATCTTGCTCTCGGCGATCACCTGTGTGCTCTTACTGGTGGCGGGTGTGCGGATGCGTTATTTCGTGCCGCCGGTACTTGCTGCCATAACGGTGTTGGGCGTTTCCATCTGGCATGACCCGATGCGCATGAAGCGCGTCTTTAGCTGGCTCTATCTGGAAGAGAACAAAGAGGGTGTGGGTTATCAGGCCTATCAGGCGATGATCGCCTTGGGCTCGGGCGGTTGGGATGGACTGGGCTTGGGCAATGGACGGCAGAAGCTGGGCTTTGTGCCGGAACATCATACGGATTTTATCTTCTCCATCATCGGAGAAGAGCTGGGATTGATCGCCACGATCGGCGTGGTCCTGGGTTTTGTCGGGATCGTGGCGAGCGGCGTCTATATCGCGAGCAAGGCGAAGGATACTTTTGGCCGCTTGCTGGCGACGGGCATCACATTTTTGATCGGATTGCAGGCGTTCATCAATATCGGGGTGGTCACGAGCGCGCTGCCGAACAAGGGGATTTCACTGCCGTTCATCAGTTACGGCGGTTCCAATCTGCTGGTGATGCTGACGGCGGTGGGCCTGTTGCTGAGCGTGGCCCGGCAGGCCCCATCGCCGGTGGAAGTGGAAGTCAAGAAGACGGCGGGGATGCCTGACGGAGCGCTGGGCACACCGCAAACAACCTGATGGAAGCCAAAACGCCAACGCCCTCCATCGTGATCGCCTGCGGCGGCACGGGGGGACACCTCTTTCCCGGTCTCGCTGTGGCCGAGGAACTGTTGCTGCGTCGTTGCCAGGTTACGTTGATGGTGTCGCCGAAGGATGTAGACCAGCAGGCGGTGAAGGCGGTGCGTGGGATGGAGATTGTCACGCTCCCGGCCATCGGCTTGCAGCGGGGACAGTATCTGAAGTTCTTTTGGAAGTTCTGGCAGTCGCGGCAGTTGTGTGTGGCGCGGTTCCGTAAGCAGGCACCGCATGCGGTCTTGGCGATGGGCGGGTTCACGAGCGTGGCACCGATCCTGACGGGCAAGAGTTTCAAGGCGAAGACGTTTCTGCACGACTCGAACACGATCCCCGGCCGGGCGAACCGCTGGTTGTCGCCGAAAGTGGATCAGGCGTTCACGTGGTTTCCGCAAACTGAGGCGCACTTGAAATCGCCCAAGATCACGAGTGCGGGCATGCCGGTGCGGAACCAGTTCGAGCCTTTGGACCCGGCAGGTTGCAAGACGGCGCTGGGTTTCAATCCACAGAAGCCGTTACTGCTCGTCATGGGTGGCAGCCAAGGTGCGCGCGGAGTGAACGAGCTGGTGATGCGGACGTTGCCGAATCTGGCGCTGATGTCGCCGGACCTGCAATATCTGCACCTGACGGGCACGGAAGATTTTGCACGGGTGAAGGCGGCCTACGCGGCGCAGAAGGTGAAGGCTGTGGTGTATCCCTTCTTCCGTGAGATGGAGCTGGCGATGGGTGCAGCCTCGGTGGCGATCAGCCGGGCTGGGGCTTCCTCGCTGGCGGAGATCGCGGCGATGCGGCTGCCTTCGGTGCTGGTGCCGTTCCCGCAGGCGGCGGACAACCACCAGTATCACAATGCGCGGGCATTCGTGGACAGCAATGCGGCGCGCTTGATGGAGCAGAAGGACGCGAGCCCGGAAGCGCTGAAACTGGTGTTGCTGGAACTCATCGGCAACCGGTCCACGCGCGAGGCGATCGGGTTCGCGCTGGCGAAGTGGCATACGCCGCAGGCGGCGGCGAACATGGCCGAGACAATTTTGCAATCGATCCGGCTGGGCCGCGCGGGCGCGCTCAGCAACAGCTCTGGCGTCGGGGCAACGGCAGCGGCGGATGCGGTGGCGGGGCGTTAAGAATAAGCGGTGAACTAACTGACGGGCAGGTCAGGGGCAAGGCGTGAAGCGTTTAACAACCAGTGAAGTGGCGGCATTGCTGGCAGCGGCACCAGCAGGGGCGACGGTCCATCTCGTGGGCGCAGGCGGCTGCGGCATGAGCGGGCTGGGACATCTCCTGCTGGACCTCGGCCTCAACGTCTCTGGCTCCGACCTGGCGGATGGCGAGGAGGTACGGCAGTTGCGCGGTCGCGGCGCCCGCATCTATGAGGGCCATGCCGCACGCCTCGTGGAAGAACATCGGCCGGTGCTGGCGGTTTATACGTCGGCAGTGCGTTTGGACAACCCGGAGCTGGTCGTGGCGGAACGGCTGGAAATACCGATTGTCCGTCGCGCGGTCCTCCTGGCGGCATTGCTGCATCAACAGCGGGGCATCTGTGTGGCGGGCATGCATGGAAAGACCACGACGGCTTCGTTGCTGTCCTTCGCGCTCAAGCAGTTGAAGGCCCAGCCGAGCTATGCGGTCGGGGCTTTGGTGCCGCAACTCGGGCAGCATGCGACTTTTTCACTGAACGGGCTCGCGGTGGCTTCCGGGGCAGAGGCACGGCGGGCTTTGCTGGTGGAAGACCGCGAGCAGACGCCGTATTTCGTCATCGAAGCAGACGAAAGCGACGGTACCTTACGCGAGTTTCATCCGGAACACGCTGTGATTTTGAATGTGGACGAGGAACACCTCGACTACTTCGCGAATCTGGATGCGATCTGCGAAGAGTTCAACCGGTTCGCCGGGCAGACGCGGGGTTTTGTGGCTTATTGCGCGGATGATCCTCGGCTGGTGTCCATGTTCGCGCAACGGCCGAACAGCGTGTCTTTCGGATTTAATCCGCTGGCGACGTATCGCATTGAGCCACGTCAGGCGACGGGCACGTACAGCAATGCGTTTGAATTGTGGCGCGGGGAAGAGCGGGTCGGGCAGTTCAACCTGTCGCTGGTGGGTGAGAAGAATGTTTCCAACGCGGCGGGTGTGGCGGTTTTGCTGCATACGCTGGGTTACGCGCCGGCAGACATAGCGGGGGCGCTGGCACCGTTCAAGGGAGCGGCACGGCGGCAACAAGAGCTGCATCGGGACGACGCGGTGCGGGTGTTCGATGACTACGGACATCACCCGGAAGAGATCGAGACGACTTTGCGGGCGTTGAAGGGATCGGTGCCGGGGCGTTTGCTGGTGGCGTTTCAGCCGCATCGCTACACGCGCACGCAGCATCTGCTGGGCAAGTTTGCCACGGCGTTCAGGCTGGCGGACCGGTTGTGGATCAACGAGATCTACGCGGCGAGCGAGCCGCCCATCCCCGGTGTGGACGGGAAACTGCTGGCGGATACGGTGCGGCAGACGGGGCAGGTGGTGGATTTTGCACCGACCTTGAGCGAGCTTAAAAAGCAGATAATGGCGGTAATACAGCCGGGTGATCTGGTGCTCTTTTTGGGAGCAGGCGATATCACGAAGGCAGCGCATGAGTTTGCCGCCGAATTGAAGCACGGTATGAGCGGGTTTGATCCGAAAGCACTGGATGAACTGGCGACGAAGCTGTCACCAGAGACGCTGTGCCGTCGTGATGAGCCGCTGGCGAAGCGCACGACCCTGCGTGTCGGCGGCAAGGCGGACCTGTTTGTTGAACCGAAGAGCGAGGCGGAGTTGGCGGAGATCGTGCGGTTTTGCCAGACACGTAAGGTGCCTTTCTTTTTGCTGGGACGCGGCTCGAATTTGTTGATCCGGGACGGCGGTATCCGGGGCGTGGTGATCTCTTTGGCGCACGAGCATTTTAGTCGAATTGAAGTCGAGGGATTGCGTCTTACTTGTGGTGCCGGGGCGAAGCTGAAGAACGTGGCGCAGGAAGCGAAGCGGCGGGGCATCGCGGGCATGGAATTCATGGAAGGCATTCCCGGCAACATTGGCGGCGGATTGCGGATGAACGCCGGGGCGATGCAGTCCGAGATGTTCGCGGTGGTGGAGTCGGTGCGGTTCATGGATCGCTCGGGCAACGTCCATGAACGTCCAGCCAGTGAAGTGCCAGTGGAATACCGGCATTGTGCGCTCTTCGATGAGAACATCGCCTTGGGCGTGGTCTTGGGCGGCAAGGCAGATGAACCGGCGGCGATTGATGCGCGGATGCAGGCTTATAGCCAGAAGCGGTGGGCGTCACAACCGGCCAAGCCGAGCGCGGGCTGCATCTTCAAGAATCCGGCGATGATCCCGGCAGGCAAGCTGGTGGATGAGCTGGGACTGAAGGGCACGCAGGTGGGCGGGGCGGTGGTGTCCGCTGAACATGGAAATTTTATCGTGAATGACGGGACGGCGACAGCGAAGGACGTGCTGGCGTTGATCGAGGTCATCAAACAAAAGGTACGGCAGACGCGGGGTATCGAGATGCGCACGGAAGTGCAGATCGTCGGGGAAGATTTGGCATGAGCGAGAAGTTACACATCACGGTGATGCTGGGCGGGCCTTCCGCCGAGCGGGAAGTGTCGTTGCGCACTGGCGCGGCGGTGGCGCAGTCGTTGCGCGGGCTGGGGCATCAGGTGGATGAGCTGGACCCGCAAAAGCCGGGCTGGAAGCTGCCCGAGGGCACGCAGGTGGTCTTTCTGGCGCTGCACGGGACTTACGGTGAGGACGGTACGGTGCAGGCGGAGTTGGAGAAGCTGGGCGTGCCGTACACCGGTTGCGGTGTGGAGGCGAGCAAGCTGGCTTTTGACAAGGTGCTGACCAAACGCCGCTGTCTGGAAGCGGGGGTGCCGACGGCGCAGTTTGCGGTGTTCAATACACCGAATGAGCCGATGCCGGCGCATCTGCAGCCGCCGCTGGTCATCAAGCCGGTACGGCAGGGTTCCAGTGTGGGTTTGCAGTTCGTGGACACGAATGAGCAGTGGCCGAAGGCTTTGCGGGAAGCGCTGGCGTATGACACCGAAGTTTTGGTGGAAGAACGCATCATGGGCCGGGAGACGACGGTGGGTATTTTGGGCGGCGAGGTGCTGCCCGTGGTGGAAGTGCGACCTAAGGAGGGCAGCTACGACTACACGAACAAGTACACGGCGGGCCGGACGGAGTATCTGTGTCCGGCACCGTTCGATGAGACGACGACACAGCGCATCCAAGACGCGGCGCTGGGGGCGTTCAATGCGATCGGCGGCCGGGATTACGCGAGGGTGGATGTGATGGTGCGGGAGAACGGGGATCCGGTGGTGCTGGAAGTGAACACCCTGCCGGGCATGACGGAGACGAGCCTGTTGCCCAAGGCAGCGGCGGCGGTGGGATTGACCTATTCGGACCTGTGCCAGCGGATGGTGGAGCTGGCGCTGGTGCGCAAGCAGAACTGAGGAAAAGAAGATGATGTTTTTTGGCAAACAGACGAAGAACCGGCGGATGAAGCGCGACAACGTGCTGGAGGTGAAGCTGCGCTCCGAGCAGGTGCGCAAGGAGCGCCTGAAGCTCGCCAGCGGCATTATCATCGTCTGCCTGACGCTGGGCTTTTTGACGGCGGCCATCGTCGGGGGCGGCAAGTGGTGCATGGACCGGCTGGTGTACGAGAACACGGCGTTCGCCATTAAGACGGTGGATGTGAAGACGGACGGGGTGTTGTCGCCCGATGTGCTCCGGCGCTGGTCGCAGGTGAAGACGAATCACAATCTGCTGGCATTGGACCTGAAGCGGGTGAAGGAGTATCTGGAACTGGCGCCGATGATCCAGCATGTCTCGGTGGAGCGGGTGCTGCCGTCCACCTTGCGCATCCGGGTGACGGAGCGTATCCCGGTGGCGCAAGTCTATACTTTGCGGCGGCCGGTGAATACCCAGCGGTATGAGCCGTTCATCTATCATCTGGATGCCAACGGCTATGTGATGCTGCCGGTGGATAACAGTTTGCGTTCGGAGCCCGCTCCGGCCGGCGAATGGTTCCCGACGATCACGGGCATCCCGGCCAGCGAACTGCGGCCGGGCAAACCGTTGGAAATTCCCCAGGTGAAGGAAGCGCTCAAGCTGGTCGTGGCATTCGACAACTCACCGATGTTCGGGCTGGTGGACTTGAAGCAGGTGGATGTCGCCGAGCCGGAGGTGCTGAAAGTCTCCACGGCGCAGGGCAACGAGGTGATCTTCCGCCTGCATGATTTTGATGGACAGTACAACCGCTGGCGCATGGCGCATGACTACACCCAACGGGTGCGTCAACGCATGGGCGTGCTGGACCTGTCCGTCTCGAACAATGTCCCCATCCTCTGGGCGCAGCAATCTGACGCACCGATTCCGGCGCCCAAGGCGAAAACCACCCGAACCCGCAGAAAAAATGTTTGATTCCGCCAACATCATAGTCGGCCTCGAGATCGGCACCTCCAAGGTGTGTGCTGCCGTCGGCGAGTTGAACGAGAACGGCGCGCTGAGCGTCATCGGCATCGGCCAGTCCAAGTCTCGCGGTGTGCGCAAGGGCGAGATCACGGACGCAACCGTCACTGAAGAGGACATCCGCAATGCCATCGTGGAAGCCGAGCAGATGGCCGATGTGGAGATCCGCAGCGTGTATCTGGGGGTGACGGGGAGCCACATGCGCGGCTTCAACAATCATGGCGTGCATCCGGTGGTGTCGGCTGACCGTGAGATCAATGAAGATGATGTGCAGGACGTCGTGCGCAATGCGAAGGCGGTGAACCTGCCCGCGGAGAATTACGTGGTGCACGCCATCCGGCAGCACTTCACGGTAGATGGACAGAGCGGCATCCAGAATCCGGTGGGCATGCTGGGAGCCCGGGTGGAGATCGATGTGCATGTGGTGCACGGCAATCTGAACCGCATCAAGAATTCCATCCGCACGGTGAAAGGGCTGCAACTGGAGGTGGAAGAAGTGGTTTTCGGCGGGCTGGCCTCCTCGCTGGCGGTGTTGAACAACACGCAGAAGGAGCTGGGCGCGCTGGTCATCGATTTCGGTGCGGGCACGACGGAGTATGTGGTCTATAACAACGGCGTGGTGAAGCATACGGGCGTGCTGGCCGTGGGGGGCGACCATATCTCGAACGATCTGGCGTATGGCCTGAAGCTGCCGTTGGGGCGGGCGGAGCAGTTGAAGATCGAGCACGGCGGGGCCTTGATGGAGGACGCGTTGCGCGGTAAGTCCATCGCCTTGACCAATGAGGTCGGACTGCCGGCGCGCACGGTGAATTGTGATCATCTGCGGCGGATCATGTCATTGCGCATCGAGGAGACTTTGCAGCTCATCGACCAGGATCTGGCGCGGCAGGGCTTGCATGAGTATCTGCGGGCGGGGGTGATCATCTGTGGCGGGGGTGCGCGCATCCCGGGCATGCAGGAACTGGCGGAGCGGGTGTTCCAGATGCCGGTGATGCTGGGGCAGGCGTGCTCGATCAGCGGGTTGAGCGATGCGCTGAAACAGGCGGAGTTCGCCACGACGATTGGCTTGGTGAAATTTGGTTCGTTGCAGCAAAAGAGCAAGGCCGGGAAAGGCGGCCTGCTGACGGGGATCAAAGAGACGATCGGGTCATTGATGCCGGGACGGCGGGGCTAACCTTTAACCGAAACGCACATGAGCATTTTACCATCAGAGGCAGGCGGGCTGGCGAACAAGGCGTTGTCCATCCGGGTGTTCGGCGTGGGCGGCGCGGGCGGCAATGCGCTGACGCGGTTGCTGTTGAATCCGCCGGGGGATGCGCCGTTGACGGTGCTGAACACGGATTCACAGGCGCTGGCGGCGTGTCCGGTGCCGGACAAGCATTCGCTGGGAGCGCTGGACATGCGCGGTCTGGGTGCCGGTGGCGATCCGGCCATGGGCCAGGCAGCGGCGGAAGCGGATGAGCAGCGCCTCAAGGAGATGTGCGCGGGGGCGGACCTGGTGTTCATCGTCGCCGGGTTGGGCGGCGGCACGGGCACGGGGGCGAGTCCGGTGCTGGCGCGCATCGCGCGGGAGGCGGGTGCTTTGGTGCTTGCGGTGGTGACGTTGCCATTCGATTGCGAAGGCAGCCGTCGCCGTAAACAGGCTTTGCTGGGTTTGGAGCATCTGAAGGCGGAGGCGGATGGCGTCATCTGTCTGCCGAACCAGAAGGTGTTCAAGCTGATCGATGAGAACACGAGTCTCGTGGATACGTTTGAGTTCACGAACGAGCTGATCGCGGATGGCGTGCGGGGCATCTGGCGGCTGGTCACACAGACGGGGTTGATCAACATCGATTTCGCCGATCTACGTTCGGCGTTGAAGGGACGGCATGCGGAGAGTTTCTTTGCCACGGCGGAGGCGACGGGGCCGCAAAGGGCGAAGGAGATCGTGGACAAGATTCTGGCGAGCCCGCTGCTGGAAGGCGGCGAGATGCTGACGGGCGCGCAATCCGTGCTGGTGAGCATCATGGGCGGCTCGGACCTTTCGATGGCGGAAGTGAACCGCATCATGGAGCAGGTGAACCGGCATGCGGAGGGGGCGCACTTGATCCTCGGCGCGGCGATCGACGCACATTACAACCAGCGGTTGAGCGTGACGCTTGTGGCCTCGCGCTTCCAGGTGGATGCACCCGCGACGCCGGATACGATCGAGACCCGGCGCAGTGTGGCGGCGGATGCGCCGGAGATGGAGACGCATTTCCTGAAGCGTCAGGAAACGGTGCAGCACACGCAACGCTTTGTGGCACCGCCTCCGGAGCTGTCCGCGCAGAAGACGCAGGAGCTGATGCAGGCACGCGGCATGACGGGGGGCGGACGGCGGCGCAAGAACGCAAACGCGTTCCAGCAGCAATTGCCGCTGGAGGTGGTGTCCAAGGGGCGCTTCGAGAAGAGCGAGCCGACGATCCATAAGGGCGAGGATCTGGATGTGCCGACGTATATCCGGCGGGGGATTTTGCTGAATTGAGTTAACCGCAGGCGGGTGAGGGTTTGCTACGATGTATTGGTAAGTCTGCTTGTGCGGTTGGATGTTTCCTTCCCCCTCACCCCGACCCTCTCCCTTGGGGAGAGGGAGAACATTTACCGCGCACTCTTGCATAAGAGCACTTTCAGCTTTTGATTCAGGGCGAAGTTATTCTTTCCACTGAAAACACCATGTCGTCGTTTTCGGGATAGCTCTTTTCGGCGCGGGTCAGGCCGCCGTCATCTTTTCCATTCTCGCCGGTGCAGTAGATGCGGAAACCTTTTTCGGTAATACGGTAGAGGAGCGGTTGCTCGTTGAAGGGGTCCATGGGGGCTTTCGCGAGGTGGTGCGGAATGAGTTCGCCCAAGGTTGAGGGGAGGCGGTGGTTTTCCAGACGGAAGCGTTCTACGGCGAGGGCGGTTTGAGCATTCCGCAAAGTAGCGAGCAGGCCGGCCTGTTTCGGGAGGACGCGCAGCAAGGGGTAGGACATTGCGGTGGTGTTGATCATGTCGAAGGAGGGATTGCCCCAAGCATACAGCCGGTTTTCCAATTTCTTGCCGGTGAGGAGGGCGGTGGCCGGGGGCTCTTGGATGATGGCCAGGAGTTCTTCGCAGAGATGGAGAAAGTTCAGGAGGTCGGCTTCCTTGTGTCCGCCTTGCTCATAGATACGCCAGCCGTGAGCCCGGAAAAAAGACGGCCAGTAATCAAAAGGGGTGGCGACAAAGGTGTGTGAATTGGCTAGCTGTGTCGCCAGAGGTTCGTGCCAGGTGCCAAGGGCATGAGCGCGGACGCCGTGCAAGATGCGGGGCAGGTCCAGACGACCTTCCATGGGCGCAATGAGGTCCTGCAAACGTTGCAGTTCGGCGGCAGTAAACCCGGTGCGTTGCAGCAATTGCTCCAGCCCGGTGAGGCTGATGTCCAGGCACGAATACTGGACCAGATAGGAGGCTAATAGCGGTTCGCCATCCAGGGAGCGGGTGACAAACAGGGAGGCTTCCACGGAGCGCAACGCATGGGCCTTGCGGCCCGCGGCCAGATGGTGGATGGATTCGAGCCGGAGCAGTTGCACCAGTTTCTTCATCTCGCCCCAATGTTCGGTGGGGACGTGGGAGTTTTTTGCCAGATCAAGGGGGTAACGAAACTGGGTCCGGGCGGTGGCGTCGTAGATCAGTTTCAGCGCGGTCTGATTGCTGCGGATAAGGTCGCTCAGGGCGGCTTGGGCGGCGGGGGTGATGGGGTTGATGGCGTAGAGGACGCTGTTGGAGTAGAAACCGATCAAGGGATCGTAGTAGGGCCAGTTGACGATGTGGCGGCTGACTTGGTCGAGCAACAGGGCGGCATTGTCAGCGTCAGGCACTGAGGCGTAGAAAGCGTTCAGTTCGGCCAGAGTGACGGGCAGGCCTTGGGCACGGATAGCGGCGAGTTTGGTGTCGATCTTCCGCTGGGTGAGATGGCGCTGAAGCGGGTTCAGACCGAGGAAAAGAACGATGAGGAGAGCGAGGCCGCATAGGCCGAAGAGGAGAGCACGACGACGTGGGGACCGCGAGGAGGCCGAGGCCGCTCGTGCTGAGGGAGGCGGCGCGGGATTCATGGTTTGAGGGATCGAATCAAGGTGCTTTCAACCTTTCTACAGTGAAGAGGATGTCATCGGATTTCTTTTGAACAGAGAGGGCTTCATCGCGGGTCAAGCCGCCATCATCCAGCGCGTTTTCTCCCACGCTGTAAACGCGGAAGCCGGTTGCGGTGATGCGATAGAGCAGGGGAGCTTCCGTGAAGGGATCGAGGGGGGAGCTGCTCAGGTATTGGGGGATGAGTTCGCCCAAAGATTGTGGCAGGCGTTGGTTTTCCATGCGGAAGCGCTCAATGGCCAGGGCGGTTTGGGCAGTGCGGAAGTGGGCTTTGATGCTGGCATGTCGTTTGAAGACGGGGCCGAGGATGCTGATTGAATAACAGGTGGAGATCATGTCCAGGGAGGGCTTGGCGGGGGCTGACAGTCTTTGCTCGATATTTTGCGCAGCCGAGATGGCTTCCGAGGGGGAGAGGCTGGCGGCGTCCAGTAACTCGTCAGAGACGCCCAGGAAGTTCAAGAGATCGGCTTCCTTGTAACCGCTTTGCTCGTAAACACGCCAGGCATAGACCTGCAGTGGTTGAGGCCAAGTATCAAACGGAGTGGATGGTGCGAAAAATGCGTTAGTGTAATATTTGCTGACGGGTTCTTGCCAGGAACCGCAGATGAAAGCGCGCTCACCTTGCAGCATGCGCCGCACATCGGTCCTGGCTTCGGAGATGGTCAACACCTCCTCAAGACGCAGCAGATCTGCGGGGCTAAATTCAGACCGTTGCAGCAGTTTTTCCAAGGTGCCGCACGAGACAGCCAGGCAGGCGTTGCGCACCAGGTAGGAGATCATGAGGGGTTCATGACTCAAAGTGTCGGCGGTCTGAAAGGAAATGGCCACGGAACGCAAGGCTTCGGATTTACGACCGGCTGAAAGATGATGGAACGCTTCCAGGCGGAGCAAGTGTATCATGCGTTTCACGGGAGCCAGGTAACTCAACCATGAGGAGGCACCCTGGGTGAAATCAACGAGGTAACGGCTCCGGCTGTTGGTGGCGGAGGCGTGGAGCAGTTGCAAAGAGTTTTGATTGCTGCGGACGATTTCCGCCAAGGCAGTGATGGCCGCCGGAGTGATGGGATTGGTCACGTAGAGCACGCTGTTGGAGGCGGTCTCACCAATCCATGGGGTGTCATAATCCCAATCGACCATGGTGTTTTGCGCCTGAATAACGAGCAGGGCGGCGTTCTCCGAGGCGGGTACGCTTAGGTAGAAGGCGTTCAGCTCGGCGAGAGTGGTGGGCAAGCCTTGGGCGCGGATGGCGGCGAGTTTGGTGTCGATCTTGCGCTGGGTGAGGTGTCGCTGGAGCTGGCCGAAGGCGAGCAGCAGGAGGAGAAGCAACGCGATGCCGCCCCAGCCGAGGACGGCGAGGCGGTGGCGGCGGAACCAGGGGAGTGGTGGTTGGGTGGTTGAACTCATTTGGTCCGGGGCTTATTGGTGCTCTCAACCTTAAAGACGAGGTCGCTGGTCAGGGGCTTGTTGCGTTCCGTGTGGTCTTTGCCGCCGTCGTCCAGGCCATCTTCGTCGACGCTGTAGATACGATAGCCTTCGGCGGTTCGTTGATACAACACACCAGAAGCTGAAAATGGGTCATCCGGGATCTTATCCAGATAGGCGGGCACCAAGTCGTTCATTTGATTGGGCAGCTTGCCGTGGCGGTTCCGATATGATTCTACAGCGACGGCAACGCGGGCGAGGCGGCATTGCGCCTGAAAGGACAGAGTGATCCGGATGAGGAATGGCAGCGTGTCAGCGGTGTTGCTGGTGCGGGTCTGGCTCCACGCGGGCTTGGCATCTCGCGGATGCTTGGTGGCGGTGTCATTGGCGAAGCGCAACATGGCGGCCGAGGATGTTTCGGCACTTTCGATGGCGGAGGAGAGCAGTTCCAAGTAGTGGAGACGGTCAGGGAGTTCGTGGCCGCCATATTTGTAGATCAAGGGACCGAGGGCATGGAGGTTGGTGGGCCAGTTATCGAACGGGGTCTGGTAGTAAATGCCGCTGGCGATGTCTTTCTGGGTTTCCCGCTCGAGAAAATAGACGCGTTCGCCAGCCAATGCCCGGGGCAGGCTGGTTTGCTGATCTAGCTTGAGGAGGAGTGGCGTGAGCCGGGAGAGTGAATTGGTGGAGGGTGAATCTGCACTGATCTGTTGGGCCAGGCTGCGTAAGGCTGAATCAAGGATGGCGTACCGGATCATCAGGGCCATCATGCTGGGGTCGGTGGACATGGTGCCGGCCAGTTGCAGTTGGGTGATGAGTGAGTCCATGGCGGCGGCGGGTTGGCCTTCCGCCTGATAGTGGAAGGTTTCCCAGCGCAGGAGCTGGTTCAACTCTTTGATGCGAATTCTGGAGCTTTGAATGGTGAAGAAGTCATAGGTGGCATAGTCAAAGGGGTAGCGGCAATGGGGTTTAGCGAGGCCGGTGCGGAGGAGGGTCAGGGCGGTCTGGTTGCTGTGGATGATGCTGGCGAGGGCAGCACGGGCGGGGACGGACAGGGGCAGGGTGGCTTCGTGCAGGTTGTTGGAATAATTGATGTCCATCCATTGGCCGCCGTGGGTCCAGTAATCGGTGATCTGGCGGCTGGCGGCGATGATCTCCAGGGCGGCGTTTTCGGGGTCGGTCGGTGTGACATACCAGGCGTCCAGTTCGGCGAGGGTGACGGGATAGCCTTGGGCGCGGATGGCGACGAGGTGGGCGGTGATCTGTTTTTGCAGGCGGTGGTTTTGCCAGCGGTGGTAACCAAGCAGCAGGGTGATGAAGAGGATGATGACGACCAGTCCGAGGAATAGGGTGCGATGACGGCGGAACCAGGACCTGTTATGGACAGCAGAAGTCATGGGCTGGCACGTTCTACGGTGAAGACGAGGTCGAAATCGTCTTTGCTGTAGTTTTTAGGGCGGGGTTTGCCGCCTTGGTCGATCATGTCAGCGCCGATGCTCCAGAGGAGGAAGCCGGTTTCGGTGCGGCGGTAGCGGAGGGGTTTGGAATCGAAGGGGTCGAGCGGAATCGTATCTTGAGGCAAGGCGGTGAGGGAGTCGGGGAGTTGGCCGGCGTGTTCGGACTGGTAGGTGTGGAGCGTCAGGGCAAGGCGGGCGAGGCGGAGACGGGCGAGGCATTCGACTTTTTTGTCGCTGGCTTTGGTCAAGGCCGGGAGAAGCATACTGATGAAAATGACCCTCCAGCGGTGTTCCGTGAGTTGTTTTTCCAGATCGTGTTCCACTTTTTTGAAAGCAGCGTTCATTTCTCCCGGAGGTTTCTGGCTGGCCTGGATCGAAGCTTCCATGAAATGCAGATAGGCTTGGTTATTCTGGTCTTGAAGTCCGGAGGCTTTATATAAAGAGGCCATGAAGACTTCGGCCGGGCTTGGCGGTGCGCCACTGTTAGCGACGCTAAGCATCTGCGCAGGATCAGCGAAAATCCCCAAGCCATTGCAGCGTTCACCGGCTAGGGCGCGGGTGAGGTTGAGTGAGTTTTCCGCGCGTTCGAGTTCCACGACGAGCGGGTGGAGCAGGACTGGTGGTATGGAGGTACGGTGCAAAACGTTTTCCAACGATCGGACTGTCTCGGTGTAGGTGGCGATCTGGACGAGAAAGGAGATGAAGATGGGCTCATTCGACAGGGAATGGCCGAGGCGGAGGCCGCTGATGAGGGAATCCACCGCAGGTTGGGCCTGATCGTTCACGGCGTGATGCAGGGCTTCGGTGGAAAGCAGTTTACCGGCGTCACGGATCTGGCTGAGGTGGGGCAGGAGGGCGTTGAAGCCCGCGCTGAGGTTCACGGGATAGCGGGCACCGGTGAGTTTGGCGCCGTCGTGCAGGAGTTGCAGGGCGGCTTGATTGGAGGTGATGAGGCTGGTCAGTTCGATCCGGGCTTGTGGCGGGATGGGGTTGGTCCGGTTGAAAATATTGCTGCTGGACTGGCTGTCGAACCAAGGGTTGTTGAGGGGCAGCGGCACCATTTGCTGGAAGGCTTGAAGGTAAAGGGTGGCGGCGTTTTGGCCGGCGGGCGGTTCGGGATACCAGGCATCTATTTCCGCAGATGAAGCGGGGAAGCCTTGGGCGCGGATGGCGGCGAGTTTTTCGGCCATCTCCCGTTCAGACCGACGCTGCTGGAAATGGTGCCAGAGCAGGAGCAGGGCGAGCAGGAGGACGGCGGCGAGGCTGAGGATGAGGGCGCGCGGGTATTTGCGATGGCCTGGGACCGGGGAAGCTGGCGTGGACGTACTCATGGCGATGGGGGCAGGATAACGGGAGAGCACTGGGGTTGACGATTATAAGATGCGGGAAATCTTCGAATGGGAGGGGTGGGGAGTGTGATTTTGGATTTACGATTTACGAGGTCGAACTAGAGGTGCGGAGTGCAGGGGTGTTTAGGAGGGGAAGTTTTGCCCGCTAAATTACGCGAAACAGGCGAAAGGGAAGGAGAGGGTTTACGATTTGGACCCCGACCAAAAGGTGCGGGGTGAATTTACGAAATACGAGATGAAAATAAGGAAGGAGGGGAGTAATGGAAGGCATCAAGCGGATGGTGAAATGCGAGTTATGTAAGTTGTGTTTTCTGGAAGTTATTGAATGCAAAACGGTTCGGATTTGGTGATAAATTTTAGCGAAAAGTGATGGCGGAATTGCGATTTTTTGATATGGTTCTGAGTGCTGGCAGCTCGCTGCTGGTAAAGGACGGGGCGAAGCCCGGTTTCGAGTTCCTAGTTTGAAGTTTCGGGTTGGGAACAGGGAAGGGCGAACATCCCAGGTCACTAAGCATAGCGATGCGTTATTGTGTCGATGTGTCCTGCGTTGGCGGGGAGGTGATGAGTCCTTATGGAAGCCCGACTGTTATGGTCGGGACCTGCGGTCCGGTTCAATAGTTAGAGCCGGGGCAG
>CAZPUL010000036.1:0-53376 GCA_964589735.1 uncultured Verrucomicrobiota bacterium | reverse complement strand
GATGTGATCGTGAATGGTGCAGTCGAATTCGAGGCCGGTCAGGCCATCGGAAGTGGTCGGCACTCTGACGTGGGTGTAGTTGTCGTAGGCGATGCTGCCGGGGAGCGGAGTCGTGGCTTGGCGGATGGCGGCGTGGCGTTGAGCGATGTTCTCCGCCATCTGCTGCTCGCTGGTCTTGAAGCAATACGGGCAGGACTTGGATGGGACGTAGCGCGGGTCTTCCTGCTCTGCTTCGGAGAGCGGTGTGAGGCAGTTGAAGCATTGCGTGGAGTCGGTCTCGCGCAAGGCGGGGTCCACACCGACGCGTTGATCGAAGACGAAGCACTCGCCGTCGTAATGATCACCACCGCATTCCTCAAAATATTTCAGGATGCCGCCATCGAGTTGATAGATCTTGGAGAAGCCTTCGCGTTCCATGAAGGGACCGGCTTTCTCGCAGCGGATGCCGCCGGTGCAGAACATGACGATGGGCTGCTCCTTCATGCTGGCGGGAAGCTGGCGCACGGCCTCGGGAAACTGGCGGAACTGGTCGATGCCGATGGGCAGGGCATTGCGGAAGGTGCCGAGCTTCACTTCGTAATCATTGCGCGTGTCGAGCAAGGTCACGGGGCGGCCTTCATCCAGCCATTGCTTCAATTCCTTCGCGGAGAGCTTGGGTGAGGTGCGGCGGGCGGGATTGATGCCCTCGACGCCGAAGGCGATGATCTCCTTCTTGATGCGCACGAGCATGCGGGAGAAGGGCTGGTGCGCGCTCTCGCTGTATTTCGGCGTAAGTTTTTCCAGACCGGGGATGGCACGCAGGCTGGCGACGAGTTCATCGATGTCAGCGCGGGCACCGGCGACGAACATATTGATGCCTTCCGTGCTGAGGAGGATGGTGCCTTTGAGTCCGCAGGCATTGCACTGGGCACGGAGCTTTTCCCGCAGCGATTTGAGATCGCTGAGTTCGGCAAACTGATACGTCGAAATGTTCGTGATAACGGCCATTTTTACAGGGTGGAGATAATGGCGGGATGGGATGAGTAGGCAAGGAAGAAGGTGGGAGGGGAACACACGAATTTCACGAATTAGCACGAATTCGGGGCGGGGAGAAACCGCAGATGGGCGCAGATAAGCGCTGATGGGGAAAGACGATGAGGAGGACTAGTGAAGTGCGGAAAGACAGGAAGAAGCCACCTCAATATTGCTGATTGCTGCCGGGGGTGTAATTGGCTTCAGTTGAGCAAGTCAGGCGTTTTCCTTTTTTCAATCTCGGTCTGGAGGTCGTCCAGCATACAGTCGAGATATTGACAGAAGCTGCCGTAAGAATCTTCCAAGGCGTAATGGGCGTTAAATAGGCAGAAATTGCCGCTTAAACGAAGTACTTCCTCTGACCACTCGTCGGAAGATTCGCCATGAGTTTCTCGAAACGAAGTGATTTGATACTCTACGATCCCTGCTGAATCACTTCGCAGACTTTCCCAAGTGACGCCGAATTTGGTCAGGCAGCTCTGAACTGAATCCAAGAGTGCTGCCGATTTGGGCGCCCCGATTAGGTTCAGCGCCTCAATGGTTTGTTTCAAGTAGCGACCAGTGGAGTTTTCCAGAAAACCGAGAATTCCGTTCATTTCGATTTCGCCATCAAAATCGATCAAGAGAATGGCGAGATGAAGTGGATTGGCCAGGTTCGGGTAATCGATTTCCGAGCGAGTTTTCGAAAGCGGGGAGCGGTATATTTCTACGGCAAGTTTTTGAATGATTGCGTCAGCGTTCATGCTTTGAGCTTTGATCGAGAACGTGAGCAATCACTTATCCGCACCGATTACTTCGAGCCGATAAAACCTTCTATCAAAACGGTCGGCTTCGGGGTCAATGAATTCGGCGGTGGAGTTGGTGGAGTTAATCTCGCCGATGGGGTCCCAGGTCAGGAAATCGGTGGTAGCCATGACGCGGTAGCGTTGGCCAGCGACACCGGCGATGCTCAGGCGGCCGGGTGTCATGGGGGAGACTTTCAGCAGGGTGACGGGTTGGTGGGGCAGGGCGGTAGTTTCAAGGGTAGTTACTGTAGCGGTTATGCGGGCCGGTCTGGCAGGCATGGTACGTAGAGCAGTAGTTGCCTGAGTTGGATGGGCGGGAATGAGGGCGATGCCGTAGGCTTTCTTGAGCGCGGGGCTATTGTAGCTCGCAGTCACGTTGCCTGCCTGATCGGTCTCGTAAAGGGTGCTGCCGGTGGCGATGTAGTAGCGTTTGGTTTCGGGCACGTAGAGGATGCCGTGGATGCCTTCCTTGCCGCCCATGCCCAGATTCACGAAGGTGCTGACATATTCACCCGTTTTGCTGTCGAACTCCACGATGGTCGGCTCCAGACCGTTGGCGACGAAGAGATTGCCGTTGTGACCGATGGCCAGGCCGACGGGGCGGTTGAGGTGGGGGCTTTTATTGATGAAGCGGTCCCCAGCGGCGGTTTCAGCCTTCAGATTGTAACGCATGATGCTGCGTTGGAAGTATTCGGCAGCATAGAGGACGTCGCCACTGGCGGCGAGACCGACGAGATTGTAGCGATTGCGATACTGCTTGGGAGCTTCCACTTGGCCGCTGCTGGGATCGATGCGGTAGATGACGCGGTCGGTATCGCCTGCGGCCCAGATCTTTCCCTGACCGGCGACGAGAATGCCGGGGCCGAAGCGGCCAATGGATTCGGTGACGTCCGTCATTTGGGTGGAGTCTTTGCCGGGAACGAGTTTCACGAGGTTCTTTTTCCCGCCGTGTAGGCCCACGAAGATCTCGCCGGATTCGCCGACGGTGATGCCGCGTGGTTGGGAGCCTTTCGGGAGTTGGGCGATCTCGGTCCACTTCCCGCTGGTCAAGTCGAACTGGACGACGTTGTCGCTGTCGTAACCGGCGATGACGACAGAGGGGCCGGCGATGGCAGTAGCAGGTGAAGCAAGGCAGATGAGCGCCAGGGCGACCACTAGGATTTTATGAAGGGAGTTCGTCATCGGGACAGCGAGGGGTGAAAGTTTTAGAGCAGGAGAATCCTCAGGAACTGTGGCAATAGGATTGGGATGGAGGACGCTCACTTTGCATTAGTGGTAGAGCAAATGAGGATGGTTGGCAATTGGGGAAATCAGTTGGTGAAAGCGTTTTGATCCGGGATTTGGCCGATTGGTTATTGGACGTTGCTGCGGATTGAGACAATCCGCGCTCCAAAGGGGAGTCGAGGCGTCAAGCCGCCTCGGACGGAAAACTGTGACAAGCCACAGCACTCCAAATTGGTTAGAGCCTCCTCACGTCGGCTGCTACGAATTTAAAGCGGCGCGGGTGCGGGTGACTAATGATGTGTCGGCGGTGGCGGAGCCTTTCAGCCAGAAGACGCTGGCGGCGAGGTAGCGGTCGCGCAGGGCAGGCGTCATGTAGTAGTAGTCTTCCAGCACGGCGGAGCTGAACTTGTAGTCGTGGGAGTCGGTGCCTTTGAGGTAGATGAGGCGTTGCGCGGCGTTGATGAAGGGGCGGGCATCGCTGGAGGATTGCAACCAGCCGAGGGCTTTGCGGGCGGCGAGGAGTTTGTTCTTCGAGACGTCGGCAAAGATTTCGTTCAAGGCTTCTTCGCCTTTGGTCTTCATCGGTTCCGGTTCGAATTCATCGATCAGGATGCCTTTGTTCGCATCGGCGCGCTGGCGGAAGAGGGGGATGAAGGCGGCGTTTTGCAGCAGGAGGAAACGTCGCGTCTCTTCATTGAAGTTGTGTTGAAAGGAGTAGTGCAGCGCGTTGGTGCTGGTGCAGGCGTGCAGGCTAACGATACCGGGACGGCGCATGAGCATCTCACCGGCGCTTTGAAAAAGAGCATCCCAGAGCGATTGCGGGCTGACGCCGCGATTGAGGAGTTTCACCGCGAGGTCGCTGGTTTGTTGCCAGGTGCCTTGGCGGAGAGTGGTGAGCAATTCTTTGGTGGCGTTCGCATCGGGTTGACCGGTTTGCCAGCCGGGGCGGATGTCTTGAAGCAGCTTGAGGTTGCGTCGGCCGGGCAGGTCGGCTTCGGCATCGCGCTTGGCGGGATTGCTGCCTTCGTGTTCGAGGAGGGCGTAAGCTAGGGAGCGCAAGACGGGTTCGGCGTGTTGCCAGCCGATGTTTTGCAGAGTGCGCCAACTGTTGGCGACGTAGATGGCTTTGTGGCCGATGTCACGAAAGTCGCGGGCGCCGTAGCGGCAGAGGCGGTCGAAGAGTTCTTGGGCACCGGCGGAACGGGCGAGGGCGGCGACGGCGGCATCGGCCTTGGCTTCATCCCAATCATCCATGGCGGCGGTGAAGGTCGTGGCGGCTTTGTCGGCGGTGGGCACGAGCTTTTCTTCGACGGCGCTCATGGTCCAGTTGCCTTCCTGCACGTCGCGAGTTTGTGATGCCTTGAATTGGTCCAGCGCCCAGAAGATGGGGAGCCAACGATCGGAGTCCGGCGAGTTCTGGCTGGCGAGATGGGCGGAATTGATGACGAGCACGGCGTGAAATTTGAAGCCCACGGGGCGTGGCTGGATATTGCGGACACCAGCAAGCTGCAGCGCGGTGAGCACTTCGCGATAGGTGGTGTCGCGTTTGATGCGGGCGGCGATCTCCTCCAGCAATTGAGCGCGCGGGGTGTCTTCTACCAAGCGGACGAGGGGTTCGATCTCGGGGCGGAACTGGACTTGTCTGGTGTCTGACTGGGCTTCGGCAGCGGACACGGAAGGGAGATGCGAGAGGAAGCCGAGCTGGCCCAGACCGAACAACGCACCGGTGGCGGCGGTGGAACGGAGAAAGGTGCGGCGGGGCAAGACGTTCATGGCAAGGGCGCGATAGGCTTGTTTTGGGAACTGTTGTAATATGGACCTGCGATCGGCGGCGGGCAAGGGGGATGATGAGCCCTTCAAACGGCCGGCAGGGCGAACAATATTCGCTAGGTCCGCATGGACTAAGGAAGTAGTTGAACTATACTGTTCCCGGAATGGGTTCGGGAGACAACCTGACGCAAGCAGTGTCGCCAGCTAAAACCGGTGAAGCGAACCGGCAGGCGAGCGGTGTGTCTGGCGGTTTACCGGGGTGGGCGAATGGATTGGTGGAGAGTTTCATCCCCGTCCAATGCCACAACAGTGCCGAGCATACGCGGCAGGCGCGGTTGATTGTCCGGTTCGCGTTGCTAGGGGTCATTTCCGGGATTCTGTATGCGGGCTTCTTCATGCTGGTGGAGCACTATTTTGGCACGGCCATCATCCTCTTTTGCAGCCTCGGTTTTGCGGTCGTACCGTTCCTCTTGAAGCGAACTGGGGCGATCAAGTTGAGCGGCAACTTGCTATCCGGTATCATGGTGATCGGGTTTACCGGGCTGTGTGGAGTAGAGGGCGGCATGCATGGGCATGCGCTGGCGTGGCTGGCGAGCATCCCGCTGTGTGCCTTGCTGCTGGTGGGCAAGCAGGCGGCGAAGATATGGGTGATCGTGAGCTTTATGGCCAGTGCCGGCATGATCGCGATGGGGTTGTTGGGGATCGCCTTGCCTAAGACGTATCCACCGGAATGGGACGGGTTGATCACCGCCATCGGTTACTTGGGGCTCATTCCGTTCATGTTCCTGTTGGGCATGAGTTTTGAGACGAGCCGGGAAGTGGCCTTTGGGAAGATGCAGGCGGCATTGAAAGAGTTGGAGGCGTCCAATACGGAACTGGTCCGATTGAACCAGGAGAAGAGCGAGTTCATGGGCATCGCCGCGCATGATCTGAAGAACCCGCTGACGGTCATCATCGGTAATGCGGAGTTGATCGGGCGGGCGCGCAATCCGGGGATGGTGGCGCAGTTGGTGGATAACATCCGGCTCTCAGGCACGCGGATGTATGATCTGATCAAGAACTTGCTGGATGCGAATGCCATCGAGGAGGGGAAGTTCCGGTTGCACATGGAGCGCTGTGATCTGTGTGCGTTAGTGGACCGCAGCCTGGAGGGCAATTACTTTGCCGCCACGCGCAAGGGCATCCAGATACAGGTCATCAAGCCAGGCCAAGCTTGGGTCCTGGCGGACGAGGCGGCGACCTCACAAGTGCTGGATAACCTGGTGTCGAATGCGGTGAAGTATTCCATGCCCAATTCATTGGTGGAAGTGCGGGTGGAGTTGGCGGGAGATCAGGTTTCTCTGGCGGTCAAGGATGAGGGGCCGGGCTTGAGCGAGGAGGATCAGAAGAAACTGTTCCAAAAGTTCACCCGGCTCACGGCCAAGCCAACCGATGGGGAATCCTCCAATGGCTTGGGGCTGTCCATCGTGAAGAAGTTGGTGGAATCGATGTCGGGGCAGGTGAAGTGCCGGAGTGTGCTGGGACAGGGGGCAACCTTTCTGGTAATTCTGCCGGTCTGGCCGGAAGCGGGAGCAGGCCAGGCCAAGGCAATCCAAGAAGTGACCGAGTAGGGATTCAGGGGCATTCCAAAAAGGACGTTTGGCGCTGGGTGGTGGTGGGGTATATTAAGGGCATGAATACGATACCCTTGGTGACGTTTCATGATTTGAAGCCAGCGCTGCAATTGCGGGAGCGGTTGCAGGCGGCAGGAGTCAAAGCCGAGATCAACGATGAATCAACGATGGAGAAGTATTGGTTCATGTCGGAACCGCTGGCCGCCGTCCATTTGGAAGTGCCTGAGGTTGATTACGATAAGGCGGCGGGCATGTTGAAGGAAATGACGAAGGCGGGAGGCTTGATCAGCGGAGCGGTGCAATGTCCGGAGTGCGATTCCACGCGGGTGGAGTATCCCCAGTTCTCGCGCAAGTTCTTCACACCCAGATTGGGCAGTGTGTTGCTGGCGATGAAGTTTCTGCCACGGGCCTTCTATTGTCTGGACTGTCACTACACCTGGCCGGCGGCGGAAGTCATTGAGCCGAAGCGAGATGTGCTGGGCTGGCGGTGTGATTCCAAATTGTGGCACCCGGAGGCGCAAGCCGGGCGACGGGTGCCAGTCAAGTGAGGGAAAAAGAGTCGAAGATATTTCGCGATAGTTGTTGCTATTCAGATGGAAAAGTCCAACGTACTTGCGTCTGATAGATCAGCTTGTCACTTTCAAGGCATGGAAATCCTCAGGTGAACTCGGTTCAGTGATGATTTGAAACCCGGTGGTCGGGAACAGTCGGAGAAAGCTACGGTTATCTAGGACAGTATCATCATGAGTACCAAGTTGTTCGTTGGAAATCTTTCCTTCAACACCACAGAAAACGACCTGCAGGACGCTTTTGCGGCGCACGGCACGGTCATCGAAGCGAACCTGATGACGGACCGTATGACGGGCCGTCCGCGTGGTTTCGGTTTCGTCACGATGGGTTCCGCTGAAGAAGCGGAAAAGGCCATCCAAGCTTTGAACGGCGCTCCTTTGGACGGCCGTAACCTCACGGTCAACGTGGCCCGTCCGCGTGAAGAACGTCCTCCCGGTGGCGGCGGCGGCGGTGGTCGTCGTGGCTTCGGCGGTGGTGGTGGCGGCGGCGGCTACGGTGGTGGTGGCGGCGATCGCCGTGGCGGCGGTGGCGGTCGTGACCGTTACTAATTCGTAGGCCTTACTGGCTATTTTCATGCGGGGTTCGGGTTGGACCGGACCCCGCTTTTCATTTCTTAGCTGCGCTTGTCGAGTGGTCTGTGGGCGTTGCTGTTGGGCTCAGACCAGTTAGACGGATGTTAGATGTATGAACGACAAAGAGCAGCATATCGAGGTAGAAGGCCGCATCATGACGGTGCTGGCCGGCACGATGTTCAAGGTGGAACTGGAAAACAAGCACATGGTTCTCGCGACTATCTGCGGCAAGATGCGCAAGCGGTGGGTGCGCCTGACGGTGGGTGACCGGGTGAAGATGGAGATATCACCCTATGACCTGACCAAGGGACGGATCACCTGGCGGTTGCGCTAAACCGCAACGGCAGACGGTTTCATTTTTAGAGTCTTTTCTGGCTGCATGGCTGGGAAAGGCTTTTTTATTGGCTGGAAATGAGGGTTTGAAATTCTAATGAAATAGATTACGTTATCTTCGTGAAACTCCATTGAACCCAAGTCACTTCTGGACCGCGTCGTTCGGTTGGAAAGGCACTTATGAATATGAAACAACTGCAAGCCTGGGTGCATTCACATCTCGATCATTTCATGGATTTGGTGAGGATTTACCTGGGGGTCGGGCTGCTGGTGAAAGGCGCTTTTTTCCTGATGCATCCGGAGGTGTTAAAGCTGCCGGCACAGCATGAAGCGATGATGCCCTTGGTGACATACGTACCCTATCTCCATATCATCGGTGGTTTTCTGCTGGCTGCGGGGTTGTTTGTGCGACTGGCTGCTTTGGTGCAGATACCGATCCTGGCGGGAGCGGTCCTGTTGGTGAATCTGCCGCAGATGACCAGCCTTACGAGCCGGGAGGGTTTTGAATTCTCGACGCTGGTTTTGTTCCTGCTGGGGCTGATTTTTCTCAAAGGAGCCGGACCATTGTCCATGTCTGCCCAACTTCGGAAAGCCATCGCTCCCGCCAGTGCGTATGACCAGTGGGTCGCCCGGCATCCGGACTTTTTCCTCGACCTGATCCGGGTCTATCTGGGTGCAGGGTTGTTGATGAAAGGTTTGCTGTTGGCCAATCAACGGGTGGCGTTCGTGCAGTTGATGGAGCAATCCAGCAACATGGAGATACTGGTGCTGATGGGATGGCACTATGTGGTGCCGGTACACATCATGGGCGGCATTTTTCTGATGCTGGGTGCGGTCACGCGCTGGTCAGCCATGGCCCAGGTGCCAGCCTTGCTGGGAGCGGTGCTGTGTGTCTATCTGCCGCAGTTCGGCTCGCTGGAGCTGCGCCAGAACTTTGAGTTCACGGCGCTCGTTTTGTTCCTGTTAAGCCTGCTCTCGGTCTATGGCGCAGGGCGTTACTCGATGGATCACATGCTGGAAAAACAACAGGAGCTGAAGTTGCAATCGCATCCGGCACATTGAGCGCGGGTGGGCGAAATCCATTGTCTGCAAGGTGAGACTTGTCCGTTGAACACAGCCGGGCATACTGTCGGGCAAGTCATGCGGCGCACATGCATATTATTGCTTTCTTTGTACCTGACCACATCGGTGGGCCTGGCGCAAACGACGTATCAGGATTTTGACCAGCCGCCGCATGATTACTGGAACCGTCAGCTGAAAGATCGCTTCACGCGCCTGAAACAGGATCTAGAGACAGGCCGGCTGCCCTTGGACCGAAGCAGTGAGAAAGCCTTTTTGCTCAGTCTTCTGAAGGCACTGCATATCCCGGCCTCCTCGCAGATGCTGCTCTTCTCCACGACGAGCTTGCAATTGGGCCTCATCAATCCGGGCAATCCGCGCGCGATCTATTTCAGCGACGACATCTATCTGGGCTACATACCGGGTGGGAAAATCGAGATCGTGTCTCTCGACCCGGAACTGGGCGGCATCTTCTACATTTTTGATATTCCGCGCGGAGAGCAGCCCATCAAGATTGAGCGGGCTACGCGTTGTATGAACTGCCATGCGGATGAGGAGACACGGCAGGTGCCTGGCTTGGTGGTGAAGTCAGTCATTCCGGGACCGTCCGGCGGCAGTCTGACAGCTTATCGCATCGCCCAGAACGGTCATCAGATCCCCTTCAGCGAACGTTTTGGCGGCTGGTATGTGACCGGACAGCACGGCATCACGAACCACTGGGGCAACGTCATCGGGCGGTTGTCTCCGCAAGGGCTGAGCACGCAGAAGATCGAAGCGGGGAAGCGGTTTGATTACGCACGCTATCTGGTGCCTTCGAGCGATATCCTGCCGCAACTGTTGCATGAGCATCAGGCGGGCTTCGTGAACCGCGTGCTCGAGGCGGGCTATCGGGCGCGGACGAGTCTGTTTTTGGGGAAGGGAAAGTTATCGACGGAAGCCGCGACCGAACTGGATCAACAGGCGAACATGGTGGTGCGTTATATGCTGTTTGCTGATGAAGTCCCCTTGCCGAAGGGTGGAGTGGCGGGTGAGGCGGATTTCAAGCGCGATTTCACCAACCAAGGCCGCAAAGTGAACGGGATTTCGCTGCGGGACTTCGATTTGCAGACTCGCATGTTCAAGCATCGTTGCAGCTACATGATCTACAGCCCGGTGTTCCAAGGATTGCTGCCGGAGATCAAGCAGCGGATTTACCGGCGCTTAAGGGCGGCGCTGGATGTCAAAAAAGCGGACCCGGAGTATGCCTATCTGCCCGCGGCTGAAAAGCAGGCCATCCTGGAGATCTTGAGCAAGACGTTGCCTGATATGCCCAAGGGATAAGTGCCCGTGTTCAGACGCCACGTTTTTCCCCGAAGAGGCGGATGTGGAGACGGTCTGTGTAGTTGAAGCCATGCCGCTGGCAGATCTCCACGAGCATCATCTGACGGGCATTCAAATCAGCGACTGAAGTGCCTTGCGGCATCAGATAGATGCGGCGGCAGGGAATGCCATATTTCTTTTGCAGGGCGAGAACTTCCGTCAGGTCGGCTTCCCGGCTGATGACGAATTTGAAATAGGCTTTGAGACTCGCGGCGTAAAACTTCAGGACCTCAGGGCGCTCACGCAAGTGATCAGGGTTCGAGGAGTTGGTGAGCTTGGGCGAGACATTGTAGTGCGTGAGCCGGACATCGAGTTCGGCTTCGGGGAGGATGGTGCCATTGGTTTCGATCTCCACGGTATAGTTCGGATCAAGGGCACGCAGGCCGTCGATGATCTGAATCCAATCCGCCTGATGCAGCATGGGCTCGCCGCCTGTCAGCACAACATTGCGGCTGGGATACTGGCTTACTTCGGCGACGATCTCGACCGGGGTGAGTTCGATGATCTGGTCTTCTTTACGAAACTTTTGATAACCGGGCTGGTTATCACGCAGATGCTTGAAGGGGGTCCCGGTCCAATTCCACGTGTAATCGGTATCGCACCAGACGCAGTGTAGATTGCAGAGCGAGGCGCGGATGAAAACGCTGGGCACACCGAGGCTGCGGCCTTCCCCCTGGAGGCTGTGAAAGATTTCACCTTTGCCGTTCAGCCGGGCGATTTTCATGCAAACTTTTTTAACCACAGAAGGACACAGATAAACACAGACGATGAAGGCTGGTTTGAGCCCCTCATCCCGCATGCTGTCTGCTACGTCCGAGGTCCGCGATACACACACTTGGCCGTGCAGGTTTCAGCCACAACCACTTCGCTCAGCAAAGGCAGGCGCGGTTTCAGATCGTTCCAGATCCAGATGGCGAGATTCTCGCTAGTCGGATTTTCGAGACCTTTGACTTCGTTCAGGTAATAGTGGTCGAGGCGTTCCCAGAGCGGCTTGAAGGCGGCCTTCACATCGGCGTAGTCCATGACCCAGCCGAAAGACGGGTCCACGTCGCCAGTGACGACGATCTCAACCTGAAAACTGTGGCCATGCAGGCGGCGGCATTTGTGCGTCTCCGGCAGGTGAGGCAGGAGATGGGCGGCTTCGAATTGAAAGGTGCGGCGCAGGTCCATTTTCATGCGGAATCTTTCTCCCAATCAGTCCACGTCACGAGGTCATTGAGGGCCGGTCGGCCATCGTGACGCCACGTGAGCGGCGGTTTTTGCATCCGCCCCAGCGGGCAGATGCGCGTGATGCCCCATTGGGCGAAACGCAAGGCCAGCTTTTGCGCGGTGACATCCGTCGCCGCGAGTCCGACCGTGGAAATCTGGTGGCGCAACGGTTCCAGCATGCGCAACAGCTCTTCCTGGTCCACCAATTGCTTCACATAGATGAAACGGTTCAGGCAGGAGAGCTGGAAGTTGGTGTCATTCTCGAAGATGACCGTCCACGCGGTGGAGTTTGCACTGCACCATAGCTGCGTGTCGGGCAGATGCGCCGCGCGGACTTCGTAGAAAGCGCGGCGCGTCTGGATGGCCGCCGCACTGGGGACATCAAGCGGTCCACGCGGTTCGGCAGCTTCACGTGCGGCAAGTTCTTCGGCGAGCTTGGAGGCGAATAGTGAAGGCTCCAAAGCACCACCATGCTCCACATAGATGACGTGCGGGCTGAGGCAGCCAAGTTGATTCCACGCCACCACGTCATCCACCGCCTGTTTCACCGCTGCAGCCAAGGTCCAATCACTCATGATTTCGCGCGCGACATAACCGAAGCTCACTCGATGGCCGTAACCAAGGAAACGCACACGGATGGGCAGACGAGAGCGGATATCCGCCAGGGCTTCGTCCGAGCCTGTGGCGGTGACGCAATCGGCCTCGGCAAAGAGGGCGCTCTCCAATTCGCGCTCGCCACCGGGCCATTCGGCTAACTCCAGACAGGCACCGAGCTTAGCATCCGCCTCGTAGAGCGAGTGCGCGAAGAGACGTGGCAGATAGGAGGAACCACGGGCACATTTCACGAACTGCGCGGAGCGGGTCAGCAGGCCAAGGATCATGCTCATCCACGTGGGGTTCGGCAGGTTGCCGGCGGCGATATGCACGAGCATGTCGGGCCCGGTGACCATGGAGGTGCGGTCACCGATGCGCTCTTCCTTGCTGGCCGAAAAAGTATCCAGCCGCTTGGTGTGGCCGAGTTCCTGAGCAACAAGGGTTTCCAGATTTTCTTCCGTGAGCTGGCTGAAGAAGTCGTCAATCCCGCGCTCCAGTGTGTGGCGGGAGAAGCCGGTCTGTTGTGGGCCTTCTTCCAAAGCCATCAGGCGGAAAGGATTGGTTTTCTTCTGCCAGTTCTCCGCCACCTCGCAGAGCACACGGATGATCGCCGTGGTGGAACGTTGAGCGAGGAATTGCACGCGGTTGCGCTTCAACGTCTGGCACGCCTCGGCGATCAGCGGCCCCGTGAGGGTGGCTTCGGGAGGCAGGTCAGCGAGGAAGTAGTTGGGCAGATTCATGCGCGTTCAGCGGGTTCAGGCTTTGGGCGGATATTCCAAAGCGTCTTCTCGTTTGCGGATGGCGTGCAAGCAGGGCAGGCCCATGAGTGAGATCAGGACGGTGGCGGTTAGCAAGCCGTAGGGCGCATAGAACGCTGCAGGATTGCCAGCGGCGGAATCGCCAAGGTTCCTGACCCATTCACCGAGAATCCATGGCGCCAGGCTTCCAATGGAGCCACCGATGGTGATGAAGAAGCCGAAAACCCGACCACGTACGGAATCAGGCACTGCTTCCATCAAGGCCGCTTCAACCATCGGGTAACTGCCCATGAAGAAGAAGCCGTAGATGAAGTAAGGCGCAAACGACCACTCAGCCGGGAAGTGCGGGAAGATGAAAACGAGGATCGCGGACATGCAAAGCACGAATAAGGTCCAGCGGATGCGGCCCTTGTCACTGAGACCGCCGAAGACCGGATTGCTGATGCTGGCGGCCAGGAAGATGACGCTGAGCGTGGTGCCGGTCAGTTGGGTATCGAAGCCGTGCGCTTTCTGCAAAAAGAGCGAACCCAGGCTGCCCATGCCGAAGCCCGTGAAATCGCGCAGTCCAAAGCAAAGGGCGGCTCCGAGAAAGAACAGCCAGAGCGCCGTGGTGGGAAACATCGGCACTTTGGCCAAGGTCGCCTCGTTGACGGTGTGCTCCACCGGTTTGTCCTGGGCGGCGTAGCGATTGAAGAGGGCGGCCATGATGAGGCCGGCGAGACCGAGTTCGAAGACGGGTTTGCGCCAGGCGGAGGGGCCGATCATCGGCTCCAGCATGTCCGCCCGCCAACCCGCATAGATGGGCCCGATCAGAAAACCAACGCCAGCACCCACGCCCAGAAGCCCCAAGGCGCGGCCGGTCCCGACCGGATACAGTCTGGCGATCAATGACGTGGCAGCGGGGTGAAAGAGACTGCCGCCCAACCCGGCCAGGACGACAAAGCCCAAGGCGGTGTAGTAATTGGGGGCCTGAGCGAGGCCGATAAAACCAAGGCCGTTGATAGCCAGACCGACGGCGAGCAAATGCTTCTTGCTGATCTTGTCGGCCAGAACACCCGCAAAGTAGCTGGGCAGGAAGTAGCAGAGCATCATCACCGTCACCAGCGAGGTGGCCTGGCCGACGCTGTTGAGGTCGAGGTCATCGCGGATGAGAAAGTAGAGCGGCAGCAGGGCGACCTGATAGACATGCGTGAAGGCATGGAGGATCGCGCTGAGAAACAGCGTGCGGGAACGATGGTCGTTGGGGGAACTCATTAAAGGAACTATTTAGCGCACATCATCGGGCCATGAGCGAACAGCCGCGCGGTTCGGTTTGGGCGGCTCTACCTAGCAGTTCAAAACCATCGGCGCGGCGGATGGCCAGGTCTTCCGTCTGGACCGCAGCAATAGACCACACGTTCGCCAGATCGTGAATCCGTACCAGACCGGTTTCGCCGATGGCCACTTCCAATCCTGTTTCCGGTGATACGATCACCACGCGTGCCCAAGGCGGAAACTGAAAATGTCGTGGAGCAGCGGAGCCGCAGACGCGATCGTATGCTTGGGAGCTCAGTTCACTCATGCCGTACTCGCAGAGGATATGGCTGTCCGGCAGACCGAGCCGCGTGGCGAGTTGGCAGTGCAACTCTGCTTTTGGCAATTCACGTGAACGGCCCTTGTAGCCGCCGGTTTCCATGAGGCGTGAACCGGCCGGAAGTTGGAAATGCAGTTGGCGCTGTTCCAGTTCATCAAGGAGATGGACGAATAGGAAAGCAGTGCCCAGCAGCAGGACGGGACGTTGGGTGGTGATGGAATTTTCCAGCGCAGCGAAGACAGCCGGGAACCGGATCTCCCAAGTTTGGTTGGTGCTGAGTTCGCCAAAGAATTGCGTTTCGCCCGACGTGAAAGCTTTTTGCACGGTCTCGAACATGTGGATGAGCGAGGAGTGCGGGCACGCGACCGGTGGTGGCGTGAGGGCGATGAATTGAAGCGACGCGTTACTACTCAGCCCGGTCATCCTCAGCACATGCTGCTCGAACCAGAGCAGCAGCGATGCCTCGTAAAGCGCAAGCGAGTCGCTGCTATGGAAGTGGCGGCTGGGGCGTTGCTCAGTTGTGCCGCTGGAGTGGAAGACATGAGTGCGTTTGGCAGGCGGCAAACCGCTCAGTTCCAAGTCCTTAAAGGCGGTCGTCGGCAGGGCGGGGATGTCCCGCCAGCGGGTAACGGTTACTGGCGTCTTCTGGCGGCGGTCGCACAGATTGCGATACGGGGCGATGTGAGCGTATTGCAGCTTGAAAAGGTCTAAGGCCAACGACTGGAACTCGTTCTCGCCCAAGGAGTCAAGCTGGTTGGAGGCGCGGGAGATCGCATCGCGAAGGCGACGGGCAAAGTCATGAAATAGATGCTGATCGGTCATTTGCGGTTTTGTTCTAAAGACGCAGGTTTGGCTGCATCACCGGCTGGTTTTCCGCGACAGCCGGACGGGTAATGAAGCAGGTCAGGGCCGCTTGCGCAAGGGTGGGATTTCCGGCGAGGCACCGGCTAAGCGATGGAACTCACGCCAATTTCAGGCGATCAAGCGACCGAGGCTTGCCGCGAAATCTGCTCAGGCGTTGCCGCCGGTCTCTTCGACGTGATTGTCGAGTTCTTCGGCAAAGGCTTCCCGGGTCAGAGTGAGGTGTTCCTTCAGCAGGGCGGCTTCCGATGGTGTTAGGTTACCGCGTGTCTTGAAATCCAGCATCTCCAGCAGATCAATGAACATCTTGGCGGATTCCAAATCCTTGGGCGGCGTTGCGCCGGTATCGGGGTCAGCCACCCGGCCGAGCATCATCATGGCAAGCTGGGAATGCTGGAGGACGAGGCCGGTGAAGAGGTGGGACATGATCTCGTCGCGCGAGGCCTGATCCAACGATTCATCTGACGGAAATGAAAATTTCATGCCGGACCAGTGTTACGGGCGCGCTGGATGGCGGCGAGCAGGAAATGCACGAGGTGCTTGAGGCGTTCCTCGATCTCCGGGGTCTCCAGAAGGACCTGCCGTTCGGCCGGGCTGGTCAGCAGGGTGCCGCCGACGGCGTCCACGAAAACCTCGGGGTCTTCCAATTGCTCGATCTGACGGAGGAAGTGCTGATAGGAATCGGTGGCCTGAGCGTTCAGGGTGGCATCGCACTCGCTGGAGGGGAGCTTCTTGAGCAGTTCGGCGCCGGGGTAGAGACCTTCATCGAAAATAATTTTTATCAACTCCCGGGCCTTGCACATCAGGGGCTTGACCACGGCCGGTTTAAAGGGTTTTGGGCGGAATACGGCGATTTCATGGACGCGGTAGGGTTTGGACTGGATCACTTTGCCCAATTGGATGCGCGTCATTCCTTGAACAATCATCTGCGATGTGCCGTCTTTATTTTGGACGGATGCGCGGATGATGCCGACGCCCGCGATCTCGGAAGGGGTCTCACGGGTGCGGTCCGGGCGCTGGAGCGCCACGGAAAAAAAGCGGTGCGAGGCCAAGGCATCCGCCAGCATGGCCCGGTAGCGGGGTTCGAAAATGTACAGAGGCAAAATGGTGTGCGGGAACAGTGTAGCGTTCGGCAGTACCATGATGCCCATCTCGGACGGTAAATCCATGGGGCCAATCTAAGTCTGACTGGCAAGGATGCAAGCGGCATGGGGTGTGCTGGAGAGGAATGGGGCCAAGATTTGGCCGCCGCTGGCTAAATACGGCATGGCCAAGGCGCAGGGTGAGAGTCAGTTGCACCCATGCCTTTACAAATCAATTAACCGAAAGCAAACTGAGCTTATGAAGTCGAAAGTAGTAATCATTATTCTGGTGGTGGTCTGCGGGTTGCTGGCCCTCTCATGGCGTCGCGACAAGACGGTGGCAGCCAATGTGCAGAAAGAGAAGGAACAGGTCATCGAGACCAAATCCAGTGAGATCGTGAAGATCCGGGGCGAGCTGGAGAACCAAAAGAAGGTCAACGAGAAGCTGGATTCCACGGTGCAAAGCCTGACGCAGGAGACAATCACTCTCTCCAACAACCTGACGCGGACCTCCTCGGATCTGGCGAATACCAGCAACGATCTTTCCAAGACGGCTGCTCAGTTGAAGCAGACGGCGGCGGAGGCAGAGGAAACAAAACGTCGCGCCCAGCAGGCGGCAGAGACGGCCCGGCAGGAGATCGCCAAGCGCGATGCACAAATCGCCGAACTGGAAGTGAACCGGGACCAGTTGACCCAGAAAATGGGCCAGCTCAACGTTTCCATCCAAGGTCTGGAGAAAAATATTGCGGATACCCAGCAGAAGCTTACTGCAGCGGTGGGTGACCGGGAGTTTCTTCTGAAGGAATTGAAGCGCTTGCAAACCGAGAAAGCGGAACTGGAGCGCCAGATGGCTGACCTTGAGTTCCTGCGGACACAGATTTCCCAGTTGAAGGAAGAATTGAACATCCAGAAGCGGCTGGAGTGGATCCGCCGCGGCATCTATGGTGCGGGTGACATCAGAAAGGGCGGCCAGATGATGCAGGACGGATTTGTGAAGCCGCCCGGCGGCAAGGACAAGGGCACCAATGCGGCCCCGAGTCTGGATGTGGAGATCAAGCGCGATGGTGGCGTGAAGGTGAATTCGCCGACGAATGCCCCCGCCGCGCCACCGGCGCCTAAATGAGCCCAAGCGCGCCGCTAGCCGATTCGTTTGGCCGGGTGATGCGGGACCTCCGGGTCAGCATCACGGACCGTTGCAACTTTCGCTGTCTCTACTGTCTGCCAGAGACGGAAGAGGCAGCGAATTTTTATCGCTCCAAGTTCGACATCCTGAAGAATCCGAACCCGGCCAAACCCATCGCGCTGAACTGGAAGCCCAAGGCGGAGATCCTTACGCTGGAGGAAATTGAACGGGTGGTGCGTGTGTTCGCCTGTCTGGGCATTGACAAGGTACGCATCACCGGAGGCGAACCGCTTTTGCGCAAAGGGGTGGTACAATTGGTCGCTGGCGTGGCAAAAATCCCCGGCATCCAGGACATCGCCATCACCACGAACGGATTTCATTTTCAGAATCTGGCTCAGGGCTTGCGGACGGCCGGGTTGAAGCGGGTGAGTTTCAGCCTGGATTCATTGGACCGTGATAACTTCAAAAAGATCACCGGTCGTGACGGGTTGAACGAGGTGCTGGAGGGGATCAAGCTCGCGCGGCAACTGGGGTTTACGCCGGTCAAGGTGAACGCGGTACTCATCCGGGGCGTGAACGACCATGAACTAGAAGCCCTCGCTGAATTTGCCCGCGCCGAGGATCTTTCCTTCCGGTTCATCGAGTTCATGCCACTCGATTCCAAGCACGCGTGGCAGAAGGATCTGGTAGTCAGTGCACGAGAGATTTTGGGGCGCTTGCAGGCTAAGTTTGACCTGAGGCCGGTGAATTCGGCAAATCTCTCAGAAACGGCCAAGCGCTGGGCCTTCCCGGATGGACGCGGGGAAATCGGCATCATCGCGCCGGTGAGCGAACCTTTTTGCGGCCATTGCAACCGCATCCGGCTGACAGCGGATGGCAAGATCCGCACCTGTCTGTTCAGCTTGGGCGAGCATGATCTTAAGCCATTGCTGCGTGGAGGTGCCAGTGATGAGGAGCTGCAACGGCACGTGCGAGGGATTGTCTGGCAAAAGGAGGATCGGCACCACATTGGCGAGCCGGAGTTCCAACAGCCAGAACGATCAATGAGCTGTATCGGTGGCTAAGAGCTATTCGCTCAGGTCAGTGACGCGGATGTTACGGAAGCGGGTGACGGCCTTGTCGTCATGGTTTTGCAGGCCGAGATAGCCTTTGAGCGAGCGGGCAGGGGTATGATCTACGATTTTCTCGCCGTTGTGCCAGACTTGCACTCGTGGGCCACGGGCTTCGATCTTCAAAGTGTTCCATTGGTTCGCGGGCTTGGACATGTTTTTGGAAGGAGCCACCACGTCATAGAGCGCACCAGTGGTGAACTTCTTCGGTTCACGGCCATGGTCGTCCAGAATCTGGATCTCATGGCCGGTAAAGGCTGGATTCTTCTCGATGGCGGAGCGGATGAAGACGCCGCTGTTGCCTTTCTCGTTCACGGAGTATTCGAGCTCGAAGATGAAGTCCGTGTATTCCTTTTCTGTGCGCAGCCAGGAGCCGCTGACCTCGGGATTGGTCGTCCAGGCCACACCTTTGCGTGCGACGAGTTCGCCTTTCTCCACGGTCCATTCGCCGTCGTGCAGCTTTACCCAGCCGTCCAGATTCTTGCCGTTGAAAAGGGATTGCGGGCCTGTGGAGGCACCAGTGGCTATGAGCAGAGCTAAAGCCAAAATGGCGAACAAATGATAACGGGTCATGCCACTAATAGAATAGGTTCAGGAACCGGGCGCCAGTCTTTTCGATGACGAGTGACAAGCAAAATTGCTTTCACGCGATTTATTGCTTCCACCCTTTTTCTGATGCGCCATCATCCGGTCATGCTTTCGTCTTCGGACATCAAGACAGTTCATTTCGTTGGGATTTGCGGCACGGCCATGGCTTCAGCAGCAGTGGCTATGCAGGAGCGAGGATTCAGGGTTACGGGTTCGGACCAAGGCGTCTATCCGCCGATGTCCACTTTCCTGGCGGACAAGAAAATCGAGGTGTTCTCCGGCTACAATGAAAATAACCTCGCCCACAATCCGGACTTGGTGGTCATCGGTAATGCCATCTCTCGCGGCAATCCCGAAGCGGAGCTGGCTCTGGAAAAGAAACTGCGGTTCTGCTCGCTGCCCGAGCTGTTGAAGGAGTTTTTCATCCGGGGCAAACGCTCGCTGGTCGTCAGCGGGACGCATGGCAAGACGACGACGACTTCATTGCTCACTTGGGTCTTTGAGAATGCGGGGCTGAATCCGAGCTACCTGATCGGCGGTATCCCGACGAATCTCGGGCAAGGGGCGCGGTTCACGAACAGCGAGTGGTTCATCATCGAGGGGGATGAGTATGACACCGCGTTCTTCGACAAGCGCAGCAAGTTCATCCATTACCTGCCGGAGGTGGCGATCGTGAATAATCTGGAGTTCGATCACGCGGACATCTTTGCGGACTTGGCGGCGGTGCAGAAATCGTTCCAGCATTTCCTGCGGCTGGTGCCGCGTAACGGCTTGATCGTGGCGAATGGAGATGAGGCGAATCTGCAACCGCTCCTAGACATCAAGTTCGCACCCGTGAAGCGATTTGGTTTGACAGCGGGAAATGATGTGCGGGCTGAGGCGTTGGACTTGCGCGATAGCAGCTCACGCTTCACTTTGGATGGGTTCACGTTTGAGATTCCGTTGGTGGGTGAGCTGAATGTGCGGAATGCGCTCGCGGTGGTGGCGGCGGCGAAGCATTGCGGGTTGACGAATGAGCAGATTCAGGCGGGTTTCAGCACATTCAAAGGCATCAAGCGTCGAATGGAAGTAAAGGGCGATGCGGGCGGGGTGACGGTGATCGATGACTTCGGGCATCATCCGACGGCAATCAAAGAGACGGTGCGGGCTTTGCGCGTGAAGTATCCGCATCGGCCGTTGTGGGCGATCTTTGAACCGCGCTCGAATACGACACGGCGGAATGTTTTTCAGATGGAGATGGCGGAAGCGCTGGCGTTGGCGGATGCGATCGTGGTGTCGGAGGTGGCGCGGTTGGAATTGCTCGCGGTGCATGAACGGATGGACCCGGTGAAGCTGATGGCGGATTTGCAGGCCACGGGCAAGCCGGCGGCTTACTTGCCTACGGTCGAAGCGATCGTAGAGCACGTAGGGCAGCAGGCGAAATCAGGTGATGTGGTGTGCGTGTTCAGCAACGGCGGGTTTGGCGGGATCCATGACAAACTGTTGCTGAGGCTGGGGACCAGGTTAGAGGACTGACTTTTGCCAGCACGTCTATTAGTGAACGGGATTGACTGTTTATGAAGCCAAAAGTCATGGTTTCCATAAATCATATCCGCCTTATTTGGAGCTTTATGGTTCGTTTATAAGCAGTCTGACCGGGATTGTTCCGAGGCGCATTTGAGAGAGTTGTGGATGGGGCGAAATGCTGAGTTGGAGGAATCCTGCAAGGTGCTGGAAATTTGCTGTGTGATATGGGTTACACGATGCCCTTTTCGAGGACGACGACGAGAACGATTGCGAAGGAGGAACGCAAGGCTTGCGGTGGCTTGCCGGAACGGGTTTTGATATGGGGACTAACGAGAACAGCATGATGCTGCGCACGATGTTGCAGCGGCTCTACGCGAGCCTGATCGCCGGTCCGGGGTTGAACGCGCGGCCGCATAACAGCCGGCAGCGGGTGGACCTGCTGGAGCTGCGGCATTTGCAGGGGACGGAGCCAGCGACGGCGTTGCGTGATCTGTTGGGCGGCAAGGTGGAGTTCCCGGCGAAGGTGAAGGAGTTCAGTTGGCCGAGTTATCCCGAGAGCGAGTGGTCGGAGGAGCAGCGCAATTCAAGATCTTCTGCGGACAAGCAGGCGAAGGTGTTGGGGAAGCTGCGGGACATCGCGGAGGATGCGACGGAGTATTACAACGATCACGGGGATCAAGCGTTGTTCGTGGGTTTTCCGCTGCTGTCCATTCCAGTGACGCAGGACCGGCAGGGGTTCAAGTCGGCGCGGATTCTGGCACCGATCGCGTTTGTGCCGGTGACGATGAGTGTGCGGCGGGGGTTGAATCCCGGCGTGACGCTGGAGGTGACGGGTGAAGGCGCGGACCTGGTGATGCCGAATCCGGGCTTGCTGGCGTGGATCGAACAGCAAACGGGACAGACCACGGAAGGGCTCTTCACGGATGAAGCGGGGGAGAATCCGTGGCGGGAGATCGCGGAGACCATCGCACTGGCAGCGAAGGCGGCGGGGATGGAAGTGCCGCCGGTGTTTGATGAGAACACGATTTTGCAGATGGTGCCGAAGACGGATGCGCTGCCGAACAAGGCGGAGATTTTGCCTTGTGCGATCATCGGGCTGTTTCCTTTGGTGAATCCGGGGTTGCTGCGGGATACGAAGTGGATGCAGGAAACGGAACCGACGTTGGTAAATCCGGTGCAGGCGTTTCTTTCACCGAAGGCGCTGGAAGAGGCGGAGGAGAATCAACTGCCGGAGGCGAAGGAGTGGGATCATGAAGCAACTGCTGTCGCGAAGGCGAAGCGGGATTTCAGCGAGGAACTTTTGGTGACCCATGCGGATCCGTGCCAGGCGGAAGCGGTGGCGCATGCGCGGCGGAGTGCGGCACTGGTCATCCACGGGCCACCGGGAACGGGGAAGAGCCAGACGATCGCGAACATCATCGGGGATCATCTGGCACGGGGTGAACGGGTGCTTTTCGTGTGCGACAAGCGCACGGCGCTGGACGTGGTGAAGTACCGGTTGGATAGCATGGGCCTTGGTGGGTTGTGCGGCGTGATCCATGATCCGCAACGGGATCGCACGCAGCTCTACATGCAGATCCGCGAGCGATTGGAGGAGCTGGCGCAGGAGGCGGAATTGCCAGATCCGGCACGCAAACTGGGACAGACGAATACCCGATTGAATGATTTGCACGCGGAACTGCGCGGGTATTTCGACCGGTTGCATGGCAGTGGTCCCGAGGGGGAATCGTTTCATCAATTGTGCGGTGAGTGGTGGCAGGTGCGGGAAAAGGGCGGGGTGGATCTGCCGGAAGTGGAAGGATTGACGCTGGAAGATCTGATGACGCATCGCACGGATGCGGAGGAGATATTGCGACGAGCCATCACGGCGCGATGGCCGGAGAGTCCGTATCGCGGGAGGCTGGGCATGACGCTTTCTGAATGGCTGGCGAGCCGTTCGGCGGAGATCAAGGGGAAGCTGGAGAAGGCGGTGGGGGCGGCGCAAGGGGTGGATGAGACATTGCCTGGCGGACAAAGGGGCGAGGCGGGTAATTCAGGAGTGGGTGTGTCTAGCGGGAGCGCCTCTACTGCCGGCAAGATGCCGGCAGCACATTGGTTGGTGCCGTTGGAGGCGGGTTTTGCCGCGCTGGAACAGGCGGAAGCGCGTGCGGCTTTGGCGGATTTGTTGGAGACGGTGGTGAAGCGTGGGTTACCAGAGGTGGCGCTGAAGCTGGCGGCGAGCAGCCAATGGCAACGGTTTGAGGAAGAGATTTCGAGCTTGGCGAAGGAAGCGGAGAGGTTGGGGCATCCGCTGGAGCGGGAGCTTTTTTTACAGGTGAAGGGGGCGGTGCCGTCGCTAGGTGAGACGGGCAAGAGATTGCTGGCGCTGGACAACTGGGCGCCGATCGCGGGCAGTTGGACGCGGTTCTTTGCGTTCGGGAAAAAGAAGGAGGCCACGGCCGCGTTGGCGCCTTTGGCATTGCCATTGACTCCTGAGGCGACAGAGCGGGCGCGGGTGTTTTATCTAGGGCTCAAGGCGCGGTATCTGTGGAGCGATTTGCGGGATCGCTTGCTAGGCAAGGAAGCAGCGACATTGCCGACGGATGAGGAGTTGCTGGCATTTCGCGACGGGTTGCCGGAAGTCATGGCGGTGCTCAAGGCACTCAAACAGCCGATCTACGCGCTGGTGCAAGCGACGGTGCTGGCGGCGTTGCAGGACTTGGCAGGCCAGGGTTCGAATTGTGTGACGATGTTGCGGCAATCGGCGAAGCGGGCGGAGGCGATCCATGCGCTGGAAGTGGCGCTAATGGAGACGGGGGTATTATCGGATGAGGCGATCGCGGAGCTTTCGGGTGATTGGCGGAACAATGAGGCGGCCACGGAGATCTGCCAGCGGTTCGTGGATTTTTTCGACACGTTGGAAGAGGCCATCAGGTTGTCGGACCGGATGCGCACGATGTCGGCACCGATGCAGCAGGCGGTATCAGTGACGGCGGTGCAGGGGATGCCATGGGAGACGGCGGAACCGGCGTTGAAGGCATCGGTGCTGTCACGCGAAATACGGAAGCGATTGCGGGAGGATGAGGCGCTGGCGCGCATCGATACGAAACGGGTGGAGGCGGCTTTCGCAGAACTGCTCGAGCGCACGGAGGAGAAGAAACAGCTCGTCCGCGCGGTAGTGGTGCATCGCTGGCAGAAGGTGTGGCGCGAGCGGTTGCTGGCCTCGACGGGATCACGGCTCAATACGCTCGGAGCATCTTTGCGTCAACGGCTGTTCGTGCGGGGACAGAAGGCGATGAAGTTGCGGCAGATGATCGCGGCAGGAGCAGGGACGGAGGGCGGCGATCCGCTGTTCGACCTATGCCCGGTGTGGATGGCGAGTCCGGCGACAGTAGCGCAGATATTTCCGAGGGAAGCGTTGTTCGATGTGGTGATGTTTGACGAGGCGAGCCAGTGCCGGTTGGAAGAAGCGTTGCCGGTGCTATTGCGCGGCAAACGCGTGGTGATTGCAGGTGACCCGAAACAATTGCCGCCCACACGATTCTTCGAGCAAGCCTTGGCAGATAGCGACGATACGGCGGCAGAGACGGCGGATGAGGTGTTCGTGCAACAGCAATCGGAAGCGGAAGATCTGCTGACGGCGGCGCTGAACCTGAACGTGCAGGAGGCGTTTCTGGATGTGCATTACCGCTCACGCAACGAGGCGCTCATCGGGTTCTCGAACGAGGCCTTTTACTCGAGACGGTTGCAGCCGATTCCGGGACATCCGAAGAATCGCGCGCTGGCGGCACCGATCCGGTTGGTGCGCGTGGATGGACTCTATAAGGATCGCGGCAATGAAGCGGAGGCGAAAGCGGCGGCGGCGCTGGTGGCGAAATTGCTGGATGAGAAAAAGCCGCCATCGATTGGGGTGGCGTGTTTCAATCTGAATCAACGGGATTTGATTTTGGATGAACTGGATAAGATGGCGGCGGAGGATACGAAGTTTGCGGAGCGATTGGAGACGGCGCGGAAGCGGCGCGGGAATGATTCGTTCGAAGGGTTGTTCGTGAAGAACCTGGAGAATGTGCAGGGGGATGAGCGGGATCACATGATCATCTGCACGACCTTCGGGTTGGATTCGGCGGGAAAATTCAGAAGGAATTTTGGAGCGCTCTCGCGCAGCGGCGGTGAGCGGCGGCTGAATGTATTGGTGACGCGGGCACGAGAGGCGATTCATATCCTGACATCAATTCCGCGTGGCGAGTATATCAATCCGGAGCAGTTGGAGTCGGGGCAGCGGCCGACGGGAAGGCATTTTCTCTATGATTACCTGCGCTATGCGGAAGGTGTGGGAGCGACGTTTGAGCGCTGGCAGAATGAGATAGAGCAAGCGCGCGGAAAGGCGCAGGCGCAATGTGTGGTGGGTGAGACCACGCGCAAGTCGGCGCTTGTCGAAGCGGTGGGCGAGACGTTGCATGCGGAGCATGGAGTCGGCTCCACGGTGTATTGGGGCAATGAAGGATTCTGTGTGGATGTGGCCCTGACGCATCCGGAACTCGGTGCGGATGTGACCATGGGTGTGCTGGCAGATTTCACACGGTATCAGAAGACACCGGACCCGATCTCGTGGGAGCAGTTCCGCAGCATGGTGCTGAGTTCGCAGGGGTGGAAGCTGCATCGGTTGTGGAGTCCGGCGCTGTTCCGGGATGGAGAAGGGCAGTTGAAGCAAGTGGTGGCGAAGCATCAGGAAGTGGCGGCCGGTTGCACCGGCGGGCCAATAATCGCTGAGCGGTAAAAAATAGCCACAGATAAAAAACCGATCATACAGATGAATTAGAGAATTCGAGGACGAGAACGATGAATAAAGTACAGTTGATTTCATATCTGGAAGGGAAGTTACCGGAGTATTTGGAGTTTTTGCGGCAGATGGTGCTGATCAATAGCTGGACCCAAAATGTGGAAGGGGTGAACCGGTTGGGGGAATTCACGGCGGAGGTGTTTGGAAAATTGGGGTTCACGGCGGAGTATGTGCAGTCCACAAACCCGAAATATGGGAAGCATCTGATTCTTACGCGTGCGGGAAAGGGCGCGAAATCGGTGGCGATGGTGTCGCATCTGGATACGGTATTCCCGCCGGAGGAAGAGGAACGCAATGATTTCAAGTGGCGCGTGGAGGGGGATCGCATTTACGGGCCGGGCACGAATGACATCAAGGGCGGCACGGTGATGATGTGGCTGATGATGGTGACGTTGCGCGATCTGGAGCCGGAATTGTTTGAAAACGTGACATGGAAGTTGTTCCTGAATTCTTCGGAGGAAGAGTATTCACCCGATTTTGGCGAGGTATGCCGGGCGCGGTTGGCGCCGAATACCTTGGGTGCGTTGGTGTTTGAATCGGAAGGGCGTTTGGGTGAGCAACGATTGGTGGTGACTTCGCGCAAAGGACGGGCGACCTGGCGGGTGACAGCAAGCGGGCGGGGATCGCATGCGGGCTCGAAGCATTCGCACGGGGCGAATGCAATTGTGCAGATCGGGAAGACCGTGCAGCAGATCGCGGCGTTGACGGATTACAAACGCGAGCTGACGGTAAACGTGGCTACGATCCATGGCGGGACGGTGATGAACCGTGTGCCGCATGAGGCGGTGGCAGAGGGGGAGTTCCGGTCGTTCGATCCGCAGGTGTTCGAGGAGGCGAAGCAGGCACTCCTTAAATTGAATGGGCCGGGTGAGGTGCATAGTCCGGTGGATCGGTTTGCCTGTGAGCTCAAGGCGGTTATCAAGACGGTGAGCCGGCCGTGGCCGCGGAATGAGGGTTCCGAGAAACTTTGCCAGATTTGGGAAGCGGCAGGAGCGGAGTTGGGCATGTTGGTGGGACATCAGGAGCGCGGTGGATTGAGTGACGGGAATTTGATCTGGGATGCCGTGCCGACCCTGGACGGCCTCGGTCCATGGGGTGATAACAGCCATTGTTCCGAGCGCAGTGCGGATGGCAGCAAGGAGCAGGAGTATATCGAAGTGTCATCCATCGTGCTGAAGGCCACATGGAACCTGATGGGGCTTAAACGTTTACTTTCAGAATGAAGGAGACTTTGATTGGTGACGTCCAACTGATTGACAAAGACCGTTATGGCGTCAAAAGTAGCGCCATTCTCTTTGAGTCATGAAATTGAGCCAGCATTTGAAATCCGGCGTGTTTGCGCTTACGGGCCTGTTGATGACAGGCGTTGTTTCGTCCTATGGAGCGGTTGATTTCGTCCGGCAGGTAAAGCCGGTCTTGGAATCCACCTGCTTGAGCTGCCACGGGGCGGAGAAACCCAAAGGCGACCTTCAACTGCATACGAAAGCGGCAGCTTTCAAGGGTGGGGAGAATGGCGTGGCCATCGTAGCCAAGGACCCGGCCAAGAGCCCGCTTTATACGAGCACGGTCCTGCCCAAGGACCATGACGACATCATGCCGCCGAAGGGTGATGTGCTGACCAAGGAGCAATCCGAAGTGCTGAAGCAGTGGATTCTCGAAGGTGCAGTCTGGCCTGATGGCGTGGAGTTGAAGCAGATCCAGCGCATCAACTTCGCCAAGGATGTGCAACCCATCTTGGAGTTTAACTGCGTCGCCTGTCATCGCGAGGGCCATGACAAAGGCGGTCTGCGTCTGGATAACAAGGAAATGGCGTTCAAGACCGGCGATAGCGGTCCGAGCATCGTTCCGTTCTTCGCCGAGAAGAGCAAGACGTTCACCTCCACAACTCTTTCCAAGGATGATGACGCATTGATGCCGCCAGCCAACAAGGGCGGCCCGATGGCGAAAGCGAAGCAGGACATCCTTAAGGAATGGATCAACCAAGGTGCGAACTGGCCCGAGGGCATAGCCCTGACGCCAAAGAAGGAAGAGCAGGGTGCTGGTGGCGACAACCTCGCGCTGGTGGTGGAGATGCACAAACGCATCGTGACGAATCTGAAGGAGAAGTCGGCCGCTGACATGAAGGCTTACAACCAGGTGATTCCGGGTGGAACGGTGGCTTTCGACATGCTACCGATCCCGGCGGGGCAATTCCTCATGGGAACTCCTGCCACCGAAAAGGGTCACAAACCTGATGAAGGTCCTCAGGTGCAGGTGAAGATCGAACCTTTCTGGATGGGCAAGACTGAGGTGACGTGGAACGAGTATGAGCTTTTCATGTATCCGGAAGATCAGCGTTTGGCCTCGGCTGCGGGTGGTCCGGCCAAGGATGCGGTGGTGGATGGTGTGAGCCGTCCGACGAAGCCGTATGTGGAGATGAGTTTCGGCATGGGCAAGGATGGTTTCCCGGCCATCAGCATGACGCATCACGCAGCGAACAAGTATTGCCAGTGGTTGAGCGCCAAGACGGGGCATTTTTACCGTCTCCCGACGGAAGCTGAATGGGAGTATGCCTGCCGCGCCGGCACGACGACGGCTTACTCCTTCGGTGATGACGCTTCCAAGATAGGCGAGTACGCCTGGTTTGAAGCGAACAGCGATTGGAAGTACCAGAAAGTCGGCAAGAAGAAGGCGAATCCTTGGGGTTTGCATGATATGCACGGCAACGTGATCGAATGGTGCCTGGACCAGTACAGCGCGGACACTTACAAGCAAGGTGCGGGCAAGGTGCTGGACAATCCGTGGGTGAAGTCTTCCACGCCGTATCCGCATGTGGCTCGTGGCGGTTCGTGGGATGACACTCCGGACAAACTACGCAGCGGCACGCGTCGGGCGTCGGCTCCGGCTTGGAAAATTCAGGATCCGCAGTTGCCCAAGAGCATCTGGTATCATACCGATGCACAGTTCCTTGGCATCCGCGTAGTGCGCCCGCTGAGGGTGCCGACACCCGAGGAGATGCACAAGATCTGGAATAATGGCGTGGAGAAGGAATAACCGTATCACTGAACAGAAAATCTTTCCGACAGTCCAAACACAATATGAACGAATCACAGAATCCCCTAGGGCGGCCAGATGTAACGCGCCGCAGTTTCCTGCAAACATCCGGTGTCGCCGTGGGTGGTGCGCTGCTGGGTGGCCTGAATATCGAACGCGCGGCGCATGCGGCGGGCAGTGACCAACTGAAGATTGCGTTGGTGGGTTGCGGTGGTCGTGGTTCCGGTGCGGCGAACCAGGCTTTGAGCACGGCGGGTGACATCAAGCTCATCGCCGTGGCTGATATCCATGAAGACAAGATGACTGGCAGCCTGAGCAACCTGCGCCGTTCTCATCCGACCAAGGTGGATGTGAAGCCGGAGAACGAGTTCATGGGTTTCGATGGTTATAAGAAGGCGATCGCTGTTGCGGATGTGGTCATCCTCGCGACCCCTCCGGGCTTCCGTCCGATGATGTTTGAGGAAGCCGTGAAGCAGGGCAAGCATGTGTTTATGGAGAAGCCGGTGTGCGTGGACGCCCCCGGCTTCCGCAAAGTCATGGCTGCTGCTCAGGAGGCCAAGAAGAAGAACTTGAAGGTCGGTGTCGGTTTGCAACGCCGCCATCAGCCGCCGTATCTCGAAACGATGAAGCGCCTGCAGGATGGTGCCATCGGGGACATCGTGAGCATGCGCTGTTTCTGGAACGGCAATACACCATGGGTGAGAAGGCGTGAGGAGCTGGAGAAGCAGGCCAATCGCAAGCTGACGGAAATGGAGTATCAGCTTCGTAACTGGTATTACTTTGTCTGGTTGTGCGGTGATCATATCTGCGAGCAGCACATCCATAACATCGACGTTATCAACTGGCTCAAGAACGGTCCGCCGGTGAAGGCGCGCGGCATGGGCGGTTGTGAGACGCGCAAGGGCCTGGATTACGGTGAGATCTTCGACCATCACTCGGTCGAGTTCACCTACGCGGATGGTTCCATCTGCCACAGCATGTGCCGCCACCAGCTTGGCTGCTGGAACGAAGTTTCCGAATACGCCATCGGCTCGAAGGGCCGGAGCGATATCCATCGCTATACGATCACGGGTGCGAATCCGTGGCGTTATCGTGAAGAAAAGAAAGTGGATCCGTATCAGCAGGAGCACGACGATTTGTTCGATGCCATCCGCAACAACAAACCTTACAACGAGGCTGAATATGGCGCGACCAGCTCCATGACCTCGGTGCTGGGCCGCATGGCGACTTACTCTGGCAAGGAAGTGGAATGGGATGCCGCCATCAAATCGAACATCGATACGATGGTGAAGGGTATCGATGTGGGCTCGTTTGCCGATGCCCTCAAGCTCACGCCGCCAACGCTGCCGGGCAAAGATGGGCTCTACCAGTTGCCGGTGCCGGGCAAAACGGTGGTCATCTAATCCTGACCACGAAAACTTACCACGCAACACCCGCACTGGTAACTGGTGCGGGTGTTGTCTTTTGGAGAATGGAATGACGCAGGTGCAAACGAGATTGAATCGCCGTCAATGGCTGCTGGGATTGGCTGGTGCGGCTTTGCTTTCAGGCTGCCAATCTTCCAAGCAGACGGTCCAAGGCAAAGAGCTGCAACGTTTTGTCTTCCATAAAGGGGCGATGGGCACTGTTTTCACCATCACGGTCTATGCTAAGGACGAGACTTCAGCTAGGCAGGCTGCGGATCAAGCTTTCGCGCGCGTGGTGCAGTTGAACGACATCATGACGGATTACAACCGTGACAGTGAGTTGATGCGCTTCTGCCTGGCTCCTTACGGGAAACCGGTGGTGTTAAGTGAAGATTTGTTCACGGTCATCGCGAAGGCACATTGGGTGGCGGAACAGACGGATGGTGCCTTCGATATCACCTTGGGGCCAGTCATCCGCCTCTGGCGAAGAGCCCGTAGACAAAGGGAACTTCCTCCACCTGAACTGATCGCCGCCGCGAAGGAGGCTTCAGGTTATCGCCACCTGCAACTCAATGCCCGGAAAAGAACGGCGACTTTGCTCAAGCCAGACATGGTTTTAGACCTTGGCGGCATTGCCAAGGGCTATGCGGCGGAAGCGGCGCTCAAGGTGCTCAGGCGGGCGGGTTTTCCTTGTGCCATGGTGGCAGCCAGCGGCGACTTGGCGATAGGCGAAGCCCCACCAGGCCGGGCTGGATGGAACATTGGGATTGATTCCATCGATGCCGCAGAGGGGCAGCATTCACGCATTGTCAGTGTGAAGAACTGCGGTCTCTCGACCTCGGGAGACACGGAACAATTCACCGAGATAGACGGTCAGCGTTACTCCCATATCGTGGACCCGCAGACAGGCATCGGATTGCGCGAGCGCATCGGGGTCACGGTTATAGCTAAGAACGCTGTCGACAGCGACGCCTTTGATACAGCTGCCAGCGTGCTGGGAGCCGAACGCGGGCTGAAGTTCATCGAGGAAAAGACGGATACTGCGGCACTGATCGTGCAGCTTAAAGATGGCAAGATGGTGCAGATTGAATCGCGTCGTTTCCGCCGGATACCCGATCTGCGGAAAACCTGATTTACTGTTTGTCAGCGTTTCCGTTGTCTTTACTCCGAATCTTCCGCTCCTGCGAAGATAGAAAACTTAACGCCTTCGTATATCGCGATGGCATAGAAGAGGATATCCATCGCAGAGGCCATCGCCTTTAAGAGTGAGAATGACTCGCTCCAGTCAAACTCTCCCATGGCTTCGAAGTAACTCATGTCCAGTTCTTTGGCCAGGAAGCCGATGCCAGAAAGCAGATTGCCCAGCACGCATCCGAAGAGCGCGAAAATGCCTCCCATCACCGGATAGATGATGTGATTACCACGTCCCATCACGCGGATGGCCAAGCCTACAAGAATGCCCACGCCCACGGCCATCCAGCCGATTTGGTATTCTGTCAATATAGTGACAGTGGCCCAGATAACAGCGCCGATAATTGCGGCAACAAAACCGCCTACTGCTCCCAGCACAGGTTTTCCATTCATAGAATTAACACGGGATGCGAGACCAAGAACCGTCTGCCACGCATCGAGCGATGCTGATTTGGCAGCAAGTCTTGAACCTCCTTGCTGAAAATTAAGCTAGGCCAATGGCGGCGGGGCGGTCAACGCGAATTCTTTCAGGCCAGAAGATTTTTGATCTGCTGACGGTTGGCTGTGCCGGTAGTGCCCAGTTGATGGATGACAATGGAGGCGGCGGCATTCGCGATCTCCAAGGATTCTCGAAGGCTTGCCCCCCCCAGCAGCGAAGTCACAAGATTGGCGGTCACTGAATCACCAGCGCCTACGATATCTATCTCTCCGCGTACGGGCAGGGCGGGAGCATGTTCAATCGCACCATCGGGTGAAGCCCCGATGATGCCGCATTCGGATAGAGTCACGAATACGCGATGCTCCGTCTGTTTAGCCAACTGTCCGGCGCGCTCGTGCAGTTCTGAAAGATCCGGAACCGTATGGCTGCCCAAGGCCCGGGACAGCTCCGTGCCGTTCATCTTGAAATCCACGGCGGGAAACTGGCTCAACCCGTTGCGGCTGTCCGCCAGGATCAGCAATTGTGGATTCTTTCGGGCGAGCTTGCCGATGGCTGTCAGCACTTCCTTTGTCAGAACTCCTGTGCCGGGGATATCAACCTGATCCAGCAGGATGAGGGCATCCATCTTCGGAGCGATATCATTGAGCCCTTGAATGAGCCGTTTGCTCACAGTTGCTGGCGTGGCGGTCCAGTTCTTAAAATCGAGCCGGTTCAGTTCCCGCGGTCCACGGGAAGTTTTGGCAGCGGTCTGAGAGGCCATGGGATTAACGCCGGCTGACTTGCCCGTGGTCTTGGGCGGTTTGCCCTCGCTTACCACAATCGGTTTGGTATAGGTGAAAGTGCGGCGGTCTGATGTCTGGAAAAAAGCCCCGAGATCGACACCTTTGATCCGGCGCAAGGCCCGGACGAGTTCAAAGCCTTCACCGTCATCACCCGCAAAACCCACCGGAGTGATTTCGCCCACGCCCAAGGCGACCAGATTGTTCAAGATGGTGCCGGAACCACCGGGCTGGGAGCGCACGTTTAGCACGTTGTGCACCGGCAGGCCGGTCTCGATGGAGATTTCCTGCTTGGCGAGATCGATCTCCAGGTAGCGGTCCAGGCAGAAATCTCCGACTATGGCGATGCGTTGTTTCGGGAATTGCGAGCTGATTTGCTGGTAGCGTTTCGGTGTCATGGCGTGAGTTGATGATGCAGGTGGTGGACGAACGCCGCGTTGTCACAACAAAGGTAATGCATGGCGCCGCCCATGCGGGCATAGCTCTTGCAGAAGCGCAAGTAGTAGGCCGGATTCGATTTGGGCGGCTCACCTTGCGTCCAATCCCAATTGCCGCCCTCCTGCAGATCCACCACGTAGATGGAGTGGTTTTGCACGATAGGACGGCCATCCTGCAAGCGCAAATTGTTCACGCAACTGATGCTTTTCTCGAAGACTTGCGGACCCATGATGGCTGAGCCGATCGAGAGCACCACACCGCCATCAAGATGCTCCACAGAGCCCGAGAATAGCTTGAAATCGAGTTCTGCTCCGCGTCCGATGGCTGATCCGCTGAAGATCGGGTGATTGGTGATGATGTCGTAACCAATGCCGGGATGCACCGTCATCGGCACCTTATGCTTCCACGCAGCCGCCAGGATGGAAGCCTGCTTCCAAGGGTGGTTCACCGTGATCCGGCCACCGGCAAGTTGCTGCTTCTGCATCATGCGCAAAAGGTCGGCGCGGGCGGCGGTCAACGGATGCGCGGGCATGTTGCGGATCTGTGCTTCCAGTTCGGCAACTGCGGGCAGCGTGGTGCCATCTTCGTGGATGAAACGGGCGAGGCTGTTACCGTAACCATGGCCTTCCAGAGCGCCGCTCATCACGGCGAGATGGATGTTCCGGCTGGTCTCATCCCAAGTGCCAAAAGTGCCTGTCGCGACGTTTTCCCGCACGCTCTCGGTTGAGCGGCCCAGCCAGGAATACTCCCAGTCATGGATGGTGCCCGCGCCATTGGTAGCGATGTGCGTCAACCAACCTGCTTGCAGCATCTGTTCCAGGATTTGCGCGGCCCCATTGCGCAGCAGGTGCGCGCCATAGATAAGCATGACCGATTTGCCGTTCTCCCGGGCCCGTTTGATATCCGCGGCACAACGCTGGATCAGTTGCAGATTCCATCCGGAGGCCGGGGCTGGCTGGCTTTCTGGAGAAAGCAGGATTTCATCAACACTGGTAAGGCTTTTGCGGGAAGCCAGCGGGAAAACGCGCACACGCTCCAAGTCCAACGGTTTGACGGCAAGGGGAATCATCTGCGGGAAGAATGACTGATTGTCCTGGCTTTGTCAGCACGGTTTCACAAGTGGCAATCAGGGCACTTTTGAAGTGCCTGACCTTAACCTTCAAGGAGGATTTTTACCAGTTGTTCGGCATGCCGGTAATCCGGGATGACGGCATGGGCACCGGCCTTGAGCAGATGCGTCTGTTTGTTCGGATCCAGCCGGCCGCTGCCGTTGGCTGCCTCATCACTGGCCACCGCGACCGCCAGTCCACCCAAATGCCGAGTATCCATGATTTCAACCGCACCATCACCGAAGCACAGCAATTGCCCGGGAGACAGGGCATGCTCACGGACGATCTGCTCGAAGACAGCGCGTTTTGTGAAGCCAGGTTTGAGGTTTTCCGGACCATAGATGCGGTCCTCCAGGAAACAAGTGATGCCAAGGGCTTCTGATTCAATGAGCAAGTCAGCATGGGCGGTGCCGCTCAGGAGATGGATGACGATGCCGCGCTTTTGCAACAGGGTGAGTATGGTCCGGGCCTCATGAACCAGATAATGATCGCGGCGCTCGGGATGGGCATGGATGTCGGCCAGGCGTTCCTTGATCCGATCACGGAGGCGGCGTTGGAAATCGAGATTGTAGTTATCCGGGGAATCGGGTTTACCGCCCTTTTTGATCACCATTTCGGCCAGCAACTGCATCTGGTAGATGGTGGGTTTGCCATTCAACGCGAGGATGTCATGTAGCACGGATTGCCGCAGGGCGGACTCTTTTTCAGGATCATGGCTGGGCAGGTGTTCGAGAAATTGCTCCACCATAATCTCCGCCCAGCCGCCCCGGACCAGTGACAGCGTGCCGTCAAAATCAAAGACTGCATGCCGGATGTCCGGATGCGGTTTGAAGTGCTGGGTGAATTCGATTTGCCAGCTGGCTGGCCGTGAGCTTTCCATGGCTTAAAGTGGGGCCATCAGCGCCCCATCATGGTGTCTTCCGGGATCGTGAACAACTGTTCAAACCATTCACGACCTCCGACCAGCCAGATGACTGCTGCCAGTGCGATATAAGGGCCATATGGCAGCCGGCTGGACCAATCTTTACGCCCGGAGAGGATCAGACTGACACCGACGAAAGAACCGATGACGGCACTGACCATGAGCGAAAAGATGACGGCCTGCCAACCAAGGAACGCCCCGATGCCGGCCATGAATTTGACATCGCCAAAGCCCATCGCCTCACGTGGCAGCACGGCTTTGTCCGTGATCACTTCCATGTGCTTTACCTCCAGCGGATCAAACTTATCATTGCCCAGTTGGAGCAGCTTGGGTGACAGGCGCAGGGTGACATTCTGGTAGCAGCGGTCCACGATTTCCACCCGCTTGGCTTCCAGCACAATGGTGTCGCTCTCGCTGTAAAAAATGTCTTCAAACGGTCTGACTTCATTGGGCAGATGCAAGTGTGTTTCCGTGAAGATGAGTTTGGATGATTCGGGAAAGGCGAGCTTCTCCCTTCCGAAAAGCAATTTCCCGAATTTCAAGATGGCGTAAACGACACCGGCACCGGCCACCAGCCCGATCATGCTGCGGAAGAGCGCTTCCGGGCGGCTGGCCACGTCATGCAACTCCGGCACCATGATGGAAGCTACCAGTCCGGCTGCCATGCCGCCGAAAGTGATCTCATCCGGGATGATGAAATGCTCGAAATCGATGAAGGTCGCCACGATGAAGCCTGCCAACAGCACAGCATAGGCGATGGCGATGCCGGGAGATTCCGGCCCAAAGCGTATCCACGTGAGGAGGAACACGACACCGGTCAGCAATTCCACCAGGAAATAACGTATGGAGATGGGGTTTTTGCAGTTCGCACATTTTCCGCCCAGATACAGCCAGGTGATGAGGGGGATGTTGAGCAGGGCGGGAATCATGTATCCGCATTTCGGACAGTGCGAGCGCGGGTGCACGATGCTCATCTCGAGCGGCATGCGATAGATGCAAACGTTCAGGAAGCTGCCGATCATGCAGCCCAGCACGAAAGCCACCACCGACCAAAAATGAAAAGGGACTGCGCTCCAGACTTCGGGGTCAAACATGTGGTCAGTGGGTTATAAATCGCATCTTAGTGGGCTTGGCCGTATACATGGGACAGCAAGGCGACCCGCATGGATTCTACCGGTGCGGTTTGGCCGGTCCATATCTCCAAAGCCTTGGCGCCCTGATATAGCAGCATGCCTACACCATTGGCGGTGCGGCAACCGGCCGCTTTGGCGGCCTGCAGAAAGGGCGTTTCCGCCGGGCGATAAATCATGTCGTAAGCATAGCGGGCCTGTTTCATGGAGAACAGGCTCAAATCAATGGGCAATGGATCACCGGTCTTAAGGCCAAGCGAAGTGGCGTTCAGTACCAAATCCAGGCTTATTTGTGCCGGGTATCCGACGGAGACCTTTACTGCAGGAAACCGGCGTTTGATTTCTTCAGCCACTTCCTGTGCCTTGCTGGTGGTCCGGTTGACCAGATGCAACTCGGCAACGCCTGCACCCGCCAGCTTCAGAGCGGCAGTGCGTCCGGCTCCACCGGCACCCAAGAGCAATACTTTCACGCCAGGCAGTTCCAGGTCCAAATCTTCCCGTAACGACCTTGTGATCGCGTCCGCATCCGTATTGAAGCCCAAGGTCCGCACCTCTTTGACTTCCGCTGGTGCCACTTGTGCCAAGGGCAGCCATTGCCCGTTCACTTTGGTCTCGAAACGGATGGTGTTCACCGCTCCCCAAGTGGCGGCCGATTCGTCCAAAGCATCAACGATGTCCATCGCCAAAATTTTGTGCGGGACAGTGAGATTCAGGCCGATGAACTTCATGGCCACCGCACCGGCGATGGCTTGGCGCAATGAGTCGGGGTGGACATCAAAGGCGAGATAACGCCAGTTGAGTCCCAAATCGGCAATGCCAGCGTTCTGCATCGCGGGCGAGGCTGAATGGGCAATAGGATGCCCAAACACGGCGCAATAGCGCGTGCGGGCATCTATCATTGGCATGCCGACGGCGGACACGGGCGGAGCATAGGTGGGAAGGCGGCTGGCTTCAAAGCGGAAAAATGGTGGTTCGGCGAATCAGATCGGGGCATTACCGGGAGGTTGAGGGGGGATTGGGCCGTGGTTGAGAACCTCATGCAATGCCCGTAAGACGGTTTCCGCAGAATAGGGCTTGGCCAGAAAATGATTCACTCCGGAGGCCGTGACCTTGCCCAGATTGATGCTTTCATTCAGGCCGCTGGAAGCGATGATCGGCTGCCGGGCCTGCATGCTGCGGAGCGTATTGATCATCGTGGGGCCATCCATGACGGGCATCATCATGTCCGTGATGATCACACGTATCCGCTCCCGTTCCCTTTCATAGCAGGCGAGGCCTTCGGCCCCATTCTCTGCTAACAACACCGTGTAGCCATAAGCGGTCAGGGTGTTTTTCAGGACGGATCTCACGGAAATTTCATCGTCCACGATCAGGATGCATTCGCCATGTCCGCGGGGAACGCCAGCCGCAGGTTCACCAGCTCCGGTTTCGGATTGCTGGGTGGAGGTTGGCAGATATACCTGAAAACTGGTGCCCTGATCCAAAGCGCTTTCAACCTGGATGAAACCGCCGTGGCTGCGCACGATGGCCATCACGGTTGAGAGTCCCAGTCCGGTTCCTTTGCCGATTTCCTTCGTTGTGAAGAACGGTTCGAAGATTTTTCCCAGCAGCTCATCCGGGATGCCGGTGCCGGTATCCTCAACGATAAACCTGACAAACTGGCCGGCGTGCCCGTTTTCCAGTTTGGCCGCCTCAGTTGCATCAAGTTCCACGTTCTCCGCGAGGAGGCTCAGGGTGCCGCCCTCCGGCATGGCGTCGCGCGCATTCACACAGAGGTTCAGGAGCACCTGATGCAACTGGGTCGGATCACCGGAGACCATCCACAGTTCGGCCGAGCGATCGCTGCGGATGGTGATGGATTTCGGGAAGGTTTCCTTAACAATCTTAGCAACCTCCTTGATAAGATAGGAAGGATTGATGCCGATCCGGCGTCCACCCACACCGCGTGCAAAGGACAGCACCTGCCGCACAAGATCTGCTCCGCGATGTGCGCTGGCATCCATCTGGTTCAACAAGTCCAAGTCCTCCTTGCTGGTGACGGAGAGGCGGAGCAGGTCGATGGACATGATGATCGGGGCGAGCACATTGTTCAGATCATGGGCGATGCCGCCCGCCAGCGTGCCGATGCTTTCCATCCGCTGGGCACGGAGGAACTGCACCTCGAGCCGTTTCTTTTCCGTGATGTCCGTGTCGATGGTCAGGATGGATTTCGGGCCGCCTTTCTCGTCCCGTAAAAGCGTCCAGCGCGATTCCACGATGATCTCCCGGTTTTCCCGGGTCACATGGTGCAGTTCGCCTGACCACTCGCCGAGCCGCAACAACACTTGCAAGGCTTTCAGGTAGGCTGAGCCTTCCCGATAGAACAGCTCCAGAACCGGTTTGCCCAGGACTTCATCCTGCTGCCACCCATAGAGCCGGCTGGCGCCCTGGTTCCAGTAGGTGATGGTGCCTTGCAAATCCCGGACGATGATGGCGTCCTGGGCCCGGTCCAGCAGGGCGGCCTGTTCGGCGATCTTGTCCAGGGAACGGCGTGTTTCAGTGACATCCGTGATGAAGCCCTCCAGATACTCAAGTTTGCCTGCCGCCGAATGGATGCCGATGCCGCGTTCCCAGACGCTGCGCTCGGTTCCGCTGGCGATGATGATCCGGTAGGAAAGATCGAACTGACGCCCTTGCTTGAGCGCCGCATAAATCTCATCGCGCACCCGCTGGCGATCTTCGGGATGGGTGACTTCTTCGTAGCTGATGCGGCGGTTGCCCACGAGGTCTTCCGGTTGATAACCCGTCAGTTGCACACAACCCTGACTGACGAACTCCATGGTCCAGTGTTCATCGATACGGCAGCGGTAGGCCATGCCCACCAGATTGCCCAACAATGTTTCCAAGACGCGCTGGTTTTCCCGGACCCGCTCCTCGGCACAACGCCGTTCGTGGATGTCAATGAGTGAACCCGCCATTTGGTGCGCCTTGCCGTGTTCATCAAAGATGGCCTGGCCGTTGGCGCTAAACCACCGGTAATCGCCGGATTTTGTGCGCAGCCGATATTCGTTCTCGCACGGTGTCCGCTGGCTGATATGCTTGGCGACGGCCTGTCTCATCCGCGGGACATCATCAGGATGCAGCCGTTCGACGAATGAATTGAACTGGTTGGGAAATTCACTTTCGGACAGTCCCAGCATTTCGCGGAAACGGGGGGAAAAATAGCAGGCATCAGTGTCCAGATTCCAGTCCCACAACCCCGCACCTGATCCGGTCAGCACCAGTTCATAGCGCTTTTGGCTGCGGTGCAGTTCTTCCTCGGTAACTTTGCGGGCTTGGATGTCCAAGTGTGTGCCAGTCATCCGTAGCGGTTCGCCGGTAGGTGACCATTCGAGTACTCGGCCTCTGGCCTCCACCCAATGCCAGTTGCCGTTTTTTTTGAGCAACCGGAACTCGACATCATATTGCTCGGTCTGCCGACTAAAATGGGCGGCCAAGGCTTTCTCGGCCAGTGCAGCATCCTCGGGATGAAGCAATGCCCGCCAGGTGTCCACGTGCTGGGGCAGATCATCAGGTTCGTAGCCCAGCATGGACAGCCAGCGATCGCTAAAAGTTACGGCACCAGTCTGGATGTCCCAGTCCCAAAGTCCCAGATCTGCTCCCCGCAATGCCAGTTCCAGCCGTTCCTCGACCCGTTTCCTTTGCTCGATGTCACGGACGGTGACGAGGACCCGGTCGTGTTCCCCAAGTTGGGCGAAGCGCAGATTGACTTCTACCCAGAAGAGCCGTCCGCTGCGATGCTTGGCCCGCCACTCAAAGATCTGTGGTCCTTCCTGCCTTGCCCGCAGGATCCAGTTTACGGCCTCCTCCTGAGTGTAAGGGGGGAGACCGGCACTCAGGCGGCCGATCCCCATGTTTTTGAGTTCCTCCTTGGTCCAGCCGTACATTTCTACGGTGCGTTGATTGACATCGATGATCGCTCCCGTTTCGCTGTCATGGACGAAGATGGCGTCGTTCACGAAATCGAAAGTGCTTTGCAACCGGTCTTCACTTCGTTTCAAGGCGGCCAGTGCGTCCTGCAATTGTAACAGCCTGAGATGGTGGCTGACGACTACTGCGGCCAAATGCGAGGCGGCATCCAAGATGGCCATTTCATAAGCTTGTGGGCCGCGCTTTTCCCGGTAATAGATGCCGAAGGTGCCCATCGCGCTGCCTGTTTCCGAGAAGAACGGTGTAGACCAGCAGGCCCGGTAGCCCAAGGGCAGGATCAAGTGCTTGTAATTCTCCCATAACGGATCCGTGGCGATGTCTTTCACGACCGTTCTGCGCCCGAAGTGAATGGCAGCGCCGCATGAACCCACGTCCGGTCCGATGACTATCCCAACCAGTGAGCGATTATATTGCTCATCCAAGTTGGGCGCTGCTCCATGCACGAAACTTCTTTTCACCGGATTCAGCAGCAGGATGGAGCCCGTGGCCCCCGGCATCACACTCTCGATCAACAGCACAAGCTGGTTAAGGATTTCCTCCTGCGGCCGGCCACGCGCGAGCTGTTCCAGAATGTAAATCTGCTGGGCGGCGAACTGGTCGACGATCTCCGAGAAGATACTCCGCAGTTTCAGGAGATAAAGGCCGCCACCCTGATAGGTGGCAAAGATTTCTACCGGAGTGAACTCATCTTCCCGGTTTTTTAATTGTGCGCGCACCGCCTGTTTGTCTGCTTGGCTGCTGGTGAGCCAATCAGAAAGCCACATCAGGTTGCTGCCATCCTGCTTCAGGTGGGTGGACAAGTTATGATTGCGCAGGTCTTCGGTCCCAAACAGTTCGTTCAGATCGCCTTCGGCATGCTGGATATGGCCAGTTCCGTTGACATGCAGGACACACCTCAGCACGGGGGGAGCTTGCCAGTTTTTCAACTGGCTGCTGATGCTTGTCTCAGGGCTGGTCATATTTGTCGGGCGACCGTCCGTCAGCACGTCCAATATCGGGACCTTTTCCAAGGTGAGCGCAGATTACCCGGATTGTTTTGAAAGGTAAAACTCCCTTTTCCAGTCGCCAACTGGAGGAACGGGGCAAAACTTCCGCCTTTGAACTTGCCCCTTCTTTGGGCTAACGTGCCCTCCATGCACGAAGTAACGACCGTTCTGCTCAAGCGCGAGTGCGAAGCCGTTCAGATCCCGGCGGGCAATACCGTGGTCCTGCCGCAAGGTCTGGAAGTGGATATCACGCAGACCCTTGGGGGTAGCATCACCGTGCGCGGTCAGGGTGCCTTGTTCCGTATCGCTCCGAAAGATGCGGATGCATTGGGCCTGTCCTTGGATTCCCGGCAGGTTGATACCAATGCCGAACTGACCGAACCCATGATCTGGGAGGCGCTCAAAACCTGCTACGATCCGGAGATTCCCGTGAACATCGTGGATCTCGGCCTAGTATATGACATGGCCACCGAAAGTTTGCCCAATGGAAATTGTAAAGTCTTTGTGAAAATGACGCTTACCGCACCGGGTTGCGGCATGGGGCCGACGATAGCTCGTGATGCCCAACAGAAGCTGCTGCTCCTGCCCAAAGTGGAGGATGCCGTGGTGGAGATTGTGTGGGACCCACCCTGGCACCAGTCCATGATCACCGAGGATGGCCGCCGGATTTTGGGATTGGAGTGATACTTGCTCAATTCACGCCATGTCGTTAAACCCGCCACCTTCTGCCGAGCCATATGATGTCATTGTCATCGGTGGCGGTCCGGGCGGCAGCAGTTCGGCGTGTTATTTGCGGCAGGCCGGTTTGAAAGTGCTGTTGCTCGAGCGTGAACACTTCCCGCGTTTTCACATCGGTGAATCTTTGTTGCCTTACAACCGGCGCATCTTTGAAGAGATCGGCGTTCAATCGAAACTCGAGGCAGCCGGCTTCTTGCGCAAGTTTGGCGCCCAATTCCATCTGGGCAATGGTTCCAAGGGCACCAAGTTCGTCTTCAAGGAAGGGCGGTTCACCAAGTTCTCGGAAGCGATCCAGGTCGAACGGGCAGTTTTCGATGACATTTTGCTCAAGCACGCAGCGGAGCAAGGGGCTGAGGTTCGTGAAGGCTGGACGGTGAAGCGGGTGGAGCAGGGAACTGAGCTCGCTGAAGTGCTGGCCGCTTCTGATATGGGGGAAACCGTATCTTTCAAAGCCCGCTATGTCATTGATGCCAGCGGGCGGGGCAACATGACGGGCAATCAGGAAGGCATCCGGGAAGTGCATCCACGCTTGAAGAAGCTCGCGGTCTTCGGCCATTTCAAAGGTGTGAAACGGGACGAAGGGCCAAAGGAAACGGATACCATCATCGTCCGGCTGGACAATAAATGGTTCTGGGTCATCCCGCTCACGGCGGAGAAAACGAGTGTCGGATGCGTCATGGACAATGCCGAGTTTGGCGCGCTGAAACAGTCCCCTGGGGAAGTCTTTCAGCGTTTTGTTGATTCCAGCCTGCCGATGCGTGAACGCATGGTGAATGCCGAACTGTGCGGGCAGGTGCAGACCACGGGTGATTTCTCTTATCGCAACAAAAGCTTCTACGGTCCACGCCTCCTGCGCGTAGGTGATGCCGCCGGGTTCATGGACCCGATTTTCTCCGCAGGTGTTTTTCTGGCCATGTTCAGCGGCAAGCTCGCCGCCCAGGCCATCAGTGAAACCTTGAAACGGCAGGATGATCCTATCCCGCGCTTCCAGGCCTATGAACGCCGGGTTTATGATTCCATGAAGTTTTATTGGAAGATGGTGGAGAATTTTTACACGACTCCTTTCATGGAGGTTTTCCTCGAGCCGCGCAAACGCTTCAACTTGCCCGCGGCGGTGAATGCGGTGCTGGCGGGTGAACTGGAGGGCGGCTGGCGCATGCGCTGGCGTTTGGGGGTCTTCTTCTGGATCATCAAGATGCAGGCCCGCTATCCTTTGCTTCCGCGCATCTCCTTCCAATGACATTTCCATGGCAGTCATTGTGGTTGCGTACGGGTATCGTCATCGGCCTGTTGCTAACGCTTTTTCTGGCAGGCTGCCGCACGCCTTCACCCTTCGCGCCGCTGGATCTCAGCCAGCCGGGCTGGACCCAGCGTCAATACCAGGTGGTCTGGTTGAGCAAACCTGGGGCTAGCGAAATGGTCTGTGATGTCATTGAGGCCCGCCACACCTCTGGTAAAATCTTTCTCCAAGTCAGCAAGACGCCGCTGGTGCTGGCCACCGTGCAGAGTGAGGGCGATAAGTGGTGGGTGGAGTATGGTCCGCGCCCACGCTCTGCCAAAGGAGCCACGCCGCCCGATACTGCTCATCTCTGGGTCTTGATCGCGCTGCAAAAGCAAACAACGACAGACCTCAAAGTGGAATCTTTGCCCAATCAAACTGCGCGGTGGATGAATTCGAAAACAGGTGAACGTATCGAAGGAGTTCCCCGCCCATGAGTCTGCGCAAGTGGCTTCTGCTTGGGCTGGGGATTCTGGCGCTAGTCGGCTTGAGCCGTCTGCGTCTGGATGTCGATGTCCTCAATTTGCTTCCGGCCGAGTTGCCCGTCGTCCAAGGTCTGCGGACGCATCAACAGCATTTTGCGAATGCCCGTGAACTTATCATCACGCTGAAGACTGCCGATGCGGCACTGTCCGAAGAAGCGGCCCGGTCATTGGCGGAAGAACTTCGCCGTCAAACTAATGTGATCGGTCGGGCCATCTGGCAGCCGCCCTGGCAGGAAGACCCGTTAGGAGCGGCCGAACTGGTCGCCTACCTGTGGCTGAATTCAGATACCAATGCCGTTCAGAAACTGGAAGAACGATTAGATCCTGACAAGTTGCCTGCCAACCTGGTGCGAGTTCGTGATCAGCTCGCCACGGCGTTTTCACCGGAAGATGTTGCCCGTGCCAGTTACGACCCGCTGGATCTGCTGAATGTCTCTTCCGGCTCACTTTCTCCGGATGACCTTGGGTCCAACCAATTGTTCGCCTCTCCAAATGGCACATTCCGTCTGCTACATGTCGATCCGGCCTCGGCGTTGAAGAATTATGATGAAGCGACCCGTTGGCTTGTGGATGTGAAAGGCATCATCCAGCAGTGGGCGCAAAAGGATGCGGCCTACGCTGCGGTGGACGTGCGGCTTACGGGCGGACCAGTCTTCATGTCCGAGATCGCCAACAGCATGGAAACGGACATGCGAAAATCCATGCCTGGTTCTCTGGCCCTGATCGCGCTCGTTTTCCTGCTCGCGCATCGCCGCTTGAAACCGCTCATGTGGCTAGTCTTGCTATTGGGGGCGAATGTCATTCTGACCATCGCCATCGGCGGTCTGCTCTTTGGCCGTTTGAATGTCATAAGCCTGGGTTTTGCTGCAATTCTCTTCGGCATGGTCGTGGATTTTGCCCTTGTGCTGTATCAGGAAGGCATCACCTCCGGTAAGTCTCCCGAGGCGATCCGCGGGGAGATCGCCCCCGGTATATGGTGGTCCGGCATATCCACGGCCGCTGCTTTCGCTTCCTTAAATTTCGGCGGTCTGCCCGGTCTCGCGCAGCTAGGAACGCTCGTGGCTGCGGGTATTCTCACTGGTGCCTGGCTGGTGCTCCGTTTCTTTCCGCGGGTGATCCCGCTGGCGGCTCACGCTGCCGGACTTCCATCGGAAAAAACTGAGCAAGTATCTTCAGTTGAAAAATCACCCAGCAAGTTCCCCCAGTTTGGCCTCATCACCAGCATCGTTGTGCTCCTGGTTGCGGGCGTCATTTTACTGCAGCAGGGGATTCCCGAGTTGACGGCCAGTTCTAAACCGCTTCGTCCTCGCCATAGCGAAGCGTATGCCACAATGGATACCTTGAAGTATGAGCTTGGTCGAGTGAACGAGCCTTTTTTGCTGGTCATCACGGGTGGATCAGATGCTCAGGTTTCTGAGCGCCTGCAGAATGCCCAAGTCACCCTGCAGAAACTAAAGCAAGCCGGTCAGGTCAAAGACGCCTTGCTGCCGATGACGCTCTGGCCGAACCCTGATCAGATCGCTGCCAATCGTGAACGGCTGCGTCAGCTTGCGGCCCGTTCCGATCAGATCCGCCAGGCGTTTCTCGCGGCTGGCTTTGCGAAGAATGCCTTTAGCGTCACCGATGTCATGCTGCGTTACTGGGGCGGGCAAGGGAACGAACTGCGCTTGCCTGTTGGGCCCACCGCTACTTGGATTTTGGAGCAGGTCATTGTCTGGCATGATGAGGACCGTTTTGCCCTGGGTCTCATCACGCCAAGCAACAGTGGCGAAACTGCTGCGCTTGCTCTGAGTGAAGCTCTGGATGGTGAAGGCTCGCGTGTTGCCGGCTGGGAGTTGCTCGGCATCTCCATTCTTCGCCATGTGCAGCGTGAATTCATCTGGGTCATGATTCCCTGTGTCACACTGTTGCTGGCCTCGCTCTGGATGGCTTTCCGCCGTTGGAGTGAAGTGCTCTTAAGTATTGGCACATTGCTGGTCAGCGGCTTCCTGATGATCGCCTTCATGCGACTTTTCGGCTGGTCATGGAACCTGCTGAATCTCATGGCCCTGCCATTGCTGCTTGGTTCGGCGGAGGATTACAGCATTCATCTGCAACATGCCCTGCGTCGTCATCAGGGCAACTGGCGGGAGACCTGGCATAGCACGGGCAAAGCTATTTTGCTTTGTGCAGCCACCACGACCATCGGGTTCGGTTCCTTGGCTTTCTCGCAAAACGCCGGGCTTGCGAGTCTGGGGCAGGTCTGTGCGCTGGGCATCATCAGTGCGGTCATTGTATCGTTGCTCTTGTTGCCCGGCATGTGGGGGTTGTGCGCCGGGCCGCTGGAGGAAAAATCCGTGAAAGCTCCGTCGCAGCTTTACCGGGTTGGTTGGTGGAAGGCGGGACTTTGGCTGGGTAAGAATCTGCCGGAAGGGCTGGTTGGTTTTACGGCCCGCACTTTGTCACGTGTTTATGCCGGGCTTAATGCAAGCCGTCTGAGTGTTGTGGAGGACAATCTACGACCGGTAGTTGGCGCTGATAACCCTGTTCTGCGGGGCAAAGCGCTGCAACTCTTCAGCAACTTTGGCCAAAAGCTCGTGGACCTCTGGCGCTATGAGAGCGGGGCGGATGTGAAAGGGCTTTTTGGCGAATGGACCGGGTGGGAGCATTTCGAGACGGCGCACAAGAAGGGGAAGGGTGTTCTCCTAGTCACACCGCATCTGGGAAATTGGGAGTTTGGCGGTCCCTTGCTGACGCAACGTGGGGTGAAACTTTTGGTGCTGACTCAAGCGGAGCCCGGTGATGGTTTTACCGAGTTGCGTCAGCAATCACGTGAACGCTGGGGCATCGAGACTTTGGTGGTCGGTCGCGATGCTTTTGCCTTTGTCGAGGTCATCAAGCGTTTGCAGGAGGGGGCTTGTGTGGCCTTGCTGATGGATCGTCCGCCAGCAGGCACTGAAGTGGCGGCGGAGCTGTTCGGTGTGCCGTTTAGTGCTTCTATTTCAGCCGCCGAACTCGCCCGGGCCACGGGTTGTGCTATCTTGCCGACGGCGATCGTGCGCGAGCGTGACGGTTATGCCGCGCATATCTTGCCGGAGATGGCTTATCAACGCGCTGAATTGAACAACCGTGAAGCACGTCAAAAATTCACCCAGCAAATCATTCGTGCCTTTGAGCCGCTCTTAAAACAATATCCCGAGCAATGGTATCACTTCGTATCCATCTGGCCTTCGCGGCGTGGCTGATCGCCAGTTCACTGAATGCCGCCGAACCAACACAGGACCTGCTGGACCGCTGGTTTGCAGCGCAGCAGAACCTGAAGACGTGGCGGGCGGATTTTGTGCAGGTGCGCACGCTCAAGGCGCTGAGCAATCCTTTGACGACGCCCGGTCGTGCCATGTTCCAGGCGCCGCATGAGTTTCGCTGGGAGCTGGGGCAGCCTGCGCAAACAGTGGCGATCCGGGGCACGAATGAATTGGTGGTGCTCTATCCCAAGCTTTCGCGTGCGGAGCGCTATCCGGTGAATGCGGAACAAGCTGGCCGCTATAAAGATCTGCTGGTTTTGCTGGAGGCGGGTTTCCCGCGTGATCGCAAGTCACTTGAGGCCAGTTTCCGTATCATGAAGCAAATGTCGATTGAGGGACGTCATGAAGTCTCCCTGCAACCACGCAGCAGCAACGCCAAGCGACTGATGCCGGAATTGAAATTGAGTTTTCGCACCGGTGATCTCTCGCTGCTCAGCACGGAGATGATCTTCAGCGATGGTTCCTCCATGCGTACGGAGTTCAAGCAGCCGGAGCTGAATCCCAAGCTGGAAGCAGACCTGTTCGCCACCGCTATCCCGGCTGGTTACCAAGTCTCGGAACCTATGAAGTCACGATGAGCGACGATCTTTTGCAAAAAGCACTGGCGTGCCTCCCGCACGGCCCTGAATTCCGTTTTCTGGACAGGTTGTTGATGCTGGAACCGGGGCAACGGGGCACTGGCGAGTATCTGGTTCGCGGGGATGAACCGTTCTTGAAAGGGCACTTTCCCGGCCATCCGCTTCTGCCGGGCGTTTTATTAATTGAAGCCATTGCTCAATTGGCAGGGACGGTGGCCCAGTGTGATCCGAATATTCCACCACTTCAGGGGATGAAACTTACCGCTGTCCGCAATGCGAAAATCCTTGGTACGGCTGCGCCGGGGCAGGTGGTTTCGTTGAGTGCGGAAGTGCTCGGGCGCATGGGGAATTTGATTCAGGCGAAAGGTGAAGCGGTGGTGGGATCGCAGAAAGTGCTTGCGGTGGAGTTGACGCTTTCCGGGGAGAATTCGGTAAAGTAACTGATCCGGTTCCGTTCAAAAGCAGCGTGTTTAGATAAGGACGGAATGCTTGAAAATGCGGGTGGCGTGCGGCGTTGCTTTTTGGCATAAAGCTCGTGTGCGCTACCTAATACGCTCCAGTCTCATCCTTCTGGCAGGTCTTCGAATTGTTGCGGCGGCGGAATTCGACTGGCTCATCAAAGGCGGGCGCATCGCGGATGGCACGGGAAATCCAGCGTATCTGGCTGATGTCGGCATCAAAGGTGAACGCATCGTAGCGATCGGAAAGGACTTGAAGGGCGAGGCCAAGCAGGTGTTGGAGGCGAAGGGACTGGTGGTGGCGCCGGGGTTCATTGATGTGCATACGCATGCCGAAGGAATCGAGAAACAGCCATTGGCGGAGAATTTTGTGCGGATGGGGGTGACGACGCTGGTGTTGGGGAATTGCGGCGGATCGCGCGTCGATGTGGGGCAGTATTTCAAGGAGTTGAAGGATGTGCTGGTGTCACCGAATGTCTCGACGCTCATCGGGCATGGCACGGTGCGCGGGCAGGTGATGGGCGGTTCCTTCAAGCGACCACCGACGGCGGCTGAGATCGCGAAGATGAAGGCGCTGGTGACGAAAGCGATGGAGGATGGGGCGGTGGGCATGTCCACGGGGCTCATCTATCTGCCGGGAACTTTTTCGGAGACAGAGGAACTGGTGGAGGTGACGAAAGCGATCACGCCGTTTGATGGAGTTTATGTGAGCCACATGCGGAGTGAGAGCGGCGGTATAATGAAGGCGTTGGAGGAATTGTTCCGCATCGCGCGTGAGGCGGGAGTGCGGGCGGAGATTTCACACATCAAGCTGGCGGGGAAGTCGGCCTGGGGGCAGACGGACAAGGTGCTGGCGGCCATCGAAGCGGCGCGGGCGGAAGGATTGGACATCACGCAGGATCAATACATGTATCCGGCCTCCAGCACGGGATTGTCCAGCCGGGTGCCGGAATGGGCGCGCGAAGGCGGGGATCAGAAGTATCGCGAACGTCTGGCGCTGCCGGACTTAAAAGCGAAGATGGTCGCTGAAATCAAAGAGAGCGTGGCGAAGAGCGGGCATGAGGATTTGGGCTATGTATTCATCGCGGAGTATAAGAAGAACCGCAAATTGAACGGGCTCACCTTGGCACAAGCGGCGCAGAAGGAGCGCGGGAACACGTCGCTGGATGCGCAGATCGATCTTTTACTGGAGATCACAGCCAATGGCGGAGCATCGGGGGTTTTTCATAGTATGAACGAGGACGACCTCAGGAAGTATCTGGTGCATCCGAACACGATGATCGCCTCGGACAGCGGGGTGCGGGCGTTTGGTGAAGGGGTGCCGCATCCGCGGGGTTACGGGAACAGTGCGCGGGCTTTGAGTGAATATGTGCGGGAACAGAAGATTCTAAGGTTGGAAGATGCGGTGCGGCGGATGACTTCGCTACCGGCCACAACGTTCCGGTTGAAGGATCGCGGGCAGGTGCGCGAGGGGATGTGGGCGGATGTGGTGGTGTTCGATCCGGCAAAGGTGAGGGATAATGCGACGTTCACGGAGCCGCACCAGTATGCCACGGGTTTCAAGCTGGTCCTCGTTAATGGTGAGGCGGTGGTTAAGGATGACGTGCATACGCAAGCGCGCCCGGGGAAGATGGTGAAGCGGGGAGAATAGCATGAGTCATTGGAAATACTCAGTGTTAAAGGTGAGCCGGTTGAAATCATCGGTAGTCTGCCTGTTTATGCTGCTCAGTCTGGTGAGTCTGAGGGCGGCAGATTTGAAACGGGTGGAGGTGGATGCGGTGCAAGCACGTGCGGGTGCGGTGGTGGTCAGCGGGGCGGTCTTACTGCATACGGCGCAGTTGCTCTCATTGGATGAGCACGGGAAGGTTTTGTTCGCGGGCGATACCTATAAGCAGACGGAGATGGTTTTTGATCTGCTGGACAAGGTGTTGAAGGCAGCCCATGGAAAACGGGAATCGGTGGTGAAGCTAAATGTTTACATGGCCAATGACGAGGTGGGCGCGGAGGTGCGGATGGAGATCCGGCGGCGGTTTGGCAAGAATCTGCCAGCGGTGTCCTACATGCGTGGTCACCTCATGCATGGAGAAGCGTTAGTCGCGCTGGATGCGGTGGCGGAGACGACGAGGAAAATGGAGAAAGTGGAATCCCTTGCGATCAAAGGCATTCATCCGGTGCCGGGCGGCAGTCATGTGACGTTCCTGCCAGCGGGGAGAAAAGCGTATGTGTCCGGCATGGCCAGCAAGGGTACGATGACGGTGGCGACGGATGAGACAATGAAACAGTTGTGGAGTGTGTTGGAGTTTTTAAAAGCGGAACCAGCGCAGGTGGTGCAACTTAAGGCGTTCCTGAACCCGATGACGGATCATGGTGTGGTCATGGAGGAGATCAAAAAGCGGTTTCCGCAAGGGCCTTTGCCCGTGGTGCATCTGGTGGAGTGGACGAGCACGACGCCCATCGAGATCGAGCTGATCGTGGCGCTGCCCAAGGTGGAAGAAAAACTGCCGGTGGTGGAGTATCTCACGCCACCCGGGGTGACGGCCTCGCCGGTCTATAGCCGCGTCGCACGGGTGAATGGAGGAAAGAATGTGTATATCAGCGGTTTATTTGGAGAGCCGGATACGAACGGGGACAAGCAATTGATGGCGATTTTTGCCGAATTGCAGCGCTTGGCGGAAGCGGTTGGGAGCGATCTGCGTCATCTGGTGAAGGCGACGTATTATGTGGCGAGCGATGACACCAACCGGAGGTTGAACACGATCCGACCGGATTATTATGATCCGGCGAGGCCGCCCGCGGCATCGAAGGCGTCGGTGCGCGGGATAGGCTTGGCGGGCAGGACGGTGACGCTGGACATGATCGCGGTGACGAAGGAGTAGAAATTGCCCTTGGTGAGCTGGCCTGATTTTGGCTATATTTCAATTATGCGAGTCGTATTAAAGCAAACTGGAATCCTGCTGCTGGCGTTGATGCTCGGCGGTTTGGGAAATGTGCAGGCGGCCAAAGTCGAAAAAGGCTTTGTCAGCCTCTTCGATGGCAAGTCACTCAAAGGCTGGACGTTGCTCGGAGCGAAGGGCGGCGGGTATGGCGTCACGAACGGCGTGTTGTATTGCGCGCAGGGCGGGGGCGGCAATCTGCTGACGGAGAAGCAATATGAAGATTTCGTGTTGCGGCTGGAGTTCAAGTTGCAGGCGGCGGGTAACAATGGCGTGGGCATCCGCGCACCGCTGACGGACAAGCAGATCGCTTATGATGGGATGGAGATCCAGATCTTGGATGATGCTGATCCGAAGTATGCGAATCTGAAACCGTGGCAGTTCCATGGCTCGGTTTATGGACTGATTCCGGCCAAGCGGGCGAAGTTGCGTCCGTTGGGTGAATGGAATGTGCAGGAGATCACGTGCATCGGGCGTAAAATACAGGTGAAGGTGAATGGCAAGGTCATCGTGAATGGCGATCTGAACGACGTCACGGATGCGGAGACCATCCAAAAGCATCCGGGCATGTTCCGGGAGAAGGGGCACATCGCGTTGCTGGGGCATAATGATTATGTAGAGTTCCGCAACATCCGCGTGAAGGAGTTGGCCAAGCCGGAGATCACGAACCGGTTGCCGGAGGGGTTTGAGCGGTTGTTTAACGGTGTGGATCTGCAAGGCTGGCAAGGTCTGGTGGATGATCCAGTGAAGCGCAAGGCGATGCCGCTGGATGCTTGGGCGGTGAAGCAGATCGCAGCGGACAGACTGATGGAGAAGAACTGGGTGGTGAACCAAGGGGTGGTGAGCTATGTGGGCGATGGCTTCGACAATCTCTGCACGGTGCGCGAGTATGGAAATTACGAGCTGGTGCTGGATTGGAAGATCCAGGAGAAGGGCGACAGCGGTGTCTATGTGCGTGGTGCGCCGCAGGTGCAGATCTGGGATGAGCCGGTGGGTTCGGGTGGATTGTTCAACAACAAGGTGAACCTCGACAAGCCGTTGAAGCGGGCGGATTACTTCGTGGGCGAATGGAATCGCATGCGCATCCTGATGTTGGGTGACAAGGCGATGGTGTTCTTGAATGACGAATTGGTGACTTATGATGTGAAGAAGCGGTTGGGCGTGGTGCTGGAGAATTTCTGGGAGCGCGACAAACCGATCTATCCGTGGGGCCCGATCGAATTGCAGGCGCACAAGATGCCGGTGCACTTCAAGAACATCTTCATCCGCGAACTGCCGTAAACGAAAAACTACAATTATGGGTTCAAAGCTGAATCGTCGGCGGTTCATTCAACAGGCGTCATTTGCGGCAACCGGCATCGCAGGCATGCTGGCGACGGGCCAGGCGAATGCCTCGTGGTTTCGACGCAAGGGGCAGGCGAAGTCGCCGAATGAGCGGTTGAACATCGGTGTGGTGGGGATCGCGAATCGTGGTGGTGCGAATCTCAAGGGTGTGAGCGGGGAGAACATCGTGGCCTTGTGCGATGTGGATACAAATCACTTGGACAAGGCCAAGGAGACATACGCCGACGCGAAGCAGTATACGGACTATCGGCGCCTGATCGATGATAATAACGTGGAAGCGGTGGTCATCAGCACACCCGACCACACGCATGCCGTGGCGACGATGCAGGCCTTGGATTATGGGCTGCCGGTGTATTGCGAGAAGCCCTTGACGCACACGGTGTCTGAAGCGCGAGCCATCGGTGATCGGGCGCGTGAACTGAAACTGGCGACGCAGATGGGCAACCAGATCCACGCGAGTAACAATTACCGGCGCGTGGTGGAACTCGTGCAGTCGGGTGCCATCGGCGAAGTGCGAGAAGTGCATGTGTGGGTGGGCACGGTATGGGAGCCGAAGCCGCGGCCGGTCGAGATCGTGCCGATCCCGAAAAACCTGAAGTATGATCTATGGCTCGGGCCAGCGAAGTATCGTCCGTATCATCCGGAGTATCTGCCCTTCAACTGGCGGCGCTGGTGGAGTTTTGGCGGTGGCGCGATGGCGGATTTCGGTTGCCATTACATGGACTTGGCGCATTGGGCGCTGAGCTTGCGGTATCCGAAAGAGGTGCATTCGCAAGCGCCGGAGCCGCATCCCGAGTGTGCGCCGAAGTGGATGGTGACGAAGTTCGCGTATCCGGAGCGGGGAAATCTCGCTGGGGTGGAATTGATCTGGTATCAGGGCGGGAAGAAACCGGCGTTGGTGGAGCAGGGGGCCTTGCCCAAGTGGGGCAGTGGCGTGCTGTTCATCGGAGCCAAAGGGATGTTGCTTTCAGATTACGGCAAGCACGTGCTGCTGCCCGAAAAGGAGTTCGTGGGTTTTCAACCGCCGACACCGTTCATTCCCGATTCCATCGGTCATCATGCGGAGTGGATATTGGCGTGCAAAGGCGGTGGCGGGACGACCTCCAATTTCGATTACGCCTCAGCGCTTACGGAGACGATTCAATTGGGTAACGTGTCACATCGCATCGGAAATAAGCGCATGGAGTGGGATTCGGTGCAGTTACTCTCGCCAAATTGTCCCGAGGCGGCGGAATTTGTAGAGCATGATTATCGGCGTGGCTGGCGGCTGTAGGAGTTCAACTTTGACTGCGAGTCAGCTCAGGTGTGCGGGATATCCGTCACCTCGATCAACACTTCCTCATAAACACGAAGAGCT
>CAZPUL010000035.1:0-53453 GCA_964589735.1 uncultured Verrucomicrobiota bacterium | reverse complement strand
GGGCACCCCTCACCCCGGCCCTCTCCCCTCCGAGGGGCGAGGGAGATGGAGCCGACAGGCGTTCTGCGGAGTCGCTTTCGTTTGAGGGCGCCGTTTGAAAAGCTTCGAGGCCGGCGGCGCTGGCTACGCCGAGGCCGTTGAAGGGGATGTTCCAGACGAGTTTTTCCCAGCGGGCCTTGGCCAGGGAATCGGAGACGGCGCAAGGGACGCCGGAGTGTCGGATGGCACTGGCGATGTCGTGGGTACGCGGCTCGGGCCAGCGGTTGAATTCGCCCATGACGATCTTGCCGTGGGCCTGGTGGTCGATGACGCCGGGTTCGATCCGGTTCAGGCAGACGAAGCAGAGGCCGCCGAGGATTTGTTCGGGCGGAAAGATTTTTGCCAGGGCTTCTTCGTTTCCCAAGCCATTTTGCAGAGTGAGGATGGCGGTTTGGGGACCGACAAGTGGCGGTAACAGCTTGGCGAACTGGTCGTTGGCGGTGGTTTTCAGGCCGATGAGGACGACATCTACGGGGCCGATCTCTTCGGGAGTGCGGGCGCACTTGGGGTTCACATGGAAGTCGCCTTCGGCGCTAAGGATGCGCACGCCTTTGCGCCGGACGACTTCATAGTCCGAGCGCAGGAGGAAATGGACTTCATGGCCGTCGCGGCAGAGCTTGGCCCCGTAGTAACTGCCGAGCGCACCGCAACCGACGACTGCAAACTTCATAGGGTTGAAGTAAGGCAAGAAGCGGGAAAGAGCAAACTTGTTTAACCACGGAGGCACGGAGAGGCGTGGTTAGCCACAGCCTCGACTAAAGCCGGGGTGAAATGGAACACGGATCACACAGATGGGAAAAAAATCCCAAATCCAAAGGTTCAAGTTCTTGAGAAATCAAAAACTTCAAAAAGGAAAAAGGTTTTGAAGTTTTTGTCCGAGAATAGTGCGGAATAGCGAGGCTAAGGCTAACAGTGTCCGATGATGGATGGTATTGGTGGAGCATGAAGAAGAGATGGAGCAGTAGAGCTGAGGGGGCGGAGGTGGGAAGCGACTGGCGGTCCTTTTTTGATATTTTGTGCCGACATAGCCGATATAGGGCTAACGGGACGAGGAAAAGAGGTGATACAAAAGGGGAGCATAAAAACGGTATGGAACAGGGGAGAGCGGAGAAGAAAATGAGTTGGCCGATAAAGTTCGGTGGGGCGGCGGTGAAGGCCTTGGCAAGGGCTCGACCCCGACAGAAGCCGGGGCTGGCTCGTCTCTCCCTGCCGTGTCGGGGGCGACAGGATAATACATTGTTTGGGCAATTCTTGTGTATGGCGGTCTGGTGTGAGTGTGGTAGGAATTATGTTCAGACCATAATAGTTGCCGCCCATGGGCGTGCTGTGGGCGTGGGAAAACGGTGTAAACGTGAAATTTTGTGTGAACGTAGTGGAACCTATTGGAACGCAAGATTGGTGCTGCGACTGCTGATGGTCCATATTGCAACGAGCTGGGAGAGCCAGCGAGGCGGGTTGGTAACCGCCGGATAAATCGAATTTGAGAAGCAAGCGTATGAAATGGAGCCAAGAGTTTAGCAAGCGGATGGCGTTGATCGCGGTGCTGGTGGCGGCAGGTGCCACCGCTCAGGCGGCGGAAGCGCGGAAGGGCGCGGTGGAGTTCAATCGCGATATCCGACCGCTGTTGTCCGAGTATTGCACGGCCTGTCATGGGCCAGACCCGGCGGCACGCAAAGCGGATATGCGGCTGGACACGAAGGCCGGACTTTTCAAAGAAACCAAGAGTGAAGGGCCGGTGGTGAAGCCGGGTAATCCCAAGGACAGCGTGCTCTGGCAACGCATCACCACGACGGATGAGGATGATATCATGCCGCCGGTGAAATCGCACAAGGTGATGAAGCCGGAGGAAAAAGAACTCATCCGGCAATGGATACAGGCAGGCGCGCCCTGGCAGGATCATTGGGCGTTCATCACGCCGGAACGGCCCGAACCACCGAAGGTGAAGAATGCCAGATGGGTGAAGAATCCGATCGATACGTTCGTGCTGGCGAAGCTGGACGAGAAGGGGTTGAAGCCGGCTGAAGAAGCGGACAAGCGGACCTTGGCGCGCCGGGTGACGCTGGATCTGACGGGCTTGCCGCCGACACCGGAAGAGGTGGAGGCGTTCGTGAAGGACAAGTCCAAGGACGCCTACGAGAAACTGGTGGCGCGGCTGCTGGAATCGCCGACTTATGGCGAACACCGGGCGCGTTACTGGCTGGATGCGGCGCGGTATGCGGACACGCATGGGTTGCACTTCGACAATTATCGCGAGATGTGGCCGTATCGGGACTGGGTCATCAAGGCGTTCAACCAGAACATGCCGTTCGACCAGTTCACCATCGAACAGATTGCAGGCGATCTGCTGGAGAATCCGACGCAGGACCAGCAGGTGGCGACTGGGTTCCATCGTTGCAACATGACGACGAACGAGGGGGGAACGATTGTGGAGGAGAACCTGGCGAACTATGCAAATGATCGGGTGACAACCACTTCCTGGGTGTGGCTGGGGCTGACGGCGAATTGCGCGGCGTGCCACGACCATAAGTTCGACCCGGTGACGATGAAGGATTTTTATTCGATGGCGGCATTCTTCCGGAACACGCAGCAGGGCGGGCTGGATGGCAACGTGAAGGACTCGAATCCGAGCATCACGGTGATCGATGATGCGAAGGATTATGCCCGCTGGCAGGAACTGCCGAAGGCGATCGAGGCTTCCAAAAAGAATGTGGAAGCCAAACGGAAGGAAGCGGAACCGCAGTTCGCGAAATGGGTGGGCGGACTGAAGGCAGAGGATATCGAGAAGGAACTTTCCACGAAGGACATCGCGTTTCATGCCGATCTGGATGACGGGAATACGAACGAAGTGACGGCGGTGGTGCTGGGCAAGGAGCAGAAGTTCCAGCCCATAGGCGAGCTGGAGTTGGCTCCGGAAGGGCGGCCGACGCGCGGCATTGCCCTGAAGAAAGGCGTGACGGTGGAGTTCCCGGAGGCGGGCGATTTCGATCACAAGCAGCCGTTTTCGTATGGCGCGTGGGTGTTCATCCCGAAGGATTACAATGAGACGGCGGCAATCTTCTCGCGCATGGATGAGAAGGACAATTACCGCGGCTGGGATCTGTGGATACAGCAGGGGCAGTTCGCCACGCATATCGTGAGCCAATGGCCGGACAACGCGATCAAGCTGAAGACGCGGAATCGCGCGGCGAAGAAGAACAAGTGGCAGCATGTCTTCGTGAGCTATGACGGCTCGGGCAAGCTGGAAGGGGTCAAGATCTTCGTGGATGGCGAGGTGCAGCCGCTGGAGCCGGAGAACAGCAAGGGCATCACGGGGTCCATCCGCACGAAGGTGCCGTTCAAGTTCGCCCAACGCAGCGAGGGGGCGCATCTGAACGGGTTGGGGCTGCAAGATGTGCGGTTGTATGCGCGCGAGCTGAATCCGGCGGAGGTTTCCGCATTGGCGAATTTCTCCACCCTCAAGAAGTTGCTCGATACGCCCGTGGAGAAATGGAAGGCGGAGCAGAAGAAACCGATCTTCGACTACTTCCTGGCCACCCAATACCAGCCGTTCCAAAAAGCGCAGGCGGACCAGGCGGCATTGGAAAAGGAGAAGGAAGGTATCCGGCTGAAGTATCCGGTGACGCACGTGCAGATGGAGAAACCAAATTCCATCCCGATGGCGAAAATCCTGTTCCGCGGGCAATATGATCAACCGAAAGAAGATCTTTTTGCCGCGCCGTTTGCGTTCCTTAACCCGCTGCCCAAGGGCGAATCCGCGAATCGCCTGGGGCTGGCGAAATGGCTGGTGGCCAAGGAAAATCCGCTGACGGCCCGGGTGACGGTGAACCGGTTCTGGCAGGAACTCTTTGGCACGGGACTCGTGAAGACCACAGAAGATTTTGGCGTGGTGGGCGATTTGCCAGTGAACCAGGCCTTGCTGGACTGGCTGGCGGTGGAATTCCAAGCAAGCGGCTGGGATGTGAAAAAGTTGATGACGCTGATGGTGACCTCGTCCGCCTACCGGCAGAGCGCGGAAACCACGCCGCTAAAGCTGGAGCGCGATCCGGCGAACCGGTATCTGAGCCGTGGACCGCGTTTCCGCATGGATGCGGAGATGGTACGGGACTACGCACTGGCGACGAGCGGGCTGCTGGCGAAAAAGGTCGGCGGGCCGAGCGTGCGGCCGTATCAGCCGCCCGGGGTATGGGAAGCGGTGGCGATGCCGGAGAGCAATACGCGCAACTACAAACGCGACAGCGGAGAGGCGTTGTATCGCCGGAGCATGTACACCTTCTGGAAACGCGCGGCACCACCGGCGACGATGGATGTCTTCAACGCGCCCAGCCGCGAAGTCTCCTGCACGCGCCGCGAACGGACGAACACTCCTTTGCAAGCGCTGGCGACGATGAACGATCCGCAATTCGTGGAAGCGGCCCGCAAGCTGGCGGAGGCGACCTTGCGGGCGAATCCGAAGGATGCCAACGCGGCGGTGGAGACGATGGCGGAGAAGGTGCTGGCGCGCCCGCTGGCGAGCAAGGAACGCAGCGTGGTGAAGGAGACGCTGCGCGAGGCGACGGAGTATTATACCGGCAAACCGGAGGAGGCGAAGAAGCTTATCACGTATGGGGAATCGAAGCCGGATGCCTCGCTAGATGCCACCAAGGTAGCGGCGATGACGATGGTGGCGAACCAGTTGATGAACCTGGATGAAGTGTTGAACAAGTAAGCGATGTTATGAACCTTTTCAACGAATACGCCCAATACGAATCCCGCCGCCAGTTCCTGTCGCGCGGCAAGAATGCGGTCGGCTTTGCGGCCTTGACGAGTTTGCTGGGCAACCAGTTCTCCGCGTGGGCAGCCGGTGGGAGCGAGTTGCCCGACAAGCTGCCGCACTTCGCGCCCAAGGCGAAACGCGTCATCTACTTGCACATGGTCGGTGGACCGGCGCAGATGGATACCTACGATTACAAGCCGGGCATGGCGGACTGGTACGACAAGGATTTGCCGGATTCCATCCGCAAGGGCCAGCGGCTCACGACGATGACGAGCGGGCAGGCGCGGTTTCCGATCGCGCCCTCGAAGTTCAAATTCGCGCAGCATGGGAAGAGCGGCATGTGGGTGACGGAGCTCCTGCCGCAGACGGCGAAGTGCGTGGATGACATGTGCTTCATCCGGTCGATGCACACGGAGGCGATCAATCACGAGCCCGCCATCTCCTACATGCAGACGGGTAACATGAACTCGGGCCGGCCGTGCATCGGGTCGTGGGCGAGTTATGGCCTTGGGGCGATCAACAGCAATCTGCCGACGTTTGTGGTATTGGTCGCCGAGCCGACGAACAAGGAGCAGATCCAGGCGATCTCGGCGCGTTTGTGGTCTAGCGGTTTTCTGCCGGGAGAGCATGCGGGTGTTTCTTTCCGCAGCAGCGGGGACCCGATTTTGTTCATCAACAATCCGCCAGGGGTGCCGCAGGAACTGCGGCGCAAGCAGCTCGATGGCTTGCGCAAGTTGAACGAGATGAACTTCAAACAGGTGGGCGATCCGGAGACGCATACGCGCATCCAGCAGTTCGAGATGGCGTTCCGCATGCAGGCGAGCGTGCCGGAGCTGACGGACATGAGCAGTGAGCCGGAATCTACCTACAAGCTCTACGGTGATGAGGCAAAGAAGCCGGGCAGCTTTGCGGCGACGTGCCTGCTTTCACGGCGATTGCTGGAGCGGGGAGTGCGCTTCGTGCAGGTCTATCTGAACAACTGGGATCATCACTCGAACGTAGGCGGGCGGCTGCCGATGCAGTGCAAGGACATCGACCAGGCGACTTACGGGCTGATCCATGACTTGAAGGCGCGCGGGATGTTTGACGACACGTTGATCATCTGGGGCGGGGAATTCGGACGGACGATCTACAGTCAGGGCGGTTTATCGAAGGAGAATTACGGACGCGATCATCATCCGCGCTGCTTCACGATGTGGATGGCCGGGGGCGGTTCCAAGGGCGGGGCCATCTACGGTGAGACGGATGAGTTCAGCTACAACATCGTGAAGGACCCGGTGCATATCCGGGATTTCCATGCGACGGTGCTGCATCTGCTGGGGGTGGATCACCAGCGGTTCACTTACAAGTATCAGGGGCTGGATCAGCGTCTGACGGGAGTGGAGGAGGCGCATGTGATCAAGGAACTCGTGGGGTAGGGCGTTGAATCGTTAAAAGGGTTAAAACGTGAATCGAAGCACGTTTCAACGTCATCAACGATTTAACGGATTACAGAAAACAAAAAGGCGCTCCGGTTGCCCGGAGCGCCGAAGTCGCGGTCAAACAAGATTACTTGGCGCCGAGGATCGCATCCTTGGCGGCCTTGGCCACGCGGAATTTGACGACCTTCTTGGCGGGGATCTTGATCGCTTCGCCAGTGGCCGGGTTGCGGCCCATGCGAGCTTTGCGGTTCACGAGCACCAGCTTGCCGATGCCCGGGAGGGTGAAGGAGTTCTTGGCCTGCTTGTAAGCGAGGGAGGCGATCTCTTCGAGGATAGCGACAGCTTGCTTCTTGGAGATCTCGGCCTTCTCAGCGAGAGCGGCGGCGATTTGCGACTTGGTGAGTGCTTTAGCCATAAATATTAAGTCTGTGTTTTATTGTTGGGTTAGGTGAATTGTCTTGCGACTTGGGCGTATTAATATAGTTGCCCGCCATCTGCGCAAGTAGAAAAGTTGGAAAACGCAGGGATTTCTGGTGTTTTTTTGTAACCAGCCGCAGGGCTTGACTTGGTCGTATGAATGCGGAAGATGCGCGTGTGGCTAGCCTGTTTACCATCCAAGGTGACACTCGGTACGAAATCGTCCGCAAGATTTTCGAGGGCGGCATGGGTGTTGTGTATGAAGCCGAGCAGCACGGCGCGCGTGACTTTGTGAAACGAGTCGCCATCAAGGTCATTCGCCAGAGCTACGCCAACCAGAAACAGTTCATCGAAAACTTTGTCGGAGAAGCCAAGCTCGTCGCGGACCTCATCCATACGAATATCGTCCAGACCTACCAGTTGGGCGAGGCCAGCGGCATCTATTTCATCGCCATGGAGCTGATCCGGGGCGTGAACATGGAGCAGTTCGCCCAGCAGTTGGTGGACAAGAAACGCCCGCTTTCCCGTGATTTGGCTGTGTTTATCGCCAGCCGCGTGGCGCGCGGGCTCGCTTACGCCCATGCCAAGGCCGATCGGGATGGCAAACCGCTGGGCATCGTCCATCGGGACATCAATCCCAAGAACATCATGATCGCTTTTGAGGGCGATGTGAAGGTGACGGACTTCGGTGTGGCCAAGGCGCGCGGCTTGCTTATCGACAACGAGGGCGAAGTCGTGGCGGGCAAGGCTGATTACATGAGCCCGGAGCAGGCGGATTTCCGTATCACGGACAAACGGTCGGACGTCTTTTCCGTGGGCGTGGTGCTGTCATTTCTGCTGCTGGGTTACAATATCTTCAAGGGCAACTCGGTGGAAGAATCCCGGCAGCGCGTGATGACCATGCCCATACCGGATTTCCGCCAGTTGGATTCGCGTATCGATGACCCATTGAACAGCATCTTGCAAAAGTGTTTCCAGCGTGACTTGGCCAAGCGGCATCAGACCGCCGAGGAACTCCTCGAGGAACTGGAGCATTACATCTACGATCAGGGCTACGGCCCGACGAACGAGACCTTGGGCCGGTTTATCCGCGAGCTGTTCGGGCAGAACAGTCCGGTCGTGGTGGACAATTCACGCGGCGGTACGGTTTTGATTGACCGCACGGCCCACATGGCTTCTAAAAACCTGTAAGTGAAAATGAGTCGTTCCTCTTCCTCTGTGGTGAAGCTGGGGCTCGTGCAGACGTCTTGTGTTGCCGATCCCGCCGCCAACCTGAAAAAGACGCTCGCCGCCGCTGAAAAAGCGGTCAAGGCGGGTGCCCAGATCATCTGTACCCAGGAGCTTTTCCGCTCCTATTACTTCTGCCAGAACGAAGATCACGCCAACTTCAAGCTGGCCGAACCGATTCCTGGCCCGAGCACGGATGCCTTCCAGAAGTTTGCGAAAAAGCATAACGTGGTCGTCATCGCGTCCCTTTTTGAGAAGCGCGCTGCCGGGCTTTACCACAATACCGCGGTCATCATCGATGCGGACGGTTCCCTTCTGGGCATCTACCGTAAAATGCATATCCCGGATGATCCGCTCTTTTACGAGAAGTTTTATTTCACCCCGGGCGATCTGGGCTTCAAGGCGTGGCAGACTAAGTATGCGAAGATCGGGGTGCTCATCTGCTGGGATCAATGGTATCCTGAAGGCGCGCGCCTGACCGCCATGCAAGGCGCGGAAATCCTTTTCTACCCTACCGCGATCGGCTGGCATCCGAGCGAAAAGGCCGAGTATGGCCCGCGTCAGCATGGCGCTTGGGAACTGATCCAGCGCTCGCATGCCGTGGCGAACGGATGCTACGTGGCTTCCGTCAACCGCATCGGTCTGGAGCAGCCTATCGGTGGCGATGGCCTGGAGTTCTGGGGCCAGAGCTTTGTGGCTGGCACCTCGGGTGAGATCCTGGCGAAGGCCAGCGTGGACAAGGAGGAGAACCTCATCGTGCCCGTGGACTTGGCCAAGGTGGATGTCACCCGCACCCACTGGCCGTTCCTGCGCGACCGGCGCATTGACGCGTATGGGGACCTCACCAAACGCCTGATCGACTAGCCTCAGCGCTCATACCATGACTGCTCCCGCGCTATCTCCCGGCCAAGAGCGGTTGCGGATATGGGAGTCACGCATACCCTCGCTGTTGACCGGCGGGTGTGTCTTGGTGCTGTTCTGGATCGTAGTTTCGGCCATCGGGCAGGGGTTCATGCCCACGGATGATGCCCTCCGCCATTCAGCCTATGCGGTCAGTGGCAAGACGTGGGATCAGATTCTGGTGCTGAACCCGGGATTGATGGCGGATCACAACCCCGGCTGGCACGTCACCTTGCGCTGGCTGCACCACAGCTTGGGCTGGCATCAGTCTCAACTGGTCCTGTTCTCCGTGGCCAGCCTGTTTCTCTGTGTCACCCTGCCAGCGGTCTTTTTGCATCGCCGCCCCGAACTCTGGCTGGCTTCATTGACCGCCATCCTGATTGCGCAGCCTCATTTTCTCCTGCGGCTCATGTTGGGCAGACCTCTTTTGCTGTCTGTCGCTGTCTTGATTCTCCTTTTGATATTCTGGACGCGTAACGACCTGTCGGCCCGCCACCAGACTTTCCGGCTCGCTGGAAGCGTGCTGTTGATCGGACTGGCAGTCTGGATTCACGGAACATGGTACCTGTTCTTCCTGCCGGCGGTGGCATTCGCCCTGGCGGGCAAAATCAAACCAGCCATACAGCTTGCTGCCTGCTGGCTGGGCGGGAGTGTGTTCGCGGCCTTCCTGACCGGACACCCGGTGGAGTTTCTCACGGGAGCCGTGCGGTTCGCGCTCTCGGCCTTGGGAGGGCACACGCCCCAGCATTTGCTTGTGACTGAATTTCAGGCAACGAACGGCGTGTTTCCGTATGTCGCCCTGGTGGTCGCCGTGGCGATGGTGCGTGTTTGGTTTGCCGGGCGTTTGCCGGCTTTTTTTCGCGACCCTGTCTTTGTCCTGCTCGTCCTGGGCTGGCTTCTGGGGCTGAAGGTGGCCCGCTTCTGGCTTGACTGGAGCATCCCGGCCGCCTGGGTCTGGCTGGCCCAAAGTTTTACCGAGATCGCGGAAAACCGGGTGCCCTTGCGGTCTTGGCGGCGTGCCCGGATAGGGGCTTGCATTCTGGCCGTGCTGTTTCTGATCAGTGTCAGCGATTACGAAAACCGGTGGACGACCGCGCTGAAAATCGATTACCTGACACCGGAGAAAACGGAGCTGGCCGGCTGGCTGCCCGGTGATGGCGGCATCATTTACAGTCCGGAGATGTCTGTGTTTTATCAGACTTTTTTCAAGAACCCCAAGGCTCCCTGGCGTTATGTGCTCGGTTATGAACCCGCCCTGATGACGCCGGAGAATCTCAAGACTTTGCGGAATATCCAGTGGAATGACGGCGATCCGAGAACCTATCAGCCGTGGCTGGACAAGCTCCGTCCCGAAGACCGCCTGGTATTTATCGGTGGCGTCCGGCTGGAACCCAGCCTGCCCGGCATCGAATGGATATATGCTGCGACGGATCGCTGGCTGGGACGTCCCATTCAGGCAGCTCCCGGATCTCCCAACCAAGGTCCGGCAGGTGACCGCCCCAAACCATGAGCCTTAAAGGCACGGTTGTCCTTGACCGCGCGGCCTCCCTGCTCCTAAAAGCCTCCCAATGAAAATGAGATATTCTCATCCCTCCACACGCCCGAAGGGATCTGGGCACTCAGCTAGCCTCTCCATTACAGCCTCGGTCGGTAGCTCGCAATAAGTCAGATCATGCAAAACCGCGATTTCACCCGTTATGTGCCGTCCCTTGTCTGGCTGACGGTGCTGCTGGTGATGCTGTTTATCCCGTTTCGCATCATCAGCTACGGTTACCTGCCGTATGATGATGCCTTGCGCCATGTGGCCAAAGCCATCAGCGGGCAGCCTTGGTCTGAAATCTTGGTGCTCAATCCCCAGTTCACTTTGGACCATAATCATGGCTGGCATGTCTTGCTGGGTTTTCTTCACCAGACCATGGGCTGGCAGCAAGAGGGCTTGATCACCTTTTCCGTGGTCTTTCTGTTTGCGCTTTTTGGGTTGCTGCCCGTTTTCAACTTGCGACGGCCGGAGGCATGGTTGGGAGCCTTTCTGCTTGGTTTGTTGGTGAATCCCAGTGTCATCACCAGATTCCTTATGGGCCGGCCGCTGGTCTTCAGCATGGCGGTCCTGATGCTGCTCTGTTTCCTGTGGTTGCAAACGCAGCATGATTCCGTCCGCCGCCCGTTGCTTTGGGGCGGCACAACGGTCGCGATCGCGCTGGCTGTGTGGTTGCATGGGGCGTGGTATCTGTTTGCGTTGCCGGTCCTCGCGCTGCTGCTGGCGGGGTGGTGGCGGCAGGCGGCGGTGTTGGCCGGGTGCTGGCTGGGCGGCAGCCTGCTGGGCGCTCTTTTTACCGGTCATCCGGTCAGTTATCTATTGCAAGCTGTGCAGATCGCTGGGCAGGCACTCGGGCAACCAGTGCCCCAACGGCTGCTGGCCAGCGAGTTCCAACCATCAGACGGGGTATTCCCCGCGCTGGTGGTGATAGTCCTGGTATTCCTGACCCGGAAATCGGTTTCTGGCCGTTGGCCGGCTGTATTCAGCAGTCCGCTCTTTCTGCTCGTCATGCTATGTTGGTTGTTGGGTTTGAAGGTTGGCCGGTTTTGGGGGGATTGGGGTTTCCCGGCCCTGCTGGTCTGGCTGGCGGTGAATATCCAGTCGCTTTTGGAGGAGACCCGCCCGGCCGATACATTCCAAAATCTGGCGTTTTCCGGCTTCCTGGCGGCGGCCGTCTTTTTCCATGCCGTCAATGACACAGGCAGCCGCTGGACCTTGCATTTGAGCTCGGAGTTTCTGGATGCTTCCAAACCGGAGGTCAAAGCTCTCATGCCGGAGGCGGGCGGCATCATCTACAGTCCGGACATGACCGTTTTCTATCAGACCTTCTATCAGAACCCCAAGGCGGGCTGGCAATATGCCGTCGGCTTCGAACCGGCCTTGATGGCGGCCGATGACCTGAACGTCTTCCGCAGTTACCAGTGGAATTACGGTGACACCCGCAGCTTGGATCCGTGGGTCAAGAAGATGCGCCCGCAAGACCGCATGATCTTGCGTGGTGGCACGGCGACGGTTGCACCTCCGGGGTTGGTTTGGAGCGAGGGTGCGAAAGGGCTCTGGATTGGCCGCCGGTCCCCGGCCAAAGGTAATCCTTGAAACCATTTGTTTACTGGTCCGTATGCATAGACCTGGCCCACCAGACAAGCCCGCCGTTTGGGTCACCGGTGCCAACGGTTTGATCGGCAGCCACTTGATCCATTTGGCGAAATCGGTTGCCCCTCAGTGGCACGTCATCCCCATTGTCCGCACCGCGTTTGATCTCACCGATTCCCGGGCCGTCGTCACGGCGTTCCAGAAAGACCGGCCCAAGCTCATTATCCATTGTGCCGCCCTGAGCCGCAGCCCGGAATGTCAGGCGAATCCGAAGCTGGCCCAGCAACTAAATGTGGATGTAACGAAATTTCTGGCAGATCTCGCCACTGACATCTCTTTCATCTTCTTCTCCACAGATCTGGTCTTTGATGGGCAGAAAGGGGATTACGTCGAGACCGATGCGCCAAATCCTTTGAGCGTTTATGCAGAGACGAAGGTGCTGGCTGAGCGGCATGTCTTGCGGAATCCGCACCATGCTGTCATCCGCACCTCGCTCAATGCCGGTCCTTCGCTGCAAGGCGATCGCGGAATGGATGAGCAGATGTTTGGCGCTTTACGTGCGGGCAAGACTTTGCACCTGTTCACCGATGAATTTCGCACGCCCATCCCGGCCGAGGAAACTGCCCGGGCGGTCTGGCAACTGGCGCAACAGAAGGTGAAAGGAATCTATCACGTCGCCGGTGCTGAGCGCCTCTCTCGCTGGCAGCTTGGTGAACTGATGTGCGAGCGGTTTCCCGAGTATCGTCCACAGATTCATGCCTCTTCGTTGAAGACGTATCAAGGTGCGCCCCGTTCGCCGGATACGAGTTTGAACAGCGCCAAAGCGCAGGCGCTGCTGTCATTCCCGCTGCCGAAATTTTCGGAATGGTGGCGGCAGTCTACGGTCTGAATTGTGAGCGCAGAACCAGCCAAGACCTATCGCGGACGCATCGCCCCGTCACCCACGGGGTTGCTGCACCTCGGCCATGCGCGCACCTTTTGGATAGCGTGGCAACGTGCCAGACAGGCAGGAGGCCGGGTGGTTCTGCGCAATGAAGACCTCGACCCGCAACGCAGCAAACCGGAATTCGTGCAGGCTTTCATGGAAGATTTGCGCTGGCTGGGCCTGGATTGGGATGAAGGCCCGGATGTTGGCGGTCCTCATGCCCCTTATAACCAAAGCGGGCGGACTCAAGTTTACCTTGATGCCCTGCAACGATTGATCGCAAGTGGTCATGCCTATCCGTGTTACTGCTCGCGGAAGGAAGTGCAGCTTTCTGCGAGGGCGCCGCATGCAGAGGATGAAGAGGCGATTTACGCCGGGACGTGCCGACCAGAGCAGGGAAACCCAAGTGCCAAATCCGAAGGACGCAAACCCTGTTGGCGATTTCGTGTTCCAGATGGTGAAATTGTCCGTTTCGTAGATGGCCACTTTGGCCCGCAGGAATACATGGCTGGTCGTGACTTCGGCGATTTCGTCATCTGGCGGCCCGATGATGTGCCTGCCTATCAACTCGCCGTGGTGGTTGATGATGCGCTGATGGGCATCACCGAAGTGGTGCGCGGCGCGGATTTGCTGGTCTCCACGGCGCGGCAGATCCTGCTGTATAGCGCCTTGGGTTGGGAACCGCCGTCATTCTACCATTGTCCGTTGATGACGGATGAACGCGGCGCGCGTCTGGCCAAGCGGAACGACGCGCTGAGCCTGCGCACCTTGCGTGGACAGGGCAGGGACCCGCTGGAATTCATATCAGCCTGGCAGCATGCCCGATTGGCTGATTAGCTGCCCATCTGCATCCGGCCGATGAGATGAAAGCTGGATTGATAGACGCGCGACCGTTTCCTGATGGTCCGCAAATTCCACAGGTAAGCCACCCATATCAGCAATAGTCCGGCCAGCAAGGTCAGCGGGCTTTCCGTCAGGGACCAAGGTGTTCCCATGATTGACATCGCATAGGGGATGACGACAAGTGTTGGCATAACCAGCATAGGCAGGAACATGGCCCACTTGATCCCGAAGTGCAGGATGAAGGACACGAGCAGGCAAAACATGCCCGTGCCGAAGACGAGCAAAGGAAAGCTCAACCAAGGGGCCGAGAAACTGCCGTCCAGAAGCACATAGAGAGCAAGCGGTGTCAGCGCCCCGCCGATGGTGACCAGGCACAGGCCGAGATAAAGCATGGCCAAGTGTGAACCCGTCAGGGGCAGGCTGCGCCAATGTCTGAGCGTGGTCATTTGCGGTTGCAGCAGCATGATGCTGATGAAAAACAAAGGAAAGAACACCAGCATGGAAACGGTTTGTCCCCTTACCGGTGCGTGCATCATGCGCAAGACCAGTTGCATGACGAGCTGCATCATTATGCTGAAGCCGATAGCGTTGCCGAAGGTGCGTGCAAACAGCCAGGACAGTCCGTTCATGCCTCTTGCCGGCAAGCTGGTGCTTGTGCGTGCAGCCGGTTTGGCGGTTCCCATTCCGTAGGCCCGGTTTCGCAGCATCGTGCGGCAGCGATACCAACTGACGACGGCGCAAACCATTCCGGTGAGCAAGATACCCAGAGACAGCGGGTCCGTCAGATTTGCGGACTTCATAAACATCGGCGCCGAGAATCCCGCGCCAATGCCCAGTCCCCAAGCGCCACCCGAGAGCGCGGCAATCATCTGTTCACCGGCATTCTCTGGCGGGCGATGCACGAGAAAGGTCAGCACGACCAGCATGAAAGCGCTTACGGACATGGTGAGCAGCGCGAAAAGAAGCAACTCACTCGCGTTAAGTGGGTGTTTCGCTCCCGCAGCGGCGGCGATCAATGTGCCAGCAGAGGTCGCCGCAGTGGTGAACAAACTGCTCAACGGCACGCTGATGAACCAGAGGCTGGCGCTGAGTTCCTGCAGACGGATTGGAAGCGTCAAAAGGGTGCGCGCATTGGTGCGGAAATTCAACTCGGTGGCCAGTAAAACTGCTCCCAAGAAAGCCCCGCCTGCCATAGGCAGTGCGGAGTGGTTTTTGGAATAGGAAAAACCTGCGCCAATTCCGGCGAAAACGATGAATCCCAACAGATACGCCCACCACCAGCGCCGGTAGAAATCTTGCAGGTACAGGAGATTCGGTTTCATAATCAGGCTTTGGCCAAGGTGACGAACAGTTCTTCCAACGTGACAGGTGCTGAAGCGGTAGGCTGCGCACCGAATTGCTTCAGCCAGTTGCCCGATTCTTCCCCGCGATCCACCAGCACGCGGCAGCGTTGACCATCCTGTTTGGCGAGCACGATGCCAGGTTGCTTTTGCAAGCGCTGCGGTTCGCTCGATTGGCAATCCACCATACGATAGCGTTGGATGAGTTCCGCCGTCTCACCCTCCAGCAGCATGCGACCATCTTTGATGAAACCTAGGCGGTCGGCGAAGCGCTCCACATCCGCGAGCGCATGTGAGGAGATGATGACGGTGCGGTCTTCTTTGCCGACGGAATCCAAGAGTTCTGCGAAGAGTTCATGGCGGGCCACAGCATCCAGACCCACCGTAGGTTCATCCAAGATCAGGATGGGCGGTCGCCAGGCGAGGGCGAGGATCAGCGCGAGCTTGATCTTGCTGCCGAAGGAGAGGCTGGCGATCTTGTCATCGATGCCGAGGCGGAAAACCTTCAGCAGGTGTTCGCAGTGGCGGTCATCCCACGAAGTATGAAAGCCTTTCACGAAGCGGATGGCGTTGCCCACCTTGCCCCACATCTGGAAATTCAAGTCAGGGCTTACGTAGCCGATCTTTTGTTTTACCGCCACTTCATCCCGCACGTAATCCAAGCCATCCACGGTGATACGGCCATCATCCGGCGTGCCCATGCCGAGGATGAGGTCGAGCGTGGTGGTCTTGCCCGCCCCGTTGGGCCCCACAAAGCCATAGATGGCTCCGCGTGGCACGGTGAGATTCACCGGGCCGAGGTGAAATTTGCTGAACGATTTGGTCAGGCCTTGGATCTCAATGGCGGGGTTCATGGCGCGGGGTCTCCTGGGGTTGGTTCAAAGTGTCGCGGACAAGGGAAAGGATATCGCGGTCAGAAAGACCGGCCTCACGGGCGGCTTTCACCGCGGCGTCAAAGAGTTCACCCGCCTCTTCCTTGCGGGCTTCGCGGCTGCGGTCATGGCCGGTCTCGGCCACGAAAGTGCCCAGACCTTGCCGCCGATAGATGATGCCTTCGCGTTCCAGTTCTTCATACGCGCGTTTCACCGTGATGACGCTGACCAGCAGGTCGGCGGCGAGCTGACGGAAGGAGGGCAGGGGCATGCCGGGCTGCAAACGGCCCGCGCTGACCTCTCGCTTCAGGCCGTCCACGATCTGCTCGTAGAGTGCGCCGGGCGCGGCAGAGGAGATGAGCGGCAGGCTCCAGTTGTTCGATAAATCGGGCATCTGATTTACTGTATATATACATTATATACAGTTGTCAAGAGGCAGATTGCTAATCGGAGAATCGTCCGCCACATTGCGCGCATGAAACGCGTGCGTTTTCCGCGCAAGAAGATGGGCCTTGTGGCTGTGCTGCTGAGTGTGGTGCTGGGGCTGATCTGGCAATTCACCCCTGCGCAGGCGGTCTTCGCCATCGCCAACCTGAGTGATCCGGCCAAGTTGGCGACCTTGGGCGAGCGCGGCGCGAACCCACGCTTGAACAAGATCGTCTTCTGGATGCATGAGGCGTTTGACCGGGGTGGTTCGCCGGAAGGGGCAGTGGAGTGGGCGCAACGTTTGAACGGTGAGACTGGTCCGCCTGCTCAGTTGGTGCATGAAGCATTGATGCGGAATTGGAAGATCGCCCGGCAACTTGGCCTGTTGACGCCGGAGAATCTGGAGAAGCTCAAACGGGGCAACGCGGCCGAAGTCACGTATGGACCGTATGCCGGGGAATCGGTGGAAATTGACCACATCGTGCCCTTCAGCATCGCTCCCGAGGTGGGCAATGAACTGGCCAATCTGGAGATGCTGCCACGCTCGGTGAATCGCAAGAAATCGGATAAAGTGACCGACCGTCAGGTAGATCATGCTGAGAAATTGCAGGAAGCGGGACTGCTCGGTGAGGAGTCTTTGCAGAAGGTCCGCCAGCGCTTGGGGAAGTAGCTGACGGACAAGGTTTGCCAAAAGCCGGAAAGAGTGGTTCTTTATTGAACTCAAACCGGCAAAATCAGTCTAACTCTGAAAAATAACCAAGCTATGATCACCCGTCGCGAAGCTCTGAAAACCGCTGCTGTGGCCACTGCCGTGGCCGTCACGTTCCCTTCTCTGGTGGAAGCACAAGCGCCTGCGGCCGCCGGGCCATTCACCCTGCCCAAGCTGCCCTATGCCTTGGATGCCTTGGAGCCGCACATCGATGCGCAGACCATGGAGATCCATCACGGCAAGCATCACAATGCGTATGTCACGAACCTGAACAAGGCGGTCGCCGGCCAGACCCTGCCCGGTAAAACGATCGAGGTAGTGGTCGCCAACCTGAGCAAAGTGCCGGAGACCATCCGTACTGCTGTGCGCAATAATGGTGGCGGTCATGCGAACCACTCGTTGTTCTGGAACTCCATGAAGAAGGGTGGTGGTGGTTTGCCCAAGGGTGAACTGGCCAAAGCGATCGATACCGCGTTCGGCAACTTCGACGGCTTCAAGACGAAGTTCACGGACACGGCCATGAAACAGTTCGGCAGCGGTTGGGCCTGGCTGGTCATCGATGGCAAGAAACTCTCCATCGAAGGTCTGCCGAATCAAGACTCACCCCTGAGCAGCGGCAAGACGCCCATCCTGGGCATCGACGTGTGGGAGCATGCCTACTACTTGAAATATCAGAACCGCCGCGCTGATTACGTGGAGGCGTTCTACAAGGTTATCGATTGGGATGCGGTGTCTGATCGTTTCGCGAAAGCGTAATCAGCTAAACCTCTTTCATCACACCCTCCGAGTGTCTATGACACTGGAGGGTGTTTCTCTTTTTGCAAGAGACGCCTAATTGCCCGCTACGCCACAACTTCAAGCTTAACCATCTGAATCTGATTCTTGCCCGATTTCGGGAAAGGGCGGGGCAGAGGCTGGGCGTAACCGCCGCGGTCGATGGTGCGGCAGCGGAGTTCGTAGCTGCCGGCGGCTAGCTTTTGCGGCTTAACGGTCCAGCGACAAAGCGTGTAGCGGAGCGGCCATTCACGCGGCCGCTTCGTCTGTGGGTCGAATTGCACCGGGCTCAGTTTCTTTTGGTCAAAGCTTTTGATCGCCTCGGGATCAAACGGCAATATCTGGGCGTCTTGCCAGGGTGCCTTGGTGAAATTCGGATCGTTGGCGGGGAGCGGGTCACTGGCTTTACGCAGCCAGTATTGCACTTTTTCCAAACCGGAGAGGCCCGCCTGGGCGTTGCCGTGAATGGTGAGCGGTTCACCAGCCTTGATCTTATCCGGAATGGTGGCGAAGCGGGCGAAAGTTTTCAGCCAACTGTTCGTGTCGTTATTACCATTCGCGTAGGTATCGTCTGATTGATGCGCGTTGGTGAAAACGATGCGCTGGAGCCATTTCACCGATTTGAATCCGTAGGACTCAGGCACAATCATCCGTACCGGTCCACCACGTTCGCCGGTGAGAAACTCGCCATTGAGCTTGTAGCAGAGCAGCACGGGCAATTCACCGGGCGGGTCCTCGAAGATGCGGTTCATCGGCAGGTAGCACTTGAACATCTGCTTCGGGTCTTCGTTGTGATGGCCGTAATAGTAAACGTGGCGCAAGTTCTCGACCGGACCGGTGAGCCAGAGCACATCGCGCAAAGGTACGCCTTCCCACAGCCCATGCCCCAACGGATCGGAGAGGTTGTTGCAGGTGATGACTTTGAAGTAACTGGTCGCTTTGGTGGCGGCGAGCTTCAGCAGGGCTTCAAAAGTGAGCGCGGTCTGGTCGGCCTTGAGCAAAGGGCGCTGGATCTTGGAATTGCTCGCCGGGTCGGCGATGATCTCAAGCTGCCACGTCTCACGCTCCATGCCGATCTCCAGACGCTTCTCCAACGGCAACGTGTACGGCAGCGGATTGCCGCGCTCGACGTTATAGAAATCACCCGACTTCGTTATGCAACACCCACCGCTCTCGCTTACAGGTCCGGCCTTTTTCTTGACAGGAACCGCCTTCACCTCCGCCGCTCCGGCTGCATTTTCAACCAAGACAGGCGCGGCTGCAACCGCAGCGGCCCCTGCTGTGCCAAGGCGGAGAAACTTGCGACGAGAGATGTCGGATGGGTTCATATCAGGAACTCATGCCTCAAGGCTTCGCGGTCACTTGGCCGGCTGCCTTGATACCGAAATCGTCATAATGGACGTCCACGGGATTCGTGGTGAGGCTGACCAATGATTTGGTTCCGTGAGTGACACCTTCAGATTTGAAAGAGCCGACGGCTTTGCCATCAATGCTCGCCGTGACCGAGTCGCCCTTGGTCTGGATCACCACCGTATGCCAGTCTTGCAAGGTGATGGCGAAGGGGAAATTCTTCGTTTTTGTGGCGAGCAAAGCCTTTTCAGCATCGTTCAAGGACTTGGGGTCGGCCTTGCGTTTCTCGTAGATCTCGTTCTTGAAATTGCCGGTTTTGGCGTCGCTGACGGTGACGGATTTGGGGTTGATCGTGACGCTGCAGATGTGGCCGGCATGGGAGCCTTTGTAGGTATAGTCATCAAACCAGATGTTGAAGCTCTTTGCTTTGTCACTGGTGAAGCGGAACTTCACGGATACTTCCAGATCGCGTTCGCCAGGAAACTTGATGCTGTCCACTGCCGAGTGGTCGGACTTCTCCGGAGTGATACCGATGAGCATGCCGTCCTTCACCACACTGCCGCTCTTGTAGTGACCCCAACGTGGGCCGAAGGTGTTGCTGGAAAAATCATCCGAAAAGATCGGGCGACTGTAATATCCAGCCGGCTCCGCAGCAAAGGCAGCGGTGGAGACCAAGGTGGCGACAACGAGTGATACGAAGGGCTTCATATAAAGAATAGTAGAGGGGCAGGCTGGGATTTCAACAGGGGAAAATAACGCGCGAAATACAGGCGAAGACGAGCGAATTGACTTAGATATGGTCGTTTCTCAAGCGATTTAAACATTGTTTTGGGCGAAGAGACCGGTCTCGCTCCAGGAAGAGACCCCTATTTTGCTGCGAAAAAGGATTGCCTAGCGGGTTATCTTGCAACAGTGTTTTGGCCCGCTCGTGGAGAGATGGCTGAGTGGTTTAAGGCACACGCCTGGAAAGCGTGCGTAGGTAACACTACCGGGGGTTCGAATCCCCCTCTCTCCGCCACTTCGACTTTACCGTTTCCCGGCAGCCTTGACGCTGAAATCGTCGTAGTGGACGTCCACGGGATTCGTGGTGAGGCTGACCAGCGATTTGGTCGCGTGATTGACCCCTTCGGACTTGAAAGCACCGACGGCTTTACCATCGATGCTGACGGACACGGTGTCACCCTTGGTTTGGACCACCAGCGTGTGCCAGTCCTGCAAGGTGGTCGGGAACGGGAAGTTCTTCGTCTTGGCCGCGAGCAGGGCTTTTTCCGCATCGCTCAAGGATTTGGGATCGGCTTTGCGCTTCTCGTAGATGTCATTCTTGAAATTTCCGGTCTTGGCGTCGCTGACGGTGACGGATTTGGGGTTGATCGTGACGCTGCAGATGTGGCCGGCGTGGGAGCCTTTGTAATCTTTGTCGTCGAACCACACGTTGAAGCTCTTGGCCTTGTCGCTGACGAAGCGGAACTTCACCGCGACTTCGAGATCCTGCTCGCCGGGGAATTTGATGTTATCCACGGCGGAGTGGTCGGATTTTTCCGGTGTGATGCCGATGAGCACGCCGTCTTTCACCACGCTGCCACTCTTGTAGTGGCCCCAGCGCGGTCCAAAAGCATGGGCAGAAAAATCATCTGAGAAAATCGGGCGGCTGTAATATCCGGCCGGTTCGGCACCAAAGGCAGCGGTGGTGACAAAAGCGGAGAGGATTAGGGCGGCGTGTGATTTCATGCGGTGCATTGTACAAAACTATGGCTGGATTTCAACCGGGTTTGAAATCCCTTGGCGCTTGCTTCATTCCAGCTTCTGCTTGCGGCGCAGCAATATCCAGCCGGATTGAGCCGATGAAAACGGCGCGAAATTTTCGCGCAACTGGCGGGCGCAGTCTGTGCCGGCTACCGTCTCAACCCAGTCGAGAGAAGTGCCAGCAGGGGTGATTGGCGGCCGGGGCGAAACTAACACCAAATCGGCGGAAGCAATCAAAGTGGCGAACTCTGCATTGTCCGCAGGGCGGCGGATGATGGCGTGGCTGAAGAAGATGTTGTGCGGGCGATGCGGTTCTTGTCCTGCGACATACCAGCCGCCTCCGCCCCAAGTGCCCATGATCAGGGAACGGGGTTTAGGGGAGGATCGGACTTCCATCATAGCCTGCTGGAGCAGCAACCCGCGGGCGTCATCCTTGGGCGTGATGATGGGGCCAATGGGGGTGTCGAGCCTGGTCAATTCCTGGAGGGGAGGACTATGCCTGAGTTCCTGGATGATCCGGTTGGCCGGTCCGGCATGAACCAGCAACAGAAGGGAAAGACCCAACCAAGGAAGACGGTGCAGGATGGCCAAGGCCAGCGGCAACAGTACCCATTGATATTGGAAGAAATGCCATTCGTGGCCGAAGTAGCCGAACTTGGGCACGGCCGCGATCACATAGAACAGCGTGCCGATGGCAGCCTGAAAGAGCAGGAGCTCAGCAGGTTTCAGCTGAGCTCTTTGCCCGCGCTGGCGCAGACCTGCGACTACCAGCCAGAGCAACGGGGCGATGAGCGCCAAAATTGGCAGGATGACGGTCACGAAATGCCGGGGATTGGCCCAGAGGGTCAGCCAGGTGCGTTGATATTCATCTGCGACATAGAGCGGCCAGGTGGAGCGCCAGCCCTGTTCAGTGCCGAAGCACAGCACGAACAGGGTGCAACGCAGGGACTCCATCAGCGCAACGCCTGCAATAGCGAACAACCACCAACGCAACCAAGGGCGAACCAGTTCCATCCGTCTTTGCATCATCAACCAAAGCACATCCATCAGGCCATAAGCGGCGAGACCGATGAAGGCCCCGCCCACTTTCACGCTTTGCCAAGTCAGGAAGAGTAGCATGAGACCGACGGCGAGTTTCACAGATCTCCCCTCCGGCGGGCGCCAGAGGAGCATCAGACCCAGCAGGCAGAGACGTTCAAAGGTCAGGTACTCAAAGTTCGCCGAGGGCGAGGCGATGAGATGCAGATAAGGCGTGCGGACAAAAGTCAAAACGCCCAAGGCCAGAGCGATCGCGGAGACGGTGCGCCGCCGGCTGGCGTAGCGGGTCGTCCACCAAAAGAGCAAGGCGACGAGCCCCAAGGTGAGCAGGTTTTGGAAGAGCACATTGGCTGGGATGGAGTTCCCGGCGATCAAGGTGAAACCATACCAGAGCCAGATCGGCAGGGGGCCATACTGGCAATCCATATCGCGGTAGAGGGCCTTGCCTGAATGAAGCTGGTCAGCGCGAAAGAGCTGGTTGCCATTCTCACCCAAAATCCAATCCGGGCTGTAGGTGGCTTCGGGCAAGGCCACGTTCAAACCCCATAGTCCCAGGCAAATGCAGCAGAGCAAAAGACACACCGCCCGGCCCCGGTAGCGGGATGTGACCGGGTGGTCAATCTCACCCGGGGTGATGCCATCGGGATTTGGAAGGCTGGCAATATCGGACATCGGTTAGTGAAGCCGGCTCCATCTCTGGCGGATACCGCTTCAACGCGCACTATGATAATGGTGGTGATTGATGTGACCAACTGCAATATGCCGATAAATCAAAACAACTCCAGTTGCCGGCCTTGGGGTCGTCGGAAATGTTCTGCAGTCAGATGTAACCGTTCCCGGTTGAAGCCATATTTGTGGCTGGCCACGTTGAACAGTTGCTCGATCTGTTCGGCGAAGATGCCTTCACCGGACATGCGCTTGCCGAACTCGGCGTTGTAGAGTTTGCCGCCGCGGATGGCGCGGATGCGGTTGAGCACTTTTTCTTTGCGATCAGGGAAATGGCGTGAGAGCCAGTCTTCAAAGAGTTCTTTTTGCTGATAGGGCAGGCGCAGGACGACGTAGCCTGCGGAGCGGGCTCCGGCTTCGGCAGCGGCTTTGAGGAGTTGCGGGATTTCGTGATCGTTCAGGCCGGGGATGATGGGTGCGGTCATCACGCCGACGGGGATGCCAGCGGAAGAGAGTTTGTGGATGGTATCCAGCCGGTCACGGGGTGAGGCGGTGCGCGGCTCCATCACGCGACGCAGATCGGCATCCAGACTGGTGAGGGAAATGAACACGGCCACGCAGTTGTGACGGGCGAGTTCCTGCAAGACATCGATGTCCCGGGTGACGAGCGCGTTCTTGGTGACGATACCCACGGGATTGCGGCATTCGGCGAGAACTTCGAGGCAGCCGCGGGTGAGCTTCAGCTTGCGCTCCACGGGTTGGTAGCAATCCGTCACGCCGCTCATGGCCAGGCTTTGCGGTTTCCATTTGGGCTTGCCCAGTTCCGCGCGCAAGAGTTCGGCGGCATTCACCTTCACCATGATCTTGCTTTCGAAATCGAGGCCGGAGGAGAAGCCGAGATATTCGTGAGTCGGTCGCGCGTAGCAATAGATGCACCCATGTTCGCAGCCGCGATAGGGATTCACGCTGGCACTGAAACCGATATCGGGGCTGTCGTTGTAGGCGATGATGGTGGCGGAATGGTCCACGAGGAACTGCGTGCGGAGCAGGTGGTCGTCCTCGGGATTCCACTCCTCGTCGCGCTCCAGATGGATCTGCTCAAAGCGGTTCGTGGGGTTGCCAGTGGCACCGCGTGCGACCCGTTTGGCTGCATCCAACTGTGAAGGGACAGACACAGCCACTAGTTTCGCATGTGCGGCGGCATCCGCAATGGGGAGATATTCACAAAAGGAAGCCTCGGCGCAGGCTTGACCATGAGGGCGGAAGGCCGCAGTTTTTCTGCCTGCGGGAGTCCCTATAGCTCAAATGGATAGAGCAGGCGTTTCCTAAACGTCATATCCAGGTTCAATTCCTGGTGGGGACACCATTTTCTTCGTTTACGAACCCGTGTTCACCAGCCGATGAATATTGGCTGGGGCGGTGATATCGCAAAGAGAGGGTGTCCGGGAACGGCGCATGCTGCCGTGCAGCTGCGATCTCGGATCCCATATCGTGAAGGGGGCGTGCTCTAAAAGCTGCGTTCCGCCTGTTTCCATGCGGCGGCCTCGTCGGAAGGAAGCGGGCAAACCCGCATGCGGCGAAACATTATCGGCGGACCTGGCTTGTGTGTGATGGCAATGATGCCTGAAGCATAGGCGTTCCGAGGATCGCGCGCGTCAGAGACTATTTGTCGGTTCACCCGAACCACAATTCGATTGCCAACCGCGATCACGTGAAGCTCGAACCACTCCCGATCAGCCACTGCTGATTTTTGCAACGGGGATAGCCCTGTGACAGAGCCTGTTTTCAAGTCGGTATTACGGGTGTTGCCCAAGACGACATGGTAGCCGTCCAAATCCCGCCCGGGACGACCGCCTCTGATGACCACGGCCCCACCGGCACCTGTTTCCAGCCAGACTTCAGCTTTTAACTGAAAATTGGCAAGGATGTCTTTTTCCCTCACCACCCCGACCTTGTTTCCAGAACCCACCAAGGCTCCGTCGGGAGTCCTTCGCCAGAAACTGATATCGTTGACACCCCCTTTGGTTAAAATACCAGGCCCAAAAACGGTGCTCCAACCTTCCTCCAATTTGAAATCAACCGGCGGAACAAAGCGCGTGGGTTGGTCATGAAACTTCCAGACGGCGGCACCAGCCGCCGCGAGCAGGATGGCGAACGCCATCCCTATTTTCGCCGGGTTCCAGGTCCGGAAATTGAGGGTCGGCAAGGGGGAGTTGGGCCGCGGAGCCTTTTCCAAGCCAATCCTTTCGGCGATAGCGCCAGCAGTGGCCGGACGTTCAATGGGTTCCTTGGCCAGACAAGCGAGGATCGTGGCACCCACCTCCGGCGGAATTTCATTGGTCAATCCAAGCTCCTTAAGTCTGTCCTGCAAAGGGAGCGGCGGCAAATTTTGAACCTGATTGTATATGTCTCCCTGGTAGAAGGGCGGCTGGCTGGTGAGCAATTCGTAGAGCGTGGCTCCAAGCGCATAAATGTCATCTGATACGCGAGGCATGCAGCCGTTCATCTGGTGCGGGCTCATATACGCGGGCGTGCCGCTACTGCCCATGTTTTGGGAAACACGGCCTTTCGAATCTGCCAGGCTTGCAGCGATGCCAAAATCCGCCAGTTTTAGCGCGCCACTTTTGGTGATCAGGATATTCGCCGGTTTGAGGTCGCGATGGACCACTTTTTGAGCATGCGCGTAACTGAGCCCGTCACATAATTGTTGCACCCACGGCTTGATCTCCGCCCACGAAAAGAGCCGGTTTTTCCGCTCCGCCTTCATGGCGTTCAAGCCGGCTCCTTCGATGAACTCCATGGAGATGAAGGGCACCGGGCCGACATCTTCGTGCAAGTCGTGAATGCGGATGATGTTGGGATGGCTCAGCCGACGGCTTTTCCGCGCTTCCCGCCGCATGTCTTCCAGGGCTTCCGGGTTGTGCGTAATGTCACGGGAAAGAAACTTGAGTGCGACCTCCTCATCCAGACGTTCGTCCCGCGCCAACCACACAATGCCCATGCCGCCTTTCCCTAAAAAGCGGACCAAGGTAAACCGATCGCCAATTTTCTGCCCTGGCTCGAAGGCTCCTTCGGACCCTTTGGAATTATCTTTCTTTGGCGAGGCCACAGCCGGCTGTTGTAGAATTTTTGGTTGCTGCTGGCCAATGATTTTGACGTCCGCAGCGGGGGGCCGAGAACCCCTTTCTCCGGACTCATCCGGAAATGGCGGTGGTTGGCGGCTTAGGCCGCGTGATTCACGGGAAGCGATCCATTTGCGGAACTCTTCATACATGTTCACGGGCTCGAAAAGCACCACCCCGAAAAACCACACGAACAGAATGCCCAAGCCCGGTACGATCTCCCCCAGCATTTGCCAGTCCTTGGGTGGCGTCAATGGTCCCAGCCACTTGCTTTTGCGCACTGGCTTATGCCCGGAAGCGCTGCCGCAATGGAGTTTGAGCGTTGGCAATCCGAATGTCTTGTCGATGGAGCCGGGTGGACTTTCGTCAAATTCATAAACCTGCCACGGGGAATCGATGATGGTGGAAACCAGGTGCAATCCTTCCCGCTCGAATCGCTTGGCTTCGGTGGTCGTGGTGACGACGTGAGTAAAATAGCGGAGTTCGACAGCCGAAACCCAGTAAGTCTCCCCCAGGTTTAGCAGGTAAAGGCCGTGTTCCGGCTGGCCCAAGCTGGTACGTGTCCCATCAGGTTTTTCAATCTCCAGAACTTGGTTTGTGGCGGATAATTTGATAAATCTGGCTTCATCCGGAACCAGCCTAGCCACCTTTTTGTCCTGGTAAAATACCGTAACGGGATGGTTGTAGCCGTTAAGCGCGTAGACGTGGACGGAGGCGGGGCTTGCCCGATTGACAAACCATATCAAAGCGAGAACGCCCGCGAGCAACCAGCAACCGAGATAGATCCACCGACGGAGCATGATCATCGCAAATCCTTTCCAGCTAATGGCATGGGCAAGAAGGAACGCTGTCGTTACTATCTGTGCGTCAGAATGCTGGCAAGTCTTTAAAGCCAGGCTTTCTTCTCCCAGATACACTCAAACGGGCAAAACAGTTTCACGCCTGAAGGGGGGACGACATTGGGAGAAACGCAGTGCCTGGACGCCAAGGAGGTGGGGCTGGGGGAGCCCGCTGAAGAAACGTTCCAAGCACTGCGCAAACTGTCAGAGAACGCAACCAACGCTCTCCACTATCTTAGACGCTGCTGGTTGCTTGCTGTTCAAATCATGGAGTTAACTTCTACGCCTTTCTGTGCAAGTTGCTCACCCGATTTTGTGGAGAGACCACCCCTTTTTGAAGATGACAGGCGGCGTATGAAAAAACTGCCTTGGTGGCGCGACCTTTTCGGAGCAGGGACACGCCGTGAGACAGGGCGCAGCTTTAGAGCTGTGTAGCGGGTGATTTTAGGGGAGTTGGGCCGAAGCTGAAAACGGCAACCTCAAGCCGCTATTTCCCCACCAGTTCTCCGATGGCCAGGGTGATATCGGCTTTGGTGAAGGGTTTGGCCAGCGTCTTGTCCGCGCCCATTTTGCTGGCGATCTTCAGGTAGTCATACGCGCTGCCGCGTCCACCGCCCGAAATGGCGATGATCTTCAATTCAGGCAAAATCTTTCTGACCTCCAAAATGGTCTCCAAGCCCTCTTTCTCCGGCATCACGAGGTCGGTGATGACCAGGTCGAACTTGCCGTTCACCACCAGCTTCAGTGCTTCCACCCCGTTGGCGGACGTCGTGACCTCGTGCTTTTCCCGCTGCAATATTTTGGCGAGTGTGCCCCGAAATGTCTCCTCATCATCGATCAGCAATATTCTGGCCATAGGTCATTGTTTAATAGGTCTTAATGCAGTTCTTCGTCCAAAGCCCCGAGCAGTGCCTCGACTGTGAAGGGCTTCGTCAGGAAATGTCTTACGCCGTTGGCTTTCAGTTCCTCCACCCGCATCTGGTCCTGCGTGCCCATCAGACCGCTGGCGGCGATGCACTTGATCTCCGGCTTCAGCCGCCGCAACTGGGTTATCAAGGCCACGCCATCCATGGTCGGCATCATGATGTCTGTGAGGACGAGTTTGATCTCCGCCTGATTTTGGAGGAAGACGGCGAGGGCGTCCACGCCGTTGGCCGCCGTCAACACCCGGTAGCCGGAACGTTGCAGGAGCGTCTCACCGATCTGTAGTATGCCCGTTTCATCATCCACCAGCAGCACCAGCTCATTTCTGCCTTGGGGCAGGGCAGCCTTTTCTTTGTGGCCATCGCCTTCACTGCCGGTGGGCAGGGCGGGCAGCAGCACGATGAACTTGGTTCCTTGCCCCGGCGTGCTCTCCACCTCGATGGCTCCGCCATGGCCGCGCACGATGCCCATGACCGTCGAGAGGCCCAGACCCGTGCCCTTGCCCTGTTCTTTGGTCGTGAAGAACGGGTCGAAGATGCGCTCCATGACTTCCGGTGGAATGCCTGTGCCGGTATCACTTACTTCCAGTCTCACATAATCGCCCGGTTTCAGACTGGGGTGGGCGCGCAGATCGGCTTCCGTGAGATGGGCGTTACTGGCGCTGAAGATGAGTTCACCGCCGGCGGGCATGGCATCCCGGGCATTTACCCCGAGGTTGAGCAGGACTTGGTGCAGCTGGGTCGCATCTCCCTTGATGGAGTGCAGGTCGCCCGTCACCCGGGTTTTGATATGGATATTGCGCGGGAAGGTTTCGTTGGCCATGCGCACCATGTCCTTGATGAGGTGGCGCAACTGGACCGGGCCTTTCTCGCCTTCAATGCCCCGGGCAAAGGTGAGGACCTGTTTGACGATGTCCGCTCCTCGCTTGGCACTGTTTTCCACCGTCTCGATGATGTTCAGCACGTCCGGCGGCAGGTCGTTATAGCGCAGGAGTTCGGCGGACATCAGGATGGGGGCGAGCACGTTGTTCAAGTCATGCGCGATGCCGCCCGCCAGCAGGCCCACACCTTCCATCCGCTGGGCCCGCAGATACTGTTTCTCCAGATTGCGGCGTTCAGTGATGTCCTGTTTGATGGCCACGAAGTGGGTGATCTTGCCGGTCGCCGAGCGGACCGGCGTGATGGTCATCTCTTCCTCAAAGAGGGTGCCGTCTTTGCGCCGGTTCTTGAGTTCGCCATGCCAGACTTCACCGGCCGTCACAGTGGTCCAGAGATCCTCATAAAACTCCTTGCTCTGCACGCCGGATTTCAGCATCCGCGGGTTATGGCCCAAGGCCTCTTCCAGCGTGTAGCCAGTATGCCGGGTGAAGGCCTCATTGGCCCAGACGATGTCGCCAGACTTGTCGGTGATGACGATGACATTGGCCGCCGCGTTCAACGCCGCACTTTGGAGCTGCAACTGGTCCTGTGATTTCAGTTGCTCCGTGATGTCATGCATCACCGCCACGGCTCCCAGTTGACGGCCATCGGCAGCCACCACGGGCGAAGCATTCGCGATGATATGCCGGGGAGGTTGACCATGGGGCTTGATCACCATCTGAGCTCCCCGCACCTTTTCCTGGCGCATGGCCCGGGAAAGCGGGACCGACTGCAAGTTCATTGGAGTCTCGCCATCAGCTTCGTAAAGGTCATAGCATCCGGCCCATTGCTCCTCGCTTACATCCGTCGGCCCCAGTCCGTGCCACTCGCGGGCCGCCCGGTTGAAGAGCCGAAGCTTGCCGGCAGCATCACAGGCCACCACGCCTGCATCCAGATTCTCGAGCAAAGCCAAAGTGAATTCCTGCTCATGCACCAAGGCATCCTCGGTCTCCCGCCGCTGGGTGAGGTCAAAGAAGGTCACCAGTAACTCCTGATCCAGTTCGATGGCGGAGATTTCCACGGTCAGCACTCGGCCATCCTTGCAGGTCACCTGGCATTCCATCGGTTCCACCGGGCTTTTCAACTCACGGGCTTTCTCCAGGCGTTGTTGCCAGATTTCCGCCAGTTCTTGCCGGTAGGCTGCATCGGGATATGCCTGCGTCCACCAATCTTCCAGCGAGGGGATGTCGGCGCGGGAATATCCAAACAGGCGGGTGGCTTGGGCATTGACGTAAGTCACTGCTCCCCTTTGGTCGGACAGGGCCAAGGGAACAGGGGCCAGGTCGAACAGGCGGCGGAAGCGTACCTCGCTCTGACGGAGCACCTGTTCCGCCTGTTTGCGCTCGGTGATGTCCGTCCACATCACGGACAAGAAAGTCTTGCCCTTGATCTCCATCCTCCGGGCATTGACCAGCACGGCGCGCAGTTCACCGTCTTTCTTGCGATGAATGGTCTCAAAGGCCATCCCGGTGGGACTGGCCAGCATCTGTGCGATGTTGCTTTGGATCTGCTCCGCCGAGTGTTCCGCCTGGATGTCCGCCACGGTGAGTCCGGCAAACTCTTGCTGGCTGTAGTCAAGATTAAGACAGGCCGCTTTGTTGAATTCGACAAACCGGCCAGTTTCCGCATCCACCAAGGCGATGGCATCCGCCGCCTGCTCGAACACGGTGGCCAGCATCTCTTCGCGCTCCCGCAAGGCTTGCTGCGCCTCTTTGGCTGCGGCTTCCCGCGCCAGATTGTCGAGCGAGAAGGAGATATCCCCAGCAGCTTCTTCCAGCAGTTCCACCTCATCGGCCTCAAAGGCACTCACATCCCCGGCATAAACGGTCAGCGCCCCGATCACCTTGCCTTCCTGGCGCAACGGGAGAGCGATGGATGACTTGATTTTCGCCCGCTGGGCCGCCTCCCGCCAAGGCCCGGTGCTCGCATCATTCAAGAAGTCGTTGCAGATGTAAGTGCGGTTCTCGCGGAGGGCGGTGCCGCTTGGACCCCGGCCTTCCGGCCGGTCATCTACAGAGATTTTGATGTTGGTCGTGTAGCCGGTAGTGTCCCCGTGAACCGCCACGGGCCGGATCAGCTTGGTCTCCAAGTCCACCAAGCCGATCCAAACCAGCTTGAACCCGCCCTTGTCCACCAGGATCTGGCAGATTTCAGGGAACAGCCGGTCGGCGGCTGTTGCTTGCACGATGGCCTGGTTCACCCCGCTTAATGCGGCGTAAAGCCGGTTCAGCCGCTGGATGTGGGCTTCATGCAGTTTGCGTTGGGTGATGTCCCGGATGACGGCGATGATCTCAAAGTGGCCGTTGGTCCGCACCGCGCGCCCGCCGATGTCCACATGGAGAGTGGTGCCGTCTTTGCGTTTGTGGATGGTCTCGTAGCTCGCCCCCTCGGGGGCTTGGAACTCTTTCAGGTTCTCCGCCTGGGAAGGCAGATGATCCGCCGGACGAAGTGCTTGCAGCGGCAATCCCTGCAGTTCCTCAGCGCGGTAGCCATAAACTTCCAATGCCATTTCGTTGAATTCGACGACGCGTAAATCCTCGTCCAATACGAGGATGATGTCGTTGGTCTCCTGCATCAAGGACACTAGGCGTTTGTCCTTCTTCCGCAGGGCCTCTTCCGCGGCCAGTCGCTGCTTCAACAAGCCGGTCTTTTGCTCTCGCCACCACCACACGCCGATGGCGACGAGGGCCAGCAGGCTGGTCAACACTACCAAGGTTATTTGATACGCTTCTTGTCGCAACGGAGCGTTGATCTCTTCGTGATCAATTTTTGAGACCATGATCCAGGGGGTGCCTGGCACGGGACGGATCGTGGCCACCACCGGGATATTGCGATAGTCCAAACCCTGGGCGTAACCTGTTAAGCCTCTGACCGCCAAAACCGGCACATAGTTCGTCCCTTGCGAGATTGGCAGTCGAAAAGTCAGCGCGGTGTTTTTTTGATGCCGCAGTTCATTTAGGTAAACCACCTCTTCGCCCTCACGGCGAAGCAGCAGAGTCTCGGCAGAAGGGCTGTTACCGGGCCAAGATTGTATCAGCGGGTAAAGGAAGCTCTGAAGGTTTCTCTGCAAGAGCAACACGGCGCTCGGCTCGCCCGCAGACTCACTGATAGGCTGAAGGAGCCCCCACCGGGGGGCGCCACTGGCGGAATCACGCTGGATATCGGTGGTAACAGTTTGCCGGTCACGCACAGCAGTTTGGAGATAGCCGAGGATCATCTCATCTTGGGGAGCTGTGCCGGCAGGGTGTTCCAGCAGCAGTTTTGCCTCGTGGTCGTAGAGGGCCACGGAGCTGTAAAGATAGGAACTTTGCAGGGTTTGCAGCCAGCCTTGCACCTCAGCTTTCGCTTTGGGATCACTGGGGTTGCTGGCGAAAGTGCGGACGGATTGCTGGATGGCGGGCGTGTTGGCGGCGGCCCGGGCATCGCCATACCGTTCCGCGAGCCATTGGTTGATCTGGCCGATCTTCAAATCGGCAATAGTTCCCAATTCCTGGCTGTTCTGCAGATCCAGCTCACGCGCTTCGTTTTCGTAATAGCTGAAAGCCGCCCACAGCAACGTGACGGCTAACGCGGCCAAGATGATGAAGACTTTGTTCTCTCTAAACTTAATCATGAAAAGTCAGGCTGCACCCAATTCGTCAGACTCAAACTGAGCATGCACCTTTACGGTTGAGAATCGGATTTTCCTCATTGAGTATTCGTCAGGATGGCCGGTGCTGCCACGTCAAAGAGTCTCCTTTTCTTGGCTTAATGACGCCTTTCATGGTTTAGGGCGGATCGGCCACTGTCTTTCTGGCTCTACTTTCTGAGGGTGCGTTTTTTGGAGGTGACAGACAGTGCTTGGAAAGTAGCCTCACAGCATGACACCTAAGGAGCTTGAAGCCGCCCTTGTGCAGACGCTGGAGGACCGTCGTATCTCTGGAGCAGAGAAACGGGCCCTGGCGGAGTTGTTGCGTGAGGGCAATCTGAATGAGCAGCAACGGGCGCTGATGCGGCATCAGGCGTTTGAACTGGCGCGCGGCGAACTGGCAGATCCCAAAGCCAGAGACGTGCTGGACTGGCTGGAAGAGGTGAACAAGCTCCTGCAAGCGCCCGCTGAAGTTTCCCGGACAGGCCGTGTGGAAGCGTACTTCAGCCCGGGGAACGAATGTGCCTACCGCATCATCGATCTGCTGACCGCAGCCGAGCGCACGGCGGATATCTGTGTCTTCACCATCGCGGATGACCGGCTTTCTTCCGCCATCTTGGGAGCGCATCGGCGACGGGTGAAGGTGCGCATCTTGAGCGATAACGACAAAGCTTACGATGCGGGCTCTGATATCGAGCAGTTCCGCCGGGCGGGGGTGCCGGTGCGCGTGGATCGCGGACCGGATCACATGCATCACAAGTTCGCGGTGTTTGATAATCGCATCCTGCTGACGGGCAGTTTCAACTGGACGCGCAGCGCTTCGGAGGTAAATCAGGAGAACATCATCGTGAGTACGGACGAGCGGCTGGTGGGACCGTTCGTGAAGGAGTTCGAGGCGCTGTGGGAGGAGATGGGAGGATAAGTTCAAAGTTCAAAAACTCCAGTTCGCGAGTTTGACATTGGCCGGATAAGACCGGAACTTCTCGTTTGCTGTGAGCAACGAAGCCAGAACGAAACATATTGTGCTGTATGACGGCGAGTGTTCGCTGTGCACCTTCCAGTCGCGCATGCTGACGTGGCTGGACTGGCTGGACAAGGTGCGGCTGGTGCCCATCAGCGATCCGCTGGCGAAAGAGGTCGCGCCGGGCATCACGGAGGACCAGTTATCGGAAGCCATCCATTGCGTCACGCCGGAGGGGCAAATCTATCGCGGGGCGCGTTGTATCCGCTTCGTAGGCATGAGGATGCCGCTTTTGGTGCTGCCCGCCTTGGTGCTTTGGATACCGGGGGTGATCTGGGTGGCGGAGAAGATGTATCAATGGGTGAGCCGGAACCGGTATCTCTTCAGCAAGTGGTTCGGGTGCAAGGAGGCCTGTTCCATCCTGCCTTCCCGGCGCCGGGCGGGGGACAAGGGAGCGGTGACCGGCCATAAAGGCTGAGCGCAGGCATAAAAATCCCCTAATTTAGCCCTTGCCAAGCAGGTTTTCCCTGTTAGGTTTTCGCCTCTTTAATTTTTGGTAATATGAAAGCAGACATTCATCCGAATTATCAGGATTCCGAAATCCGGTGCGCCTGTGGCAACGTGATCCATACGCGTTCGACAAAGAAGACGGTCTTGATCGGTATTTGCAACGACTGCCATCCGTTCTACACGGGCCAGCAGAAGTTCGTGGACACCGCCGGGCGCGTGGACAAGTTCCAGCAGCGCATGGCGAAGACCCAGGCCGCACAGGACGCCCTGGCCGCCACGGGCAAGAAAAAGAAGAAGTAGTGTTTTCCCGCACACCGCCCGCATGGTTCTCAAGACCGTGCGGGCGGCGTCTTTTTCCCGGGACCGTCTTATCGCACGTCGCCCCTCAATTGACCCGTACTCATGGATCTGCGCCCACATATCGACAAGTTCACCCGGCGTTTCGCCGAGGTGGAATCATTGCTGAGCAGCCCGGACGCCTTCAACAACCCTCAGAAGGCGCAGGAGCTGACGAAGGAGTATGCGCGTCTGAAGGACCTGGTGGCGGCGGGCAAAGCGCTCATCAAGGCGGAGAATGACCTGGCGGACAATCGTGGCATCTATGCAAACGAGCTGCCGGATTCCGAGATGGCGCAGATGGCCAAGGAAGAGATCGCGCGTCTGGAAGAAGAGGTTAAGAAGCTCTCCTTGGAAGTGCAGTATGGCATCCTGCCGCCGAGCCCGGTGGACTCGCGCAATACGATCTTTGAAATCCGCGCGGGTGCGGGCGGGGCGGAGTCGGCATTGTTCGCGGCGGACCTTTACCGGATGTACACGCGGTATGCGGAGGATCAAGGGTGGAAGATGGAACCGCTGGATTCGAGCATCTCTGACCTGGGCGGGCTCAAGGAAGTCATCTTCAGCATCACGGGGAATGATGTTTACAAGCGTTTGAAGCATGAGTCGGGTGTGCATCGGGTGCAGCGTGTGCCGGCGACGGAAGCGCAGGGGCGCATCCATACGAGCACATGCACGGTGGCGGTGATGCCGGAGGCGGAGGAAGTGGACGTGGAGATCAAGCCGGAGGATCTGGAGATCAACGTCTGCCGCGCCTCGGGCAAGGGGGGGCAAGGTGTGAACACCACGGACTCGGCGGTGCAGATCATCTACAAGCCCACGGGCATGATCGTGCGGTGCTCGGACGAACGCTCGCAGCAGAAGAACAAGCTGAAGGCGATGACGGTTCTGCGTTCGCGGTTGCTGGAAATCAAGGTAGCGGAAGAAGCGGCGAAGTATGCGGCCTTCCGTAAAGATCAGGTGGGCACCGGCGAGCGCAATGAACGCATCCGCACGTATAACTTCCCGCAGAACCGGGTGACGGATCATCGTATCGAGGTGACGCTCTACAATCTGACGCAGTTCATGGAGGGGGACATTGACGGGCTGGTGCAGCCGTTGCTGGCGAATGAATTGCAGGAAAAGCTGGCGCAGTTGAAACTGTGAGGTCGATGCTCGACTGGCCAATGGGAAAAAAGAATCGAGGACGACGACGAGAACGCCCCGACCAGATGGCACGGGGTTCAGGACGATTACGAAAGTGTTCATGGATATTCGCGGATTAATCTTTGATTGCGACGGGACGCTGGCGGATACGATGCCCCTGCATTGGGTGGCGTGGCGCACGACGGCGGAGCGTTACGGATTGCATTTCACGGAGGAGCGCTTCTATGCGCTCGGGGGCGTGCCTTCACGCGATATCTTCAAGATGCTGGGGGAAGAGCAGGGGATCGTGTTGGACCCGATCAAGGCGTCGCACGACAAGGAGAATGCGTATCTGCCCTTGCTGCCGCAGGTGGGGCCGGTGCATGAGGTGCTGGCCATCGCGCAGGAGCATCACGGCAAGCTGCCGATGGCGGTCGCTTCCGGCGGGACGAAGCCGGTCATCACGCAGGTGCTGGAGCATTTGGGGATTTTGCACATGTTCGATGCGGTGGTGACGAGTGAGGATGTGGTGAACCAGAAGCCTGCGCCGGATATATTTCTGGAAGCGGCTCGGCAATTGGGCGTGGAGCCGAAATATTGCCAGGCATTTGAGGATGCCGAGCTGGGCCTGCAAGCGATCCGCGCAGCCGGGATGCACGTGGTGGATGTGCGGCCGATGTACCGGAGGTAATTTAAGCTATGCCAATAGCATGGCAGGTTTGGGCGACTTGCTGGCATTTAGGGCACGGGAGTTTTTGTTGGATAGCTGTATCTAGGGAGACAAACTTTGAGTGGCCGCAACAGTGGCAGTTTGTCAGACTGATCTTTTTAATCTTTTCAAGGAACCTGGTCTGAAATGTCCTGTTAGATTTCGACATCCATGCTTGATGAATCCAGTAAGAGGCCGCGAATAGTAGCAACCAATACTGTGGAGAACGCCTGATAAGAGTAATGGCGAATCCAACGAATCCGGCGGCTGTCAGCAGTATGGAGGCGCAACTGTCGCTGGTTGGTCCCCATAATTTCATGTCATCATTCAAGCTGCCGCAGCGCTCACATATCTTGGTTTCTGACAGAGCGAGCCGTCCTTCTTCTGTGGCCTGTTTCCAAGTGTAACCGGCTTCCCTCAGATCGGAGCCTTCGGCTGGGTGTCTGAGAATCTTGTGATTACCGCCATCCTGAAGCAGTACAAAATTAGGATTATGAATGCATTTGCCTTTATCCTGCCATTTCCCCCAATCGGTCAAATCACGTCCTAGCAGTTCTTTCTCGCAGTTCTCGCAAAACAGGAAATATAATCCTGGCATAGCCTACTTCCCCTTCTTGTCGGCTTTGGCAGGGACACTTTCCTTCACAGGTTTCTTCCAAACGTAGCGGAACATGAGGGTGCGGAGGGCGGCGGTGAGGGGGATGGCGAGGACGCCGCCGAGGATGCCGCCGATGAGCGTGGTGCCGACCATGACGGAGATGATGATGGTGAGGGGATGCAGGCCCACGCGGTCGCCAATGATCTTGGGCGAGATGAACAGGCCCTCCGCCATCTGCACGAGGCAGAAGACGCCGACGATGGCGAGCGGGTGCCAGATGTCCCCGAACTGGATGGCGGCCAGAGCGAGCGCGGGGATGATGCTGAGCATCACACCGAGGTACGGCACAATGCTCAGGATGCCGGCCACCGCGCCGAGCAGGATGGCGTAGTTCAGCCCGATGCCGAGAAAGCCGAGCGTGAGCATGCCACCGACGCACATGGCCACGAGGACCTGGCCGCGGAAGAAGACGATGAGGCAGTTGTTGATCTCGTTCAGGACGAAGACGACCTCATCCTTCAGTTTAGATTCTTGCAGGGGCAGGTAATCCGTCCACTTGCCCACGATGCCTTGCTTCTCCGAGAGGAAGTAGAACACATAGACCGGCACGAGCGCGAAGCCGGCCAGCAGTCCGCCCCACGAGGCGACTTTGCTGAGTTTCTCCACCACCCAGGCGGAGACGACGGGCAGGGCGGTGGTAGCCCAGTTCTGGGCGTCCGCGCCGATGCCTTCATCCCAAGCTTCCTTGGCCTGCTGGCCGAGACGGGAGGAGGCAAGCCAAGTGCCGAGGCGTTCCTTCAGGTTCGCCGCGTAGTCAGGTATGAGATCGACGAGCTGGCTGGTCTCGACGAGGAGTTGCGGAATGACGGTGGCGAGCATCATGAGGAAGAGCATGACCGCGACGAAGAAGACGAGGATGATGGCGCGGCTACGGGGTATCTGCTTGTGTTCCAGCCAGTCCACCACGGGGTCCAGCAGGTAGGCGAGGATGGCGGCGAAGGCCAGGGGCAGCATGACAGAGGAGAGGGCGTTGACGAGCCAGCCGAGGCCCCAGATGAGGAGGCCGAACACGGCGAGGGTGACGCCGATGGCGAGGGTGGTCAGGGAAAACCAGAGGACCTTCGCCTGCCGATCGCTGGGTGCTGGGAAACTCATGCCTATGGGTTAATTGATAGCCGAGGCGGTGACCGGGTCACCAGCCCATTTTTCGGCTGACGGGAGGAAGATGGCAGGGAAAGGGGCGGGTGGGGATTACAAAGGAAGGAGGAATTGAGAGCCGGTTGCGTCGGCGGACCCTTGTTTGAAAAACCATCGAACATCGAACGGAGGTCCTCAATCCTTCTCCCGGCCGAAGTTCGGTATCCCGGGGAGAAGGAGGAAAAGCAACGTCCAACGAGGAGTTAAGTTTGGGAGCGTGCCGGGTTGGACAGCGAAGGATTGTTCCGCAGGTGAAACGAAAACCTGCTTGACGGGGGAGCGTCAAGTCGGGCAATAACTTCGCCGCCAATGAGAAACATCGTCTTGACTCTGCTCGTTGCTGTGGCCTCGTTCACGGCGTTTTCAACCCAAGCACAAAGCCCGTCGAGTTCCCGAATCGTGGTGGTGGACCTGCAAACAGATCAGTCCACGGAAAGCACCAACAACCTGGATCTGGTGGAGGGGGAATTCGCCGAGCTGATCTGGTATGCCAAGCCCAATAACATCGGCGTGAGCATCAATCACGAGGGAACCAACGGGGTTTCCATGCTGTCGTATGGCCTGCTGACCACGCCAGATTATCTCACGAAGCCGCTGGGTGCCGGTCCGGGAAAAGTGCAATTCAGATACTTCGCCTCTTCAGGTGGCACGATGAGGTATGCGCGGTGTGTGGTGAAGATCACGAAATTCGAAACGCCTGTGGCCTCGCCCACCGGTTCGATCCCCAGCACCGCGGTCGTGATCCCCTCCGATGCGACGGGGCCAGTGAATGTCATTCTCGAATCAAGCGCGGATCTGGTCACCTGGACGCCGACGTTACCCGGATCGTACGGCAGCACTGAACCCAAGCGTTTCTTTCGGGTGAGGGCAGTGAAGGAGTAGAGGAGGCCGGGCTGGAGCGGTTCAAACAATACCGCAGCCGAGTGGCAGCGAACTAAGTTCGCAGGCTTTTTGAGGCCGGGCTTCGTTTCCGTTCAGTCACAGGGTCAGGGCAAAGGAGTGCCTTTCTGCATTGCTTGTTGGAGTGACTGGCGAGGGTCTGGTTCGGGAGGTCAAGGCCGGATGACATAGTGCCGCAGCACAGGGGTTCATCGGCGGAGTCAGGCTGAATGAAGCGGGGGAGGGCAGAATGGGGGCACGTACGGCGGCACGCCGTCCCTCCCGGTGGAAGTCTTCGAGGTGGCTGATGCTTTCTCTGCAACATACCTTATAAGCCGGATTATGGGGGTATGGGAAAGAAATGCTTTCCTTGGCGGCGGGGGCTTACTATTTTTGCGGCTCGTACCACTAAGGTTTTAGGCAATCACGTCATTTCAACTGATATGAGCACAGCAGCAGTCATCGCGAATAATTTTCCCAAGCTTCACAACGCCATGTGGCCCGGCCTCGTCGGCAAGGGCAGTCCGGGGGCGGAACCGTTCATCGATCTGGATACGATGCTCGACTTCACGGCGAAGGCCGAGGTGGGCGGCATCAAGTTCGATGGCGTGGACCTCTTCCTCTACAATCCGCATACGGATATCGACATCGACGACGCGGGCATCAAGAAGCTCGCGGACAAGATCAAGTCCAAGGGGCTCGTGGTCGGCTCCGTGGTGGCGCCGGTGTGGTTCGATGCCTCGGCGGGCGGGGATGAGAAGGCGCGGGCTAACTTCGTGACGCATGTGAAAAAGGCAGTGCGGATCGCGAGCAAGCTGCGCGAGTTGGGTGTGCGTCCATACGGCGTGGTGCGTATCGATAGCGCCACGAGTGTGACGGCCTGGGACAAGGATCCGAAAGGCACGACGAAGTTGATCGCGCAGACCTTCCGCGAAGCGGGCAAGATCGCCAAGGGCGAGGGCGAACGTCTGGCGGCCGAGGGCGAGATTTGCTGGGGCGGTATGCACTCGTGGAAGCATATGGTGAATCTGCTGGAAATGGTGGATATGCCGAAGGTGGTCGGCTTCCAGGCAGACATGTCCCACACGCATCTCTACACGCTGGGTTACAATGCAGAGGCGCATCGCCTCGTGCCGAAGAATTACCATTACGAGCCCGCCGAGTTCCACAAGGCGATGACGAAGCTGACGGATGCGCTCCGTCCGTGGACGATCGACTTCCACGTGGCGCAGAACGACGGTTCGGTGTTCGGCTCGGGCGATCATGAAAAGACGGGTCGCCACTGCCTCGCGACGGATCCGAAGGGCAAGCTGAACATCACGCGTGATTCCGGATACTGGCTGCGCGACAAGCAGGGCAAGGTCACCAAGAAGATGAAGCACATCTGCTGGGATGGTTGCATGTTCCCGAACGAGGTGCTGAACAAGCAGCAGACCTGGAACGACATCCTCGCGGCGATGATCGAAGTGCGGAACAACCACGGCTGGAAGGCTTGATAACTTTTAGAACCTCAAAAACACACTAGAGAGTATGGCTAAGAAACAACTGCGTATCGGTTTGATCGGCTACAGCTTCATGGGCCGCGCCCATAGCAATGCCTTCCATCAGGTAAACCACTTCTTCCCCTCGAGCTACGAGATCGTGCCGCAGGCGGTGTGCGGTCGCGATGCGGCGAAGGTGCAGGAGTTCGCCGACAAGTGGGGCTACAAGAGCATCGAGACGGACTGGAAGAAGATGATCCAGCGCGATGACATCGACGTGATCGACATCGCCACGCCGAACAACATGCACGCGGAACAGGCCATCGCTGCCGCCAAAGCGGGCAAGATGATCCTGTGCGAGAAGCCGCTGGGCCTGAACTCCAAGGAAGCGGAGAAGATGCTGAAGGCCATCGAGAAGGCCGGTGTGGCCAACATGGTCTGGTACAATTACCGCCGCTGCCCGGCTGTGGTGCTCGCCAAGAACATCATCGATTCCGGCAAGCTCGGTCGCATTTTCCATTACCGCGCGAACTTCCTCCAAGACTGGACGATCAACGCGGACCTGCCGCAGGGCGGCACCGGTCTCTGGCGCTTGGATGCCAAGGTCGCCGGTTCCGGCGTGACGGGTGATTTGCTCGCGCATTGCATCGACACCGCGATGTGGCTCAATGGCGGCATCAAGGATGTCAGCGCGATGACCGAGACGTTCGTGAAGGAGCGCAAGCACAACCTCACCGGCAAAGTCGAGAAGGTGAGTATCGATGACGCCTGCCTGTTCCATTGCCATTTTAACAACGGTTCGCTGGGCCTGTTCGAATCTACCCGTTATGCGCGCGGTCACAAGGCGCTCTACACCTTTGAGATCAACGGCGAGAACATGTCTCTGAAATGGGATCTGCATGATCTGCACCGGCTGCAGATTTTCGATTACACGGACGAGAGTCAGGAACGCGGCTGGAAGTCCGTCCATGTCTCCGATGGCGATCATCCGTATTGCGGCAACTGGTGGGTGCCCGGCCTGCAACTCGGCTACGAACACAGCTTCATCCATGCGATGGTGGAGTTCGTGCGTGGTCTGGAAAGCGGCAAGGGCTGCAAGCCGGACTTCAAGGACGGTCTCGCGGCGGATTACGTCGTGGACGCAGTGCTCGACTCTGCCAAGTCCAAAAAGTGGGTGAAGGTCAAGCAGGTGAAGGGCTAAGCCTTCGGCCAAGTTCAAAGTTTAAAGCTCAAAGTTCAAAAGGCCTGCGTTTGAAAGAGCGCGGGCCTTTTTCTATTTCCCACGCTTGCACAAACCCCATTCCTAGGCTACCCGTGGCGCGATGCCGGAAGATTTTTCAGATGCCGCATTTGTGCTGGTGGGCCACGGTTCGACGCTTAACGCCGAATCCGCCGCTCCGACGCATCAACATGCCGATGAACTGCGACGTCGCGGTATCTTCGGTCAAGTGCTCGTATGCTTCTGGAAGGAAGAGCCCGCCATCTGTGCGGTGTTGCGGGGTGCTTATTTGCCGAGAGTGTTCATTGTGCCGCTCTTCATCAGTGAGGGCTATTTCACGGAGCAGGTGATTCCGCGTGAGTTGGGTTTCTGCCAAAATGGTGAAACGAATTTCCCGCGTGTGCAAAAACGCGGTGAGCAGACCCTCTACTACTGCGGTCCAGTGGGCACGCATGACAGCATGACGGGGGTCTTGCTCGCGCGGGCGCGTGAGGTGGTGCTGAAGCATCCGGCACCCAATCTGCCGGAGCCGAAGCAGATCACGCTCTTCATCGCGGGGCATGGGACGGGGAATAATGAGAACTCGCGCAAGGCCATCGAGCATCAGGTGGCTTTGATCAAGGCCATGGGCCTTTACGCAGGCGTACATTCGGTCTTCATGGAAGAGGAACCACGTATCGCGGATTGCTACACGCTCGCGCAGACGCGGGATATCGTGATGGTGCCGTTCTTCATCAGCGATGGGCTGCACTCGTATGAAGATATCCCGATGATGCTGGGTGAGCCCGAAGCCGTGGTTCGTTCGCGTATGGCCGCCGGTCAACCGACTTGGCAGAACCCCGCCGAAAAGAACGGCAAGCGGGTGTGGTATTCCGCGAGCATCGGCAATGAGCCGCATATTCCCGAGGTGATTTTGGAGCGCGTGCGGGAGATGGCCGTTCGTTAAATGGTTAAAAAGGTGATTCGTTGAGATGTCTTTTAACGGTTTAACCTTTTAACTATTCAACGCTTTATGAATTGAGTCAGAGCCTCCTTACGTCGGCTGCTACGGATTAACAAATGCGCTTTCCACTACGGCTCATTCCTTTATCTTCGCGGCGTGCACTGGCAGAAGATAGCGCTTGTGGGTGTCGGATTGTTGGGCGGCTCCGTTGGGTTGGCCGTCCGGCAGCGTCGTCTCGCGGCGCAAGTGGTCGGCTATGTTCGCCGTCAGGCTTCCATTGATGAGTGCATGAAGGCGGGCGCGGTGGATTCCGCTACGATGGTACTCGCACAAGCGGTGGAGAATGCCGACCTGGTCATCCTCTGCACGCCCATCGGACAGATGCTGGAGCTTACCAAGCAGATGCTGCCTTCGCTCAAGCGCGGTGCGGTGGTGACGGATGTGGGCAGTGTGAAGGGACAACCGGCGAAGGAGTTGACCACACTCGTCGCCAATGGTGGCGGCTGTTTCATCGGCAGTCATCCGATGGCGGGTGCGGAAAAAATGGGCGTCAGCGCGGCGAAGGCAGACCTTTTTCAAAACGCAGTGTGCGTCGTTTCACCCACACCGAAATCGCCAGCCGCTGAGGTGAAGAAGCTCGAAGAATTTTGGAAAGCGATGGGTGGCAAACCGCTTCGTCTGAAGCCTGATCTCCATGATGAACTGGTGAGTCGTTCGAGTCATCTGCCGCATGTGGTGGCGGCGGAGCTGGCGAGCTATGTGCTCAGCCCGGCATTGCCGAAACATCAGGCGCAACTCTGCGCGACGGGTTTTCGCGACATGACCCGCATCGCCTCCGGTTCGCCGGAGATGTGGCGGGATATCTCCGTGGCGAACCGCGAGCAGCTCGCCCGTGTGCTGGGCGTGTTCATCGAGGACTTGCAGGAGTTTCAGCTCGCGCTGAACAACGGCGATGTGAAAGTCATCGAGGAATTTTTCGTCAAAGCCAAGCAGCGACGGGACGAGTGGTGTGCACAGGGGGTGTCGCCGTCACCTGAGTAATCTTCTTTCTGAAAGTTCATTTGTGAGTTTGCCGGATTTAATTGAAATCGTTCCGCTAAAAGCGCCCGTCAAAGCCGAGATCACCGTCCCGGGCTCAAAGAGCATCACGAACCGCGCTTTAGTGCTGGCGGCGCTGGCCGATGGCACCGTGACGCTGGAAGGGGCCCTGTGGAGCGAGGATACGCAGGTGATGGTGGAGTGTCTGCACAAGCTGGGTTTCGAGGTGGAGGTGCAGCCGGACCCTAATGAATCCTGCAACCGCACGATCACGGTGGCAGGGCAGGGCGGGGTGATCCCGAAAGCGGGGACGGCGGAGAAGCCTTTGGAGCTGTTCGTGGGCAATGCCGGAACGGCGGCGCGTTTTCTGGCGGCGATGGTTTGCCTGGGCAAAGGTGTGTATCGCTTGAACGGGGTGCCGCGGATGCATGAGCGCCCGCAGGCTTCGTTATTTGAAGCGCTGCGCCAGCTTGGTTACCGGATTGATTCGGCGAATAACAAACTACCGGCGGTCATCCATGGGGTGGGGGCAAAGGCGGGCCGTTGTGAGGTGAGTGTGGATGAGAGTTCGCAGTTCGCCTCGGCGCTGATTTTGAGCGGGGCTGTTGGTGAGTGGCAGGTGGGCATTGTCGGTGCGAACACCGAGGAACTGCCTTATGTGGAGATGACGCGGCAATTGGCGAAAGCGTTTCCGCGGCAGGGCGGGGTGTTTTCGATTGAGCCGGATGCCTCAAGTGGCAGCTATTTTTGGGCGGCAGGCGCGACGGTTTCGCACTGGCCGAAATCGAAATGGCAGATCGATGGCGAGTTCCCGAAATATCTGCCATTGCCGTCCGAGATTTCGCGCGAGTCTGATTTGGGAGACAGCATCATGACGGCCATCGTGCTGGCTCCTTGCAAGGACACGGTGACCAAGTTCGCGGAATTGGGACGTCTGCGCGTCCAGGAATGTGAACGCGTGGTCGCCTTGCGCACGGAGTTGACCAAGTGCGGAGCGAAGGTGATTGAAGAGGGTGATACGCTGACGGTTTATCCGTCACAACTTCACGGTGCCGAGATCGAAACGTATAACGATCATCGCATGGCCATGTGCTTCGCGGTGGTGGGGCTCCGTGTGCCGGGTATCAAGTTGCGGAATCCTTCCTGCGTGAAGAAGACGTTCCCGAATTTCTTCCAGAAATTAGCGAAGGATTTGGGTGTGACCATGCTGGATGCCCAAGGGAAGAAGCTGGGGCATGAGGATTTGTTTGCGGCTTGAGGTGAACCGCAGAATACGCGGAATACACAGAAGAATTTTTTCGATTTGACGCGCAAGTTCTGAAGTTGCGCGCTGGGGAGAAAGGTTTAGATTAGGTTGTGATGTAGGAAGGTATGTCCAGTGTCGCCAAACACGTGTTGGTTTTTCTACTGCTGTTTATGCTTGGTCCCTTGAACGGGCAAGCGTTTATCATGCAGTTGGAGGGGTATGTTAATGTCAGCCTGTTGCTGGCTGGAGAGCGACAAATTCTTTGGGGTCTTTCTTATTCAGGGGCGAGTTTTTATGAGTTGATTTCTTTGGAGGCACAGAACGGAAAGGAACAGTGGCGGGTTAAGATTGAGGACAGACCGCGCAGTGTGGTAGTGGGCGGACAGGATGTCTTTTATTTCATGAGTGGTGATTTTTTGTCCGCAGCCCGTCTGTCATCAGGCCAGATTTTATGGAGAACCAATCTTTCTGCGGTTCCACAACAGATCAAAGTTCTGCCACCCAAGTCCGGTGGCGGGAAGGACGACAGGTTGGTTGAACCGATATCAGTGCTTAACTTCGGCCATTCTTTGGTGCCGAATAGATTCAATTATTCCGAGATTCAGGTAAATGGGCCCCATATCGTGATGGATCGTGAGGGGGTGAATGGCTCTGGTTGTTGTTGGAGTGTTTGTTTTCAAGATTGGTTGGTGATTGATCGAAGGGTTGGAAAAATCGTAGATGGGGGACCGGGAGAGATCTTAGCTCATGGCAAAAATCTTGTGGTGGGTAATCAAGAGGCCGCATTTCAGTTTAAGGACGGTGTAAAGGTGCCAATGCCGAAATTGGCTGAAATACGCAAATCGTTGAACCCTTTTCCCCAACCAGGAAAACGTAATGATGTGAATGATTGGGTGCTTGTTTCAGGAACTCATACGACGACTGGTCCAGTGGCCGCCTTTAATGTGAAAAATCAGACCACTGTTCATCTCAAGCTTGGCCGTCGTGATCCGTGTCAGCAGGGATGGATCGTTCTGAAGGATGGTTTCTTGAGATATGCTGAATATCACTCGTCAGGTTCTCTTGATGCTAATACCACTCCAGAGAGATTTTGGATCGAGTTGTATGACTTTGAAGGAAACCTGCGGGTAGAGAAGACAACCGAAGCTTTCAAGGATTTTTGGACGTCATCACTTGGTGTCAATTCCCGTGGGACCGTGTTGTTTGAGGTGAAGGATTCATTGGTGACGGTGGAAATTCCATCACTTGAAATGAAACGGTGGCAAACCAAGCCGGGAGCCAGTTTTCATATGACTGAAAGTGGTGATCGGATGGTTTGTGTTCGAGGTGATTGGTCTGCTCAAACAATGGCCAAGGCTTCAGAGCGGAGGGAAGTGATTATCACAGGGGTAGATGCCGTCACCTTTGCGCCAATTTGGGAGCATCGGGAAAAGGTGCTCGTGAAAAAAATACGATAAAAAATACGACAGGGCGAGTGAACTGATTTCAATGCCCCTCACCATGCTTCGCAGTCCCGGAGGTGATCTTCTCGATCCAGGCCAGCATCAGTGCGGAAATGATGAAAACGCTGTGGATGATCACCTGCCACATGATCTCCTTGTCGGAGTGCTTCTCGACATCGATGAACGTTTTCAGCAGATGCACGGAGGAGATGCCGATGAGGGCGGTGGCGAGTTTGACCTTCAACACCCCAGCGTTCACGTGGGAAAGCCATTCCGGCTGGTCCGGGTGGCCTTCCAGATTCAAGCGAGAGACGAAAGTCTCGTAACCGCCGATGATCACCATGATGAGCAGGTTCGCTATCATGACCACGTCGATGAGACCCAGCACGGTGAGCATGACTTTGTTCTCGTCCATGGTGGAGGAGGTGAGGACGAGCTCCCACAGCTCATGCATGAAACGGAAAACGTAAACACCCTGGGCGACGATGAGGCCAAGATAGAGCGGGGCCTGCAACCAGCGGCTGAGGAAAATCAGGCTGCCGAGGGTGTTCTGAAAGGGTGAAGGTTTAGGTGAGTTACTCATGGTGCAATACGCATTGCTTGGGACTGACTGAAGGAAGCGCTCCGGTGTTCAAAACTAAATCGCCCGGCTAAACCTGACCGCCGTAGCTGCCGAAGTCGTCCACATCCAGCAGGTCGAACCAGGTGTGGATATCCTCGCGCTTGGGCGCGGCTTGCGCGTGCAGGTCATTGAAGTATTGGCGGCCGTCGATGTCCGAGGGCGTGCGCTGTTCCTGCCAGGCGGACCACGCGATGATGTCGGGCGGCGATGGTTTCGTGGTGCTGTGCGCGGTGATCCATTCGAGAATCTCACCATCGCCCTTGCCCGTGGCCAGTTCGGCCTTCAACACTTCGTGGTCGATGCCGGCGAATTCAAAGAAGCGCTGGTCGAGGGGGCAGTTGTAGTGATAGGCACCGTTTTTGCCGGCGAGGAGGGCGCGGCCTTTGTCGAGGAGGCGCGGTAGCATGACGAAGCCCCCGAGCCGCACGCGTGCGCTGCGAGGCGGACGTTGAGTGAGGTCGGGGGCGTTCATCTAATAACGATATCAGAGCACGATCGGCGTCACGGACATGAAGGCCGGCAGGTAGTCGTGTTTGCGACCCTTGGTGCTGGCGGGCTTGTCTTTCGCGGCCTTGGGCTGCTGCTGGGGAGCGGCCTGCTTCTCGGGCTTCGGTCCCGGCTTCTTGGCCGTCTGGATGAGGCCGTTGGCGAATTCGATGACGTGACCCTGATGGATGAGCCAGTGCAGGTCTTGCGTGACGAGCTTCTGTTCCGGGGTAAGCACCGTTTCCGCTGGGGCGGCCGGGGCCGCGGGCTTGGCTTCGCCTTCAGCGGGTGCAGCGGCGGCTTCCGGAGCTGGGGCAACCGGGGCGGCGGGCGCAGCCGGGGAGGGGGCCAGTGCGTCGTAAATCTTGCGGCGCGTGCACTTGGGCGTCTTGTCGATGAATTCGATGATATTCTTGATGCTGTCGGACACCGGCGTGAGCGCGAGGTCCAGATAGTGCGGACGGGCGACGGCCACGTGCGTGACGGTCTTGTCCACCTTGAAGAATTGGAGACCTTGGCCGGCGAACTGCTGGCTCAACGTGGTGACGAGCTTGAGCGGGAACTTCAGTTGTTCCTCGAGATTGCGGCGGAAGAGCGCGCGCAGCGGTCCCATGGGGATGCTCTGGCTGGCGGTGCCGATGATCGTGTGGTGTTCCACCGGTTGCACGATGTTCGCCAGATGTGTCTCGCGGAAATGTTTCTCCACGGCTTCGCGGTTGGCGAGCTTGACAGGCTCGGGGACGTTGAGGGGGATGAACTCGGTCTTCCAGCTCTGGTCATCCAGCCACTTCTTCACGATCTCCTCGTCCTTCACGATGCGCACGCGGGCCTTGAAGGCCTCGAACGGCATGCGGGCGAAGCGCTCCTGGTGCAGGTGGCGCAGCTTGTTCTGGTAATCGTGATAGTTGGGCGGGCCGAGGATCTCGCCGCTCATGCCACACTGGGCCACGAAGGTGTAAACACCCTTGGGCTTGTCGGTGGCGGTCTTCTCGGTCTGGTAGAACGTATCGAAATGCTTGGTGAGGATGTGGGTCACGGCATCTTGCTCGCTGAGCCAGAGCGTGTCATCCAGACGGCAGACGAAGAGCGGTTGCACCGGGGTGCCGTCGGAGTTCTTCTGCACGTCGAAGCGCACGACGTAACGTTCCGGGCGCTTGATGATGAGGAAGCCGATGTCGAACAACGGGTAGGCACGGCCGGTGAGCTTGATCTGTCGGGCCAAGGCTTCCACGCCCTTTTCTTCGGGGACGATGGAGACATTCAGCGCGGGCAGGGGAGGGAGGGGTTCGCGACGTTCTTCGCGCGGACCGCCAAAGCGGCCTTCGCCACCGCGGTCATCACGGCGGGGACCGCCACGACGATCGCCACGGTCACTGCGAGGTCCGCCGAAGCCGCCACCGCCACCGGGACGAGGACCACGGCTGGGGCCACCAGAGCCACGCTGGCCAAAGCCACCCCCACCGCCATCACGGCGGGGACCACCCGGACCACGGCCGGGAGGACCATCGCGACGGGGGCCACGGCGACCGCCACCATGCTCTTCATCGCCGCGGATATTGGCGTAGCGGTTCGTAGAGGAGGTCTCTTTGGCCCAGGCGGGCAAAAGTTGCTGCTCAAGCTGCTCGAGATTGAACTCAGATTCCAACGGATTACTCATGTTAAAAACGTGCCGCCTAGGCGGAGTGTGCCGCGCACAGGCGAAAAAACAGGGTGAGCATGGGCTTTCAGGAAACGGAAAGCAAGAGCGGGTTAGGGAAAGAAAAAGGCTGCTGGACAAACATAAAAGGCTTGAAGTGCCGTGGTGACAAGATTTGGAACCCAAACTTCAGGGGGGACTTTTTGCCGGACCGCTGTCCCGGTGAGGGAGTCAAAACAAACGGCTTACTCAGGCGGATTTGTTTTGGACTGGTGGCGTTCAAATTCTTTCAAGGCTTCGGTGATGCTGTAGCGGGGGACCGGTGAATTCGTCCTTTGCAAAATGGCATGCAAGGCGGGGATGATGATGTCGGCTTGTCCGGGGAACTTTTTCAAGGCGTAGGCTGCCTCGCTGCCCACGAGGCTGTTGGTGCCGTTCATTGCTGCAATCAGGGCGGGCACGACGGTTGCGGGTTCCTTTTGCATTTCACCCAATGTCCGGGCTCCCTGATGGGCGATCTGGTCATCAGGGTGGTTCAAGATCTTAAGCGCTTCGGTCACGGCGCCTGCTGCCACCGTGGCTTCCGGGTTGACCAGGTGCAACGTTTCAACAGCGCGAATGCGGACCATTGCTTCCGGGTCTTTCAACAGGGGGATCACGGCGGCGGTGACCGCCGATTTTTCCTCGGGATAGTATCGCAGGGCGATGAGGGCATTGTTGCGCAGACCATAGTTGCTGTCTTGCAAACCAGCGATGAAGCGGGGGAGAATTTCCTTTTTGATTGCTTTATCGATTCTATCCAGCCGGGCCTTCTTTTCAACGCCGTAGGTGACGTGGGTGAAGAAATTGATGGTAAGTTGCCGTACGGAATCATTCTCGTCCCCAAGCGCTTGGACCATCACGGGCGTGGCTGCGTCAGCATCTTTATCCAAACGGGAAATCAGGGCCACCATCCGCGTGCGGGGTGAGCGGGTGGAGTCCTGCCGGGGATTGGGAAACAGCCGCTGCAGCTTGGATGGGATTTTGCGATAAGTCTCCCGGTATTTTCTTTCCCAAGGTCGCTGGGCGTTTTCCATGCCGCGAATCAATACCCGGACACCTTCAGGTCCGTAGGTCCGCCATTCTTTCAACTGCTTTTCGTCGCTGTAACGCAAGTTGGCTATCCACACGCTCTCCAATTGACCGCGAAAAACCAGGTCGGGGGGTGGAACGTTGATCCATGAAATGGCGGTGATGATGAGGGCAACCAAGATGGCGACAATCCATATCAGGCTCCTTTTCTTCATGGGAAAGTGGTTGAAAACTAGCCGGTCCATTGCTGAGATGCAATGTCTGGTTGCAAGGCGGATTTGATTGCTGCCGAAAGCAAAAAAGCTCCAAGGTCACCCTTGGAGCTATGTAAAACTGACTGGAAAAGATGTTTACTTCACCGTCACACCGGCGGTCTGCATCTCGTGGAAGGAGCGCTGGTCATCACCGGCGGACATGTTCACGGCGCGGCAGGCTTCTTTGAGGACGAAGGTCTTGAAGCCGGCCTTGGCACAATCCAGCGCGGTGTACTTCACCGTATAATCAGTGGCGAGGCCCACGACATAGACTTCCTCCACCTTGTTCGCTTTGAGCCAGTCGCCCAGACCGGTCGCGCGACGCTGGTCATTGTCGAAGAGCGCGCTGTAGCTGTCCACGTTCGGGTCGGTGCCCTTTTCGAAGACTTTGGCAAATTTGACGGTGGTCAGGCCCTTGGCGAATTCCGCGCCAGGGGTGCCCTGCACACAATGATCCGGCCAGACACGCTGGGTGCCGGATTCCACTTCCACGCGGTCTCCCACGGCGGTGCCGGGATGGCGGGAAGCGAAGCTCACATGGCCCTTCGGGTGCCAATCCTTCGTGGCCACGACGAGCTCGTAATCATTCAACAGCTTGTTGATGACTGGCACGACCTCATCGCCTTTCGGCACCGCGAGGGCGCCACCAGGTACGAAATCATTCTGCACATCCACGACCACGAGGGCCTTGACCTTCTTCTTGTTGAATAGACCTAACATACGCTGTGTGTCTTACTGAGGGGTAGAATCACAGAAGTCGGACAAAGAATCAACAGCGCGAAATGGCAGGGGTGCAACGGGGCCTATTGCCTATGCCCCACCAAGGATGCGCGGCTTATCAGCTTGCTGGCTGCAGCTTCACCAGCGCCACTTGAATCTTTTGATAAAGCTCACCAGTCCATGCGGGCAACGGCTGCTTGGGCTCAGGCAACTTGCGTTTGCGAAAATCGACCGGAGAAAGGATGATGTCGATCTTTTCGATGCCCGTCTCCGCTGCCAGCACGAAGATTTCCTCGATGGCCGGGTCGCCCATGGCCAAACAGCCGATGGAGGCCGACTTGCCGTGGATCATGATATCGCTGCCGGGCTCCGTGCGACCTTCCGCGCGGGCGTGTTTCAGGTCGAACTCGTTTGGATAATTCACCCGGAGCGAGAGATGGTAGAGGCTGTTCGGATTCAGCAACTCGACGCGGTATAGCCCCTCCGGCACTTGGCGATCACCCTCGCGCAGTTTTGGCCCCAAGACTCCGCTGGCTCCCAAGATCGGATACGTCTTGAGCAACTGATGCTTTTTCCCATCGCCTGACACCCACACCTCCAGCACGCGCTCCTGTTTTAAGCCGACGAGCACGATGCTCTTCGGCGGGTAAGCGAGGCCGAGCTTCGCGAAACTGGGCTTCAACCGCTCCCGCGCCGCCGGACCATACTGGGTGAGGCGTTCGGCGATGGTCGCCTGACCACGTGTGCGCTGGATGGTGGCGGCGTAGATACGACGTCCAAGCCCGCTGAGCACGATCGCGGCAACCGCTCCTCCCAACGCCCCGGCGGCAAGCCAGTGGCGACGATTCCATTTACGTCCTGACATCAAATCCCCTTGTACTTGCACTCGTACACTCGGTTTTCCACTTCCCAGCGCAGTCGCTGTTTCAGCCACCACAATCGGACACCTTGGTATGTCCGTAGCTTTCCGGCATGTTCCGCATTTACTTCTGCTGCAAACTTCTCCCGCATCTGCGCCGTTTCTTCATCCGTGTAGACGCGCAGATGAGGCGGCACGATCCGTAATCCACCGCCAGAATCCATGGCCTTCGTATCATTCGCCCTCTGCTTTGGAGTTTGCATGCGTCGAAATGTGGGTTATCTCATCGGCAACCTTGGCACAAGGCGTATCCGTTGTCAGGTTGGAAAAGTTCCATTGTGAGCGATACACCGCCCAACAAAACGGCCCGCCCGCTGCGACTCCGGCTGGCCACCTGGCTCTTTCCCCCGGCGGGCCTCGTCCTGCTATGGCTGGAGCCCATCTCCCTCTTTCGCAAGCTCCTCGACACCCTCGGCATCGCGCTCTACTCCGTGGTTTATTTCGCGGCCATCCTCCTGATGCTCGCCAAGTTCAACATCCTCCATGTCGAGTGGCAGGGCGGCTTCCCGCCCAGGCTCACGCGTAAGGTGACCTTGCCCGACTACGACGCCGTGGAACGCAGCCGCGCCGCGCAAGCCAAGGCCGAACCCGTTCCTGTCGCCGAACGCACCGGCTCCACCTATTGGTCCGATTTCCGCGGGCCGAAGCGCGATGGCCATTACACAGAACAACCCGTTCTCACCACCTGGCCGCCGGGCGGACCCAAGGTCCTCTGGCGTCAACCCGTCGGCGGCGGTTACGCCTCCTTCGTTATCGCCAAGGGCATCGCCTACACCATTGAGCAACGCCGCGAGAAGGAAGTCGTGGCCGCTTACGATCTCGAGACCGGCCGCGAAGTCTGGTCCCACAGCTACACCGCGCATTTCCAGGAGAGCATGGGCGGTGAAGGCCCCCGCGCCACCCCGACGTGGCATGATGGCAAGCTCTACGCCCTCGGTGGCGAAGGCGATTTCCACTGTTTCGATGCCCTCACCGGCAAGGTCCTTTGGCAGCGCAACATTTTGCATGAGGCGAAATCCTCCGTGCTCATGTTCGGCACCGCCTATTCGCCGCTCATCGTGGATGAGAAGGTCATCCTCCTTCCCGGCGGCTCCGATGGCTGGTCCGTCGTCGCCTATCACAAGGACAGCGGCGACCTCATCTGGCGCGCGCAAGATGACAAGACCGCTTACACCTCGCCCGTCCTCGTCGAGTTCGGCGGCCAACGTCAGATGATCATCGTCTCCGCCACCCGAGTGAAAGGCGTCACCGTCGAGGACGGCAAAGTCCTCTGGGAACACCCTTGGGCCGTGCAATACGAGAACGCCATCGCGCAACCCGTGCTCCTCGGCCAGGACCGCTTCCTCCTCTCCGGCGGCTATGGGAAGGGCTGTGCCGCCTTCCAAGTCACCCGCACCGGCGATAAATTCACCGTGCAAGAACTTTGGCGGAACAAATCCCTCAAGAACAAGTTCACCAGCTCCGTCTTCCATGAAGGCCACATCTACGGCCTCGATGAATCCATCCTCACCTGCCTGAACGCCGACACCGGCAAGCCCATGTGGAAAGACGGCCGCTATGAATACGGCCAGATCCTCCTCGCCAGCGGCCACATCATCGTCCTGTGCGGCGATGGCGACCTCGCCCTCGTCCAGGCGACTCCCGACAAGTGGACCGAACTCGCCCGCGTCCCGCTCCTCAACGGCAAGACCTGGAATCACCCGGCGATGTCAGAAGGCAAACTCCTCGTCCGCAACGCCGTCGAGATGATCTGCCTCGACCTCCGCATGAACGCGAAGCCATAGCAAGGTAGGGCTGGCTGTCCTCAGCCGGCCGCTCCTGCCTCAGCCGACGAAGGGGGCTCTAACCTCCTTCCTCTCGATGTTCGATGTTGGGCGTTCGATGTTCGACGTTTCCCCAATTCCCCCAATCAACTCTCAACCATCCACTATCTACTATTTCGCATTCCCCGAAGCAGCCTACCATCCAGTTTGTTCGATGTGACACTCTCACAGTAGCATCCTGTTCTGCGGCACTCTAGCCACCAGTCCACACCTCCCGCACCAAACCCTCGCCAGC
>CAZPUL010000034.1:0-54447 GCA_964589735.1 uncultured Verrucomicrobiota bacterium | reverse complement strand
GAGAGGGATTGAGGGTGAGGTGTCGATTCCCGGCAGCCGAACTTCGGCCTTTCGGATTTCGCACTTCGGCCCATCTCTCATGATGGTTCCATAAGGACTCATCACCTCCCCGCCAACGCAGGACACATCGACACAATCACGCATCGCTATGCTTAGTGACCTGGGATTTTCCGCCCTTTCCCTGTTCCCAACCCGAAACTTCAAACTAGGAACTCGAAACCGGGCTTCGCCCCGTCCTTTACCAGCAGCGAGCTGCCAGCACTCAGAACCATATCAAAAAATCGCAATTCCGCCATCACTTTTCGCTAAAATTTATCACCGAATCCCAACGTTTTTAGATTCAAGAACTTCCAAAAAACACAACTTCTGTAACTCGATATTCTGCCACCTCATCCCCTCGTAAATCGTAAATCCAGAATCGTAATTCCTCCCCATTCTCTATTTGCGCATTCTGTGCTTTCCTTGCCCCGGCGTTCTGGTCGGGGTTGCGACCATTTCCTTCTCCGCGCCTCCATGCCTCCGTGGTGAATCCGCCCATCCTGTCCTCCTGTTAATCCTGTCAAAATCCCCTCCCCTCGGATGGAACATCTCCGCCTTTGAAATCCCAAATTTGAAATTCCCGGCTGTCGACCATTTGCGATTGGCTATTCTTCCCCGCTTCTGCATCCTTGATTAAATCCACAAAGTTTTTACCTCATGCCTCGACAACCCATCGACTTCGACCTCGTCCGCGAGATCGCCCTCACCCTCCCTGGAGTTGAAGTGAGCACCAGCCACGGCGCTCCCTCATTGAAAGTGCGCCGCAAGCTCCTCGCCTGCCGCGCCATCAACAAATCCGCCGAACCCGATACCCTCGTAGTCCACGTTGACCTCGCTCAACGCGCCCACTTGCTCGACTCCGAACCACACATCTACTACCTCACCGACCACTACGCGCCTCACCCCCTCATCCTCGTTCGCTTGTCCAAGATCAAACAACCCGCCCTAAAAAAACTTCTCCGCGCCGCCTGTGAACTCCTGACCCAAAGCCAAAAACCAGCCGCCCAAAAAGCCCATCATAGCCTCCGCACCTCTAACCCTATGGGTCACATTAGTCCCATAAGACCTATCTCCCCATTTCCCTTTTCGCGAATTTAGCGTCTTTCGCGGGCCCATTCCTACTCGGCTATCGGCTATTTGGCGATTGGCTATTCTTTTAGCCCTCGTCATTGCCAACCACCCCAAAACTCGCTTCAATCCCTCAACCACTGACCACGACACCACGTGAAATACCGGCTTCTTTTTCTCGCCCTGCTTCTGCTGCTCACGTGCTCCCTCACCGCCGCCTCCTCCAACCCCGTCATGGACGCCGCGCAAAAACGCATCACCGCGTTCCATGCCGGAGAAAAGACAAACGGCGCCAATGTCCGCATCGTCTATTTCCATGCCGCCGATCGCGAGCCCCTGACCGATTACGCCGCCCGCCTCGATCGCATCATGACCGATATCAGCGCCTTCTACCACGAGGAGATGCAGCAACGTTTCTCCGTCAAAGCTCCCGGCCTTCCGCTGGAACGCGATCAAGAAGGTAAACTCGTCATCCATACCGTGAAAGGCCGCCACCCCGCCGCTCACTACCAGCACGAATCCGGCGATGAAACCTGGAACGAAGTCCGCAAAACTTTGGGCAATAAACTTGATGCCAAGCGCGAACACGTCCTCATCCTCTACGGCCTATGCGAGCGCGAGCCCAGCGGCCGCTTCGTCTTCACCGCCCCCTACTACGGCGCCGGCTGGAGCGATCACCGCCATGGCCTCTGCCACGCCGCCGATTGTGAACTCCTCGATCCCAGATTGCTCACCAAGAAAGACCAACCCTTTGTCTTTAAAGAACATTACTACGATCAGATGAAGATGTCCGTTGCCCAGTTCAACTCCTGGTATCTCGGCGGTATCGCGCACGAACTCGGCCACGGCCTTGGCTTTCCACACGATAACGGCGGCCCGAACGAAGCCCCCGGCATCGCCCTCATGGGCGGCGGCAACCTTCACTACCGCGAAAATCTCTGGGGCGGCAAAAAGCCTTCCTACCTCTCCCTCGCCACCGCGCTCCGTCTCGCCGCGCATCCCCTCACCACCCAATCCGACAAAGCCCGCTGGCAGGAATCCGACGCCACCTTTGAAAACCTCTCCGCCACCGCTGAAAAAGGCTCTCTCCGTATCACCGGAAAAGTTCGTGCCTCCGTGCCCCCCTGCGCCGTCATCGCCTCTGCCTGGTCCGGCTACGCCAAAACCGACCATACCGCCATGACGTTCTGTTCCGCCGTCGATGATGAAGGCAACTTCACCCTTACTTTGACCGACCTCAGCAAAGTGAATTTATGGAATCTGAACCTCGGTGCCTTGCTCGTGAACGGTGCCGAATCAACGGAAAAAATCACCTTCAATCTGGATCGGAAAGGCATCCCTGAAGCCGACAACCTCACCTCCAACTGGCTGATCTCCTCGGCGGAACAGATGTTCATGCGCGATCCCGCCAAGGCCAAAACTCTGCTCACCCCTGAAGCCATCGCCAAGGCACCCACCGAAGAAGGCCGCCGCCAACTGAACCATCTGCGCTCCCTCACCGACCCCGAACCCGCTCCCATAGACCTTGCCAAAACCGACCGCAAAGACGTTTACCTCTCCGATGCCCAATGGACCAAAGCCAAAGTCGGCTGGGGTAAAGTCGCCCGCAATCGCTATTGGTTCATGCCCGAGCAACGCCAGGGCGTCTTCCTGAAACTCACCGGCGAAGTATTCGAGAAAGGCCTCTACGCCCACTCCGAATCCACCTTTACTTTCCCCCTCGCCGCCCGCTGGCAGACCTTCAGCGCCATCGTCGGCCTCCGCGATGGTGCCGCCGGCCAAGGCTCCGCCATCTTCACCGTCCTCGGCGATGGCAAAGAACTCTACCGTTCCAAAATTCTCCGTGCCGGCCAGCGTGACACCCTCCGTATCGACATCACCGGCGTGCAAGAACTCGAACTCCGTACCAAGGGCGGCGAAGGCCATAACCACAACTCCTGGGCCATCTGGGCCACCCCCATGGTGCAACGGTAGGCGTGCAGTCCATCGTGATCGTCCTCGTTCCCGTCGTCGCCCTCGCCCCTGCCCGTAGCCGCGGACGTCAGTCCGCGCTAACCTCCCCCAAACACTCGATGTTGGATGTTCGATGTTTCCCCCTAATTGGCCCGCCGGTGCAACCGGCTCATTCCTTCGTCATTCGGATTTCCACCTTCGTCATTCCCCCAATCTGTGTGATCCGTGTTCCATCTGTGGCTAATTTTCCCTCCCCTCCAAATGATCCAGCAAAGCATGATACGCCTCATTGATCAGCTTCGCCTTCTCCTCCACTTGCGCCCGCTTGGGCGCATCCGCCATCGCATACAGGTCCGGGTGATGCTGCTTCATCATCCGCCGGTAAGCCCGGCGCAACGCCACCAGATCGGCATTCACCGGCAGGCCCAGCGTCCGGTAATGCCCCGCCAGTTCGCCCACGGCTTCCTTCACTGGTGGTGCCTGCCGCTTCCGTTCCGGCTCCGGCTCGATCCGCAACCGCCCATGCAGATCCAGCCGCCCGCGATACCGCGCCTGACACTGCGGACACCGGATCGCATAATTGCTCTGGAACCGCCGGATGCGCAGCTTTTGACCGCACTTGCCGCATACAAACTCCACCCGTTCATCCTTCGGCGGCGGCTCCCAATCCCCCTCCCATCGCTGCTTCGTCAACGTCTGTCTCAGCTCCCCCGTCACACTGATGCCCGCTGGCGCTGACGCCAGAAAAACCACCCCGGGAATAAGCCTTAGTTGCTTCTCCACCTTGTCCCAGTCCACCCCTGGCAGTTCCCGCCGCAAAGTCTCGATCGCCACCCGATGCGGACTGCCCAGCACCTTGGTCAGGACCGCCGCACACCCCTTCACGTCCATCTTGGCCCACACGCCCGCATTACCCAGAAAAGAGGCGGCCATCATCACCACGGCGGGTGCCGCGAACAGGATCTGCACCATGACCAGCGTGACATCCAGCACCGAAGGATCGTCCTCCTTCTTTTCCGTCCATTTGCTTCGCTCCTCCCGGCGGCGCTCCCAGATCAGATAAGCCACAAACCAGCCCGCAAACAACACCATCGCGATCACAATGGCCCCATCCACCACCAAGGGCCCGCGTCCGAAAACCTCTGCCAGCGGATTGCCGCCCATGAACAATCGGATGACCATCCACAGCAGAAAACAATGCAACAGCGCGAGCGGCACCGCCAGCAACGCTGTCAGCATGCCGACCGCCAGATTCCCGAAGACCTCGCCCAACATCTGGCGCGTCAGCCATTTCTCGACGACAGATTTCACGGTGATATGCCGGGTTTTAACCCGAGAATAGCCCTTGGATTTCTTCCCAGCTCAATGAATTGCTGAACGCCTCCTCCCCGTCCAACGTCGCCTCGGCGATCTCCCGCTTGCGCTGCTGCAAAGTCAGTATCTTCTCCTCCAGCGTCCCGCGCGCGATGAGCTTGTAACTCGTCACCACGCGGTTCTGCCCGATCCGATGTGCCCGCCCCGTCGCCTGATCCTCCACCGCCGGATTCCACCACGGATCGAAATGGATGACCGTGTCCGCCGCCGTCAGGTTCAGGCCCGTGCCGCCCGCCTTCAAGCTGATGAGAAATAGCGGAATATCACCCGACTTCTGGAATTGATCCACCACCTCCCCGCGATTCTTCGTGCTACCGTCCAGATAACAATACTTCACGTCTTCCGCGTCCAGCTTCTCGCGCAAGAGACTGAGCATCTCCACAAACTGGCTGAACACCAGCGCCCGATGCCCGCCATCGATCACCTCTTCCAGCAACTCGCCGAACAGTTCCAGCTTGCCCGAAGGTGCTTTCATCTCCATTTCAGACAGTTTCAAAAGCCGGACGTCACAACAAATCTGTCGTAACCGCAGCAACGCGCTGAAAATCACCAACCGGCTCTTCGCCAAGCCCTGCGCGCCCACCGCCTCCATCACTTCCTTACGGCTCGCTTCTAAGATTTGCGCGTAAGCCGCCTGCTGCTCTTCCGTCAGCTCGCAATACGCCACCTGCTCCAGCTTCTCTGGTAACTCCTTCGCCACATCACGCTTCAGGCGACGCAAGATGAACGGCTTCAACCGTCGCGTCAGCCGCGCCTGCGCGTCCTTGTCCTTGTCCCGCACGATGGGCAGTTCATAACGCTCCCGAAAATCCTTCGCAGCCCCCAGATACCCCGGCATAAGGAAGTCAAAGATGGACCACAGATCCAGCACCGAGTTCTCCATCGGCGTGCCCGTCAGCACCAGCCGGTTGTCCGCCCGGATCGTCTTCACCGCCTGTGCATTCTGGCTCTCGCGATTCTTGATATGCTGCGCCTCATCCAGGATCACCGTATCGAACTCATGCTGCCGATACTGCTCCGCATCCCGTCGAATCAACGCATAACTCGTCACGATCAAGTCCGATTCCGCGATCAATGGAAACCGCGCCTGCCGCTGCGGCCCATCCAACGCCAGCACCTTCAACTCCGGCGCAAACTTCTTCGCCTCTTGCACCCAATTAAAAACCAAACTCGTCGGACAAACGATCAACACCGGCTTCAGCTTCACTTCCTGCTTCGCCACGACCAATAACGCCAGTGTTTGCAGCGTCTTGCCCAACCCCATCTCATCCGCCAAAATCCCTCCGAATTGGTTCTGCCGCAGAAACCACAACCACGCCACGCCCTGCTTCTGATAAGGCCGCAACACCTTTTCCAGTTCCCCCACCGCTGGCAGTGGCATCTCCGCCACCCCTTGCCGCAAGAATGCCTTCGCCTGCCAGTTCGGTGGTGCTTGAACCTTCGTCAATCCCGCTTCATCCAGCGACGATTGCAGGAAGCCTGCCTGCGCATTATTGATGCGATACTTTCCACCCTGCTGCTCCGGCGACACATCCTGCAACACCTGCTGCAATTCCTGGATCGCCTCCGTGTCGATCAGCGCGATCTTCCCATTTTTCAATCGCGTATGATTGCGTCCCGAGAGCAGCAACCGCTGGATATCCATCGCCGAGAACCGCTCACTCTCACCCGCAAAATTCACCTCCAGATCAAACCACCGTTCACCCGAAGGCATCACGCGAAACTCCGGCTCGATGCGTTCCAAGTTCTTCTCCGTGCTGCGCTGCAACCGCTCCTCCAGCGTCACCTGCCATTCTTTCTCGATGCGCGGATACTCCCGCGCCATGAAGTTCAGCACGCGATCCTCTCCCACCAGGTGACACATCCCCAATTCATCCGGTCGACTGAACCCATACTTTAACAACCGGTCCAGCGCCTCCTTCTCCGCCGCCGTGTCGCGCGTGATATAGCGAGTCGGTGAATCCGGGTCCGCCTGCCACATCCCGTCGTCCGCCGTGGCCTTGCCCACGGTATGAATGCGTACGCCATACGCGCATTGCAGTTGCCCATGCAACTGCGCCAACCCGCCGTGCAGATGCAGCAGGAATTTCGGCGGAGCCGTCTCACAACTGAAATCCTCCAGTTTGAAGTTCGACTGCACCTCACACGCTGCCTGCAATTGCGGCCAATCTCGCGTCAGAAATATCGGCACTTCCGAGCGCTTCAGCCGCACACTCCCCTGCGTCGCCGCCAACAGCGCGGGCGGCAGCACCACCGGTTGAAACTTGTTCTTCTGAAACACCCAACTCTGCGTCCCGCTCGTCAGCAGAGCCGCATCCCCCGGCATCGCTCCCGCGCTGAGCACAATCTCGCCCTTCGGATCCAAAGTCGCCTTCACCGTCGCCCGCCATGTCTGCTTGGACACCTCCACCGCCTGCTGCTTCCCCACGCTGATGCGCGGATGCCCCACCAGCTTCGGCAACAACCCCGCCACCTGCGCCGTCGTCAATACCAGCATCGCCGGCACCTCCCCTTCCGCCAAAGCTTCCGCTTCCTGATACAACGCCCGATCCTGCGCATCACACCGATAAAGAATGATCTTCGGAAACGTATTCAACGGCTGACGGCGTCCACCGGACTCGCCTTCCAGAAAAACCATTGCCTTCCCCTTAGCCGCTGCCGCCGCGAAGTTAGGCGGTATCACCACATGCAGCTTGAGTTCCTCACTGGGCTGCCCCTCTTCCGCAAACTTCAGTCCATTGCTCGGCTTGCGCACTGGGGCCGCCGGCACCAAGGGCTTGCTCATCCCGCCCATGGCTGGAGGTTTGGTAGCCAGCCCATCATCCGGCTTCAACTCTCCCTTCGTGATCTGTTCCCGCCGCAGATGATGCAAGCCGATGGAGACCGAGTGCGCGCAGATCGTCCCCCATTCTCGCGAATCCTTGCATGTGCAGAGATTCTCCACATCCGTCGGCCCTTTGATCACCAACCCCGCGCGATAGCTCGTCCCCCCGGCATTCACCACCCCCTTGATCACCGGTGGCGACCAGTTGGACGACAGCACCTGTCCCGCTTCCAGATACGAGCGCGCCCGCTTCATCACCTCCCAGCCCGCCATGTCGGCGAACAGCTTTTCCGTTAACAACACATGTGACATGCTCGTCCCCAAGTTTGCCGTCCCAACCCCGCTGACCAAAGCAAAAAGCGGCACTCAGAATCTCTCTGAATGCCGCTCGCAAAGCTTCCTTCCACCAGAATTAATACTCGCGGTCGCGCTTGATGCCCGGCTCGGGGATCGGATACTTGCCGTTCGCATCCGCCAGCAACGGTGCCGGACTGTCCATCGTGAGCTTGTCCACGTCCGGAGCGAATTCATGTTTGTTTTCCTTGAACTCCTCCCAGGTCACTTCCTGGCCCGTATGCGCCGCGAAACGGCCCATGCTCGAAATCATACTCGCTTGAACACCGCGCTCCACCTCGTTGTAGGGCTCATCATGCCGGATGGCCGCCATCAGGTCATCCCACTCCAACTGATAGGGGTTGGGAGCCTCACCAAAGGACCACACCTGCGATTCGCTGCTCATGATCTGGTTCTTGAAGATGCGGCCGGCCTTGCCAAGAGCATGACTGCCCAAAGACACCGTAGCCATGCCATTGGCACCATGGACGATGCTGGAGAACTCGTCCTTCACGCCCATCATCGTGCGGCCGTAGAAGAAGAGCTTCGTGCCATCGGCAAAGGTGTATTCCACCTGATAAACATCGAAATTCTGATCGATGTTGTTTCCACGATAATGACGCCCGCCGACCGCGTGACATTTCACCGGCCACGCATTCTTCATCCAGCATGTCTCATCGATCTGGTGGATGTAAAAGTCATTGAACAGGCCGCCGCTCAGCCACAGGAAGCTGTGGAAACGGGAAATCTGGAACATGAGTTCGCTCTGGCCTTCCTTCCGCATGGACGGATCAGTGAAAGCCGATCCCACCGGCGGGTGCATCCGATATGCCCGCATGGCGATGATGTCGCCGATCGCCTTTTCCTTGTTGATCTTCTCAAAAAGCGCCTGACGCCCGCGACAGTGGCGCACCATCAGTCCAACCGCAACTTTCAGATTCTTCTTCTTCGCCTCTTCAGCCAGGGCGAGCATCCGGCGTCCCGTAGGTGCATCCACGCAAACGGGCTTTTCCATGAATACATTCAGCCCCTTCTCAATGGCATACTTGAAATGTACCCAGCGAAAGGCGGGCGGCGTGGCGAGAATGACCACATCACCCTTCTTCAATTGATCCATCGCCTGCTTGTAACCGTCAAAACCGATGTATTTCCGGTCCGGCGGCACATCGAGCTGGTCCTTGTACTTCTTCTGCAAGTTCGTATAGCTGTTGCTCAACTTGCTCTCAAAAACGTCGGCCATTGCCACCAGCTTAGGCGGTCCGCTGGTCTCCAATGCATTGGCGGCAGCACCCGTGCCGCGTCCACCGCACCCGACCAGCGCGATACGCACCTGGTCGCTGCCTTGGGCGAAAACATGAGGGAGATTAACCCCGGCCAGCGCGGAAGCACCGATGACGGTTCCGGTGTTCTGCAAGAACTGACGACGGGACGAAAGGGGTGAATTGTCTTTTGACTGGGTCATGCCCCCATCGTTCTTTCTCATCGCCCGCCTGTCAATCTTCCAGATGCATTTCTGCCGTTCGAACACCTGTCATAATCTGCCCGGCTGACGGCAACATAGTTTTCCTGAGCTTCCTCCTTGATATTCACATCGCGTCTTTCCAGAGTGTGTCTATGAAGTCCCACGAACTGCTCCGCGAGGTATTTCACGAAGGCAATCCCAAGAAGATCGCCGATGATATGGGCTTGTCCCTGTCCATGATCTACAAGTGGGCGGAGGCACCCACCGAAGGGGGCAGCGGTGCCACCAATCCCTTGGACCGCATCGAATCTCTCATCAAATCCACCGAAGACCCCCGGCTGGTCCAGTGGATCTGTGAACGTTCCGGCGGCTTTTTCATCCAGAACCCCAAGGATCATTGGGCACATCCTTACTACCTGATTCCCGCCACCAACCAGGTGGTACAGGAGTTCGCGGACCTTCTCTCTGTCGTTGCTGGAGCGGCCAGCGATCATCACATCACCAAGGAAGAGGCCAAGCGCATCCGCAAGCGCTGGGAACAGCTTAAATCCGTCACTGAAGGTTTCGTCCATTGCTGCGAGGAAGGCAACTTCGGCCCCTTGGAAAAAGAATTGTCCGAGAAACCCAAGGACAAGGAAAAGGAATAGCCCGCGGAACGCCTGGGCCATCCTCAAGTCGTTGTGGCCAAATCCACCTGGAAAGATTTCCGCCAGGCGCTTCAGTTCAGCCTCTTCTTCGTTGGTCTCCTTTGCCTGACGTTCGCCATCGATGTCTTTTTGCGCAGTCATAGTCCGCCCTACGTCTTGTCCTCTTTCGGCATCCTGCCTCGCACCGCCCGGGGCTTGATTGGCATCCTCTTCAGCCCGTTGCTCCACGGAAACCTGGCCCACTTGCTGGCCAATTCCCTGCCCTTGCTGATCCTGCTTACCTTGCTCTTCTGGGACCGCAAGTATCATCCCGGCACCACCCTCACGATCATCTGGATTGTCAGTGGTCTGGGCACGTGGGTCATCGGCCGCAATGAGTCTGGCGGTCAGCCCGTAATCCATATCGGGGCCAGCTCCCTCATCTATGGCATCGTCGCCTACCTGATCGCCTCCGCCTTTTGGATGCAGCGCTGGCGCTCCGCCTTCATCGCCCTGCTCGTCTTCCTCCTCTACGGCGGCATCTTCTTTGGCGCCCTGCCCCAACAAGGCCAGGTCAGTTGGGAAGGCCACCTCGCCGGCATGATCGCAGGGATCTGGTGCGCCAGCCGGCTGCATAGCTAAATTGGAGCGCGGATTGTCTCAATCCGCAGCAACGTCCAAACACTCAACGGACCTCAACAAGCACCGCCGCTTACGAGTAGCAGTTCCCCTTCGTCCTTCTCCCCTTGGAGAGGAGAAGGATGAGGGGTGACCCTGCCTCGTCTTATCCCCCTCTAGATCCAAAACTCTCACAACTTTTTTACAATTCTATTGCCCGCTTCTGACAACTGGCCACGTAAGAGCATTAGGCTGTTCTTATGAAAACACTCCTCCTCTCCTTGATTCTAGCTACCGGCGGCCTGACGGCCCAGGCCTGCGGCGGCTATGGCGATAGCGACCATTTCTTCGCTCACGAATGGGGCACCTTCACCTCCATCCAGGGCACCGATGGTGTGCCTCTCGCGTGGCAATCGCTGGTTGAAAACGATCTGCCCGATTTCGTTTACAACCGCACTCGCGCCGCCGATGCCCAGTTGCTGGGTGCGCCGCTTAATCCCTTCTCCAAGGGCTCCATCGCTGCCACCCAACGCATCGAGACCCCGGTCATCTACTTCTACTCCCTCCAACCGCGCACGGTGGATGTCCGGGTGGACTTGCCGAAGGGCACCATCACCGAATGGTACCCGCAGATCAGCAAATTTGGTCCTGCATTCGGGCAGGCAGTCACGCCGTTCATCGATCCCAATCAGCGTGATAAAAGCTTCATCGAATGGTCCAAGGTCCAGATCGTGCCGGGTTCAAAAGCACAATTCCTCGATGAGAAACGCCCCAGCCACTACTACGCCGCCCGGGCTACGGACGCAGCCCCCATCCGGGTGACTCTACCGGCAAACCAAACTGCCAAAGGCAGCACTGAAAGTTTACCCAAGCCGCAGGATGAAAAATTCCTCTTCTACCGGGGCGTCGCCAATTTCCCCTCGCCTTTGCTGGCCCGGGCCAGCAGTGACAATACTGTGGTCATGCAGAACCTGCTGGATCAGCCGCTCCAGCACATCTTCGTCATCGATCAGCGGAACAATGATTACGCCTTCAGCTATCATCCCGAACTGGCGGCCAAGCAAGAACTCAGTGCCGATATTACCGTCATCTCCTCCCGCACACAGCGAGCGAAGGGGCGTGAAAAGCTCATCCAGTCCATGCGCAAGTCCTTGACGGCTGCCGGACTGTTTGAAAAAGAAGCCACCGCCATGGTGAAGACGTGGGAGGATTCCTGGTTCGATGAAAAAGGCGTGCGGATACTCTACATCCTCCCTGAAAAATGGGTGGAGGCCACCATGCCTCTGAAATTCAATCCCGCTCCCACCAAGACTGCCCGGGTCTATGTTGGCCGCGCCGAATTGTTCACGCCCAAGCTCGAGCAAACCCTGACCCAGCTCGTGAACGCTTTCGCCAGTGCTCCCTCTGAGCAAAAAGCCGTCCTGACCCAATCCGTACGCGACCTCCGCCTGGGCCGCTTCACCCAAGCCGCCTTTGACCGGGTCGTGCGCAAGCAGAACGAGCAACAGTTTAGCACGGCTGCTCACCAGCTTCGCGTCAGCGCCCAAACTGCTCCGGCAGTCCAGCCATTGACCGGAAGCAAATCGGTCACTTCGGTTTCCCACCCCTTAGTCAAGGAGATCACTGTCCGTTTGGTGAAAGGTGCTGATGCGGCGGAGTTTATCATCCTTGACTGTGCTGGAAAACGTTGAGGGTCAAGTTTGTGGGGAGTTCGGTTCCGCCCCGCACGTCCATTCATCGCTGGACGTGACGGGGCGGAAAGCCGATTATACCAATGTTCCATGCGTAAGGTCGCCATAGTCTTCATACTCACGGTGCTCATCCCGAGCCTCGGACTCGCATGGCTGGCGGTCCTCTCCCTGCGCGACCAGCAATACAGCCTCGAACGCCAGGAATTCCTGCTCTACCAGGGCGTCGTGGACAAACTGGCCCAGGATGCCGCCAGTTACCTCGATGAACAGCAACAGCAGTTCGCCGCCCAGGTGGAACTCATGTTGCAGGAGAAAAAGCCCGAGGTGCTCGCTGCCACCTTCGATGACGGTATCCGGAAAATCTGGCCCATGGCCGAGATCGGTTTTGCCGTCTCCCTTGAGGGGCGGGTACTGAACCCTTCACTGACCGGCCGGCCGGCTGCCCGTCAATTCCGGCTGGAGAACGACCTCTTTCTTTGCAACCGGGAGTCCATCGAAGTCTATTGGAACGCTGGCAAAGGCTCGGTGAATCTCAGTGCCTTGGATCAAAGAGCTGGCCAAGGCGGGCAACAAGGCTATGCGAACAATTCCCCAGCAGCTCAACAACCGCTGCCCCAGACCATCACTGACAATCAGTCTCAAGCCTACTCTCAGGGACAGGGCGGGAATGGTAACTCTCCAGACGGGAACAGGGCCCAAATCATCAAACGCTCCGTCAATCCGCAAAACCAGTTCGATTTGCCTCAGCAACAAGCCCTGCCTCAGTCGCAGTTGTCGGTCGAAAACAATTACTCCAAGGTGCAAGTGGCCGAGGCTGAATTCCGTCAATTGATCGGTGATAGCAGCGAGGGCATGATGGCGCGCTTCCTGCAAAACCGCCTCAATGTCATGACCTGGTATCGCTCGCCTCGCAATCCCGACCTCGTCTATGGAGCCAAGCTGGATCTCGTGAAACTCTCCCAAGGATTGAAACAGCTCGTCAGCACCCTGAATCCCGAGCTTGGCGAAAAAGTCTGTGTCACCCTGTTGGACGATTCCGCCCGTCCGCTGGGCCGTTCGCATGCGGAATTCACCACCGATTGGAAACGCCCCTTCGTCGCGGCCGAGATCGGCGAAGCCCTGCCCCATTGGGAAATCGCACTTTATCAGCTTAACCCCGGCAAACTCAACGCCTCAGCCCTCACGCTTAAATACACCTTCGCTCTCCTCGTCACCCTACTCCTCCTCGCCATCGTCGTCGGCGGCTGGCTTATCGTGCGCGACCTGGAACGGGAATTGCGCCTGGCCAAACAGAAGACCGACTTCGTGAGCAATGTCTCGCACGAGTTGAAGACGCCGCTTACCTCCATCCGCATGTTCGCCGAACTGCTCGCCGAAGGCCGGGTGAACGATGCCGAGAAACAACGCGGTTACCTGAACATCATCACCGCCGAGTCCGCCCGCCTCACGCGCTTGATCAACAACGTCCTCGATTTCGCGCACATGGAGCGTGGTGAGAAGAAATACCAGATGCGCCCGCTCGATCTGGTGACCGTCACCCGTGATTCCGCCGAATCACTGCGTGCGCACTTGGAAAGCAACGGTTTCAAACTCCAGCTCGAACTGCCCGCCAACCCCGTCAGCATCAATGGCGATGCGGATGCACTCGCTCAGATCCTGGTGAACCTGCTTTCCAACGCAGAAAAGTATTCCGGTGAATCCCGTGAGATTTCCCTGCGCTTGCGAGTAGCCGCTCTGCCCCTTCCCCATGCTGAACTGCAGGTGCTCGACCGTGGCCCGGGCGTGCCCAAGGGCTGCGAAGATAAGATCTTCCAACAATTCTATCGCGCCCACGATTCCCTGAGCAGCGGCATCCAAGGCTCCGGCCTCGGCCTCACCTTGGCCCGCCAGATCGCCCGCGCGCATGGCGGTGAATTGAACTATGCTGCCCGAGAAGGCGGTGGCAGTTGCTTCACACTCACCTTGCCTTTATCCAAGCAAACAAACTGAACTGGAAATGCAAATCAGGGCTCCAAATCAAACAGGCTGCAATGCCATCTCCTCCTTCTCCCCAAGGGAGAAGGCCGGGATGAGGGGGAAGGCAGCGCTAAATGCAAAGAGCGTTTGCATATTGTCCAGCATCTTGGTCACCACAACTTGCCCCTCATGAAAATCCGCATCTTGGTCATAGAAGACGATGCCCACATCCGCTTGGGCTTGGAGGAAGTCTTACGCGGCGAAGGCTTCGACGTCGCCAGTTGCAGCCGGGGCGATGAAGCGATCAACTCCATCGAGAAGGAACGTCCCCATCTCATCGTCCTCGATGTCATGCTGCCCGGTGCCAGCGGTTACGATATCTGCAAACAACTGCGCGCCCGTAAAAACGCGACACCGGTCCTCATGCTCACCGCCAAAGGCCAAGAGATCGATAAGGTCATCGGCCTGGATCTCGGTGCGGATGATTATGTCACCAAACCCTTTGGCGTACGCGAACTCCTCGCCCGCATCCACGCCCTGCTCCGCCGGATGAATGGCAGCAATGGGAAATCTGAAAGCAATAGCGCCGAACCTTTCAAGATCGGCATTGCTGTCATCAATCCAACCACCTTTCAAGTGACGCGCGGCAAGCAATCCGAAGACCTGACCGCCAAGGAATTGAAGCTGCTGCAGTTATTCTTCACCCATCCCGGTGAAGTCTTCTCCCGCGACAAACTCCTCAACGAAGTCTGGGGCTACAACTACTACGGCACCACGCGCACACTCGATCAGGTCGTCGTGCAGCTACGCAAGAAACTTGGTGATAACGGCGGCGAACCGAAGCATCTGCTCACGGTGCACGGGGTGGGCTACAAACTGGTGATGTGATTCGCTGGGCCTAATCAGGAGAATCTCATCCCCAACGTATGGACATGAAGCTCAATAGGGCAAAAACGTAGAAACCTATAGCCGAAGTCAGCAGAAAAGTTATTCCATAAGCCCATAGCCGTGCAGATTTCTGCCCCGACCTCATGTATAGATAGATGTAAAACCGATAGTCAGCCACTAGACCAGCGAACATCAGCGGCACAAGCAGATAAAACCATTTCCTCACAAAATCACTGTGATCAATCAGTATCTGCACTAACATGGGAAGCCTTACTCCAAACCCTGAGTATATCTCAGCAAAGATGGGCGTGCTCCAGTACAAATCCAAAATCAAAACCGTCAGTAATCCGGCGTGAACACCTACACGGGCCAACGCATCTTTCCTCACCTCTGGTGGCACATCCGGTTTGTTAAAAATCCACTGAAATAGAGCAGTCGTCGTCATAGCATAAGTCTTTGCTGACTTTCACCAGACCTACCGCTCATCCTATCCGTTATTCTGCCTTCAGCAACTCCTCAATCTTCCCCTTCAACGCCACGTAATCCTTGTCCCCCTTCACAAACTGCCCACCCGGATGCACGAAGCGCACGACGCCCTGTTTATCGATGAGAAAGCTCACGCTGGTGTAATCCCTGTCCTGCCCGTCCAGCCACCATGCCTTCAGCGTCTTCCATTCCGGGTCGATCGCCACCGGAAATTTGAACCCCAGTCTCTCCGCCTGCGCCTTCACCTCTTCCACTTTGAGCGGCCCGCTCGCCTTGTGATGATACGCACCGATCACGACCAATCCGCGGTCCTGATAATCCGTGTGGAATTCGTTCAAAGCCGGTGCTGTTGCTGCACAATACCGGCAGCCGGGAGCCATCCACCAGCGCACGAGCACCACCTTGCCCTTCAATTCAGCCAGCTTCAGCGTGGGTGAGTTCTGCCATTGCTCGAACTTCCACTCCTTGGCCGGCGAGCCCAGCAAAGCCTCTCCTCCGTCATCCGCCACCGCTCCTGACAGGCTGAACCACAGCGCGACCATCAGCACCCATGCCGCACGCCAGGATGTAGCCGCCGTCTTCATCCGTTAGATGACACCTGCTGGTGCCGCATTGGTCGTGACCGGGGCAGTCTGCTCCACGGGAACCGGTTTGATCTTCAGGATCACTTCGCCGTTCTCGATGGTCAGCTTCTCCACCCGTTGCAGCAGTTTCTGGGCTTCGGGGTCGAGTTTAACATCCTTGGCCAGATTCTCCGCCTTCAACTGGGTCATGAACGAAGGCGAGACCGGGCTGCCATTCACCGTCAGGGAATCCAAGTTCACAGTCAGCTGGCCATTGACCACCGCCACCTTCAAACCGGCTGTGCCGTTCAGGAAACGGCCTTTGAGCGCATCGAGGCCAAAACTATCCAGCGGCATGCTGACTCCGCTCTTGATGGTGTCCTTGTCGATCTCCACATGGAACCGGTCGCGCAAGTCCTTCAATTGGTCCTGGCTGTGGATCAGCACATTGATGTCCCGGGCGTTCAGCACCAAAGTGACCTCGTTCGTCAGGGCGTTCGCCGCCATCTGGAATGAACCCAGCCGGTTGGTCAGGGATTGTAACTCCGCATCCGTATAGGTGACCGCCGGCAACTGCACCGCTGCCGGGCTGGTATAGGTGTTCACCAGCTTCTTGTAGCCATAACGCGCACCGAAGATAATGACGACCACGATGATGATGGACAGGACCACCATCGTCAGACAGCCATACAGGACACAACTGGTTGCTTTGGATTTCCCTTCGCTCATGGCCAGTAATCTGGCATATATCCCATTACACAACAACCGGTTTGCTTGTAACGGGCGGATATGACAGCAACCAAGCCGCCTAGCCGGTGTTAGCTGGATAGACCATGGATACAAATCACACCGCCGAATCTGCCGGGCGCGGCCTGCGTGCCAGCGTCGTTTTGGCTTCTGTGGGCATATGCCTGCTCCTCTTTTGGGGAATGAAGAACATATTCCAAGGCGAATCAGGGTCCGAGAGTGAAACGGACTCCGCCCGCAAAAGCTCCTTTACCGCAGTCAAACGGGATGCAGCACCACCCAATACTCCCACGATCAGACGGCCTAAGAATGCCATAGAAGATCAGCCAATCAGCCCGCCAGCAGTCACCCAGCTCCCCCAAGCGGCTCCGGCTGAACCTGTCGCCCTCCCTGCAGCCACGGCTGTCACTCCGTCCGCCCCGGCCCTTGCAGAGACTAACATCGAGCGGACCAGCGGAGCAGCCACAGACTTTGGTTCCATCTCGGGACGGATCATTTTGCAAGGCGTTCCCGAACCGGAGAAACCGCTGCCAATGGATCCTTCCTGCGGGAAACTGCATCCCAATGCCAGACCCACCACCCAGTTCTATGTCGTTTCGGCTGATGGTGGTCTGAGTGATGTGTTCATTCATATCACCAAGGGGCTGGAGAATCGCAATTTCCTCCCCCCTGAGAAAGCCTTGGTCCTTGATCAGGTAGGTTGTATCTATACGCCTTACGTAGCCGGGGCTCAAACCGGCCAAACGATCGAAGTCAGAAACTCAGACCCACTGCTGCATAATGTCCACCCTACTCCGGCCGTACAAGGCAATAAGGAGGAGAACAAAGCCCAGTTGCCCAAGTCACCACCGTTGTATTTCCGCTGGAATAATCCCGAGGTATTTCTACGGTTCAAATGCGACGTGCATCCCTGGATGTTTTCCTACGTCGGGCTGGTGAATCATCCTTACTTTGCCGTGACTGATGCCAATGGCAACTTCACGATTCCCAAAGTACCACCCGGGACATACGACATCGAACTCTACCATCGGAAATCAGGCAAGCAGACTGTTAAAGGCATCAGCGTTGAAGCTGGCAAACTCACGACCCTGAACGGCCGCATGGATGTCGTGAAATAGGATTTCCTATTGCGGTTCTGTTTTGTTCTTGTCCGCCGCGCTGACCTCAAACACTCCGTCTTTTCCCAGAACCGCCTTTAAGCCTCCCTTTTTTAACCACTGCTTGGCAGAGGTGTTCTCCAGGAGGTAAGCATCCCAAAACGCAGTGGAACTCAGGCGGATCAAGTCATGAAAAATCTCATCCTTGCTCCGCTCACCCCGCACTCCGCTTCGCCCGGAGAAGATCATATGATCGCCGCCTTCGAACGTGATGAGGAAATTGTCCGGTCCAGGCATTTTGTCGAACGGGATACGCCGCTCCTCCGCCGTGGTATCGTTGATGGGTGAGACATCTTTTGTGCCGGTCATGTGCAGCGTGGGCAGCTTGATCTTCGCGAAAGCCTCATCCCGGTTCCGTGCCGGCACGGGTGAACTCATCGGCAAGAGCGCCTTGAACTGCGCATCTGCCATCGTCTTGGCCTCACCCCGCACCATGAACTGCTGACCGCCGATGGCGAGCGTGGTGTATGACCCAAACGAGTGCCCCGCCATGCCCAAACGCTTCAGATCAAACCTGCCCTTCCACTTGTCGTCGCTCTTGTTCAGCCGCTCCAGTTCATCCACCACAAAGGTCACATCCAGCGGACGGTTGACGGAATTGCGTATGTCCGTCGCCGCCGCTTTCATGGATTGCATCGGATTCGCCTGGCCTTTCCATGCCGTATCATCACTGCCAAAATGCTGCAAATGGACCGAGACATAACCGTGGCTGGCCCAGTGCCGGCCCAGAAATTCATAACCATCCCGCGAACCACCCAAGCCGTGTGACAAAATGATCACCGGAGAAGCATTCGTGGCTTCCTTGGGGTAGTAGATTTTTATGGGTACTTCGCGATCCCGCCTGGCATCTTTCAGCTCCAGCTTCGCCGTCTCAACGGTGAATTTCCCGGAGTCCTTCTTGGGCACATAGTCCGCTGCCTGTGTGAAGGAAACTGAGCCCAGCAGGAACAGACTCAAAATCTGTACAAAATAAAACCGGCACATACGTCAATTATGACGTGATGCGCCGGTTTCGGTTACAATGTCTTGATCGATCAGGACGCCGGGGCATCCGCAGTTGCTTCAGCAGAACCCTCCTCATCCTTGTCTTCGCTGATGACCGGGGCGATCGCCTGCAACTTGTCATTCGGTTCCAGATTGATGAGTTTGACGCCCATTGCGTTACGTCCAGTCTCCCGGATATCACTCACCCGAGTCCGGACCATTTGACCGCTGGATGTGATAAGCATGATTTCATCAGAATCTTTCACCGTCAGCGCTCCAGCAATACCGCCGGTCTTGTCGGTGACTTTCATGGTGATACGCCCTTTACCACCCCGCGACTGTTTGCGCGCACCAGATTCTGCTTGAACCAAGTATTCATCAAATGAAGTACGCTTGCCTATGCCGTTCTCACCGGCCACCAAAAGCGCAGCATCCGGAATGACCACAGCCAAGGCGACGACACAGTCACCCTTGCTCAGGGTAATCCCCCTTACACCAGTCGCAGATCGTCCCATTGATCTCACGTCAGACTCGGCAAACCGGATGCTCATGCCGTCATGGGTGATCAGCACCACATCGTCACCAGGATCTTTGACATCATCACCCTCCACAATACTCCCCCGGGTTTGTTTGACATCTATCAAAGTATCCCCCTCTTCGATGGTGATCGCAATGATTCCACCTTTGCGAACATTCGCAAAATCACTTAGTGCGGTTTTCTTGACCGTGCCTTGCTGGGTGGCAAAGAAGAGCTCAGTGGATTGCTGCCATGTCTGGTCCTCCTTGTTCGGACCATACTTGGCCAGAACGCGGACCAAAGCAGCGATCTTCTCATCCGAACGCATCTCCAAGAGGTTTGCAATGCTGCGGCCCTTGGAGGCACGCCCCATGTCGGGAATCTCATGCACGCGCTCCACATAGACGCGGCCCAAGTTCGTGAAGAACATCAGGTAATCATGCGTGCTGGCGGTGAAGAGATGCTCGATGAAATCGCTCTCCTCCGGTGAATCGCCTTCCTTGGTCGCCATGCCGATGACGCCCTTGCCACCGCGACGTTGCGCGCGATAGCTGGAGACATTGGTGCGCTTGATCAAGCCGCTATGGGTGATGGTGACGATGACCCCTTCATTCGCGATAAGGTCCTCGATCGCCATCTCGCCCTCATCCGGGACGATCTGGGACATGCGCGGAGTGGCGTGCTTGGCTTTGATCTCCAGCAACTCGGCCTTCATGATCGCCAGCACGCGCGATTCCTTGGCCAGGATGTCGAGCAAGTCTTTGATGACTTCGATGATGGCCTTGTATTCCAGCTCCACCTTGTCGATCTCCAGACCGGTGAGCTGATAGAGGCGCAGATCCAGGATGGCGTTCACCTGCCGCTCATTCAAAGCATAGCGGCCATTGGTGATGTTCGCTTCGTTGCGGATGAGCACACCCCACGCTTCCACCTGGGCGCGGCTCCATTCGAACGCGAGCAACTTGATCTTGGCTTCATCGCGATTCTTGGAACTGCGGATGATGTGGATGAACTCGTCCAAGTTGGCGAGGGCCACCATGTAGCCTTCGAGCAGTTCCGCCTTCTCTTCCGCTTTCTTCAACTCATAGCGGGTCCGGCGCAGGATGACTTCACGGCGATGCTCGATGTAGCACGAGATGAGATCCTTGAGATTCAGCGTCTTGGGACGGCCATGATCGATGGCCAGCATGTTCACGCTGAAGGTTCCTTCCAACGCGGTATGCTTGAAGAGGTTGTTGATGACCACCTTGGACACCGCATCGCGCTTCAGCTCCATGACGAGACGCGTGTTCTCGTCGGACTCATTGCGCATGGCGGAGATATCCGTGATGACCTTCTCGTTGATCAACTCAGCGATGCGCTCTTCCAGTGCCGCCCGGTTGACGTTGAAAGGAATCTCCGTGACGACGATCTGCTCGCGATTGCCCTTGAGCTGTTCTACGCCCAAGCAACCTCGGATGCGCACGCTGCCGCGACCAGTCTCGAAGTAATTCTTGATGCCCTCGATGCCGAGAATCACACCGCCCGTCGGAAAATCCGGCCCTTTGATGTACTTCATCAATTCCGGGATGGTGATGTGGGGATTGTCGATCTGGGCACACACACCATCGACCACCTCGCCCAAGTTATGCGGCGGGATGTTCGTAGCCATACCGACAGCGATACCGGTGCCGCCATTGACCAGAAGGTTCGGGAAAGCGGCCGGCAGCACGCTCGGCTCCGTCAGACGCTCGTCGTAGTTCGGGACGAAATCGACGGTGTCCTTCTCCATGTCCGTCATCAGCGAGCCGCCGAGATGCGTCAACCGCGCCTCAGTATAACGCATCGCCGCCGGCGGATCGTTTTCAATGGAGCCGAAGTTACCTTTGCCATGCACCAACCGTTCGCGCATCACCCATGGCTGGGCCATGTGCACGAGTGTGGGATAGATCACCGCTTCACCGTGCGGGTGATAGTTACCCGAGGTGTCACCGCAGATCTTCGCACACTTCATGTGCTTGCGCCCCGGATAGAGCGAGAGCTCATGCATCGCGAACAGGATGCGGCGCTGGGAAGGCTTCAACCCGTCGCGCACATCCGGCAAGGCGCGGGAGATGATGACGGACATCGAGTAGTCGAGGAACGAGTTCTTGATCTCGTCCGCGACGTTGATTTTCTGGACCTTCTCACCGATCGCGTAGATTGAGCCCGGACTGCTCGGCGAGTCCGCAGGTGGAGGTGTTTGATCGTTATCGTCAGCCATGATAGGAAAATCTTTTGATCAGAGAAATCCGTTATACATCCAAGTTTCTGACGTTCAGCGCATTGTCCTCGATGAACTGGCGCCGTGGTTCCACCACGTCTCCCATGAGCTTTGTGAACATCTCCTCAGCCTCGATCGCGTCCGTGAGATCAACGCGAAGCAACTTTCGCTTGGCCGGGTTCATGGTTGTCTCAAACAACTCCTTCGCGTCCATTTCGCCCAAACCTTTGAAGCGATACATCTGGATGCCCTTCTTGCCAACTGCCATCACTCCTTTGAGGATTTCCGGGATCGAGAACAGCGGCAGAACAGAAGCTTTCTCCCCTTCCCCCTCGATCAATTCAAACAGCGGCTTATCCTGTGCAGCGTAATGCTCCACGCTCAGGCCCTTGCGGGTCAGTTTGTCCACCAAGTCGATAACAGCTTTGCTTTCCAGATGCAGATCCGCATGGGAAGCGCGGCGCGTTATGCCCCGCTCTTTTTCCAGCCGGTTCTTGGCTTCTTCGTCACCGAAGAGGTCGGGATTCTCCGCCTTGAACTGCTCGAACTCCTCGTTGGTGACAAAGTAATGGATTGTCTCGTCATTGCCTTCGCGGACTTTCACCAGATGCAGCGGGAACTGCCCGTCCTTGCCGCGCTTGTCCACATAGTCGGCGAAATCGCCGCCTTGACGCTTGATATAAGTGGCGTGTTTGTCGAGCGATTCCAGTAACGCCAAGATTTCTTCGAGCTGTTTCGTGGTGAACTCTTTGCCGTCGGAAAGATTCTTCAGACGCACTTCCTCGGAGCCGATCTGGATCAACAGCCGGTTCAACTGCACATCGTCATCGATGTAATCCGTGCGCTTCTTGCGGGTGATGGAGTAAAGCGGCGGTTGCGCGATGTAAACGAAGCCACCTTTGATCAGGTCATGCATCTGACGATAGAAGAACGTGAGCAGCAACGTGCGGATGTGCGAACCATCCACATCAGCGTCCGTCATGATGATGATCTTGTGGTAGCGGAGTTTCTCGAGATTGAAGGCGCCTTCGCCTTCCCCCGCACCGATGCCAGTGCCGACGGCGGTAATCATGGTGCGGATTTCGTTATTCTGCAGCACCTTGTCCAAGCGCGCCTTCTCGACGTTGATGAGCTTGCCGCGGATCGGCAAAATAGCCTGAAACTTGCGATCGCGCCCCTGCTTGGCGGAGCCACCGGCCGAGTCACCCTCGACGATATACAGTTCGGTGTTCGCCGGATCACGGTCTGAACAATCCGCCAGCTTGCCCGGCAAACCGCCACCGGTCATCGCCGTCTTGCGGACGGCCTCACGGGCCTTGCGGGCCGCCTCTCGTGCACGAGCTGCATTCAGACCTTTTTCCACGATGCGTTTCGCCACCGGCGGATTCGCATCGAAGTAAGTCATCAAACCTTCGTAAGCCACCGAGCCAACAATGCCATCAACCTCGGGCGAAATGAGTTTCACCTTGGTCTGGGATTCAAACTTGGGATCGCTGTGTTTCACCGAGATGACGGCGGACAGACCTTCACGAACGTCATCACCGGTAATCTGTGGGTCTTTGTCCTTCAACAAACTGTTGCTCTTGGCGTACTGATTGATGGAACGCGTCAAGGCACTGCGGAATCCGGAGAGATGCGCGCCACCATCGGGATTGTGAATGGTGTTCGTGTAGCAGAGGACTTGATCGGTATAGCTGTCGTTGTATTGCAGGACGACTTCCACATGGATCTCCGCCTGCTTCTCGTCAGTTAGAACCTGCGTTTCCTTTTTGAAGGAGATGGGCTTGGGATGGATGACCGTCTTGCTCTTGTTAAGTTGCTTGACGAATTCCTCGACGCCATCCTTGTAAAAATAGACCTCCTGTTTGGCCTCCGCCTGACGCTCGTCCGTGAAAGTGATTTCCAATCCGGAGTTCAAAAAAGCCAACTCGCGCAGACGCTGGCTGATCTTGTCGAACTTGAATTCCACGGTCTCGCGAAAGATTTCCGGGTCGGGTTTGAAAGTGATCAGCGTACCGGTCGCCTTTGACTTGCCGATGACTTCCAGCTTCTTGACCGTCTTACCCTGCGCAAACTCCATGTGATACACCTGGTTGTTGCGGCTCACCTCGACCTCGAACCATTCCGAAACGGCATTCACACACTTAGCCCCGACACCGTGTGTACCGCCGGAAAACTTGTAGCCTCCCTGGCCGTACTTGCCGCCAGAGTGAAGCGTCGTGAGCACCATCTCCACACCGGGGATGCCATACTGCGGATGGATGTCCACCGGAATGCCGCGGCCATCATCCCGGATGGAGATGGAGCCATCCACATGGATGTTCACACCGATGTGATTGCAGTGACCGGCCAAGTGCTCATCCACCGAGTTATCGAGCACCTCCGAGACGCAATGATGCAAGGCGCGCTCGTCCGTGCCCCCGATATACATGCCCGGCTTCTTGCGGACCGCTTCAAGACCTTCGAGTTTGCCCAGTTTGGATGCGTCGTAAGTTTCGCTCATAGCGCGTGATACACCGGGTCCATCCGTGCTTGTTTACCGGTAATTTAAGCGGCCAAAAATGGCGAAGCCTACGGCACTCGGACCCTGTGTTACAGAACGGTAAAAATGTACCGAAAAATGCCGGGCAAGACAATGGAATTCTAACCTCAAAACCACTATTCCTTGTGGAGCGAACCTAACCACACCGCAAAACCTTGTAAGGAAGCATTAATCTCGATCAACGAAAATCACCTGCTTGCCTGGTTAAAATTAAAAACCCGCGCCTGAGGTGCTTCAGGCGCGGGTTGAAATCATATCTAACTATTTGTCTTTAGGTGCGTTACGAATCACCACAAACCAGCCAGTCTCATTTTCGGCCGGCCCCGCCAAGATAACCCACTTTTTCAGCTCACTCTTCGTCTTGCTGACCTGCTTGCCTTTGCCGAAAAGATCTGCTTCCAACCAAGATTTACCAAGATTCTTGATCTTGACCGTACAAGCCTCGCTCAACTTGATCTCCTGCATCTTGTTGACCGGCACAGTCACAACCTTGCTGTTCACCTCATAGTAACTGGACCACTTGAAGCTCTTCTTGAGAAAACCCGTTAATTCCGTATCCAACTTCTTGTGAGTCGGATCAGGCGAAGCCTCGTCGTTGCTCGCCCAGATAAGGCGCACCTGATAGGACTCCGCAGCCACATCGACCGGCTTGGTCTTGTCATCGGCGGCCATGGCAAAGGCCACAAATGGCAGGCAAGTTAGCACCTGCGCCAAAAACATTCGACGGCTTTTCAACGACCGCATGGAATTCATCGGACTCACTTTGCGAAATTGCCGCGACAATTCCAGCTTAAATATCGCTGGAACGCTCGTAATGCCAGACCACCGTCACGCCCTCCGAGCTGTCTTTATACGTGATCGCCCCCATGGACTCATCCAACTGCTCCACCGAAGCGGCATTCACCGCTTCGGCGATGATGGCCGATTCTTTGGACGGAAGTGCATGCGGGTCTTTGGTCTGCAGCATCGTCAGCGTCACAGCCAAGGCCGCCAGCGCACCCACCGGCAGCATCAGCTTGCGCCACCACGGCAACTCACGCGACGTGGCGCGCTCAGCCTGACGTGCTTCCGCTTCAATCGTGCGGGCGATCTTGGACCAGTAAAACTCGCGCGTCTCCGGACACTTCACCGCCAGCTCACCCGTGGACAGCGCGACCTTCATCTGCTTCAACTCCGCGGACAGCGCGATCATCTGCGCGTCCTCGTCCAGCCAGCGCTCCACCTCGGCCGCTTCCGCAGCCGGCAGCTCGCCATCCAGGTAGGCCTGCAATTTCAATTCCCGTTCCGTGATATTCATGTCAATTCATCCCGTTTGTAGGCGGCCATCAGGCTCGCCATTTTTCGCCGCGCATAGAACAGCCGCGACATCACCGTACCAATCGAACACTCCATCCGCACCGCAATCTCTTTATACTCCAAATCCTCGAACTCGTGCAAAACGAGCACGGTCCGATGTTCGTGCGACAACTTGCTCAACGCTTCATCGATCTTTTTTCGCAACTCGGTTTTCTCCAGCCCTTCCGTCGGATTTGTCGTGATGACCGGCATCTGCCGCTCCACCCCGCCCAAGTCCTCGTCAAGCTGCTCAATCGATTCCGTCCGCCGCCGCTTGTTCCGCCGGATCTGGTCCAAGCAGAGGTTGATTGTAATCCGGGTGATCCAAGTCAAAAAACTCGAATCCCCCTGGAACTGCTCCAGCCTCTGCCACGCCTTCACCCAAGCTTCCTGAGAAAGATCAACTGCTTCTTCTTCATTCCGCAACATGCTATATGCTCTCGCATATACCTTGTCGCGATGTCGTCCCACCAGCGACTCAAACGCCACCATGTCACCTCTTCTCGAGGCATCCACTAACGCCGTATCTTCGGCGGTCGTGTAGTCGATGGTTTTCTTCGACATCAGGTTCGACGTTTCGTTTTTCGGACTTATTCAGCCGATTTGTTACAACTTGCCCTTGCTGCTCGGGATCTGCCCCGCGATGCGTGGATCTCGCTGGCAGGCAAGGTCAGCAGCTTTTGCAAATGCCTTGTACAGAACCTCTACCACATGGTGAGGTTCCTCTCCATACAGGAGTTCCAAATGCAGGTTGCACTTGGCTTCGTTGGCGAAGCCTTGAAAAAATTCGCGCGCCAGACCAAACCGGAAAGCTGAGGACATATCCTGTTTCTGTTCCGCTACGGAAATCTGTTTATACTGGAGCTTGTCCAACCCCCGCCAAACGAGATAAGGCCGCCCGCTGAAATCAATCACACACCGTGCAAGACATTCATCCATAGGCACATGCGCTTCCGCCGTAAACGGATTCCGCGGGTCAAACCCTGTCCCATACCGCTTAATACCCTTCTTATCGCCCAACGCTTGCACAAACGCCTGCCCCAGCGCGATGCCACAATCTTCCACCGTATGATGCGCATCCACCTCCAAGTCGCCCTTGCACTTCAGCTTCAGGTCCATCACCGCATGCTTGGCAAAGAGGGTCAGCATGTGGTCAAAGAACGGAATACCCGTCTTGATGGACGATTTGCCCTGCCCATCGATGTTCAACTCCAACTCGATGCGGGTCTCTTTCGTGTCACGTTTGATGCGTGCTTTGCGCGCCGTACTCATTTTGTGCTATTGAAACCAAAAAGGTTCCCTAAAGGAATGGTAAATCGCAAAGTTTTATTCAACATCCTTTTGGACAAAAGCTTATCCCCGTTGCTCAAACCGCTCTCCCATGCCCTCCAAGACCCTCTGACAGCAGCATGAAGTCAGTGTGATTAACATCGGATTCAATACCGCGCCACCTTCTCATCCACGTCCCTCGACCAGGCATCAATACCTCCCGTCAAGTTGTGGAGTTTGTGAAACCCCGCCATCCGCAGCACCCCGATGGCCATCTGACTGCGCACCCCGTGATGGCAATACACTACGATGTCCTGCTCTTTCCAGTCCGCTAACTCGCCCGTACGCATCGGCAATTCCGGCAAGGGAACCAAGCGGGCCCCCTCCAACCGTGCCACCTCATGCTCGTATTCCTGACGCACATCCAGCAGCTTCGGCGGCTGCTCTGATTTCAACCACTCCGCCAGTTTTGCTGCGGTGACGGCATTCATCGGCTTACTGATTCAACGACGCCAGATACCGCTCCGCATCAATCGCCGCCATACAACCCATACCGGCTGCCGTGATCGCCTGACGATACACATGGTCGGAGCAATCACCCGCTACGAACACACCCGGGATGTTCGTCTCACTGCCGCGCGTCGGATTGATGAATCCGTTTTCGTTCATATCGATCACACCTTTGAAAAGTTGCGTGCTTGGCACATGCCCGATCGCGACGAACACACCCGCCGCATCCAAAGTCGTCACTTCGTTAGTCTTGAGGTTCTTCACCTTCACGCCCGTGACCTTGCCCGCTTTCACATCGAGGATCTCCTCCACCGCCGAATCCCATACCGGCTTGATCTTCGGATTAGCCAGCGTGCGCTCCGCCATGATCTTCGAAGCGCGCAACGTATCGCGCCGATGGATCAGATAGACCACCGAACCGAAACGCGTCAGATACATCGCCTCCTCGCACGCGGAATCACCTCCGCCCACCACGACCAGCGGCTTGTTGCGGAACATCGGTAAGGCACCATCGCATGTCGCGCAATACGTCACGCCTTTCTTGTCCAGCAAGTGCTCGCTCTCCAACCCGAGATGCTTATGCCCTGCCCCCGTCGCGATGATTACCGTGCGCGTCTCGACGACTTGCCCATCCACCGTCAGCTTGAAGGGATTGGATTTCAGGTCGGCCGCTTCCACCACGGAGCCGAACTGCAACCGTGCGCCGAAGCGTTCCGCCTGCGCCTGCATCTGCATCATCAGCGTCGTGCCGTCCACGCCTTCTGGGAAGCCCGGGAAATTCTCCACGATGCTCGTCGTGGTCAGCAGACCGCCCGGCTGCGAGCCAGTGACCAGGAGCGGTTTCAAACCCGCTCGCGCCGTGTAGATGGCTGCCGTATATCCCGCGCAACCTGAACCGATGATGACTACGTTTTCCATAGAATTTAAGGACGACAAAGTAGGTGTGCCCCGGGCGTTTTGCAAGCGATGGCGTAGAAATATAACGACGACTCCCGCCTGCTTCGCCTACGCGCAAAATCCGGGCAAATGATTGCCCTTGCCAGCCACGCAAAACAGGCGTTTCATTTTGAATCGATCAGAGTGATTTTGGAGTGTCATGAGTGAAGCCAATCAATCTATTACACAGGCTCCCTCCTACGGGGCAGTTCTAGATCGCTTGCGCCATCTGCGTAAATCCAATCATCTGCCCTTGTCAGATCAACAGAATCTCTTGCTGCAACGCTCTGCAAGACTTCGCCAAGCCGTGCCTCGCATGAAGCTCCCCAAGCTGGGCGGCGGCATCCGGCTGGCTGCTCCAAACCGCACTGCAGCATTTGCTTTGGAAGATTTTGTGGACTGGATTTTCATCCCTATAAGTTTGCTGATGACCGCGGGGCTGCTCGCCTTGGTTCTGTTCTATTGAGCAGGCCTTGTAGCGTCCTTTCTGGTGGAAGCTGAGCAAACGCTGGGACAAGCCTTACCCCTCGCACTTGCCATTTCATCAAAACAGGCGTTCTATCCTGTCAACGTAGTCCCATTCTGTCTCATGAAGAGCGCCAGCCAGCCTGAGGTATCCGCTTACGCATCCGTGCTGGAACGTGTCCGGAAGCTTCGCAGCACGCGTCCTCTTCCAACCACCACTCCGCCGACCAATTATCCCACGTATTTGCGCGCCAGGATTCGTCAGGCCCGTATCCGGCTCCGGTTGCCCGTGTATAGCGACACCGAAGTAGGTGCCAAAAAGGAAGCCACGACCGCAGACCGAATCATTTCCTTATTGTGGGGCTTTTTGCCCATCGTCATAGCTTGGAGCTTTATCTGCTTGGCTGGATACAACATGGCAGTATCACCCTTGACAGTGCCTGCCCCTGCCCCAGCCATCCAAGCCTTCGCTTACTCGCTTCCGCCGGCTCCGGCCCCTAGAATGCTCCCTGACACAGTGGCCACGACTCACGCTTGGCGTTCGCTCCGTCAGGCTGGCTATGAGGTCACCGAATGGCAGATATGGACCGCGCCTCAGTTGCCAGCGAGCGGGTTCCGGCGTCTGGATGCCACCGGCGGCCATATTCGCTTTCAACACCTTCATTCTCCAGAGCATCTGACAACTGTCACGCTCCGGCAACGGGGCGACATCTTGTCTGTCTTCATCACTGATCCCAAACGATGAAATGACGGCTCGTCATTAGTTTCGCTTGCCATTCCGCTCTTACGCCCCTAATTTTTGCCCGCTTTATGGATGACCAGTTGAGCCAGTATATTCCAGTCTTGATTTTGGGCCTCGTCGCCATCGGCTTCGCCGTGGGGATGCTCGCCACCTCCTATTTCCTCGGCATGCGCGGCAAGCGCAACCCCACCAAGGACATTGCCTACGAGTGCGGCATGCTCCCTATCGGCGAAGGCAATAACCGCCTCTCCGTGAAGTTCTACCTCGTGGCCATGCTCTTCATCCTGTTCGATATCGAGGTCGTGTTCCTCTACCCTTGGGCAGTCGTTTACAAGGACATGCTGGCGCAGAACGCCAATCTGATCTTCGGCTCCATGATCTCCTTCTTAGGCATCCTCTTCATCGGCTACATCTACGCCCTGAAGAAAGGCGCCTTCGACTGGAAGCGCTAGTTTCCTCAGGGAGCGCAGGTTGTCACAACCCGCAGCAAGGCCCAACAAGCTCGACGGTGTAAAAACCTTCAAACGGACCCGACTTGCATTTCGCGTGGTTACTTAAACCACCCTACCGCTTCTCATTCATGCTGCCCGGGAATGTCCCGGTTCCGGTTTTGCCTTGGCTTCCCCATGGAATTTCCGACCGGTTCTTTGAGTTACAGCAACCGGCTTGGACCAGCATCACCGCCAAACCGACCGCCAGCAGCAGCGTCCTGTTCATTTTCAGTTGTTTCATAGCTCAACCAGCCTGTGACTGATTCGGCAAAAAGAAAAAGGCCGGAACAATGTCCGGCCCTCTCTGATCAAAAACTTTCGTTACGCTTAACGCCCCTCCGTCAGGCCCACAGGCAGACCGCCTTCCCAGCCTTTCGGAGCGTTCCATGGGCGGGCCGAGCGGTTTTCCGGCTCAGTGGTGTTGCAACCACTGGCCAGCGTCACAAAACCGGCCAGCAGCAGCGCGGATAAAATCTGGTTAAACGTCAATTTCTTCATAACTGTCGCTGGCCTTACTATTGCACCAGAACAGTGTCGCCTTCAACTGCATCTTTTTTCTTCCAAGACTGGATGATGTTGGCGACCGAGTAATCGGCTTCCACCGTGGAGATGCGCAGTTTGCCCACCACTTCACCGCTGCGGGTGATGACCATCTCGCCATCCACCAAGGCACCCTGCTTGCCGCCCACATTGATGATCACAAATTCATAACGAGGATCCACGGAGATGACCTTGCCGGAGAGGCCGGCGGGCAGACGCACTGCCGGGGCGATGAGCGAGTTCTTGTCCAGCTCGCGCATCTTGTTCTTCAAACGGTTCACTTCCACCTGCAGCACCTTGTTCTCGGCCGTGAATACGTCGCGCTCTTTGGTGACCACCGGCAGCCTTGCGAAAGTGTCTTTGATTTCCTTCATGCTCTTGCCGTAAGCCACGAATTCCGCATTAGCCGCTTTGATATCAGCAATCTCCTTGTTCTTGGCGTTCACCGTTCCTGTCAATTCACCGACCTTTTTGTTTGCGGCTTCAGCCTCCGCCGTCTTGCCCGCCAACGACGTCTTGGTCGTTTCCAAGTCGCTCTTGGTGGTCTCCAAGGTCTGCTTGGTTTCGTTCAGTTCGCCTTGCACACGCGCCTTCGCACTTTGCTCCGCGATGAACTTCTGGTTGTTGTCCTTGGCCTCTTTCTCCGCCTTCTCGATGCGGGGCTTAACCATGAAGTGGCTGACAGCGATGGAACCACCGCCGGTAAGCAGTGCCAAAATAAGCAAAATTTTAATGGCCATGTGATTTGTAACGGATTACGAGCAGTGAAAATAAACAGAAGCAAAATGCCATGTCAACGTCTGCCTCACGATTATTACTCACTTTCACTCAAGGTTTTAGTCAGTTTGCCGGTTGGTTGCACTTAATATAGCACAACCCACCCCTTTGGGGCATCAGCCCACGCTGTGGCCAGTCCCCAGACCGGCAAGTCATCCCGTCTTTGCTCTGGCCCCACGGGCTTCCCATCGGCCCCCAATATCTGCCAGACCAACGCGCCACCCTTCTGCCAGCCGGTCCCTTCCGTCCACAGCAGCAAGGAACTGCCGTCTTTAGCTTGGACCGCCACCGGATGCTTTCGTTTCACGCCCCCGGAGGGAGAAAACGCCTGTACCCCGTCCATCCGGGTAAACTTCACCTGGCCATTCACTTCCCAAGCCGCCCAGCCATCCCGGAACCAAGCCGAGCTCATCGGACATTGGCCGATCTTCCACGATTCTCGTTGAACCACGGCAAAAGTCTTTCCTTGATCCTTGGACTTCAACCAGACCAGATCCCGGTCCAAGGCACTGAACGCCGCCCGGAAGAGCACGTTCACCGCCCCTTGGGCATCCACACCCAGACGCATGCCGCAGCAGGCACAGGAACCGCTCTTGGGTGGGCTGATCTCCCGCTCGACACCGAAGGCTTTGCCTGCATCACGGGATACCGCCAGAAAGGCCGCCCGATCCGTCTCCTTGCCCGGCTGGATCGTCTTGCTCGCATGCCAGGCCACATACACTGCCCCATCTGGACCGGTGGCCAGCGATCCGCCACCATCCAGCATGTACGTCCTGGTCATCAGGTTCCGTTCCGGTTCAAAGTTCTTACCGTCGGCCACTTTACGCGCGTAGAGCAAGGGCGACCCCTGCCCTTGCCTCGGCAGCGCGGTCTGGCTGCCGTTCCACAGCACATGCACCGTGCCGTCTTCGCCCACGCTCAACTGCGCCCCACGGATGGTCCCCACGGCGACAGCACTGCCCGGCTGGCTATTCACCCGCTGCGACGCAGCAAAAGTCGTCTCGCCAGCTTTTCGCGAGGTGTAAATCACCTCGCTCGACCGTGCATCCCCTTTGAGATAAACCAGATGAACCGTGCCCGCCGCATCCACCACCGTTTGCGGTTGCACCCCGCCAGCAGGCAGGCGTTCCACGCGGATGGCTGGCTCCGCTGGCACGGCCAGCAACCCGCAACAGTAAAGCAATGCACTTAAGCATAGGGAGTGGGGGTGATATGAGTTCATAAACTTTATGACGGTCAGCTATTTGAGCCCTTGGATCAAGGGGGGCAATTTATCCTGCATCACTTCTTCCTCGGTGCCCACCTGATACTTCAGGAGAAACCAGACCTCCACATGCTCAGCGGTCGCACCGGGAGCCAGCTTGGTCAATCCCCCCACACTCTCCACCTCCAGCATGTCCCCGTTTGTGTACAGCTCCGTGTTGCAGCCGAAGTCGGGATATGTAGCACCTGCATCAAACGGCATCCGCTTCAGAAACAATGCCGTCTTGCCCTGATAGGCCGCCCAGCCGGGAGAGTTCCGCACGCCGATCTTCTGCGCCTTCTTGTTGGCCGGGTCGCACTGTAACTGGATGTATTTCGTCCCCCAGGTCCAGCGTGGGTCACGCATGTCGGTGTAACCCCACAAGGCCATGGGGCGTGCAGGCAGCAAATCCTTCGAAGGCGGTTCTTGCGGTATGATGGCCCGGCCCGGTCCTTGCATCACAGACAACGCCCAAGGAGCTGCCTCGATGGTCCAAAGGTTCTGGTTCCGCAACCGATGCCGCACCTCCACCCGCGCCTCCTTCAGGTGCATCACGATCTCCATCTCTTTCTGCATCCCCGTCTTGGACTCCGGCTTTTGCGTCAGTTTTAGGACACCATCCTTCCAGACCGCTTCCACCGGTTCATTATCGGGTTGATAAGTCCGCACCTTGTCTTCTGGCGCATGCCAGAAGCGGTGCCCCCCATAGATTTTCCACTGTTCACCCCCCTTAGTGCCCGCCTGCTCGGGCCAGACCTTGAAAACATTCTCCCCGCCCGGCAGCGCCAAACGGAGAATCCGTGGTCCCACATCCGCCGTGGCGACCAGTTCGATGGCCCCATTACTGAGCCGGATACAGTTAGGCCACCCGGCGAAATTCACCTTTTCCATGGTCACTTCGGCTTGGGCACTCCAAGCCAGCACCAACCCGCTAAAGATGGCTGTCAGTCGTTTCATGTCGGGAATTCCATTGATTGCCTCCAAAGTAGGGCCAGCCAATCCATTATTCACGCTCGAAATGACAAACTTTTGAATGCCACCTGCCATCTCGCAACTATTTCTTCAAGAGCCGCTTGTACAACCCCAAACGGAACTGCTCCTGAACCCGCTTACAGCCCTGAAACACCCCGCCTAAGCAAAAAGGGCTATGTGACGGCCGTGTTAAACCTAATCTTTTATCTTGCAGGTTCTTGGAGGGGTAGCTTATAGATGCATCAGGTTAGATGATTGATTGTAGAGTGATTAGTTTCATGTGTAACTACCAACCGGAGAGGGTGTCTTGAGTCGCCCTCCGTATTCTCGTAATTCCCCCCCCCCCTCCTACGTCCGGGTTGACGGTAAAATCCGCGCTCGTGAGGTCCGGGTCATTGGTCCTGATGGCAGCCAGATCGGCATCCTGTCTTTGGCAGATGCGATCACCTTGGCCCGCAAGCATCAGTTGAACTTGGTTGAAGTGGCTGCGGCCGCGAATCCCCCGGTCTGCCGGATTGTGGATTTCGGCAAATACCGCTACGAGCAAGCCAAAAAGGAGAAGGAATCCAAAAAGCACCAGCACGCCAACAAAGTGAAGGAGGTGCAACTGAGTGCGAACATCGATCCGCACGACTTCGCTGTGAAACTCCAGCACGCCGTGGAGTTCCTGTGCGAGGACATGAAGGTCAAGATTTCCCTCCGTTTCCGCGGTCGTGAAATGGCCCATCAGGAATTCGGCTTCCGCGTCGTCCAGAAGTTCGTCGCGGAAACCACGCCTTTTTCGCACCCGGACTCCCCGCCCAAGCTGACGGGCCGTTCCATCAACGTCATGCTCTCGCCCTTGCCACGTAACAAACGCGCCAAGAATCCTTACGAGAAACCCGCGCCCGAGCTGTTAAAGCCGGACGAAGACCACTCCGATGAGGACGAAGCCGAAGACGAGCAAGACCGTCAGGCAGAGGCTTCCAAGGGCAAGGACAAGAAACCGCGTATCGCGACCGATGCCGCCGAGCGATCGGGCGGCTTGGGCAATAATGCTCTCGCCGGTCTGGATTTGCCGACCCCTTGAGTCAGCAACACGATTTGACATGAAAACGGGCGTCATGACAATGACGCCCGTTTTGCTTTTCGAAGGCCCCTCCGGTTCAGATCAGCCCGCGTTTGCGCAGCATCGCTTCCATTGCCCGGTCCATCATCACCTCGGCCAGATCGCGCGTCAGCTCATCGAGTTGACGCACACTTTCCTTGAGCTTCGCCGGATCGCCAAAGCCCAACACCGGGTCTTCCGTAAGCAGCACCGCCTCCACCTGCTGGATGCCCTGCTCCACTTGCGCGGCATACTCCGCCGTAATCTCCGCCTGGCACTCCAGCAATCCTTTGCGTGTCGCCATCAGAGTTTCTTGCGCTCGCAATTTGGCCTCCACCCAAAGCCGCGCACGCATGTCTTCAAACGCATGCTCCACGGATTCCTCCACCATCTTCTGCACCGCCGCGTCATCCACATCCACCGCCGACTTCATCTCCACCACTTGCTGCTTGCCCGTACGGACATCCCGCGCCAGCACATGAAGAATACCGTTCGCATCGATCTCGAATTGCACACCCACCCGAGGCACCCCACGCGGCGCAGGCTCGAACTCCACCGTGAACTTGCCCAACGTCCAATTATCCTTCACCCGCTCACGTTCCCCCTGCAACACATGGATCAGCATGCTCGGCTGCTGATCCACCACCGTGGTGAACATCTCACCTGCTTTCACCGGGATCGTTGAATTGCGCGGGATGATGACATTCATCAACCCTCCGAACGTCTCCAACCCCAGCGACAACGGCGTGACATCCAGCAAAAGCACGTTCTTGAAGCCGCCCGAAAGGATCTCCGCCTGCACCGCTGCACCCAGTGCTACGGCTTCATCGGGATTTTGCGACGTGTTGAGCAACGGCCCCTTGGGCTTGTGATACTCGGTGCCGAGACGCAGGTCGCCCCGTGTCTCCTCGAACTCCACACACCCGAACCAGCCGGATACCAGTTGTCGCACCAAGGGCATGCGCGTCTGCCCGCCCACCAGAATGACCTGATCCAAATCAGACGCTTGCAACTTCGCATCCGCTGTGGCCCGCACACAGTATTCGCGCGTGCGCTCGATGATATCACGCGTCAATGACTCCAACTCGGTCCGCTTCAACTGGCGTTGCCAGCTAAACGTCGGCGTCAGGAACGGCAACGCCACCTCGGTCGCTTCCGCCTCGGACAAGGCGATCTTCGCCGCCTCCACAACTTCGCGAACCCGGGACAGCAAGGACGCATCGCTGAACACATCGGGCCCGCCTGCTGCTTTGATTTGTTCGGCGATGAACTCCACCAGCCGCCGGTCCAGATCATCCCCGCCCAAGCGGGTATTACCCGAAGTCGCCAGCACTTGGAAAACTCCCTCGCGTAATTCGAGAATGGAGAGATCAAACGTGCCCCCGCCCAAATCATACACGGCGATCTTGGCATTCTCCTTCAAACGATTCAGTCCATACGCCAAGGCCGCTGCAGTCGGTTCATTGATGATGCGTTCCACCAAAAGCCCCGCCAGTTCCCCCGCCCGCTTCGTCGCGTTGCGCTGCGCATCGTTGAAATAGGCCGGCACCGTGATGACGGCCCGGGTGACCGCTTCACCCAATGAAGCCTCCGCATCCCGCTTCAACTTCTTAAGGACTTCTGCGGAAATCTCCTCGGGCAACCAGTCCCGTCCCCAGATGGGCATGCACACCGGGCCATTGCTCCGCCCGCTCACGGGATAGGTGACATTGCGTTCCTCCAACGGGACTTCACTCGCGCGACGTCCCATAAAACGTTTCACCGAATAAACCGTCTGGGCCGGCTTCAAGACGCGCACGCGGTTGGCCGCCACACCGACAAGGGGTTCAGCCTCTGCCGCCGGGATATGCACCACCGAAGGAGTCAAACGACGCCCCTCAGCATCCGCCATCACGTACGGAATCCCCGCTTCCACCACCGCCACCAGCGAATTCGTTGTTCCGAGATCAATGCCTACAATCTTGCTCACGCGCGCATGGTGCTATGTACACAGGGGAGTTCCACGAAAAAACGTAACAAGAATGGAACCGCCGAGCTGGCAGGTGTTCAGAAAACGACTACTTGTTCGAGGCCCGGGCGAAGTTGATGGTGTCGCGGTAACGTTTGTTGTCCGCCCGCATACGGGCCGTCAACGTCCGGCAGACACCCAGGAGGAAGGGCGTCGCCAAATCCGGAGCATCCGCGATCAGCTTCACAAAGGCGGCGTGGGAAATCTTGAGCAAGGTGCTGTCATTGTTCGCCACCACGTCCGCCGAACGGGGGCCTTGATCGAACAACGTCATCTCACCAAAAAACTCACCGGCGGCCAGGGTGGTCAGGGTGGTTTCCTTTTGGGCGATCATGAGGCGCACGCGCACTTCGCCTTCCAAGATCAGGAACATGGCGTCACCATGCTCGCCCTGCTTCACCACTTCATTGAACTGCCGCATCTGCTTGACCTCCATGAACTGGACGAAGCGGCCCAGTTGCTGATCAGTCATATCCGCCAAAATCTTTACCCGGCGCAGCATCCCTGGCCGGATGCCCTGCACCAACGGCGTAGGACCGGCATCCCCCGATACCGCCCGCGCGGTGCCACCAGTGCGACCACGGAAAAACATGCCCAAATCAGGCACATTGGAGGCCTTCGCCCAAGTATCCGTCTGCTCCGAATAGACCCACGTGTTCGCCTCCACCCGCTCATCGCGGATCCACTCGACGAGGGTAGGAAGTTCCACGGGGCCGTACACGACATCGTCAGCAGCCCAAATCTTAAAGCCGACACCTGTTTCCGGGGAATTCACAAACCCTTTTTAGTCAGGCGACTACCCGGCGGGAAGCAAAAAAGCTAATCTTCAAAAAGAAAATCTCTGTAATAAGCAAAAAGAGGGCCAGTGCAATTTTTGAAAACCTCAAAATGAACTACATTTTCTCCGTCGTCTCGATGCCCAGCACTTCCAACCCCTGCTTCAAGACCTTGGCTGTGACTTCACAGAGCAGCAGACGGCTGCTGCGTTCCGGTTCCTCGGCTTTCAGGACCGGGCAGTTCTCAAAGAAGCGCGCATACAACCCGGCCAGATCGTACAGGTAGTTGCACATGTAATTAGGCCGACATTCGTCCACGAGCCCTTCCAGCACAAAGCCAAAGTTCAGCAACTGCTTGGCCAGGGCCAGTTCATCGGCCGCTTTCAAATTGATACTCGCTCCAGGGGCAATCGCAATCCCCTGCTCGGCTGCCTTCCGAAAGATGGAGCGGATACGCGTGTAAGCGTAAAGAAGATAAGGTGCCGTATTGCCGTTCAGCGCCAGCATCTTGTCCCAACTGAAGACATAATCACTCTGCCGGTTCGGCATCAGATCCTGATATTTCACGGAACCGAGGCCGACCACCCGGGCGATTTCCTTGCGCGTCGCTTCGTCCAAGTCCGCGCTCTTCTCGTTGACCGTCTTGAAGGCACGTTCTTCCGCCTCATCCAACAAATCGGACAGCTTCACCGTATCACCTGAACGTGTCTTGAAAGGCTTGCCGTCATCGCCCAAAATCGCCCCGAACCAGACGTGCTCCACCTGCACCTTCACCTCGGGACGCCAACGCCGGAACACGGCGAACACTTGCCGGAAGTGCAACTGCTGACGGCCATCCGTCACGTAAATGATCTTATCCGGTGACCAGGTCTCCAAGCGGTATTCCAGCGTGGCCAAGTCGGTGGTGGCGTAATTCGCTGCACCATCGCTTTTCTGGATGAGGCAAGGATTCGCGTTCCACTCGCCATCACGCTGGATGAGAAAAGGATCCTCTTTCTGCGGCACGGAACCATCCGAGAAAACACAGATAGCCCCATCGCTCTCTTGGGCGATGCCCTTGGTTTTCAGCTCCTCGACCACGCTTTTCAGGCGAGGATTGTAAAAGCTCTCACCTAGGACATGGTCAAACTTCACCCCCAAGCGACCGTAAATTGTATCGAACTGATTCTGTGAGAGTGCGATCATCTCACGCCAGATGCCCAAGTTCTCCGCATCACCGGCCTGCAACTTCACAAGTTCCTGCTTGGCCGCTTCCAACTTGGCTTCGTCCGCCTTGCAATCCGCACTGAGCTGTTTGTAGATGCGCTCCAGCTCGGCAATCGGATCAGCCTCCAACGCCGTCTTGTCCAGCATCGTCTTCCAGCCCAGCAACAACATGCCGAACTGCGTGCCCCAATCGCCGATATGATTATCCGTGACGACCTTGTGCCCGAGCAACCGGAACGCCCGAGCCAGACTGTCGCCCAAGATGGTGGAACGGATATGCCCCACATGCATGGGCTTCGCCACGTTCGGCGAACTGAAGTCGATCACCACCGTCTTTGGCTTCTCCGCCTTGGCAAAGAAAAGATGCTGTCCCTGAACCGCACCAAGCAACGTATCCTGCAACACTTCAGGCTTGAGAAAGAAATTGATGAAGCCAGCCCCGGCGATGTCCGTCTTGGCGCACAGGTCGCTGACTTCCAGTTTGGCCAGCACGTCCGTGGCAAGCTGGCGCGGATTCATCTTCCGCGCCTTGGCCAGTGCCATCAGGGCGCTCGTCTGGTAATCACCAAACTTCGTGTCCTGGCAAGGCCGGACGAGGACGGTGGAGACATCGGCTTCGGGCAGAACCGCCAGCACGGCGGTTTGCAGACGTTGTTCGAGGGCTTTGCTGGGTAACACTTTGGGAAAACCGGCGGCCTTGGTCGCCACCGGGGATTGGGCGGTCACTTCACTTCTTGGCGATGTGACTGCCGATGATCTGCATCATGGCCTCGGAATCGGGTGCTTCCTCGAGGGCCAGGCGAAATTCTTTGTTGTGCAGCAGCTTGGCGATGTTTGCCAGCGTGTGAAGGTGTTTCTGGAACTGGCCTTGCGGCACGAGGAACAGCATCACCAGATTGACCGGCTGGTTGTCCAGCGCGTCAAAGTTCACGCCCTTCTTCGACCGGCCGAAAGCGCCGACCACCTCATAGATCAGATCCGTGGAACCATGCGGAATGCCGACACCAAAACCGATGCCGGTACTCATCGAGGTCTCACGTTTCTTGACCACTCCCGCGATGGCTTCGCGATCTTCTGTGCGGACCTTGCCGGTCTTCACGAGATGATCGATCAACTCATCAATCGCTTCCCAGCGGTTGGTGGCCGCGAGGTCAGGAATGATCTGCTCTTTCTGTAGAATGTCAGCGAGCGTCATATCACCTTAACGAAGGTTTCCGAATCTCGCCCAAACGAATCCCCCATATCAAGACTGAATTCACCGTAAGGCATTTCTCCGTAATTCATATTAATCGCGATAACTTGACAAACACATCCCCCGTGAGCCTGAAACACCAGCCGATGGCCGTGAATAAAGACACTCTTTCTGTCAAAATAGGCAGACAAATCAGGGGCAACAACACGTTCCCCAGGAAAATGATCACTCCTGAGAAAAGGTAACCATGCTCCGTGATGTCCGACTGCTCCACCCGTAGCACATGGACGGTCAGCGCGACGTGAAACGCATACGCCATGCCCAAGAACAGGTGAAACACGACCCAATACTTGGACCAGTCCCAGATAAGATGCCCGGTTCCGAACCCCACCACGAGCAAAAACGCGTAGAACGGAAAGAAGTACGGTGCCAGCGAGATGATGAAATTGCTCTTGGAAACGATGACGTGCCCCCCCTTGGAGGTCACTTTCATCTTTTTCACCTTCCCGCCGAACAGCCAGGTCCACAGCGCATGCGTCATTTCGTGCCCCACCACATAGAGCCACATGGGCTTGGGCAGCAGCAGATAGATCACCACCCAGCACATCACTCCGGCGAAAAACGCCACCCAAAAAGTATCGGACGCCCCCGTCGCCTGGATCACCTTCCATAACGCCTGCGCGGACCCGATGCAAAAGGGCAGCAGCAGCAAGGCGATCAGGAATTTGATCCACTTGGGCATAGTCAACTCGTTCCCATCCTCGACCAGCACGAACGACCGTGCCTTGCCTTCGGCTTACTTGCTCCCCGGTTTCACCGCCGGCGTGTTCTTCAAGTCCGCGGGCAGATTGTTCGGATCGAACGTCTCCACGTTCAAGCGGATGAGGCAGTGGAACGGCACCCCGAAGTCCACCGTGCCATTCGAGCGATCCACCACTACCCCCACCGCGAGCAGATTTGCTTGATGTGCCTTCACGATATCGATGGTCTCCTGCACGCGACCGCCCTTCGTCACGACGTCCTCGATCACCAGCACTTTCTCGCCCGGCGCGATCTTGAACCCGCGCCGCAAGACCAGCTTGCCCTCTTCCTTCTCCACAAAAATGAACCGGATGCCCAGTTGCCGCGCCACTTCCTGGCCGATGACCAGCCCGCCCATGGCCGGCGATACCACGGTCACCGCACCCAGCCCGCGCACCTTGTCGGCAATGGCCTTGCCGAACCGCTCCACGATCGGCATGTCCTGCAATGCCTGCGCGCATTGAAAGAACTGGCGGCTGTGCAAACCGCTCCGCAAAACAAAATGACCTTCCAACAACGCCCCGGTCTGCCGGAACAATCCCAACGCTTCTTCGTTCGTCATGCCCGGCATGAAAGACAACCGCGCCGCGCCTGACAACAAAATTGGTCCGGTAATTCTCCGCCTCGAAAATCCAGCTTGTCTTTTTCGGGAATGAAACGATGGTCTGAAACGTCAACCAGTTATGAAACGTATCGCGCTTTTGTCGGCCTTGTCCGTCTTGTTCACCCTTTCTGCCTCCGCCGCCAAGATCGGGGACAAGGCCGCGCCGCTGGCCATCCAGGACTGGATCAAAGGCTCCACCGTCAACGTCCATGACGGCAAGAACATCTACGTCGTGGAGTTCTGGGCCACCTGGTGCGGCCCCTGCCGCAGCAGCATCCCGCACCTCACCGACCTCCAGAAAAAGTTCAAAGGCAAGAACGTCGTCTTCATCGGCATCAGCGATGAGGAAAAGGACATCGTCGCCCCCTTCGTCAAGGAGATGGGTGGCAAGATGGACTACGTCGTAGCTTGCGACAAAGAGAACCAGACCAGCCAAGGTTATATGAAAGCTTACGGCCAGTCGGGCATCCCCACCGCCTTCATCGTAGGCCGGGACGGCAAAGTCCTCTGGTTCGGCCACCCCATGCAGGACTTGGAAGAAACATTGAAAGAAATCCTCTCTGGTAAATTTGACATCAAAGCCGCCATCAAGCGCGATGAAGCCCGCGCCCTCGTCGGTGAATTCCAGCAACTCACCGCCCAAGGCGATCCCAAGGCCAAAGAGATCGGCGACAAACTGCTCGTCGCCTTCGCCGAGGATGCCAAGGCCCTCACCGGCCTTGCCTTCGAAGCCATCGCCGATCCAAAAATGCCCAATCGCAATTTCACCTTTGCCGAGTCCGCTCTGGATGCCGCTGAGAAAGTCCCTGGTAGCGACCTGAATCTCATCAAAGCTGTCCGCGCCGTCGTCCGCTTTGAATCCGGCAAGACAGATGAAGGGCTGAAACTCATCGACGAAGCCATCGAATCCACCGAGCACGCCGCCGACAAAGCCCAATACAACAGCTTCAAACGCGTCATGAAAGCGCGGATCGAGGAAGTGCAGAAGAACGCGCCTTGACGCAATCACTGGCAGCCGCTCCTGTTTCGCTATCAGACGACCGACTGATCGGATCGCAGTAGGGCAGACGCTCTCGACTGCCACCGCCGTAGTGGGACAGATGCCCCCGCCCGTCCAGTCTCCCGGCCTCCATTCCGCTTGCCGCATTGAACTCTCCAGCCTCTGTGCTACCCTCTGCCCAACATGGCTTACGAATCGTTTCGTGATTGGGTAGATGCACTGGACGCCGCGGGTGAACTCATCCGCATCAAAGAACCCGTCGCTACCGAGCTCGAGATCACCGAGATCGCCGACCGCGAGATGAAGAAACCCGGTGGCGGCAAGGCGCTGCTCTTCGAGAAGCCCACCGTCAATGGCGTCGTCAGCCCCTTCCCCGTCGCCATCAATACCCTCGGCTCGCACAAACGCATGGCCATGAGCATGCGCGCGAATACTGTCGATGACGTTGCCAACGAACTCGGCGCGCTCATGAAAGCCAAGCCGCCCACCTCCATGCGCGAGGCCATGAAGCTGTTGTCCCTCGCCATCGACCTCCGCCACGCCAAACCCAAGACCGTCAAGACCGGCCCCTGCAAAGACGTCATCCACAAATTCGACGCCCCCGTCACACGCAAGACCGATTGGCCCAGCGCACCCGACGTCAACCAACCCGAAACCACAAACCAGAAACCCGAAACCCTCCTTAACCTGCCGATCCTGAAATGCTGGCCCCTCGATGGCGGCCGCTTCCTCACCCTGCCCTGCGTCGTCACCCGGGATCCCGATACCGGCGAGCGCAATCTCGGCATGTATCGCATCCAGATCTACGACGACCACACCACTGGCATGCACTGGCAGCTCCAGAAAGTCGCCGCCCGCCATGGCCGCCGTTACTACGAGACCGGCCAGCGCATGCCCGTCACCATTTTCCTCGGTGGCGATCCCATGTTCCCCTTCGCCGCCACCGCGCCCTTGCCCGATGGACTCGATGAATTTCTCCTCGCCGGTTACCTCCGCAAAAAATCCGTCGAGATGGTGAAATGCGAGACCAACGACCTCGAAGTCCCCGCGAATGCCGACTTTGTCATCGAAGGCTACATCGATCCCCAGGAACCTCTCCGCATGGAAGGCCCCTTTGGCGATCACACCGGCTACTACACCTTGCCCGAGCCCTATCCCGTCTTCCACATCACCGCCATTACGCACCGGAAAGACGCCGTCTACCCCGCCACCATCGTCGGCATTCCGCCCATGGAAGACTTTTACATGGGCGGCGCTTCGGTAAAATTGTTCCTCCCCATCTTCAAGATGAACTTCCCCGAGATCGTGGACATCGCGCTCCCGGCGGAAGGCGTCTTCCACAACCTCGTCGTCGTCAGCATCAAGAAGACCTACCCGCTCCAAGCCTTCAAGATCATGCACGGCCTCTGGGGCATGGGGCAGATGATGTTCACCAAATACATCATCGTCGTGGACGCCAACGTGAACGTTCACAACACCAGCGAAGTCCTCTTCCACCTCTGCGCCAATACCGATCCCCAGCGCGACAGTATTTTTACGAAGGGCCCCTCCGACGTCCTCGACCACGCCACCAGCGAGATCGCCATGGGCAGCAAACTCGGCATCGACGCCACTAAGAAAATCCCTGGCGAAGGCTTCAAACGACCTTGGCCTCCGCTCCTCAAGATGGACGCGTCCATCAAATCCAAAATCGATTCCTTGCTGGGCAAACCCATCTAGTCCAAATCCCCGCAAGTCGCGCCGTAGCCCAAGCGAAGGCGGACCGGCGGCAGCTGCTAACTCACCTAAATCCGGTAGAGTGAGACGAGCCTGCCCCGGCTCCAGTCGGGGTCGAGCCCTTGCATCCGCCTTCACCGCTACTGAACGAACAACACAGTAACATCCAAATCTCCCAACGCTGGTAGGGCTGGCTGTCCTCAGCCGGCCGCCGCCGAAGCATCTGCGCTCACGAATCGCCACAGGTCTAAATGACGCCCTACGAGTTCCATCTCCCTCTCCTCTCAACGGGGTGAGGAGTGAGAATTCATCGCGACGACCAATACGCCCCCGCCCCCGAAGAACCCTCGGCACAAACCTCCCCTCCCCAAACCGACACGCCAACCCCTCACTCTCTTTTTCAAAATGGAATTTCTCCGGACGATTGTCCGCTGCTACCGAAACCGACTTTGCTGCCTCCTTGGTCACGCAAATAAATGATCCTCCGCCGTGTCAATTTCGTCAAAGAATTTTCACTCCTACGATACGATTTCCGCCAAATCCTTGATCCTAAATAAATTACAAAACCCCCAATCTACGTAACTCACCATTTCACCTCGCACTTTTGACTAAATCCTCCATTTCCAATCATACTTTGGATTATCGTTTTCCACTACTGATTCGCTCAAGCATAATAGCAATCTGCTGATCAAGATCCTTATGTTCCCCCTCCATTTTAAATGACAGATCCGGACGGCTCAGGCAGATCGTCTCCGCCGCTTCGTCACAGACACGGATCGGCCGACGCGGTTCATTCTGTCCCCGCACCAAAGCATAGCTCCACCCGAATTCACGCTTGTCCTTCAAGGCTGGCACCAAAAGCTCCACGGCCAAATCTTTCCGCGTCTCGCGCAACACATGGATCATGGTTCTCCATCGCCCGAGATTGGCTTTTTTCAGATACCGGACATAGGTCGCTTTGGTAGCTTCCAGATCAGAATCTTTTCCGAGCGCGACTAAAAGATCATAGCCACCTCCAAATGCCCCATCTTCTTCTGCGGGCTGCCGGTCGATCATCTCGTTCAATCTCTGACGGACTAATGGATTTCCTGCAGCATCTAAACCGGCTAAGGCCGCGAGAAGAAGCGGCGGCTCCGCAGTCCGTTTGAAAATGTCCAGCAACTCCTGTTTTATCACCGGTTCTCCGCTCCAAGCTACAGCTCTTATGAAATCTTCCGCTCTCACACCATTGGCCACATCAGTCTCCATCCAGCGCTTCATATCATCGGGTGGCTTACCCACCTCTAGACGCCTCAATCTTTCCGCAATCAATCCAGAAGTTTCCTGCGGAAAGTAATACAACATACGTCGCGCAGCTTCGCACTGGAGATGGCTGCCGATATCCCAGCCATCCAGCGACTCCCCATTGAATACGCCCTCTGTCGAATAATCGAACAGGAAGGAATCAAAAAGCTTTTGCGCCGCGTTCGTGCTCGACCAGATATCCCGCACCGCTTTCGCGAGCTTAGGTTCTTCTGTCGGACTGTTGACGATGATGATTGCCGTCGGTTGATAACGCACAGCTAGATAATCACGCCCCACAATCTGACCGATTGCCACAAAACAAACATCACCCACTTTGACCGTATAGGCATGGATTTCCTTTTCACCGCTAAGACCGAAATCACTCTTTGGAAAGACTGCGACCGCTTTCTGCTCTATCGAGTTAGTTGGGTTCAGTCCCATTTCCGCACTGAGAAACATCCCCCCAAAACTCCGATTATGAGATAGCTGCAACTTCGTGGGCGTTTTGTCACTCAAAGCCTCCAACAAAAACGGCAATGCCTTGGGGCCAAACGCCACCAACTTTCTAAAATCCTCTCCAGTTTGAAGCTGATGATTCGTCAGCAAAAGAACAGTGGTTTTCTCTGAACCCGCAATCGGAGCAAATGCCGTACCGCCCATGGTGCCGGATAAACCAAAATCGGGCTTATCTATCTTTGCCAAGTTTGCGATGTGCTTCTTGATTTGCTCCGCCTCTTCCACTCTCGCGACCATGGAACGTCTCAGTTTGATGTCCGGCAATACACCCCGCTTGACATGCGGACCTTCCCTGAAACGGCGCCACTTTTCCTGGGCAATCTTGTCCTTATCCTGATTGTCGGCGGCTAAAACTGCGAGCGCCATCATGAATGATGAACACAATAGAAAGAGGATACGGTTTCTCATATCTGTTACTGATGGTTCAGTTGCCCAACTTAGGCACACACTCTGGCGCTCTCTAGAATATGGATAGTAATCAACCCTCAGGCAACTCCAGTTTGACACTCCGAAACATTACCCTTTTCCCCTCGCTCCCTTTCCGCGTGGCTTGCGGTTTTAACCTTTCCTCCTCTTTGCGTCCTTCTGTTAAATCTTGCTCGCCCCCGTCCCCTGTTCCCATTACACATCCCGAACCATGCACGCCATCCTCATCACCGTCGGCACGGATGGCGATATCTTCCCCTACGTGGGCTTGGGTACCGTGCTCCACGCTCGCGGCCACACCGTCACCCTCGTCGCCAGCGACCACTACGAACCCCTTGCCCGCCGCCATGGTTTTGCTTTCCACCCCCTCGTCAGCACGGCAGAAAATAACGAACTCTTCAATCATCCGGACTTCTGGCACCCGTTCAAGACTGGTGCCCTCTCCGCCCGCTGGGGCGTCCGCTTCATCCGCCGCCAGTATGAACTGGTGAAAAGCATCACCACGCCCGCCAGCGTGCTCATCGCCAGCCCCGGCGTCTTCGCCGCTCCCCTCGTCCACGATAAACTCGGCACACCTTGGGCCAGTATCGTCCTGCAACCATGGCTGCTCCCGAGTCCCCAAAGCCGCCCCGTCATCCCCGGCCTCCCGTTTCTCTCCCACGCCCCGCCCTTTGTCTGGAGCCTTTTTGAACACGCCATGAACCTCTATGGTGGTTACCTCTTCGGCCGCGAACTCAACCAGCTCCGTACCGAACTCGGCCTGAAACCCTGGCGCCGTGTCTTCAAAGACTGGCTCTCTCCGCAACTTGTCCTCGCCCTCTTCCCTGCCTGGTATGCGCCCATCGCCAGCGACTGGCCCCAACAAGTCCGCCTCACCGGCTTCCCTATCTTTGATGGCAATCAAAACGCCGACCTTTCCCCCGAAATCCAATCCTTCTGTGCTGCTGGCCCGCCCCCCGTCGCCATCACCTTCGGCACCGGCATGGTGCACTCCGCACAACTCTTCCGCACCGCCTTGGAAGCCTCTGAAACCCTCAATACCCGCGCCATCCTCCTGACCAAATTCCGCGATCAAATGCCCGCGCAACTTCCACCGAATGCGCTGCACTGTTCTTTCGCCCCATTCGCGAAACTCTTCCCGCATTGCGCCGCCGTCATCCACCACGGCGGCATCGGCACCGTCGCCCAATGCCTCGCTGCTGGCGTTCCGCAATTGATCCATCCCCTCTGCTTCGACCAGATCGATAACGGCGCCCGTGTCCAGCGCCTCGGTGCCGGCGATTACCTCCGCTCCACTCCCGCTACCGCCCAGCAGATCGCCCACGCCTTGCGCCCGCTCCTCACTTCGGAGGCCCTGTCGCGTGCCCGTTCCCTCATCCCACGTTTCCCAAACACCAACGCCCTCGAAACAGCGACCAACCAAATTGAGTCATTTTTCAACGACGCCTTTTCGGCAACCCCTCCAGATACCGCTTCATAAATTCCCGCAGATCCGGATGCACACATCGGGCATATCGCTTCATCACGTAAATCTCGGCATAGGTCTTGATCTCGTTGCGATCCGGCTCCGCCTTGAGATATACTCCGTGATCGTCATCCGAACTCATTTCCCCGTACATCGCAAACCGGTGCCCTTTAGTGCAGATGCTGCCGATCCGATGACCATCCGATGTTTGAAATGAACCCTCAAAATCTCCGGCACAAATAGGACAATAAGCATACTGTGCCAAACCCAACGCTTCGTCCCCCTCCACCGTGATCTCGTAGATGCGCCGCACAATGATCGCAATCTGGCTGAACAGATGCTCGCGGCACGTTTCGTTCTCGAACCAAAACTTTACCCTGTCCTCCAGCGTTGCACCCGCCGGATACTGCGGCTTCAATTTCCCCGCGTGATCGATGCGCTCAACGGCCGCCATACGCTGTATCTGGCAATAACGATGGCCCCGCTCGCATTCCAGGCCAATAAGATACGGGTCCATCACCGGCCTCGGCTGCAAAGGTTCTCGGCAATCCGGGCAGTGCCACGATTCTATGCGCTTGGATTTCATGATATCCGCCTGCTTTTCGATGTTCTGCTGCCGCCCAGGCGCTGGCAAGGGAACAATCCGCCGAGCAACAGTCCTTTTCTCTCCTGACATACTGTTGGCACTCGCCCGTGTTACATTAACCGTATGAAAGTAACACCAGCCCTCCCAGTTCCCATCGCCACCTACCTCCAAGCCACCAACTCGCGCGATGCCGCCGTCTTCCAATCTGCCTTCGCCTCTGATGCCGTCGTCCACGACATCGGCCGCGAGTTCCGTGGTCATGCCGCCATCATGAAATGGGCCACCGAGGAGATCTTCGCCGTGAACGTCACTTTGGAACTGCTTTCCACCGTTGAACGTGATGGCCAGACCATTCTCACTATGAAAGTAGATGGCACCTTCGACCGCACCGGCCTCCCTGATCCGCTCATCATGGACCATCTCATCACCCTTGCGGACGGCAGAATCACAACGCTCAGATGCCGATTGACAAGCCAGGTCTAAACGGCCAGAGCGCAGCGCTGTTACTCCACCCGGATACGATAAAACCCATTCGTTCCCGGTGCTGCCTCAATGTTAAAAGTCTGCAATCCGCTTAGCCCTGGCACATTGATATGCGGCGGGACATTGGTCCACACGGGAGAGCTCAGGCTGGCCGTTCCTTCCAGGGTATAGCGCGCCAGCGGACTGCTCGGCCAGTTCAGGCTGACGGTATTGCCCACCTGCGTGACCGTGGCGATCTGGAAGTTGTTGGTGATGGTGTAGGTGAACGTCGTGATCGGTCCCATGTTCACTATCGAGCTGGCCGGACCCAGCTTGATAACTACGGTTTTGTGCTTCGGCACGCCCGTGGGGAGAATCTTGAGCGGAATCACATACGGCGCGGGCACTTGACCGCCGGTAAAGGAAATGCTGCCACCCGCCATCTTGTAGTCCACACCGTATTCCGCCGTGCCGCTCTTATCTATCCAGTAGTAGATGAACTGGTTCGCGGGCCAGGAGTTCGAGCCGGGCGGGAGCGCCAGCGTGACGGGAATATTGACCGTGCCAACATTATCATCGCTGCTCGCGCCGCTTGATGTGAAGCCAACCTGCGGCATCAAGGCGGGAACATTGAGGAACAGATGCAGCAAATTGAAATCGTCCACGGCGACGTAGGGATTCGGGAACGTGCCAAAGACGGAATTCCCAGGTGTGCCGGAGGTGGCCGTGATATTGAGCGGCAAGCCGTCGGCCACAGTCGTCGTCCAACCACTGCCGGTGGCGGCGATGTTCTGGCCGTTGACGTTGACTGTGAGCGTGCCGTCGGTAGCGGGATTGTAGCCGCGCCCGGCGACATAGACACCGCCAGAGACGGTGCGGTTGGCCCGGACGCGGGTAAAGTTCACGTTCGCTACGCTGACCGAGTAAACCCCCACCGCCCCGCCGGCGGCGGAGCTGGTGAAGGTGAAACCCTGATGCAGCACATTCGGATAAAGAGTGCCCGTGACACCTTCAGGCACATGCACGACGTATTTGCCGTCCGCCGCCGTCTCGCTGGAGCCGATGAAGTTCGTCGCCCCGTAGCGGACAAGATTGGGGCTGCCTCCCTTGTAGTTGTTCACCACCGCCCCGGCGAGCGGGTTACCAAGTTCATCCCTCACCACGCCGCTGATGGTGCGTAATGCGGCGATCCCCCCAGTGACGGTCACCACGGCAGAAGCGATGGTCTTGCCACCCTTCATATCCGTCACCGTGCACCGGGCCAGGAAACTTCCGCTACGCGTCCATGCGTGGCTGCCTTGCGTGGAGAGACGGGCGTCAGGATTCGTGTTGCCCGCTGCGGTGCCGCCAAGCACGTCGGGGTCATCAAACTCCCAGTAGTAGGAGAGTGCGTCACCGTTCGGGTCCGAGGCGGTCGCGCTAAAGATCTGCGGGACACCCGCCGCGAGCGTGATGGTGGCGGGCGAGATGGAAACGGTTGGCACGCTATTACCCGGGAAGGGACCGTAGTTCACCACCACGTCGAGCGACTCGGGCGTAGTGCCGCCTTTCTTTACGGGAGTGACGTGGAGGTTCGCTTCCATGTCGGAGTAGGTGCGACCGATGGCGAGCGGAGCGTCATAGAGAGTCGCGTAAGGATTGTTCGTCACGCTTGGGATGCTCGCCAGACCGCGACTCCCTGGTGTCATGTCGAGCAAAGTCGTGTGCCCAGCCGTCGCCGGGACCGATTCCCCGCCGATGCGCACCTCCAGACCGTTATTTGACCAGATCGCCTCCTCAGTAGTGATAGCTTGCCGGAAGCTGAACCAATAAACGCGACTTGGGTCACGCACGATGCGCAAGGCATACTGATTCCCGTCCTCCAACGTCGGCTGATCGAACGCATAGATGCGATATGTGCCCCCGGTCATCGGTGTGCTGATGTGACTGTCCGGCAACCAGCCGAGTTGCCATTTCCAAAATGGATTCAAATCCCTATCCGGCACCAGCGGAATGGGTGCCGTGTTCTTCCAACCCATGAGGTCATACACATCGCCATAAGTGTCGGTGAAAAAAGTCCCGCTCTTCACTGGTGAGTAAAACGAGGCCCGCGAAATCCCGTTCGCATGTTGCAGTCCAAAGTTGTGTCCAAATTCATGCGCCAGCGCCAGACTCGTTGTCCCGAAGATGCCCTTGCCAAAAGCCCTCCCCGAAGCCAGCACACCTTGCCCGGGAATAAAACCGCAGAATATGAAATCCAGATCGTAGTTGTCTGAGTCATACCGTTCACCTTGCCCCGCAGCAATACCCACCTGACGGGCCTTCGCCCGCACATCATCCGCGAACGACCCGGGTTCGTCCCAAGCCGCAAACTTCGAAAGCCCCGTGGTTCCGTAAGTCGCGTTGTAAACGGTGTAACTCACCCCCATATTGATCTCCGGCAGCACCGTGAACGCCATGGAAGTCTTGCCGTAGGAAGATCGCTGGAAGAAATCGTTTAACGCCGCCGTCGTGGTGCCATTGGTCAGATTCCCCCAGCCGGAGAGATAGCCATTCGCATTCGGCGTGTCAGAAGGTCCCGCCTGATCGGTGAACCTTACCGGGATGATCAGCACCTTCTTATGGCCGGTCGTCCAGGTCGAGGCCGGTGCCGCCGCACCGATGTCTGAGAAAACGAAACTGCTCAAAGCCCATGTCAGAACAACCCATAGCCGGACGAACCGCTCACGCGCGAATAGCGTTGCCAATGTGATGACTTAACATACCACTCAGGCCTCGCCGGTCAATCAGACGTAATCAGTCGTTAACCTTTACCAGCGTCTTCACCGCCCGATTCCCCGCCGCCATCGATTTGAACAACTGCGGCAACTCGCTCAACGCACACTCGCCATCCACGAAGTCCGCCGCCGTAACCACACCGCACTCGATGAACTCCAACGCCCACCGGATCGTGCGCGGCGTGTGATGAAAACTCGCGAGCAACGTGAGATTCGAATAATGGATCAGCGTCGTATCCAACGACACACTTGTGTCCGCAGGACAGCCGCCGAAGAAATTCACCGTGCCACCTTTGCGCACCAGTTTCACACTCGCCTCCCACGTTTCCGGTTTGCCCACCGCTTCGATGACCACATCCGGCGCACTCGGCAGCTTTGGTTGCACCACGGGAACGATATCCCCCTCACGCGGCACCTCGATGATCGTTTCCGCCCCCAGCCGGTTCGCCAGATTCAACCTCTGCACGCCCCGCCCAGCCACACTCACCGTGCAACCGAGATGCCGTGCCAGCGCCACAAACATCAACCCGATCGGCCCCGAGCCTAGCACCAAGACATGTTGCCCGGCTTTGAGTTTGGCATCCTCCACCCCTTGCACCACACACGCCAGCGGCTCCGTGAGTGCCGCGTCCGTGAATGCCGTTGCAGGTTTCAAGCGCAACATATTCTTCTGCACCAACCGCGCCGGCACCACGATGGATTCAGCATACGCTCCATTGAGAAACAACAAGTCCTCACAAAGATTCTCCTGCGCCCTTTGGCAGAAAGCGCATTCCCCACACGGCGCGGAATTCGCCACCACCACCCGTTCACCCAGTTCCCAGCCGCTGACACCCGGCGCGACCTCCCCGATCGTCCCCGCCAGTTCATGACCGAACACTGCTGGCGGCACGATCATCTTCGCATGATAACCCCGCTTGAACACCTTCAGATCCGTCCCACACGTCAGCGCCGCGCCGATCTGGACTCGCACCTCGCCCGGGGCCAAGGCGCGCCCAGACACGTTCTCCACCCGCACATCTTCTTTGCCGTATAACACCGCTGCTCGCATCCCCGCACTGTGCCGGGACCCCGGTTTTTCACCAACTTTTTTCTCGTCCCCTGCCCGCCGGACGCCTACCGTTCGCACCGCATGGAATTGCTCCGCAAATTTGTCGATCTGGTTTTGCATCTCGACCAGCACCTGGATGGCCTCATCCAGCAGTATGGTCCATGGATCTACCTCATCCTCTTCCTTATTATCTTCTGCGAGACCGGCCTGGTCGTGACGCCTATTTTACCTGGCGATTCCCTGCTCTTCGCTGTCGGCGCCATGGCCGCCCGCCCGGACAACCTGAACATTTGGATCGTCTTCTTACTGCTCACCGTCGCCGCCATCCTTGGCGACACTGTGAACTACTGGATCGGCAAATACTCTGGTGAAAAACTGGCCCAACGATTCCCCAAACTCATCAAGAAAGAGTATCTGGATAAAACCCACTCCTTTTACGAACGCTACGGTGGCAAGACCATCATCATCGCCCGCTTCGTCCCCATTGTCCGCACCTTCGCTCCCTTCGTGGCCGGTGCTGGCCAGATGACTTACGGCAAGTTCATGAGCTTCAACGTCGCCGGCGCACTCCTCTGGATGGGCACGCTGCTGCCTGCGGGTTATTTCTTCGGCAATATGAAGATTGTGAAAGAGAACTTCGGCCTCGTGGTCATCGGCATCATCATCCTCTCCATCTTGCCCGCCGTGGTGGAATTCCTGCGCGAGTGGAAAAAGACGAAAGCGGCCAAGTGATCGCCGACATGAGAAGGCAGAACTGACTTTAAGCGGTATGGCTGGGTGCCCTCAGCTGACGTAAGGAGGCTCTAGCTTACCCAGCTCCCCGTCCGTGTATTCCGCGTGGTCTGCGGTTACTCCTCCTTTTTTTCTTTGCTTCGCGTGTTTCGCGGGCAAACCTCTCCTCACCCGATCCCATGAACCGCCTCCACACCTTCATCATCACCCTGCTACTCGCCAGCGTCTCCACCTCGTTCGCCGCCACAACCCGCTACGCCCCCGATTGGTCCGGCATCACACCCAAGCGCATACTCCAGCACACCACCGTCGATGGCGATGCTCTCGTTAAAGCCGTCGCGGCCCTGCAACCCGGCGATCAACTCGTCCTCGCTGCGGGCACTTATAGCGTCAATCGCCTCTGGGATATCCGCGTCAGCGGCACCGCCACCGCCCCCATCTGGATCGTCGCCGCTCCCGGCGCGAAGGTCATCTTCACCCGGCCCGATGAAAAACAAAACGTCGTGAACATCGGCCAAGGCGGCCCCGTGCAATACCTCTGCCTGCGCGGCGTCGAGATCACTGGTGGCAGTCATGGCCTGCGCCTCGGTCAATGCAGCCACGTCTGGATCGATCAATGCCACATCCACCACACCGGCAGCGTCCTCCTGAGTGCGAACAGCGCCCACACCCACCGCCTTTACCTCACGCGAAATCATATCCACCACGGCGGCGGCCACGGCGAAGGCATGTACCTCGGCGGCAATAACGGCCAGGTCATCATGAGCGAAAGCGTCATCGCCCAAAATCACATCCACGATTGCCAAGGCGACCAAGGCGACGGCATCGAAGTGAAGCAAGGCTCCTGGGGCAACCTCATCGCCGAGAACGACGTGCACGATACGCAATACCCCTGCATCACCGTCTATGGCACCGCCGGGAAACCCGTGAACATCATCGAGCGCAACCTCTGCCGCCGCAGCGCCGATCACGCCATGCAAGTCCAAGGCGAAGCCATCGTGCGCAACAACATCCTCATCAGTGCCAAGGGCTCCGGCTTCGCGAGCACCGATCACCAGGGCAAAACCCTAAACCTGCAAGTCCTCCACAACACCATCATCAATACCGGCACCGCCTTCAATGGCAGTTCGTGGAATGCCCGCGAAGGCATGATCCTCGCCAACAACATCATTTATTCGCGCGACAAAAACGCCCTCAACTTTCCGAACGGCTACGCGGGCGTCACCATCACCGGCAACATCACCCTCGGCTCCGGCCCCAAGCCAGGCACCCTCCTCGGCCGCGGTCTCGAAGACTTCGTGAACCTCACCTGGGACGGCACCAAACACGACGCCACCCCCACCGCCGCAGCCCCCGTCCCCCCCGCCGAGCCCAAAAAACAGCAACCCACCCACTTCACCAGCACCCCGCGCGACCAACCCCACAGCGG
>CAZPUL010000033.1:0-54488 GCA_964589735.1 uncultured Verrucomicrobiota bacterium | reverse complement strand
CCATGTCTGGGTTCTCTCCTTACCCCAACCTGTCCGATAATCCGAGACAAGCTCACGCAGCATATATAGATGATGAGATGGGAAATGCTGTTTCTATTTTAAATCTGGCACGCCCTTCGGGATGCTGTTTTGCAGCATCGTTAACCGGTGGTGTCGCTCGTGCCTCGCTCAACTCCGAATGTCTCCGCGAGCAGGCCGACCGGCTACTTTCTGTAATCCCTCCGGGATTGGTGGGGAATGTGTGAGTGTGAGACAGGTTTGTAGTCATTGGTTTATGTTGATGATGGGGACGCTGGCACCCCTCACCCCGGCCCTCTCCCCTCCGAGGGGCGAGGGGGCTATATCAGCGAACTTTTCACCCGCTTTCCTCCACCTAAGTTCGTGACAGGTGTTAGGGCAGTTGTTCTGTCAGCATGTAGGTCCAGACCTGTTTCCAGCGGTCGGCATTTCGAGTGTTGATCGCCGAGCCGTGGGCGGTTTTGGCGCCTTCGCTTTCGACGTCGGTGACGGTCACCTTTGGATGGCGGGTATAAAGGATGCGCGCGTGTTTATAGGGGAAGGGTTCCGTGTCCACTTCGGCGGGTGGGCCAAATTTATCCAGTCCCAGGGCTTTCAGGTTGTTGAGCAATTGTTCCGGTGTGCAACCCTTGGGGTCTTGATGATGATTGAAGGCGAAGAACAGGCCTTTGGGTGTGGCTGATTTTTCGCCATACCACGCGGCGGGTGCGTCCAGTTTTTTGCTGTAATCTTTGGGAGCGCCAAAGCAGAGGACGCGGGCGACGCGATGTTTGATGCCGATGAGGGCGGCGTGGCCACCGCCTTGAGATTGACCGGCCACGGCGACGCGGTCCCATTTGATATTGCCCTCCGGGTCGAGGAATTGCGCCCAGTTCTCCCGGGGGCGAGCCGTTTGCAGGCGCTGAAGGAGTTTGATGAGCCGGTGCTCAATGCTCTCGGCGCGTTCAATGGTCAGGGTTTTGCGGCCGGCCTGATAGGTTGCCTGGCCGCCTTGAATGATGGCGGTGCGGAAGTCCGCAAAGGACTTGGGGTCGCTGTCATTGGCGCAGGCCGTCGCCGGAATATCATTCGGGTACATGAGCGAGACCACATGATAGCCCAAACTGGCAGCGAGTTTGGAAAAGCCCTGGGCACCATGGCCATCGCCGCCGGTGCCGGTGAGCCAGAGGAGCAGTTCGCGCCGCGCGGGTGGCAGATCTGCCTTTTGGCGGACCACGATCTCGGGGTCCACATAGACCCAGTGAGGCTCGTCGAACGTTTTGATCGCCGGGTCGGTCCGCGAGGGGAGCACGGAGAAGGAGGTCACTTCAGCTTGCACGACGGCGGCGGCCAGAAAGCAGGCGAGGGCGCAGATGATTTTCATGAGCTTGTGGGCGGCGGTCTAGCTGGCTGATCCGTTGGTTGGTGATGGAATCAATCTTTGCGACGGGAGGAAGGACGGTCAAGGCCGGTTGAGCCGGGAGCTGGGAGAGCAGCCAAGGCGGCGACAGCGGCGGTGTTTTGGAGGAATTGGCGGCGGTTCGTTTTCATGGGATCTCAGTGTTCTTCACTGGCGCTGTTTGGGGCAAAGGCTTGGCGGTGGAAGGGGGCGTCGTGGATTCTTTCGGGTTGGGCGAAAGTTTTGATGGCGGGGCTTGTCGGAGTTCTTTATCGGGTGAGTAAACCTCGGGGAGGACGACGAGGGCGATGCGGCGGTTGCGGGCGCGGCCTTCTTCGGTGGTGTTGTCGGCGATGGGGTGATACTCACCGTAGCCGACGGCGGCGAGGCGGTGGGGATCGACGTTGGCTTTTTCCACGAGGTAACGGACGGCGGCGAGGGCGCGGGCGGTGGAGAGTTCCCAGTTGGTGGGATACCGGGCTCCGGCACCTGCGCGGATGGGGATGTTGTCGGTGTGGCCGATGATGTGGATGAGGCGGTTCGGGTGGTTGGTGAGAATGTTGGCGATGCGGAGAAGGACGTCGGCGCCTTCGGGTTTCATCTCGGCCTTGCCGGTGTCGAAGAGGACGCGGTCGAGGATGTTCACTTCGAGTTTGCCCTGGAGTTCGGAGATGGTGATGTCTTTGGATTCCATGGCGGCGCGCATCTCTTGTTCGAGCTTGGACTTGGCCTGGACGGCTTCTTTCTTTTCCTCCTGCAAGGCAGCGAGTTGCTCCTGGGTCTGGGCGAGTTCGGCTTTCAGTTTGTCGACTTCGGCTTTGAGGTCGTCGGTGATCTGTTGCTGGGCTTGCTGGGCCTTTTGGGCTTCTTCGGGAGTCGGGCCTTTGTCGGGGAGGCTCAAATAGATCACGACCGCCACGAAGAGGGCGGAGAGAAAGCTGGCGATGTACCAAGTTTGCTTGGGCATGAGGGTAGGATAGAAGCGGTTGCTGGAATTGGGAAGAACGACGTGGTGAAAAAGAATCGTGATGTGGAAAAATCGAGAACCTGTTGGCTCGCTCACTCCTCACCCCGGCCCTCTCCTCATTGAGAGGAGAGGGAGAACATTCGCCGCCTGCTGGCTGGATTAAAAGTCGCAGGAAGGAGAAGACGGTCAGGTGAATCACTACTTGCGTTTGATGTGAGTATCGGTTGAACATTCGGCCCGATTTATTTGTCGGATAGACCGTCGGGCTTAAGGCATGGAGTGTCGAAGCCGGACAGAAGAAAACTTATTTGGAAATGTCATGAGCACAGAGAAACATCAGTTTCAGGCGGAGATTCAGCAGTTGCTGAACATCGTCATCCATTCCCTCTACACGGACAAAGAGATCTTCATCCGCGAGCTGGTCTCGAACGCGGCGGATGCGTGTGAGAAGCTGCGGTTCACGCAGGCGTCCGGTCAGGCGGTGTATCAGCCGGAGACGGAGCTGAAGATCAGCGTGACGACGGATAAGGACGCGGGGACGATCACGATCACGGATGCAGGCATCGGCATGACGCATGATGAGATCGTGCAGAACTTGGGCACCATCGCGCACTCGGGCACGAAGGCGTTCCTGAAGCAGATGGCGGAAGGGCAGAAGCCGGATCTTTCGTTGATCGGCCAGTTTGGTGTGGGTTTCTACTCGGCCTTCATGGTGGCGACGAATGTGACGGTTTACAGCCGTTCATGGCGTCCGGAAGAGCAGGGGTGGAAGTGGGTGAGCGCGGGTGAGGGGAGTTACGAAGTGGAGCCTGCTGCCGATCTGCCGCGCGGAACGAAGATTGTGCTGACGCTGAAGGAAGAGGCGAAGAACTTCTCCGAAGAGTGGGAGGTGGAGCACATCATCAAGCGTTACTCGAGCTTCGTGACGTTCCCGATCGAGCTGAACACGAAGCGCCTGAACACGGTGCAGGCCATCTGGGCGCGCAGCAAGAACGAGATCAAGGAAGAGGAGTATAACGAGTTCTACCGGTACATCGGGCACGACAGCGAGGAGCCGATGTTCCGGTTGCACTTCTCGGCGGATGCGCCACTGGCGATTCAGGCGCTGCTCTTTGTGCCGAAGCATAACATGGAGGCGAACGGCATGGCGCGGGTGGAATCGGAAGTGAACTTGCACTGCCGCAAGGTGCTTATCCAGGCGAAGGCGAAGGGGCTGTTCCCGGAGTGGTTGCGCTTCTTGCGCGGGGTGGTGGATAGCGAGGATTTACCGCTGAACATCTCGCGCGAGTCCATGCAGGACAGCTCGCTGATGCAGAAGCTGAACAAGGTGCTGACGACGCGGTTCCTGAAATTCCTCGATGAGCAATCGACGAAGGAAGCGGAGAAATACACGACGTTCTATCGTGGGTTTCAGCGGTTCCTAAAAGAGGGTGTAGTGACGGATTTCACGCATCGCGAGGCGCTGGGCAAGTTGCTGCGCTTCACGTCCTCGGCGACGGAAGGGGATAACATGACGTCGCTGGCGGAATACGTCACGCGGATGGGTTCGGAGCAGAAGGAGATTTACTTCCTGCTGGCGGCGGATCGCGCGGCGGCGGAAGCGAGCCCTTATTTCGAGGTGTTCAAGGCGCGCAAGTTCGAGGTGCTGTTCCTGAACGATCCGTGGGATGAGTTCGTGATGGATCATCTGCGCGAGTTCGAGGGCAAGACCCTCGTAGCCGCGGAGAAAGCGGATCTGTCCCTGACGGACAAGCCGGAAGGCGGTCTCTCGGATGACGATGCGGCGGCCTTGGCGAAGTGGTTCAAGGAAACCTTGACTGACCGCGTGGGCGAAGTGCGGGCCTCGAAGCGTCTCGTGGACAGCCCGGTGGCGGTGGTGGATGGCGACAAGTTCATGACCTCCAGCATGCGCCGGATCATCAAGGCGATGGGCAAGGACAAAGCGGCAGAGGCGATGCCGAAGCTGGATCTGGAACTGAACCAGTCGCACGACTTGATGGTGCGGCTCAACGGGTTGCGCCAGAGCGATGGGCCGTTGGCGGCGTTGCTGGCGGAGCAATTGTTCGACAACGCTCGGTTGTCCGTAGGCTTGCTGGAAGATTCGCGGAGCATGGTGCAGCGGATGAACCAGTTGCTGGGCAAGCTGGCGGGCGGGGAGGGCAAGCCGAAGGAACAGGCGTGAAAAGCAAAAGGTTGAATTGAGCGGGCAAACAGGTTATGGAGATGGGTATGAAGCGCTTGGGTTTTTCTAAAAACGTGACCGGAGTCGTTTTGCGGTTTTGTCTCGCAGCCGTCATCCTGGTGGGCACAGCGACCAGCTTGGAGGCTGGCAAACCCGGCAAGCCGCCCAAGCCCAAGGCTCCGGCACCCAAGCCGCCGAAGGGCACCACGGCGGCGCATCACGCCCTGCAGCAGAACAACAAGAAGAAAGCGCAGCAGCTTCTTTTGCAGCAGCAGCGCAACCATCCCAAGCCGGCTGCTCCTGTGGTTGTTCCGCCGCCTGCGACTCCGCCGCCACCAGCTTCCTGAGGGACTGGGTGGCTGTCTGTCAGGTGCAGGACTGTTCCGCTCCGAGCAGGCGATAGGCCGTAAGCCAGTTCTGGATGCACATGAAAATCCTGATAACCGGAGCCTGCGGATTCGTGGGGAGCTCCTTGGCCCGGATCATCAAGACCCGACACCCTGATTGGAGCCTGTCCGGCATCGATAATCTCAGCCGACCCGGAGCGGAGACCAATTACCGTGCGTTGATGAGTTTGGGAGTTTCATTCCGTCATGGCGACATCCGGCAGTCTTCCGACCTAGAGTCCTTTGGCGAGATCGACTGGGTCATTGATGCAGCGGCGAATCCGAGCGTGCTCGCCGGGGTCGATGGCAAGACCAGCAGCCGCCAACTGGTCGAACACAACCTCACGGGAACGATCAATCTGCTCGAGTTTTGCCGGGCGCGGAAAGCGGGATTCATCCTGCTGAGCACCAGCCGGGTTTATTCGATTCCGGCGCTGGTTTCCATCCCGCTTAAAGCTGGCGGGAAGGCCTTTGAATTCGATTCATCCAAGGCTGCGCCAGCGGGTTGCAGTGCGCTGGGAGTGGCCGAAACGTTTTCCACGCAAGCACCGGTCTCGTTGTATGGCGGGACCAAACTGGCTTCGGAAACATTGGCACTGGAGTATCACCATGCGTTCAATGTGCCGGTGTGGATCAATCGCTGCGGCGTGCTGGCGGGAGCAGGGCAGTTCGGGCATCCCGCGCAGGGGATTTTCGCCTACTGGTTGAATGCGCATAAGCACCGGCAGCCCCTGAAATACATCGGCTTCGGCGGCACCGGGCATCAAGTGCGCGATGCGTTCCATCCGGAAGATCTGGCGGAGCTGCTGTTGCAACAGATGGCGTTGCGCGAGGACAAGCACAAGCCGCGACTGGTGAATGTGGCGGGTGGCCGGAAAAACAGCATGTCCCTGCGGCAACTGACGGACTGGTGCGATGCGCGGTTTGGACCGCATGCGGTCCAGGCTGATCTGCAACCGCGGCCCTTCGATATCCCTTGGATGGTGCTGGATGCCCAGGTGGCTGAACAGGTTTGGGGCTGGCTGCCCAAGCGGACATTGTCGTCCATCCTGGAAGAGATCGCACTGCATGCGGAGGCGAATCCGGGCTGGCTGGAGCTTTCCAAGGCGTAGGCGCTTTGCGGCTTGTGGCCCGGCGGACTGCGTGAAAAACTGGCGGCATGAATTTTTCGGGTGAAATCGTTTCCTTGGCTAACCTGCCCGCCTGGCGGCAGAAGTTACGGGACCAGGGCTTGAGGCTGGTGGTGACGCACGGTTGCTTCGATATCTTGCATGCCGGGCATGTCAGCTACCTGCGGCAGGCGCGCGCGCAGGGGGATGTGCTGCTGGTGGGGTTGAATGCCGATGTGTCCATCAAGGAACTGAAAGGTCCGAACCGGCCCATCAATGCGGAGGGTGACCGGGCGCAGATCCTGGCCGCTTTGAGATGTGTGGATGCAGTCACGTTGTTCCCCGAGGTGCGGGCGACAAACCTGCTCCAGGCCGCCCAGCCCGATGTATATGTGAAGGGCGGCGATTATACCCTGGCGACTTTGAATCCGGAAGAACGGGCAGTGGTGCAAGCCGCCGGGGCCAAGATCGTGTTCATCCCCTTCCTGGAAGGCCGCTCCACCACTTCGATCATCGAGCGTTCCAGGGGATAAGCGCAAGAGATGCGAAATCTTTGACTTAGTCTGCGGTTGTCAAAGTGCCTCGTTTGGTTTCACACTCAAATCATGGCAGTTGCACTCGTAACAGGTTCGGCCGGCTTGGTGGGTTCCGAGTCGTGCAAGAAATTTCATGCCGAGGGCATGGAAGTCGTGGGCATTGATAACGATCTGCGTTCCCATTTTTTCGGAGCGGGTGCCTCCACTGCCGGGACGCGGGCAAAACTGGAGTCTTCGTTGTCGCGTTATTCGCATCATGCCATTGATATCCGGGATGCAGAGGCGGTCTTCAAAGTGCTGGAGCGTTATGGCAAATCGATCAGCCTGATCGTCCATACGGCAGCGCAGCCTTCGCATGACTGGGCGGCGCGCGATCCTTTCACCGATTTTGGGGTCAATGCGAACGGCACCTTGAACCTGCTGGAAGCAGCCCGGCGGTTTGCGCCGGAGGCGGCCTTCATCTTCACCAGCACGAACAAGGTGTACGGTGATGCCCCCAATTCACTCCCGTTGGTGGAACTGGACAAACGCTGGGAGATCGCGAAGGACCATCAATACAAGGACGGTATCGATGAGACGCTGACGATCGATCAGAGCAAGCATTCGCTCTTTGGGTGCAGCAAGGTGGCGGCAGACGTGTTGGTGCAGGAGTATGGGCGCTATTTCGGCATGAAGACGGTCTGTTTCCGGGGCGGTTGCCTTACGGGACCGGCGCATGCGGGGGCGGAATTGCACGGGTTTCTCTCCTACCTGATGAAGTGCACGGTGGAGGGAAAACCTTATCGGGTCTTCGGTTACAAGGGCAAACAGGTGCGGGACAACATCCATAGTCACGACCTGGTGGATGCCTTTTGGAGCTTTTACCAGAAGCCGGGCAGCGGAGCGGTGTATAACATCGGGGGCAGCCGTCATAGCAATTGCTCCATGTTGGAAGCCATCCAGCTTTGCGAGGAGATCAGCGGCCGCAAACTGGACTGGACCTATGTGGAGGAGAACCGCTCGGGCGATCACATCTGGTGGGTCAGCGATGTGCGGCGGTTCCAGCGGGATTACCCGGAGTGGCGTTATCGCTATGATCTGAAAGCCATCTTAAGGGAGATCTTCGAGGCTAGCAGCCAGGCCAAAACCGCATGAGTTCCACGCCCGCCAATCCAGCGGATCAGACTGCCTCGGCAGCCCCATCAGCTTTGGCTCCCAAGCTTACCCTGCTCTCCATCGTGTTGCCGGCGCGGGATGAAGAGGGGTGCATCGCCTCCACGGTGGAACACCTGCACCTGGAGCTTTCGCTGAACAAGATCCCTCACAACATCGTGGTGGTGGATGATGGCAGCAAAGACCGGACGTGGGAGATATTGACCGCCCTGGCCCAAAAAATTCCCGAACTGCAACCCGTGCAAAACCGGGAACTGCATGGCTTCGGACGGGCGATCATCAAGGGGCTCGATTCCATGAAGGGCGATGCCGTGGTCATCATGATGGCGGATGAATCGGATGACTGCCGGGATGTGGTGCGCTACTGGCATGCCTTGAACGAAGGCTGGGATTGCGCCTTTGGCAGCCGCTTCATGAAGGGGGGCGGGGTGATCGATTACCCGTGGTTGAAGCTGCGCATCAACCGGCTGGCGAATTTCTTCATCCGGATGCTGTTCGGCCTCAAGCTCAATGACACGACCAACGCCTTCAAAGCGTACCGGAAGACGGTGATCGATGGCTGCCGGCCCTTTCTTTCACCGCATTTCAATCTCACGGTCGAACTGCCGTTGAAGGCGATCGTACGCGGTTATTCCTGGACGGTGATGCCCATCACCTGGCGTAACCGGCGCACCGGGGAGGCCAAACTGAAGATCAAGGAGATGGGCAGCCGCTACCTGTTCATCTGCCTGTATATCTGGCTGGAGAAGTATTTCAGCCGGGGGGATTACACCAAGAGATAGTATCGCCGGGAAGCGAGCAGGCCTCATCGCTGCCTTCAATCCCGGTCGAATTCAGTACATTATCCACATGAAAGATTTGGTCGATTCAGCCGGGGACAAGCATGCTGTTCAGGAAATACGGGCTGATTTGCTGCTGTCGCTGGCCCTGGCTTTGGTGGCGGTGGCGGTAGTTTTTTTAGGCTCGCTGGAAGGCGTCGGGATCAGTACGGATTCCCGTTATTACTTGGGTGCGGCCCATAAGGCTTTGTCCTTGGGATGGACGCAAGCAGTGGATCCCACCGGCCATTTTCCGCCGCTGTATCCTTGGTGCTTGGCGACCATGGGGGCCATGACGGGAGAGCTGGAGCAGGGGGCCAGATTGCTTCATGTCCTGTGTGCCGGAGTGTTGGTTTTCTGTCTCTGCCGGATTTGCCTGAACGCCATGCCGGGCGGGATATCCTTCAAATGGTCGCGGGTAGTGCTGGGGCTGGCGGTGCTGACCTTGATTTTTGCTGATGATTTTATCCGGCTGTTTGTCTATGTGCTCTCTGAGCCGTTGTTCATGACGATGGTGATGGGGAGCGGGTTGTTTTTGCAGCGGACGCAGATGAAGGGTGGGCGGCTGAACTGGGTCTTGGCCGGGCTGCTTTTGGGGCTGGCGACGCTGGTGCGGCATGCGGGGCTTTTTTTGCTGCCGCCAGCCTTGATCTGGGTCATTTTGACTGTGCCGGGCAAGTTGAAGGAGAGAGTTCTACCAGCCAGTTTGTTTTTAGGTGCGGCGGCGTTGCCGCTGCTGCTGCACAAGTTGATGTTTGCCTCGACCGGATCTAGATCGTTGGCCTTCCACTGGCCCGGACCAGAGCACTGGCATGATTTCGGCCAGACTGTGGCCGCCTGGTTTTTGCCATATCGCCTGGCCTTCCCGGCGGTGGGCTGGGGGTTGGTGTTGGTGCTCGTGCTGGCCGGCTGCGAGAGCTGGCGTCGCTGGTTGAGCGCGGTAATCTCGCGGGAAAGCAAACCTTCTGGAGGTGCGGGCGAGAGTGTCATGTGGGCGAGCGGCTCGGCCATGTTTTATCTGGGCATGGTGATAGTCACGGTGATGCTGATCGATTTTGACACGCCGCTGGATTACCGTCTGCTTTTTCCCGTTCATGTGCTGGCCCTGGTCTGCTTAAGCATCGGTTTGGCCCGCTGTTATCGTCTGCCGGGAAAGTGGCGTTCTTTGGTGTTGATTGGACTGTTTTTCTGCTTTGGCGGGCAGTTATTGAAAGGAGCCAAAACCGTGCGGATTTTCGCCACGCAAGGGATCGGGATCGGGGGGAAGGCCATGCGTGCATCGACGGCAATCGCTTATGTGAGAAACCTTGCTGATACCATGCCTGTGGTCTCCAATAAGCCGGAAGTCATCCAAGAGCTGCTAGGCCGCTCCTGCGATTTGCTGCCGTTGAGAAACGACCGGATGACGATGAAGCCGAATGAGAAGCTGGGTGACGAATTGAAAGCCTTGGCCAGCCGGAAGAGTTTGTTGGTCTGGTTCACGGAAACCAAGCGGGTTTATTTGCCCAGCATCGAAGAGATTGGCACCTATGCTGAGCTCGAAAAACTGCCGGCCAGCGATGGCAAGGTGGTGCTTTATGTGTTGTACCCTGCAGTCAAGCCGTGAGGGCCTTCGGTTGTGGTTTTTTCTAAGACTCGACAAACGGCTACGGTTCCTGCTTACATACTGTTCATGAGTGAAATTTTAGGCAGATTCAGTTTAGATGCGATCAAGTTCGATTTTTGGGTCGGTTTTGGCATGGTCGTGGCGTGGCTTATGCTGGTCGTCTGCGCTGTACACAGCATCTGGATGCACTGCAAGCATAAGAGTTCCGCCACGCTGTGGACTTTGTTTGTGGTTTTCGTGCCTGTCATCGGCGTTCTGGTCTATTTGCCTTTCTCCTTCCGGTTGGATCACTATCCCGATCTTTTCATCTGGAAAAAGAACCGGCAGAAGTGAAATCCGACTTTCATCAGTTTTTCCAGGCTGAGCGCAGAATTCTTTTGGGTGATGGGATTGTCGTTAAACAGCCATTACGTTGAGCCCGCATTGACACTTTCTACCGTGGACGCCAACCGCCAGTGAAAATCGATCACCTCCAGCATCTCGTTTGTCCCAAATGCAAAGTTCAATTGGAACTTGTTGCCAGCAAGCAGGTTGAGAATGGGCGGCTAAGAGAAGGGGAGTTGGGCTGTCCAGCTTGTGGCCAGAAATATCCCGTCACCAAGTCTATCCCTAGGTTCGTGCCTTCGGAGAATTATGCCAGCGGTTTCGGGCTGGAATGGACCAAGCATGCCCGGACCCAGTACGACAGCCATAGCGGGACAAAAATCTCGGAAACTCGTTTCTTCAACGAGACCAAATGGCCGCGGAATTTGCCGGGTGAACTCCTTTTGGAAGTAGGCAGCGGTTCCGGACGCTTCACCGAGCAGGCTTTAAAGACTGGCGCGATGGTGGTGTCCATGGATTACAGTTATGCCGTGGATGCCAACTATGGTTCCAACGGTAGCCATGAGAATTTGCTGGTCGTCCAAGGGGATCTTTATCAAATGCCGTTCCGGGAGGGAAGTTTTGACAAAGTCTTGTGCATAGGGGTGTTACAGCATACGCCAGACCCCGAAAAGTCCTTTTTGACGCTGCCCCGATACCTGAAGCCCGGAGGGCGTCTGACCGTGGATGTTTACAAGCGGAACGACTCGTTGAAGGGGCGGATTGGCCGGTTGATTCCCTCCAAGTACATGGTGCGGCCATTTGTCCGCGGATGGCCCCCAGAAGTGCTCTACCGGCGGGTCACTGCGTATATCAATTTCATGTGGCCAATCGCCCGGGTGATCAACAAGATACCCAAACTCGGCCGCTGGCTGAACTGGCGGATGGTGATCGCCGACTACCGGGGGGTGTTCGATTTGCCCGAGCCGATGCTCAAGGAGTGGGCAATATTAGACAGTTTCGACATGCTATCACCGGTCTATGACTACCCGCAGACCCGGGAAACCCTGCAGGCTTGGTTTGAAAAAGCAGGACTGCAGGAGATCGAGGTGCATCACGGTTATAATGGGGTGGAAGGGCGGGGGCGGCGGAGTCAGCAGTAGATTGTCTTTGTGGTTGCAATTCTTGTGGTTGCGACTGCCGGGGTGGATGACTGGTGGACAATGATCACTGTCTTTTTGCTGGACTGCGACAGAGTTGCTGGCATCATGCCGCGCGGTTCGGGACACTGTTACCTGATGCTCTGAGTTACTAACGGAGATCAGTCATGATTTTATCGGCCCTTCCAAGGGCCTGACCGAAGGTTTATTGTGGATAAAGCCAAAGGTTTTACGGCAAAGCCAAATATGAGCGACTCCAAGCGACTGGTGACCCGTTATGCACCAGCGGGGGTGCTTTCCGCCTGTCTCGGGATGGCGTGCAATTCGGTGGCCCAGACCAACGAGGAGATCAAGCTGGGGACGGCACCTGACATCAGTGCAGCTGCGCTGGCCGGCGAAGTGAAGGCTTCGCAGTATGTTGCGGATCCGGGAGCTCCTTACGAAAATTATTTCCGTAATTTTGATGCGGGGTTAGGGGCATCCCCCAAGCTCGGACCAGGCCGGGCAACCGTGGGCCTCGGACCATTTAATTTATCTCCAGGAGTAAATACGCCAGTGAATCGTGGCTTCCGCCCGGAAGATGCTGAGCTGAAAATCGGTGGTTTCTATTTGGACATCAAGAGTCTGCGGGGCTCATTGCTGTTCAGTGATAATGTCAATCTTACCGAGAATAACCGTAAGAGTGATGTGACGGGTTCCTTGGCTCTGGGAGTGCGGGCGCTTTACCAGTTGAACGACGGATTGCAGTTCGGGGTTGAGGGTGATTTGGTGTATCTTCCTTTTGAGAATCGTTTTGGCGTCAACGGCTTCGGTATCGTCGATCCTTTTGCCAAATTCGCCTTGAACGGCAACACCCTTTTCCGGACGCAGATCTCGTATGATTTCAAGTTGATGGGCTGGGATTTCACGGTGTTCGACAATTTTGAGATCAGAAACAATTCGCTTTACCGCTTGGGTGAGGGAGATTTTCTGGACCTCTACGATGGGGAAACTTTTCGCAGCGAACGGTCATTTGCCGGGCGTCAACAGACCTACACGCCCTCGGCCAATGCTACCGGCGGTTACCGGGATGACACCAATTCTTCCGGCAGCTTCGATGCCTCGGCGCTTGATTACGTCAACCGGGTCGGTGTGATTGCGACACGGTTGGTGCCGACCGTTAGCCGGGCCACGGTTTCTTACATCCACGAGAACGTCTGGTATAACTCGAGTTCCACGGTAAATGGCGTCTTGCTGCCAGATTATGACCGTGATGTTTTCACCGCCCGGCTGGAGTCTGTGCGCGAGAATCTGCGGTTCAAGCCTTATGTCCAGTATCGTGCTTCCACTTACAGCACTGTGGATGGCTGGGATCAGGAGTTGCTGGCGGGAATCAAAGGCCCGATAACCGATCAGTTGGAGTTTTTGGGTGAAGGTGGCTATGTCTGGAGCGACAATAGCGGTTCAACCGCCACCATCTGGACCGTGAGGCTGACTCATGATGCGGGGCCGTACACGCGGCAGTCAGCGGGTTACTTTCGCACAGTCACGGAGCCTGACCGGCAGTTGCGTGAGACATATTCCTACCAGATCGCGCAAATCCTTGGGCCTTACCTGACCGGTGGGTTTTATTATTCCCACAATAAGTTTGGTGATTTGGATACCAAGAATACCTTTGTGGAAGAGGATGTCTTCGGGACTTATCTGAATTGGGATTTGGCCCAGTATGGCACCGTGAGTTTCATGGCCTTCCACACCATCACGGATTATACGAATCCGGCGACGCCTGATGCGACCAAATCCACGTTGCGCATGCTTTATTCTGCCGAGTTGTCCCCCAAACTGCACGGAACGTTTGTTTACCAGTTCCAGAAGCGGGATTCCGAAGCCGTGGGACAGGACTATTATGAAAATCTGGTCGCGATCAGTTTGATCAGGTCTTTCTAAGAATCACCTTTCGGACATCGCCGCCTGGTAAGCTTTAAGGGTGTTGGCCGCCATCAAGGCTTTGTCAAAATTATCTTCCGTCCAGCGTCTGGCTGTTTTCCCCATCTGACTGCGCAAGTCTTCATCGTTTGCCAGTTGCAGGATGCTTTGAGCAAGTTTTTCCGGATCGTCCGGGGGGATCACCAAACCCGCTTCAGGATGTTTGATGACTTCAGGTATGCCCCCGCTGGTGCATCCGATCACCGGCTTTCCGCGGGCCATCGCTTCCACGTAGATAAGCCCGAACGATTCATACTTCGATGGCACGACAAAGAGGTCACAACTGGCATAGGCTGCTTCTACGGTGGCCTCCGGCTGGAAGCCCAAGAATTTCACATTGGCAGCATGTTCTGGCCAGGTTTGCCGAAAATATTCGCTGAACAGATGTTTGCCGGGGGCGTGCGGACGGTCCTGGCCGATGAAAGTGAAACGGACATCCGGCCTCTGCTTTAACACCGCCGGGATGGCCTCGAGCAAGGTAAGCGTGCCTTTGCGCAGCTCCAGCCGGCTGACATAGAGGACATCAAATCCGGCTTTGGCTGTCACAGCTGCGGGTGCTTGAGGTGGGGGGGGTAGCTCGATTCCCAAGGGAATGACAGTAATCGCGTCCGCATTCAACCGGTAATTCTCCGCCATCATCAGTGCATGATGGCGGGTGGAGGTGATGAGGCGGTCGCTGTATTGGACGGCTTTTTGCTCCATGCCGCAGATGAACCGGTCAGCACCTTTCAGTTCGGTGTTGGCTGAGATGTTCAGGGATTCAAAGTACGGAGTGACGAGCCGGGTGACGACCGGGAATTGACGCGGCAGGATCGAAGTCATCAGCCCGACGCCTTCCCAATTGGAAAATTCCACGGCATCCAGACCAGAAGCGTTTTGCCACTGGATGAGCGTTTGACGGACAAACCAGCTCCAGGCCAGGCCCGGAAAACGGCCCTCGACCAGAGGCAGATAGCGTTGCCGGAAACGATGGACTTCAACACCGTTCAAGTGATCCACCCGCTCTTGGTCCTTGGTGCGGCAGATGATGCGGACGTGGTGCCCCTGGCTGGCCAGGCTTTCGGCCAGGTGACGGCAATACGTGGCGATCCCGCCACCGTCTTCTGGCGGGTAAAGAGTGGATACGATGGCGATGCGCATGGGGGCCGGTTCAGTCGCAGTCGATGAAGTTGGGCAGTTCACGGCGGCGGACCAAGTCAGCCAGCAATCTGCGTCCGGAATTTTTCAGCTTTTGCTTGGGCGTCTTGATCTGGAGCCGTAAGCCGCGATTTTTGTACGCCAGTATTTTTTCGCAAAGCTGGCTGGCACCGAAGACATCGGTGATGCCAAAACTCGTGGTATCCAGGCAAAGCAAGCGTTCGCTTTCATCATACCCGCGAGGGGAAGGGCGCTGCATTCCGGAAGGCTTTGCCGCGTTCGCTTCTGGCAGAGGGGCTGCGGGCAGGTGAAGTCCCGGGTTCTGCTCCACATACTGCTTAAGCTGTGCGATCAGGTGCGGACGCTCAGCCGCCGGTTTCTCGTGCAGCTCATGCCAGCAACGGTTGACCAATTGCTGGAAGTTTAGGCTAAGCTGCTGGTCATCAGCGAAAAGGGCCTGCTTGGTGTAGAGAAACGAATCTGCCCGCACCACGGAGGGGAGGGATATTTTGGGCAACTTGGGATGCGGATACGGATAACCACAACCATCACTCAGTTTCAGATACTCGCTGGCCACGGCCGATTTTTTCTTCAGGTCATCCAGATTGGCAGTCGTGGTGCATACCAGACCGTTGCTCTTCCCGGAGGTGCCGCCAATGGAAAGCGGTGTTTCCAGGCTGACAAAGGTGCCGGCGATATAAGCCGCGGCTATGCCCGAAGTGACATCGGGTGAAGGGCCCAAGAAAAGCCGTCCGCACCGTTTCTTGATCTGCTGGATGATGGTTTGCGGGATGGCGGCATTATACAGCATCGGCACAATGAAGTGTGGGATGCGAACCTCTGCCACGGCCTTGATCACGGCTTTGGCATCAAGGATATAGCCTTCGTTGGAAAGGGGTATTTTCAGCGTGTCCCGTTTGATCTCCACCGGATGGGTGGGCCAATGATAAGAGGCACGCGCCCATCGGATCGGCTTGTCCGGGTATTTCTCGATCAGCGGACGGAGTACCGAGAGGGTGGACGGAATCAGGCCATCATCGTCGCCCACCAAGATTACATATTTCCCGGTGGCGTAAGAAACGGCCGTTTCCCATGAGTTGATCATGGGCAAGGTTTCCTCGGAGCGTTGGATCACCATGCGCGGATCTGTGATGCCCAGCAGTTCGCGGGTGATGATTGGGCTGGTGGCGTTATCGAATACGATGACCTGATAATCATTCTCCGGATCGGCAAGGCAGGTGCGGACGGCATGGAACAATGTCTCCGGCCGGTTGCGGGTGGGAATGACGATGGAAAAAGTCGGTTGCATGTCAGGTTTGCTGGCCTAGGTCTTGAAGATGGCCCGAACTGTCTGGCACACCCGGTCCACCTGTTCTTTGGTCAGGCACATGGCCGAGGGGAGATTGATCCCGCGCGTGCCGATGGCATAGGCGACTTTGTTTTGTTCGCGAGCCACCACGGCCTGCGGCTGTTCCCGATATGCCGGGAGGCTGCTGAGCGGGTGGAAGAATGGGCGGCTATCCATGCCCGCTTCGTCCAGTTTTTTCATCACCGCGAGCTTGTCCAGAGCATGGCGCTCATCCCACACGATCGTGGACATCCAATAACTGTTACGCGTGCCAGCCGGTTCGGCATTCAAAGTGATGCCGGGCAGGCCGGTAAGCTGTTCCGCATACCATTGGAAGATTTCCCGTTTGCGGGTGACGAGTTCTTCGATGCGCTCCAACTGGGCGAGTCCCATGGCGGCCTGCAAGGAACTCATCTTGTACTTCCACGCCACTTCGGTGTTGTAGAACAGCTTGTCGCCGCTGGGGCGGCCATGGTCGCGCAGGAAGAGAACGCGATCTTTGAGCTCGTCCGAGCTGGTTACCAGCATGCCGCCTTCACCGGTAGTGAGCGTCTTGGAGCCGTGGAAACTGAAGACGCCAGTATCACCAAAACTGCCGGAACGCTTGCCTTGAAACTCCGAGCCGATGGATTCGGCCGCATCCTCGATGACCGCGATGCCATGCTGGGCGGCGATCTTCCGGATCTCCGGCCAGTTGACCATGCTGCCATATAGGTTCACCGGAATGACCGCTCTGGTCTTCGGCGTGATTTTGGCGGCGAAGGCCTTGGGGCAGAGGCACCAGGTGGCCGGATCGACATCCGCAAAAACCGTCGTCGCCCCCACATAGGTGATCGGTGCGGCGGATGCGATCCAAGTTGCGTCCGGCACGATGACTTCATCGCCGGGACCAATCTTCAATGCGAGCAAAGAAAGATGGATTGCCGAGGTGCAGGAGGGGAGACAGATGGCGTGTTTGACGCCGACGTATTCGGCGAAGGCTTTCTCAAAACGCTGATAGTACGTATTGGCCTGAGCGTACCAGGCATTCGCCGCAGCATCGGCGACGTAATCAATCTCTCGTTGAGTGATCCAGGGACCAGCAACCGGTATGCGCATAGTAGTCAAAATGGTTCAGCTTTTTCGATGCTTGCGGATGAAGGCATCCACATCGCCGTAGAACAGGTCGAGATTTTCCAGGATTTGATTCTCGGGCCAATCCCACCAGGCAATCTCAAGCATCAAGTGGATTTGCTCAGGTGTTAAACGGTATTTGATGGTCCGGGCCGGAATGCCGGCAACGATGGCGTAGGGCGGCACGTCTTTCGTGACCACGGCTCCAGCACAAATGATCGCGCCGTGACCGATGGTCACCCCCGGTAAAATCATGGCGTTGGTGGCGATCCACACGTCATGGCCGACGATGATCTTTTCCTTGGGCCAGATGGCGGGGTTCCACTCCTTTTTGACAAACTCACGCATCGGAAACGTGGTTGGTGCTTCCAGTTGGTGGACGCCGAAAACAAAGCGAACCCCGGCCGCTATGCTGCAATAACTGCCGATCTGCAAGGAATGACAGGCTGGTTCATAAACCGGCACGCTATCCCGGCGCAGACCATAGGTGTAACGCCCGATGGTCATCTGCTTGCGCGGATCGGTTTCGGGTGGAGGTTCCAGCAAATCGAGCAAACGCGAGCGTAACCAATTGCGCAGGCGTTTCTTGATCGATTTGGCCGGTTGGGTCATGGAAGATGTTATGGCTTCTTGGTGGCAGGGAACAGGCGGTCAAGACCTTCGGCCAGAGTGACGGTGGGTTGCCAGCCGAGTTCAGCTTTGGCCCGGCGCCAGTCCATGGCGATGCTGGCCACTTCGGCCTCGATGGGCAGATGTTCTACACGGCTGTTGCTGCCGATGCGATCAATCAACATCTGGGCGATGGCGCTGGTGGAGGTCAAAGTGCCCGTGCCTATGTTCAAGTCGCCCACGAAACCCGTTTTCAAAACGGCGCGGAGGGCGGCAATCAGGTCATTTATGCAAAGCAGGTCCAATGCGGGATCGCCATTGCGATAGCGATGGGTGACGATGGGCTTGGAGTTCCGCGCTTTCTCCATGAAGTTGTAGATGAACTTGGGCTTGTCGCTGCCCGCACCATAGACGGGGCTGGAACGGATCAGGGCGCAACGAAGTCCAGCGGTCTTGCGGCTGTGCTGGATCAAGGTGTCCGCGAGAAATTTGGTTTCGCCGTAAGGACCTTTGGGCAGAGGCGGAGTGGCTTCATTGGCGCGCAAGGTGCCAGCGTAGCCGGAATAGATTTCCCAGCTCGAGAGATAGATCAGGGGAATGTCTTTGGCCAGGCAGACATCGATGGCGTTGCGCAACATGGTCAGCGTCTGTCCCATGGCGATGTTGGAGGTGTAAACTCGCGGGCTGGCCAAGTGCAGAATGGCCTGGACGTTTTCTTCATTGGCCAAGAGGTCGAGCTGGGTGCTGCCCTGGTAAAGATCGAGCTGTTGACGAGAGGGGACGACGAGGCTGACTTCTTGGTCACCTTGCACCGACGCTTGCAGGGCTTGGCCGAGGAAGCCGCTGCCGCCGGTGACGAGGATGGTGCGCTGCGAGGTGGTGGGTTTGGCGCTGGAGCGCAAGCCCAAGGCATCGCGAACGGCGTTCAGCGGTTCGACTTTGATTTGCGCTTCACCCGTGGCTTCTTGCACACGACGCAGGGCTTTTTCAAAGCCGATTTTTTCAAAGGTGGCCAGAATACCTGTAGCGATAGCGTTGCTGCGGGACATGCCGTAATCGCAGCAGACGACGGTGCGTTTGCCTTGCGTGAGAAGTTCGACGCCTTGACGGATCTTCTCCTGCACAGGACCACTGCCGTTGCCGGCTTTGTCCACCAAATCGCGAACATCCACGATGGAGATATCGGGAATGCCTTGGGCGGCGGTGGCCGCGGCGGTGCCAAGCATGGGGGTGATCCAGCGGATACTCATAGCAATTGCTCCTCGGCTACAAATTGTTCCGTGAGACTGCGCATGTACCAGCCGGGGCGGATGGAAGGACGCACCGGTGGCGTGCCAGAACTCAAATAACGCAGCAGGATATCGATCTCGTTGAAGCCCGCCATGGCGCGCAGATAGGTGGAGGCGGAAAAGCGCGGGTTGATCTCGAAGGGCAGGAGGACGCCGTTGCGTACGCGCGCTTGAATATTGATTGGACCACGGCTGCCGATGGCGGCGGCGATCTTTTCCGCCTGCTGGCACAGGCCGGGATATTCGCCGATGTGGCCTTGCGAATAGCCACTGGAAACTATGCCGCCACGACCGCGATAGGCGACGGAGAGTTTCGCGTTGAGATCGCGTTTCAAGGCGATGGAGCCGACGACTTGCTGGTTGGGCAGGGACAAAACGCCGATGGTGAATTCCCCTTCCGCGATGTCCACATACTCTTGCGCGATCGGTTGGCTGCCATTGCGCCGGATAAACTCGGCGTAAATCATGGCTTCATCCGCCGTGACGGCGAAGAACACCGAGGCACTGCCGCCGGAGCCGGTGGCGGGCTTGACGATGCAAGGCAAGCCGGTGACTTTCAGATCGCTCGCGGCATTGATGGCAACCGTGCGCGGGATGGTCACGCCATTTTCGGCGAGCCGTTTGAACGTGGCATCCTTATCCGAGAACAGGGCAATGACACCAGAATCGTTGGCGAGCAGCTTGATGTTGGCCTTGGCCAACTTCTCGGCTGCGGCGCCGAGCAAGGTCATGGGCTGTTCGCCACCGGGCACCAGCCATTCGGTGCCAGCATCGTGACAGGCAGCGATGACGCTGTTCACGTAGTCGTCGCGGTTGACGCGATAGGTCTTGGCAAAGCCGCCATCATAAAGACCGTAGGCGGTGGCGGAGACATCGCAACCGTAGATATCGTAGGTGCCCGCCAGTTTCAGGCACTTGTAGATCTCCGTCCCCAAGGAGGCACCGCCAATTCCGGCGATCATCACGCGCAAGCGGGACGTAGCGGAGGCGGGATGGCTGGCAGAATTATTCATGAGCTAAAATCCGGATAAGCGGCGTCCCGCGGTGACAGAATGGGAGCTGACGGGATGGGCCAGGTGATGCCGAAGGCTGGATCGTTCCATCGCCAGCCTTTGCCAGCCGTAGGATGATACAGGTGGGACATCTGGTAAAACACTTCGCTGTTGTCCGTGACGGTTTGGAAGCCGTGGGCAAAACCTTGCGGGATGTAGAGCGCGAGACCGTTGGTCTCGCTGAGTTCCACGCCCACCCATTGCTTGTAGGTCGGAGAATCAGGACGGAGATCGACGGCGACGTCAAAGATGGCGCCGCGAGTGCAGCGGACCAGTTTGTCTTCGGCGTGTGGAGCCGCTTGAAAATGCAATCCGCGCAAGGTGCCGCGTTTCAGATTGAAAGAGGTGCTGCACTGGAGCAGTCGCGAATTCAGACCGTGAGCGGCGAATTCTTCAGCGCACCAAGTGCGGGCGAAGTAGCCACGATCATCGGCGAAGCGTTCCTGCTCGACGATCCAGACGCCGGGAATTTTTGCCGGGGTGAACTTCATGCTACCTTCACCTCGGGGATCGGGATGATGAATTTGCCGCCGCGATCGCGGTAGCTCTTTTGCTGACGCAGGATTTCTTCGGCGAAGTTCCAGGTGAGCAGCAGTGTGTAATCAGGCAGCTTTTGCTCCAATGCTTCCGGGCCGGTGATGGGGATATGCGTGCCGGGAGTGAGGCGGCCTTGCTTGTAGGTGCTGCGATCAGCCACAAACTCCAACTGGGTGTGGTTCAAGCCGCAGAAGTTCAGAAGCGTGCTGCCTTTGGCGGAAGCACCATAAGCCGCGAGGCGTTTGCCTTGTGAGCGCAGGTCTTTGACGAGCGCATTCAGGTTGTCGCGCAGTTGGTGCGCGCGTTGCGCGAAAGCTCGATACGGAGTCAGCGTGCTGACGCCGCGGGCAGCTTCCTCAGCGAGCAGTTTGGCCACGCTGGACTGAAGGGCGTGAGCGCCGCGATGACCGGCGAAGAGCCGCAGGGAGCCACCGTGAATGGGCAGGTGCTCGACGGCGAAGATCTCCAAGCCATGTCGCGCGAAGAGCGGCTGCAGAGCGGTCAGGGAGAAATAAAAGACGTGCTCATGATAGATGGTGTCGAATTCGTTATGCGCCAGCATCTCGAAAGCATAGGGGAATTCAAACGCGATACGGCCGCTCGGTTTGAGCAACTTCTTCGCCGCCGCCACGAAGTCATTCGTATCTGGTGCGTGCGCAAAGACGTTATTGCCGAGGATGAGATCGGCTTGGCGGCCTTGTCCGACCAGTTGGGACGCGAGAGATTCGGTGAAGAATTCGACAAGGGTTTCGATGCCTTTCTCGCGGGCGACCTTGGCGATGTTACCCGCGGGTTCAATGCCCAAGCAGGGGACCTTGGCCTGGACAAAGTTCTTGAGCAGATAGCCGTCATTGCTGGCGACTTCGACGACGAGACTGTTTTGATCGAGCTTAAATTCTTTGATGTAACGCGTCGTAGCTTCTTTGGCATGGCGCAACATGGTGTCCGAGAAAGAGGAGAAGTACAGGTACTCGGAGAAGAGCTCCACAGGCGGCACGAGATCGGTGATCTGGAGGAGCCAGCAATCGGTGCAGACGGCGAGGCGCAACGGGAACTTGGGCTCGGGCTTGGCGAGATCTTCTGGCCGCAGAAGGTTGTTGGCCAAGGGTTGCAGGCCGAGGTCGAGCACCATTTCGTGGTGACTGCCGCCGCAGGAATGACATTTAAAGCCGGATGCACTCATGAGTTAGTTTCGTGTGCCCAAGGATTGCCGATGTTTTGTCCGGCGTGGGCAAAGGAGGTTATCTGGGCGAGGGTGAATTCCCGCAAGCCGGCGGTGCCGTGATCGTGCCACTGTTTATACCAGCCGACAGTTTGTGCGATGGCGTCGGCAAAATCCCAGGTAGGTTGCCAATCGAGCAGGGCGGCGGCCTTATCGATGGACAGGTGCAAGCGGGAGGCTTCGTGCACGGCCTTTGGATCCGAAGTATCCTGCCATTGGCCGGGCCAGTTCTTCAGGATTTCTTCCACGAGCACGCGGACGTTCTGGTTCGATTGCAGCGAGGGGCCGAAGTTAAACGCGGAAGCCAGCGGTGAACTGTTATCCTGCTGATGCAGACGCGCGGCGAGCCAGAGGTAACCGCTCAGGCAATCAAGCACATGCTGCCAAGGCCGCGTGGCGTGCGGGTTGCGGACGTTGATGGATTTACCAGCGGATAAAGCGCGGATGCAATCCGGCACAATACGATCGGCGGCAAAATCACCACCACCGATGACGTTGCCCGCGCGAGCGGTGACAAGCGGGCCAAGTTTTTCCGGGATGAAGAAGGAGCGACGCCAGGCAGCGACGGTCAGTTCACACGCGGCCTTACTCATGGAGTAAACATCATGACCACCCAGCGGGTCCGTCTCGCGATAGCCGTAATTCCAGCCCACGTTCTCGTAACACTTATCCGTGGTGACGATGAGCGTGGTAACGGGGCGGCCTAACTGGCGGATGGCTTCCAGCAAGTTGATGGTGCCCATGACATTGGTCTGCATGGTCTCCACCGGCTGGCGGTAGGACTCGCGGACCAAGGGCTGTGCGGCGAGATGGAAGATGAAATCCGGATTGATACGTTTGACGGCGGCGAGAATTTTGCCGCCGTCGCGGATATCTGTCAGTTCTTCCGAAGCAAACGTATCGGCCCCGATGACACTGTACAGGTTGGGCGTGGTGTCCGGAGGCAGGGCGTAACCATGCACCTCGGCCCCGAGTGTGCGCAGCCAGAGACTGAGCCAACTGCCTTTGAAACCGGTATGGCCGGTCAGCAGGATGCGTTTGCCGTTGTAGATGCCGCCAAACATGATCACCAGATTTTCCAAGGAGCTTTTCCCGTGTTCCAGATGCGTGTCAGGATCTCCTGCTCGCGCAGGGTGTCCATGCATTGCCAGAAACCGTCATGCTTCCAAGCATGAATTTGGGAATCCTTGGTGAGGCTCTCCAGAGGTTCACGTTCAAAAACGCAAGTATCGTCGCCCAAGTAAGATTTGATGCCCCGGTTCAGCACGAAGAAGCCGCCGCTGATGTAAGCGGATTCTTTTTCGGGTTTTTCGCGGAAGGCAGTGATGGTCTCGCCGTCCATCGCCAGTTCACCGAAGCGGCCGGAGGGCTTCACGGCAGTGACGGTGGCGAGCCGCCCATGGCGGCGGTGGAATTCAATGGAGTTATTGATATTGCTGTCCGTCACCCCGTCACCGTAGGTGAGCAGAAAGGTGTCGTCATTGATGTATTCGAGCGCGCGTTTGAGGCGGCCGCCGGTCTGGGTGGCCTGACCGGTATCGATCATAGTAACGGTCCAGTCCTCCTCATCGTGTGAGTTGTGGTAGCGGATCTCGGGATTGCGACCGAGTTTAAGGGTCACGTCGCTGGTGTTCCAGTTGTAGTTCCGGAAATAATCTTTGATGACTTCGCCTTTGTAGCCCAGGCAAAGAATGAATTCTTTATGCCCGAAGGAGGCATAATATTTCATGATGTGCCAAAGGATGGGACGCGGCCCGACCGGCACCATGGGCTTGGGGCGGAACTCAGTTTCTTCCCGGAGACGGGTACCCAGACCGCCGCATAAAATGACTACTTTCATAGTTTCGTTCGCTGATCAGTGTGTCAGAAATTCATTTTGCCATTGGAAAACCGGACGGACGACACCGGGATAAGGGCCGGCATAATCTCCACGCGCGGAACCGCCTTCCATCGGATCGGTGACCTGAAAGGCGGCAGCATCTTTTTCGTAGTAATGGACGCGCACGGGATTGGCCGTGCTCAGGGCCGGACTCAAGATCATGCAGCCTTCGGATAGCAGGTTGCCTGGAATCTCCATGCGAGTCCGATAAAGCCCCACCGCACGCGGTTCACGCTGGGCCGCCGGAGAGGTATCCGCCGTGATGAACAGGCAAACGCCGTCGTCATTGCAGAACTGGATGTTGGGGATCAGGATATGCCCAGCCTGTTTCACCTGAAACTCAATCTCCACATGCACGGGGCGGCGGATGTCAAAACTAGAACACAGCTTGCCCGCGGAGTCTTTGATGCGGATGGCGCGGAGACAGGCGACCTCGTTGCCCGGAGCGGTGGCGGAATCTGGCCAGACACGCTCGGCCCAGGACTGAACGCCGACATTCAGGTAGCTGCGGACAATCTGCTCCGCTGAGCCATCTTCCACAATCTGCCCTTTGTTCAGCAAAATCGCGCGGCTGCACAACCGGGTGACGGAAGGCATGTTATGCGAGACGTAGAACACGGTCCGGCCCTCTTTGCTGACCGATTCCATCTTGCCGAGGCACTTGCGTTGGAAGCTGGCGTCCCCGACGGCGAGCACTTCATCCACCAGCAAAATCTCCGGTTGCAGATGGGCGGCGACTGCGAAGGCCAAACGGACATACATGCCGCTGGAGTAACGTTTGACCGGCGTGTCCAGGAATTTCTCCACTTCGGCAAAAGCGATGATCTCATCGAATTTCTTTCTGATTTCCGCTTGCGACATGCCGAGGATGGCGCCGTTCAGAAAGATATTTTCACGGCCGGTGAGTTCTGGATGAAAGCCGGTACCGACTTCCAGGAGGCTGGCAACCCGTCCACGAATTCGCACTTCACCTGAGGTGGGTTCGGTGATCTGGCTGAGTATCTTGAGCAAAGTGGATTTGCCGGCCCCGTTGCGTCCGATGATACCTACGACTTCACCAGGTTTGATGTCAAAGGAGACATCGGTCAATGCCCAGAAGTCGGAGGACTCCTTGGTGGAGCGGGAAGAGGCCGGTTTTTTCCGGAAAATCCGGCTGAGTGAATCGGCCAACCGGTCGCGCAAAGTATCATGCTGCAAGGTCTCCCCGAGACGGTAGAGCTTGCTCAGATTGCGGACGCTGATGATGTTTTCGGCCATGGATTAAATGACGTCGGCAAAGGTTCGCTCCGTCGTGCGGAAGTAGTAAGCCCCGCTGATCAGGAGGAGGATAATAAGGGCGGCACCATTGATAACCCCGACCCACATCGGCTCGAAGTTGCTGCCAAGGATGCACCAGCGAAACCCTTCAACTATGCCCACCAGGGGGTTCAGGGAGTAGAACCAGAAAAGCCACTTTTCCGGGACCACGGTCACCGCGAAGCCGACTGGGGTGGCATACATGCCGATGCGGGTGAGGAAGGGGACCACATACTTCACATCGCGATATTTGACGTTCAAGGCGCTCAACCACAAGCCGGTGCCGAACGCAGCGAGAAAGGCCAACAGGGCGAAAACGGGCAGGGCGAGCAGGCGCAGGGTGAAGGGGACATCATACCAGAGCATCAACCCGAACAGCAAAACCAGCGAGATGAGAAAATCGATCATACCGCTGAGCACGGCGCTGGCCGGGATGATGGCGCGGGGGAAATAGACCTTGGTGATCATGCCTTGGGAAGCGATGAGTGAGTTGCTGCTTTCGCTCATGGCATTGGAGAAGAATTGCCACGGAACCAGGGCGGACAGCACCAGCAAGGCGTAGGGCGCTCCCTGGCTGGGCAGCTTGCCGAAAAGACTGAAGACCACGGTGAAGACCACCATGGTCAGCAAGGGCTGGATCACCGCCCAAGCGATTCCCAGCATGGTCTGCTTGTAACGAATCAGCACATTCCGCCAGGACAATTCCCAGAACAGCTCGCGATAGCGCCAAAGCTCGGAAAAATCCATGGCGGCCAAACCGTGGCGTGGTCGGATGACCCTTTCAACAAGATGGTCTTGAGTGGAGCTGGACATGGGTCAAAGCAGGCGGTTGATCAGCGGGTTGTCGATGAGGTTGCTGAGCTGGCGGTGGAAATTGCGGGCATGTTCCAGACGTTCTTGCACGGCTTTCAGATCGGCCTGGTCCGGTGAGCCGGATTGCGCCAGACTTTCCTTGGCGAGTTCTTCCACTTCCTCCAAATGGGTGCCAGCGGTCTTCAGTTTTTTTTGCAAGGTCTCCAGCAGGCCGTTGCGGAATATTTTTCGAAAGTCAGTCTCGGCCTCGTAAAAATCGCGGCGATCGCCTTTCACCCAAATCTTGTGCACGGCGGTCCATCGCTCCATCTGGCGGATGGTGATGCTGATGCTGGCCTTGCTGACGCCAAGCTGGCTGGCGATATCCTCGAGGCAAAGTGGTGCGGGGCTAAGATAGAGGAGTGCGTAGATTTGGCCGATAAGCCGTCCTAGGCCGAAGGATTGGGTGGTGGAACCGCCCGCTTCGATGAATTTGCTGCGAGCTTGCGCCCAATCGCGAATCTTAGGTTTAGCAGGCGGAGCCATCGTTTAGTAAAATCTAAACGTTTTTTATGTGGTGCGGTTGACGGTGTCAAGGATTCCTTGCTCACTGTGCCGTTGTGATAATCAGAGATGCGAGTAGCTATGCGATGGGAGTGGAGCCGTTGATGGCTGGGTTTGGGGTGGTGGATTATTATTAAGTGTTTTATATTCAAGTAGTTATGAACTTTAATGCGCGCGAGATGTTCGTGGGCTCTACGGGGGATACTGCGTTTTTCGGTCGACCATGAGCAAGGTTAACGGGTTTGATGGTGGGTGTTGGCGTATCGGTTCGGCTTATTCAGAGGGGTGATTTAGCAGTTGGCCAAAGAGTAAGTCTTGGGTTTAAATGACTTAAGATGAGACAGTTTTTCCGAGCGAGAGCTGCACATAGGGCAAAATCTTGCAAAAAAAACTTTACAGAAAGTCGCCTCTTTAGTTCCTTATGGGCCGTGACTTGCCCATGGCAACATGTTGTGGGTGAATCAAATGGTGTGTTGAGCACAATATTTTTCTAGCTTTTATATCATGAAAATTAACGTCCAGAGCCTGTTTGGAGTCGTGGCTGCCCTATTGATGGCAACGCCGGTGTTTGCGCAAAACGCGTCGGACAAGGTTGATGCTTGGCGCCAAGCGCGTGAGGAGTATCTGAGCAGCCTGCGTGCTAAGGATCAGATTGGTGGAAAGTTGGATAACCTCCAGAAGGAAGTTAACCGCCTGTCCGATCGGCGCATCACGTTGGAGCGCGATTTGACTTACTCCCGTTCCAAGCTGGATTCGGCGACCAAGCAATTGCAGACGGCTAACGCCAGCCAAGTGGCTGCGGAGATCGAGAAGTGGCAGAAAGAGTCGGCTGCTTGGACGGAGCGCGTCAAAGCGGTGGAAACGGAGATCGGTCAGGTTGACAGCCAGATGGAGGCCAAGATTGGCGAACTGCGTAAGATTTCTGAAGGTGTGGGTGTTTCCAAGTTGCTGGTGACTGGTGACCCGGTCCAAGTCTTCGTGGTGGAAGATGAGTCCTTCAACGGTGTGTATCAGATTCGTGAGGGTGGTTACATTGTCATGCCGCGGATTGGCCGTGTGCAAATCGCTGGAAAAGATTTGCCGGATTCGGAAAAAGCCATCAAGGAAGCGCTGGAGGCTTCGCAGTTGCGCCAGGCGACGGTGATGGTTGAGCGAACGGTGGAGACATACGCGACTGGCTCGGCCAATGTGGTCTATCTGGCCGGTGAGTTCAAGCAGACGGGCCCGCTGTTGCTTCCGTCTGGATATGCTCCGACAATCACGACGATTTTCATCCGCTCTGGCGGCACGAAGGATTCAGGTGATCTGACCCGAGTTAAGTTGCTGCGCCTGACGGAAGGCAAGAGCTTGGTGGAAGAAGTCAATGTTCAAGCCATCTTGGATGGTGCAGGCCTTACTCCTGATGTGTCCGTGCAGCCCGGTGATATCGTGGTGGTGCCCGCTTTTGCGAACCGTGTATATGTCACGGGCAATGTCAAGACTCCGGGTATCGTGCAATTGCCGATCGACGAAGAGCTGACAGCTTATTCTTCGATCTTGCGTAGCGGTGGCTTCTCCCGTTTCGCCAAGAAGAGTGGTGTGTATGTTCTCCGCAATGGCGGCAATGGCGAGAAGTTCAAGATTCCCGTCAGCATTAAGAGCGTTCAGTCTGGCAAGCAGGCTGATGTGGTTCTGCAGAGCAACGACATCGTAGTGGTGCCGGAAAGCTTCTTCAGCTTCTAAGCTGGTTTCGATTTGCCCTTCCCGTTTTCTGCGAGTGCAAGAACGGGAAGGGTTTTTTCGTTTAGAAGAGCCACTTTTTGACTTTCACATTCGGTTTGTCCTTGGCTGGGAAACAAGTGGTCGAGTCGGTGGAGTTGTCTTGTCAGATTGTATTTTAAGAAGTAATCTAGAGTCTTGCAGTTTCGGCTTAAAATCGCTGCTCGGTCTGTTAGCGGTCAATTATTATGATACCTGGTGTCAAACAAGCCCCTATCAAAATGGGGGAAATCATGGTTTATATAGCGCTGGTAATCAAGCACTTGCGCTTGATGCTTTTGCTGCTAAGTTTCACTGTCTTGGGAGGATTGACGGTTTATGTGTATACGCGCCCGGTCTATTACACGCGTACCTTGATTGAACGGAAGGATATGCCCTTGCCGGTAACTGCTGAGGATATCCATAAGGACAGCAATCCTCGAGAGATCCTTACGCAGTTCAACTCACCTCATCTGACTGAGCGTACGGCGTCCAGATTCGGTGTGAACATGGCGGATAAATACATCCGGCGGAAATTCCTTAAAAAGGTGACTTACGTCTATAATTTGGAAGGAAACATTGAAGTGGAAGTGTGGGCTTGGTCCAGGGACATGGCCGAGAACTGGTCCAAGACGATGCTTGAGGAGTTTCTTTCCTATCGTGCCGAGCAGCGGGCTAAGAGAAGGGAGCTGTTTCTGAAAGATTTTGCGGGCGAAATGCAACGGGTAAGCCAAAAGATGGAAGAGTGGTTGAACACTAATTATGCTTATCAGGACAGCAATCGCATGGCTACCGTGAAGGTGGAATTGCGTGAGTTGCAAGCAGTGCCTACGGAACTGGCGCGCTTAAATTATCTGATGGGTGAGCTGACTTGGCTGGAAAGCAAGCTGAAGAACGATAAATTGGATGTGGTCGAACGCCTTTCCATGCTCGATTCCCATTCCGGTTTGATCGATCTAAAGGTGGGCGATTCATTTCCCTATACCCGGCAAGGACCGTTAGACAACCTGTTCCCTAATAATGCCCCAGCTGGTCAGCCGGGGGCGGAGTCGCGTGAAGTGGTGGTAGTTCCTGCCATGGCGAATTCCGACTTGCCCAAGGCATGGACCGACTTGGAAAAAGAACTGCGGCAGACGAGGAATGAAACGAAGGAACTGGCGAAGACCTATCTGCCTGCCCATCCCAAGATGAAAGCCGCCTCTGCCCGGCTTGAGCAGATCGAAAAACTCTTGCGGAATGAATTGGAATCAGGGCTTAGCCGTGTCCAGTTACGGCTGGGGGAACTTGCTTCCCGAAAAGAGCAGCTGAACAAGAAGATGCCGGAATATTTGGATGCGCAGAAGCAGGACGCCAAACTCAAGCTTGGTTTCGACCAGTTGGCGGCCGGCCAGCTCACTTGGCGGGCGTTCTATGACAAGATGGCCAAATCGATCAGCTTGGTGGAATTTGCTGATGAAAAGGAACGGATTTTCCTGAATTACAGCGGTACACTGGAAGCGCGTCTTGATCCTCCAGCTTCTCCCAGCCGCATGAATCTCTTTTTGATGTCCATGGGCCTTTGGGCCGTGCTGGCCATCGGCATACCTTTTCTCATCGAGTATCTCGATCATACAATCGGCACTATTGAGGCCGGTGAAGATACGTTGCGATTGCGGGCGCTGGGGGTGGTGCCACAGCTTTCAAGCAGCCAACGCAGCCCAGAGGGCAAGGAGGGTATGGAGCAGTCCACTTTGACGGAAAATTTCAGGGTAATCCGGACGAATCTGCTCTTTAACGCTGATGAACGGGGCGGCGGCAAAGTCGTGATGGTGGCCAGTGCGATGCCGCAGGAGGGCAAGACTTACGTGGCGCGGAACATTGCTGTATCTTTTGCACGCAAAGGCGAGCGGACGTTGCTTATAGATGCGGATGTACGTCGTGGTACCTTGCATGAGGCATTCAAGATGTCTTCGGCACCGGGCTTGGTGGAAGTGTTGCACGGAGGGCTTGGCTTGGAATCAGCAGTCCGTCCTTCGGGCGTGGCCCGGCTGGATGTGTTGACACGTGGCAAATTTGTCGAGTCCGTGACTGACCAGTTTGGCGAAAAGGCGTTTGCCGACATGATCGCCACGTTCCGCGAGAAGTACGACCGTATCATTGTGGATACACCGCCAGTCTTGGGACTGGCAGAAACCTCGGCGCTGCTCTCGCTGGTTGACGGCGTCGTTTTCGTGGTTTGGAGCGGGAGGACTCCGCTGCGGAATGTCCAGATCGCGATTGATACCTTGCGGGCCAATGGTGCGAACTTCTACGGCTTCATCCTCAACCGGTTGGACTTGTCAGCTACTTCAAACTACTATTATTACTACTATTACTCTCATAATTATTATGAGAGCTACAATCCAGTGGACCGTTCGTGAGTTGCCGTTTCAGTCATGGCTCTCGCTGCCGGGACTGCGCCAGCGTTCTTATCTGCAAGCTTTGAGATGACCTACCAGAGAGTCAGCAGTACAGGATTGCCCGTGCTTGAAGCCGTTGAAAAACCGATGGACAGGCCGGGCGTTTCAGTGGTTATTCCGGCATACAATTATGCGCACTTTCTGCCCTGCGCGATAGACTCGGTCTTGGCGCAGACCTATGACCGGGTGGAGGTGATCGTAGTTGATGATGGATCAACGGATAACACCAAGGAGGTGGTGGCAGCATACGGTGACCGGGTCCGGTATATCTATCAGACCAACGCCGGGCTATCGGCCGCCCGAAACACGGGCATCCGCGCCTCTACGCACGATTTTTTGGGTTTTCTGGATGCCGACGATTATTGGAAGCCCAATTTTGTCGCGCGGGCGATGGAGCTTTTTAGCCAGTTGCCGGGTGATCATGCCGTGATCGCCTTCCAATCTCAGTTCGTCGATGAACAAGGCCGGGAGCTGCCCAAGAAGAGTTTTTCCGAAGTAACCCGGGGAACCTTGAACCACCGCCATGTGCTGCTCAAGAACCGTTTTGCCGCGGATGCTGTCGTGGTGAAAAAGGCAGCTTTGCTCGCCGCCGGTTTTTATGATGAAAAGTTGCGCAGTTCTGAAGACCGTGACATGTGGGTCAGGATTGGTGCTCGCTACCCGCTCTATCTGGATGAAGAACGGCTGGCGGTGATCCGCCGTCACGGCAACAGCATGAGCCGGAATGCGGCGCGGATGAAAGCGAACATCTGTCGCGTATTGCAGAAGGCCAAAGCGGAGAAGCTGGTGCCGCCCGGCGACCTTTTTTTTTGGCTCCGTGCCTACGCGTTCATGTATTTCCAGTCTGCTTGGATGTATTACGAACAAGGAGACCGGGCAAAAGCTTGCTGGGAGCTGGTCTGCTCGCTGGCGTGCTGGCCTTTTTTCAGGCAGCCACGGACACTGAATGAACCTGTTTTCTTCCGGATGCGGAGCCTCCGGCATTTTATTTTGCACCCCGTGAAGCGGTGACCAGAATCTTAGGTCTTGGTGCTCCACCCCATATCCTGACGCGTGAACTCTGAGGCCAACAAACCGATCCAGGTGCTGCATGTAGTCCTGTCCCTTGAGGCGGGGGGCATGGAGAACGGGGTGGCGAATCTGGCGAACCGTCTGCCAGCGCATGAGTTCGAGACCCGGGTGTGTTGTCTGGTCAAAGCCGGTGCTTTTGCGGAGCGGCTGAAAAAAGGCACGCAGTTAAGGGCTTTGGACAAGCCGCACGGCTTTTCCTGGCAGGCGGTATCCCGGCTGTCAGCACTCGTCCGGGAGTGGCGCCCAGATATCATCCACACGCATAATATTGGCACCCTCATCTATACCGCACTGGCTTTGCCAAGGATGCCCAAGAGTGTGCTGCTGCATGGAGAGCATGCGGAATTTTCGCTTCCAGATCTGAGCTTCAAGCGCCGGTTGCAGCGATGGCTGGCCTATCGCGTGGTGGATCGATTGGTGCCAGTATCGACCAGTCTGGCTGAGCATCTGGTGGAGCATGGCGCAGATCGGCGGAAGATTGTAGCGATTCCGAACGGAGTCGATTCCGAGCGTTTTAAGCCGGGTGACCGGGCGGCATTGAGGGCGATCTATAAAATACCGGAGAAAGCTTTCGTGATCGGCAATGTGGGACGATTTGGTGAATTCAAACGGCAAGACATGCTGGTGGAATCTTTCAATCAGTTGGCGGGGCAGGTGCCAGATGCACATTTGTTATTGGTCGGTGGTGGCGGTCCCAAAGAGGCGAAGGTGCGCAGCATGGTGGACGCCAGCCCGCACAAGGACAGAATCCACGTCACAGGATTCAAACCGGATCCTCGGGAGTATTACCGGATGATGGATGTGCTGGTCGTGGCTTCGACTCGCGAAGGGTTGTCCAATGCCGCTTTGGAAGCGATGGCCACTGAAGTCCCTGTCTTATGCCATACTTCCTGTGGCTCGGCCGATATCATCGAGAATGGTGTTACCGGATACGCCGTTCAGCTTAACGAGGCATCGGCCATAACCCGACAACTGGCCGACATGGCCGGGCAGAGGGAAAAATTGCGATCCATAGGGCAGGCCGCCCGGGATTATATCCTGAGACGCCATTCAATCCAGGGTATGATTGATAACTACGCCATGCTTTACAGAGGGGTGGTTCCCCGCAGATAATCGCCAAGCATCGTCCACCGGCCATCTGGTGGAGAGTGCTTGTGGTTGCCGCCAGCATCTGAAGTCATGGATATTTTCGCCGTAAAACTGTTTGTCATCTTGTATCACCTTCGTCCCCACGAATGGATTGGTGCGGTGCAGTCGTTGCGGCCGGCGCTGCTCACGATGATCATGGCCCTCTGGGGGACGGCCAATCGCGACAAGGGATTTAGCTGGTCTTTGTTGTTCAAGACTCCTCACGACTGGCTGATGTGGACGTATCTGGTCTGGATCGTAGTCTCATCACCGAGCCCATGGGCCAGTTTGCAGCACTGTTACAGCCTGTTCGTCTATTATTTCGTGATCGTGCTCGCTTTGTCCAACGTGGAGCGCATGAAGAGCTTTGTTCGCTGGTGGGTGATCATGCTGGTGGTGGTGTCGGCTCTGGCCATCGCCAGCCAGTTCGGTTTTGATCCCACTCACAGCCAGGATGTCACGGAGGGGAGCATGAAAGGGCGTTTGGTATTCAACGTCTCGATCTTCGAAAATCCGAATGCATTGGGACACAGTCTGGTGCCCGCCCTTGGCGTGACGTATTTGTTATTTTTCTGGAACCGTTTTTTTACCGTGCGAGCCATAGCTTTCCCCATCTGGGGGCTTTTGGGGTGGTGCATTTTCGAGACCCAGTCAAAGGGGGCGTTTCTTTCTGCCTTTGCCACGATCTTGGCTGCTGTCTCTTTCCGGCGGCCTATTTTTGTCAAAGTGATCCTGTTTGCCCTGGCCGCCACCATTGGTTGGGCGGCCGTCAAATCGTTGCCCCGCATGTCAGAATTGAACCGGCCCACGGCAGAGGGGGCCATCCAAGGCCGGGTATGGGTTTTTACCTGGGCATATGACACCTATCACCGGACATGGACGGGGGTTGGTTGGATGAATTTCAACAAAGGGTTTGCCGTTTCATCGGGCTTTGAAAAATCGCCTCACAGCACATATGTGGCGGTGGGTGCAGAGTTGGGCAAGCCCGGTCTGTTCTTGCTGATCAGCATACTATATGCCTGTTACCGGACTCTCTTGCAGGCCAAGACCCGGGATGATGAAGAGGAGCGAATGCGACGTATATTTTTTGTATTCTTGCTCTCGTTCTCAGTGTCGTCCTGGATGGTGGGGTGGTCTTATCGCGCCTCGTTTTTCATGTTGGTAGCCATGATCGCGGCTTTTCACCGGCACATGATGAACATGAACCTTGAACCAGCCCCAGCGGTTGCGGCTCCGGCACTTTCGGCCAAACAGGGTGATGTGCCCAAGAATATTTCTGCACCCCAAGCCGCCAAACTGCTGCCTGAGAATAAAGCTGGCTCCGAGGCCGCCGTGAGCGATTCTGTGGCCGCCAAAGTGAACATCCCGGAACCGGGCATTGTCTGGAACAAGCTCAATCTTAAGGACTTGGTTTTCATACTGGTTTTGAACTACGCCGTGGTCCGTTTTTGGGGCTATGTACTTAAGCACATGTAGCCGACAGATGATTGGCGTTGGCGCGAATGTCTGAACATGGAGACAATATTTTGGCTATCTGCAGCAGCGCTGTTTTTTGCCTTCGCGGGTTATGCGCTTTTTGTTGAGTGCTGGCGGCAGTGCGTGAAACGTGAGGGGACGGACTCCTTTGCAGATTTGCACTGCCGAGTGACGGTGGTCTTGGTGGTGGCCAACGAAGGGAAGCGGCTGGCGGCGCGGATTGAGAACCTTTTCGCCAGTCAGATGGCGGCAGATTTGCTGGAAGTAGTGGTGGTTTCCGACGGGTCCACGGATGATACGGTCCCTTTGGTCCGGAAAATGGCTCAAACAGAAGACCGGCTTAAGCTGGTGGAAATACGGGAACGCCAAGGCAAGGCCAACGGACTGAATCAGGGCGTGGCGGCAGCGCAAGGTGATATCATCGTTTTTGCCGATGCGCGCCAAAGTTTTGCTCCGGACACAATCCCTCTGCTGGTCAAGGCGCTGGCTGATCCGCGAATGGGAGCAGTGAGCGGCAGGTTGGTGATCGGAGGAGGGGATTCCGCCGCCGGTCAGGGCATGGGCAGTTACTGGAGTATGGAGACCAGATTGAGGGCCAGCGAGGCCAAGATCGACTCCTGCATCGGTTGCACCGGAGCGGTCTATGCGATCCGCCGAGAGCTGTATCGGCCGATACCGGCGGATACCCTGCTGGATGATGTGGTGGTGCCGATGTTGATTTCCTTGCAGGGCTATCGCGTACTCTATGAACCCGCCGCTTTGGCGTATGATCCGCAAGATCTGGATCCGGCCAAGGAACAGGTGCGAAAACGTCGCACTTTGGCGGGAAATTTTCAGATGCTGTTCCGTTATCCTGGCTGGCTGCTGCCTTGGCGCAACCGTTTGTGGTTTCAACTGGCGGCGCACAAGTATCTGCGGCTGGCGGGGCCACTGCTGCTGCTGCTGCTGCTGGTGAGCAGTGCGGCTTTGCAACACACCACGTTTTATGCCGTCTGTTTTTGGTCGCAAACAGTATCATACCTGTTGGCCATGTTTGGGCTCGCTATGCCCGGTCTAAAATGGAAGGTTTTCTCTTTGCCTGCCGGGTTTTTGTTTCTGAACTGGATGACTGTCCGCGGCTTGCTGCATTATCTGTCCGGTCCCGGAACGGGCGCGTGGGAAATGGTCAAGCGCAACTAGCACTACCTATGTTACGATCCATGGATCTCTGGCTGCCGGCCTATCTGCGGCAACGCAACTGGCAGCCGCCAGCCGGGAAGGTTGTAGATCTGCTGCTTTGTATCTGCGACCACTTCGAGCCTTTTCACGACACAGACAAGCGGGGGGCAATGGAGCGGATGCGGTTGTGGAATGAGACCTATCCCCGGCAGATTGAGCCGTTTCGAGATGCTGACGGGTGCCGGCCCAAGCATACTTTTTTCTATCCGATAGAGCAGTATGATGAGGATGTCGTCAATTCCCTTGCTGAACTCGCGAACAAGTGTGGCGGTGAGGTGGAGATGCATCTCCACCACAAGGATGACACCGAAGCAGGGTTGCGGGCGGCCATAGCGAAAGGCAAGGCAGACTATCTCCGCCATGGTTTTCTGGCGAAAGACCAGGATGGGCGGGTGGTCTATGCTTTCGTGCATGGAAATTGGGCGTTGGATAATTCGCACCCGGAAGGAAAGAACTGCGGGGTCAGTAACGAGCTGGACATCTTGCGAGAGACCGGGTGCTATGCAGATTTTACGATGCCATCGGCCCCGGACCCAACGCAAACCCGGATCATCAACCAAGTCTATTACGCCGAAGATAAACCTACACCAAAATCACACGATTCGGGTATCCCTGCCCGGGTGCTGGCTGCCGGTGAACAGCGCCCCCAAGGCAGCCTGTTGCTGATCCAAGGCCCCTTGGGATTGAACTGGGAACGGCGGAAATTCGGCCTGCTGCCGCGGATTGAAAACGCTGATTTGACCGGGGCTAATCCCCCGCGGCCTGACCGTATGCGCATCTGGCTGCGGCAAGGCATCCATGTGGCAGGACGTCCAGAATGGCTTTTCATAAAACTGCATACGCATGGAGCAGTCCCACGGAATTCGCGGATGATTTTGGGTGAGCCGATGCGGCAGTTTCATGAGGCGTTGCTGGCGCAGTACAATGATGGGACAAAATTTCGCGTTCACTATGTCACGGCGCGGGAGATGGTTAACATTTTGCATGCAGCGGAGGAAGGCAAGGAAGGCAACCCGGTGGCTTATCGTGATCACCGGTATCGCCGGGTAGAATTACCCATTGTGCAACCTGACACCTAAAGTGAAGGTCCTTTTTATCTCCAATCTCTTTCCAGATGCTGGCGAACCGAACCGGGGCTTGGTGAATGCCCGGCTGCTGCGGCATTTGGCAGCCTGGACAGAGATCCGGGTCCTGTCCCCCCGACCGGCACTTGCCGGCTGGTGGAGCGGGGAGGAGCAGGGGAAGGCATTGCCGGAAGATGCGCGGTTTGCTCCCCGGTACCCCAAGGTTCCCTATATCCCCAAAATCGGCAGCCGGTTCAATGACTGGCTCTATGCCTTGCGGCTTAAATCCAGTCTGCTGGCCGCCCGGAAGGATTTTGGTTTTGATGTGGTCTTGTGTTCTTGGCTCTATCCAGATGCTGCTGCGGTCGCGCGTTTGGCTGGAGATCTGGATTTCCCCTTTGTCGCCGTGGCACAAGGCAGCGATGTCCATCAGTATCTTGGGTCGTCAGCGCGTTGCCGCCGTATCGTATCGGCTGTGGGGCAATCCGCGAGCACCGTGGCCCGCAGTCTGGAATTGGCACGTTTGTTGCAAGTTGCCGGGGTGAAGGAAGAAAAGTTGCAGGTGATCTACAATGGCGTGGAGACCGAGGTGTTCAAGCCGGGAGACCAAGCGGTCGAACGGGCCGAGTTGGGGCTGCCGCCCAAGGCGAAGATGATCCTCTACGTCGGAAACTTGCTGCCAGTCAAAAATCCACGGCTGGCTTTGGAAAGTTTGAACAAGCTGATCAAGCGTGATCAAACCGGTGATTACCGGTTGGTGATGGTGGGGGCAGGGCCTCTGGAAGCTTCTCTGAAGCTGGATGCCCAAGTTCTAGGGGTCGCTGATCAGGTTACTTGGGCAGGTAATCAAAAACCGGGGCAAGTCGCCAAGTATCTGCGCGCCTGTGATGTCTTGTGTCTGCCCAGTCTGAATGAAGGCATGCCGAACGTCTTATTGGAGGCTTTGGCGACTGGGAAACCGGTGGTAGCAACCAATGTCGGTGGGATTGCAGAAATCCTCAATCGCCCGGAACTGGGAAAGCTGGTTGCTTCCCGAGATGCAGACGAGATGGCAGGCGCTTTACATATGGTTTTATCCAGTCCCACTGCGGAAGCTGAAATCGCCCGTATTGGCCGGTCCTATAGCTGGATGGACACCGCGAAGGCCTATTTTCAATTGCTACAAAGGGCTGTGAGTGCACATTCCTTGGCCGCAAATAGTGCTCAAGAAAAACCACCAACTGTTTTGACCTGAATGAGTTACAGGTTTAAATTAATCGGAATTATTGCCTGATGTGTGCAATTTGCGGGATAATTAATTTTCATGACCCAGTTGTTTCACCTGAAAAGGTGGAGCAAATGCGTGACGTCATGGTGAATCGTGGCCCTGAGCATGGGGGGCTACGAGTCATGCCGCATGCCGGTTTGGGGCATCGCCGGCTCCGGATCATTGACCTTTCCGCAGATGGCAACCAGCCCATGACGAACGAGACGGAGGACGTCTGGGTGGTCTTTAACGGGGAGATCTACAATTTTCAGGGCTTGCGTGAGGAGCTGCGGGCCAAGGGCCACGTCTTCAAGTCCCGGAGCGATACCGAAGTCATCATTCACGGCTATGAAGAGTGGGGGGCGAAGGTTTTTGCCCGTTTGGATGGCATGTTTGCCATCGGTTTGTGGGATGCCCGCGAGCGCAAGTTGTTATTGGCCCGCGATCGCTTTGGCAAGAAGCCACTCTATTACCGGGAAGCTGCCGGGCAGGTTCACTTCGCCTCGGATATCAAAGCGCTTTGGCTGGCGGCCGACCGCAAGCTGGAAGTGGACCCGCAAGCCATAGATTGCTATCTGCATCATCTGGGGGTACCGCAGCAGCACGCGATTTTCAAAGGAGTGGCCAAGGTCTTGCCAGCCCATTGGATGGAGTTCAAAGCCGGAGCGGTCCGCAGCGAGTGTTACTGGAAGCTCTCTTTTCAGCCCAAGTTGAAGTTGTCCGAAGCCGAATTGATCGAGGCGGTGGACGACCATCTGCGCCAAGCGGTCAAGCGCCGGCTAATCAGTGACGTTCCTCTGGGGGCTTTTTTGAGCGGCGGTGTCGATTCGAGCATGGTGGTGGCCATGATGAGCAAGGAGTCAAATGCCGCCTGCCGTACGTTCTCCATCGGCTTCGATGAAGCTGATTATTCGGAACTGCAATATTCCCGGAAAGTATCCCAACTCTTTGGCACAGATCACCAGGAGATCATGTTGCAGCCCGATGTGACGAGAGATCTCGCCTCCTTGGTCTGGGAGTATGGCGAGCCTTTTGCCGATTCATCCGCCATTCCCACATATTATGTTTCCAAGGCAGCGAAGACACATGTCACGGTCGCGTTGACGGGGGATGGCGGCGACGAGATGTTTGGCGGCTATGACATCGCCCGGGCGGCGTACTACGCCGCCTACTATGACCGGCTCAAACCGGAGTCCCTGCGTTCATGGGCGGATGGTTTGCTGCTGGGCGAATCGGCGCTGGTGGAGAACAACCGGCTGTTGCACCGGTTGAAAACACTGGCAGTACGGGCGAATGCCCGGCCGGACATCCGGTATTTTTATTCCATGGCTTTCAACCCGGCCCAGCGCCGGGAGGCGTATCACCCTGATTTTGCGGCGCGCGTAGCGGTGCATAATCATTATCACATCTTTGAAGCCTGCCAGGCGGATCTCCAAGGTCTGCACCTGATCGACCAATATCTTCTGACCACGATCATCTCCCGTCTGCCCAATGATTATCTGGTCAAGACAGACGTCGCCTCGATGAAGAGCGCCTTGGAGCTGAGGTCACCTTTTCTGGACACGGCTTTGGCCGAGTTTGCCGCGCAGATCGACCCGTTGGTAAAGGTGCGTGGCGGGCAGCAGAAGTATCTGCTCAAAAAGCTCGCTGAAAGATATTTGCCGCATGAGGTGCTGTACCGCAAAAAACGCGGGTTCGCCATTCCACTGGAGCACTGGCTCAGAAAGCAGTTTTTGCCGCTGCTGAACCGGATGCTGCCCGAGGGGTGGCTGGTGCAGAACCATTGGTTCCGGCGCGAGGTGCTGGTGCAATACATCCAGGAGCATGCTTCGGGCAAGCGTGATCATACGCATCGCCTTTGGGCGGCGCTCTGGCTGGAATTATGGTGTCGCATGTTTCTGGCCGGAACCTTGCAAAAGGATGATGACCTGAGCAGTTGAAGCTGGAGAAGGGCTTCTGACCGCACGCCTCCCGGCAAGAAATCACTGTTTTTTTTGCCGCACGAACTTCGTGACACCCACGAGGATGTCACGGCTTAGGTTTTGCGGGGAGTTTCTTTTTCCAAACGATGAATTCGCCCCAGCGTTGCCGGTCGATCTGGGGTTCAAAGTTTTGCCGCAAAGTCTGATAAACCGGATGGGAACGATAGTGCGGGGCAAAAGCCAGGGAGAAGGGTTCTCTTAGATGCGTGACGCACAGCGTGACCTCCGCAGATTGCAGGGACTGCTGAACTTTTTGCGCGGCAGCCGCATCGTGAAAAGGCTCATACCAAGTGTAGAAATAGCCCAGGGCTGGTTTGCGTTCGCAGAGCAGATAGAGGTAGTCGTAAGTGGTGAAGATGATGAGCTTGTCTTCCGGGTGGGTTTGCTGGCGGATGTCGGAGGCCAGGTTTTGCAAAATTTTGCCATTGGTGTTGGGCCACTGGAACTCGAAGTTCGCCGAGGTCACGGCAAAGGGGGCTGTCCGCAATTTTACCAACCGGCCCAGCCCGAGAAGAACGCAGAAAGCGACCACACAGCCGGTCAGTCCCAAGGCAGCCCGGTGCTTCCAGAGAGAATATGAACCACGGGAGCGCCAGAGTTCCAGTGAACTGAACAGCAGCACGGCAGAGGCGGGGAACACATAGGGGGCGTGGACCGATGAATTCATCTGGAGGAGATTTCCTGCCGCGAAGACATACGTGGGCACGTGCAGCAAAAGCTTTGGGCGGTGCGCCGGGTCATGTCGCCAAAAGTGGAGCCAAGTCAGCAGGCCAAAAAGTACGGAGCCAGGACACAGCCAGATGCCAGCGGCGGCGGCGATGCTCTCAAAAGTGAGCCCGTTCGCCAAAAAGGCGGTCTCGATGAGCCGGTCGTAAAGTTCAGCCGCAAAAAGATGGCGCGCATGAAAACCGGCACCCGCTTGAAGCTGATAGGATTCGGGACTGGTGAATGTGCTGAAGAACCACGTGATCAGCGCGAAAACTGCCGTTACGGCCAAGGAATAGCCCAAGGCGGTCGGAATGCCCGGTCGCTTGGCGGCTGAAGTAGTGGGAGAAAGATTTTTGTGCTCCAGAAATATGACGCCCCAAACGGCAGCCAAGATCGGCAGCGCGATGACAAATTTGGCGCACGCAATGATGCTGGCACAGAGGAGGGAGATCACGAGATGTCGTTTGTTGCCGGTCGCCAGCCAGCGAGTGAGGCCATCAATCGCAAAGAGGGCCAGGCAAGTAGCCCAGAGGTTGGAGAAAGAATAGGGCCAGGCAAAATAAACAGAGGTGGTGGTGAAGGCCAGAACACACAGTGCGCCAGCGAAAGCGGTAGATGCCGGGACCAAGTGCCGCAAGCAGCGGTAGACGCCAATAACTACCCCGGCACCCAGCAGTTTGGCCACCCAGATGAGCACATCCAGATGCACGCCGAAGAGCCCGTACATCAGGGCATTAAAATAAGGTGCAAAAGGGCCGTACAGCCAGAACACGTCGCGATAGAGCACGCTACCATCAAGCAGCAGTGCCGGGGCCATCACCTCTTTTCCGGAATCTATGATGAAACGTCCCAGCCGGTGAAAATAAAGCAGGTGCAGGCCAAAATACAGCGCCAGCAAGAGCAGGGTAAATGGCCAGTCTGAAGGGACTTTAGAGACTTCTTGGGGCTTGGGTTTGGACGGAGAGTCCAAGGGGAAAGCAAAGCAGTTGGCTACTTGCCGACAGCGTTACCGCAGCAAACATCCGCACCTTTCATGATGCGCGCAGCGACAGTTGAAGCAGGACTGGAAGTCACTTTACCGGCGAAAGTGGTCTCAACCGCGCGAGCTTCAAGCAGTCTGCGATTAGTTTGTTCAGCGCAACCGTCGTACCTAGGCTGAGTGATGACCGGTTGCACCAAGACAGGGGTCTCAAAATCCGGCTGGATAATGCTCCACTTTTGGGTTTCGCTCCGAGCAAGCACTGGCTGTACTATTTCCCCACGGTTGAACAACGGATAAGAAATCAACGGGCGAACGTAAACCGGAACCACCATGCAAGGAGAATAACCACCAGCAGCCTGAACTTCCTTGGCCCCATAGAACAAGGCCAAAGTGGTGACTGCGGCAATAAGTTGTGTCCGGCTAACCAACATCGGCACTCTTTCTAAAGATTGGGACTCGCGGATGCAATCTAAAATTTGCTTATTTTAGGCCTTAATAGCAGGTAGCCCCATGGTTTAAGGCTTTCGCCGGGAGGGGGTTGCGGGGCATATTGGCTCCGGAATGACGGAAGTCTCATGGTTGGCGGCGTTGGGCATCGTCCTGTTTGGCGGGGCGAGCTTCTTCTTTGCCCTAGCGGAGACGGCCCTCTTCTCGCTGAGCAAGTGGCAGGTACGCCAGTTGGCTGAACGGGCTCCAGCCCAAGGCGGGGTGGTCAATCGTCTGCTCGCCCAGCCGCAAGAATTGCTTGGGGCGCTCGCTTTAGGCAACACCCTCGCCAGCGCGGCGGTCATCGCCATCGCACTCTGGATGGGGTTGCGGGGTGAGTGGTTGCTGGTCTGGACGGTGGTGACGACGGCGGCCTTGCTTCTCTTGGGCTGCGAAGTCTTGCCCAAGACTCTGGCTGTGCGGCGTCCCGAGTCATGGGCCTTGCGGGTAGCCCAGCCTTTGTTCGCCTGGCATTCGTTTGTGCGGCCGTTCCGGCAGATCGCGCAGCGGCTGAATGAGATAATCTTGCGGGTGGTCATTCCCAAGTCCCTTAAGCCTGCCAATACCGTGACGGATGCGGACTACCGCGAGTTGCTCGAAATGGCCTACCAGCATGGGGTGCTGGCGAAGTCGGAGCGGGACATCATCTTGGAGATCGTGCGATTGGACCAGCGTACGGTGAAGGAGGTCATGCGGCCACGGGCGAAAATGGATGGCGTGACGGACACGATGAGTGTGGACGAGATGCGGGCGGAGGCGCGGCGGCTCAAACACCGCCGTCTGCCCATGTATGATGAGGAGAACGACACCATCATCGGCGTATTGAACACGCGTGAATTTTTGCTGAATCCCACCTCGGACCTGGAAGACGCGCTGGAGTTCCCCTCATTTGTTCCGGAGAGCACGAACCTGTTGCAACTGCTCATCAGCCTGCAACGGCAGCAGCGCGGCATGGCCCTGGTGCTGGATGAATATGGCGAGCTGGCGGGCATCGTCACACTGGAGATCATCTTGGAAGAGCTGGTGGGGGACATCCGCAGCGAGGGCGAGATCCAGGAGTTCAAGCTGGAGAAACTGACCGAGGGCCGCTGGCGGGTGAATGGCACCTTGAAGGTGGATGAATTTGGTGATGAATATCCAGAGCTGGGTGAAGTCTCTGAGGTGGAGACGATGGGCGGGTTGCTGATGTCGCTGCTCGGAGTGGTGCCGAATGCCGGCGAATCCGTGGTGTTTCGTGGGCTCAAGCTGACGGCAAAAACCGTGGATGAACGACGGGTGCGCGAGGTGCTGGTTGAAGTGCTTAAGCGGAAGGGAGGGGCCGCATGAGCATGCTGTATCTAGTGCTGTTGCTGGCCTGTCTGACCGCGTCCTTTCTCATGTCCGGCATGGAAGCAGGCGTGCTGGCCTTAAGCCGTTTGCGGGTCCGCCAATGGGTCCGTCATGGCAACCGGCGCGCCCGGGCGCTGAACAAATTCCTCGAACGACCGGAGAATTTTCTCTGGACGATTTTGGTGGGCAATACGCTGGCGAACATTGTGGTGGTCTGTGTGATGGTGGCAGTCCTGCATCAATACTTTTCCGCCTATCCATGGTTGATCGCGGTGTTGCTCGCCGTGTTGTTCTTCGTGTTCTACATGGTGTGCGATCTGTTGCCGAAGATATTGTTCCGCCAGTTCCCGAACCGCTTATGTCTTTATCTGGCGGGACCATTCCGCCTGGTGCATCTGGTTCTGTCGCCGCTGGTCTGGGTGATCGAGAAGTTCGCCAACTGGGTGGGGCAACTGGCCGGCGGCCAGGTGTTCACCGGGCAGATGTTTGCCAATCGCGACGAGTTCCGGTTGGTGATGCAGGAATCTGCCCAAGGCCTCACTGCGGAAGAGCGTACCATGATCCAACGCGTGCTGGAGTTGCAGAACCTGACGGTGCGACAGATCATGACGCCGATGGAACAGGCGGTGACCACTTCCAAGAGCACCGTGATGAGCGAGGTGTTGAAACTTTGCCGCGAGAAACATCTGACGCGCCTGCCGGTGTTGGAAATCATCGGACGGCATCGCCGGCTGGCCGGGGTATTGAGCCTGAAGCATGCGCTGTATCAGGAAGGCTTTGATGAGGAGAAACGGGTGGCCGACTATCTGCAACCCCCGGTGGTGCTGGAGCCGGAGGCGCGGTTGGAAGTGGCGTTGCAGCGGTTGCAACGCAGCGGCCAACGGCTGGCGGTGGTGATGGGGCGGGACCAACGGCCCATCGGTCTGGTGACGGTGCAGGACATCATGCGCGTCATGTTCGGCGCAGCGAATCTCTGATATGGAAAGCGATTACATGTTCAAACTGATCGGGGGCGGCTTTTTGGTCGTCTTCCTGGTCTTTTTGAACGGGTTCTTCGTGGCGGCGGAGTTCGCGATCGTGAAGATCCGTGACACGCAGCTCATCGCCCTGGAGGAGAAGGGCAACCGGCGGGCCATTGTCGCCCGGAGGGTCGTCAAGAATCTGGATGCGTCACTGAGTGCCACGCAGTTGGGCATCACGCTGGCGAGTCTGGGGCTGGGCTGGTTTGCGGAACCGATCTTTGCAGCCTTGCTGGCTCCGCTGTTGGACCGGTTTATCACCGGTGACATTGCCTGGAGCTGGCTGAGCATCAGTGCGGACAGGCTCAAGCATTCCATCTCCTTTGCATTTGGTTTTTCCATCATCACGTTCCTGCACATCGTTTTGGGCGAGCTGGCACCCAAATCCATGGCCATCCAGAAGCCGCTGCCTACCTCGCTCTGGGTTGCAGCTCCGCTGGAGTGGTTCTACAAGCTGTCCTACCCGTTCATCTGGATGCTGAACAACACCTCGCTTTGGATTTTACGCTCGGTAGGCATTCATCCGGCGAGCGAGGCGGAACTGGTCCATTCTGAAGAAGAGCTGCGAATGATCTTCACCTCCTCCCATGAACATGAGGGAGGCAGTGAATTGCAGCGGAAGATCGTCTTCAACGCGATGGATCTGAAACGGCGCATCGTGCGGGATGTGATGCGGCCGCGGCAGGAGATCACCGGGCTGGACACGGAGGCCACGATCGCCGAGTGCCTGGAGGTGGCGGAGAGGACGCGGTATTCACGGTTTCCGTTGTGTGAAGAAGGGGACGCGGACAAGACTTTGGGCGTGGTCCATTTCAAGGATCTATATGCGTTGCGTTCCCGGGCGAAGACCGGACGGGATCTCAAACCGGTGGCGCGCAAGCTCATCTATGTGCCAGAAACGGCCCGGCTGGAGAAAGTTCTCGCGCTGTTCATGGAGCGCAAACTGCACTTTGCCATCGTGGTGGACGAGTACGGCGGTACGACCGGCATGGTGACGCTGGAAAATATTTTGGAAGAACTGGTGGGGCAGATCCAGGACGAGTTCGACCAGGAGAAGCCCCTGCTGGTGAAACTCAGCGAGACGATGTGGGACATCGATGGAGCCTTGCCGTTGCACGAACTGGGGGAACTGGTGGGAGAAGAATTGCAGGAAGAAGGCATCACTACGACGAGCGGATGGGTGACGCACAAGCAAGGTGGTTTCCCCAAGAAGGGCGATGAACTGATTATCGGCGAGTTTGTGCTGCGGGTGGAGGAGATGGATATGACGCGAGTGGCGCGGCTGCGACTCACGCAAAAGCCCAAGGAAATAAAATCCGGAGAACCGGGCGAGGAGCAGAAAGCGCGGGATAGCCGCGAAGACGGTGTGTAACCGGCCCCGACAGTCCGGCTATTGCTGGGAGCGGTAGAACTCCAAAGTCTTCGCCAAACCTTCCTTCCACGTGACGGTGGCTTTGTAACCGAACGCTTTTTCGGCGGCAGAATTGTCCGCCAAGGAAGAACGCACATCACCGGCACGACCCGGTTCAAAGCGGGGTTTGATGGACTGGCCGGTCAGGTCGTTCAGATCCTGCACCAAGTCCAGCAAGGTGACACTATGGCCCGTGGCGGCATTGAAAACACCCCCGGCGACTTTTTCCGCAGGCGCTTCGGCAGCCATCAGATTGGCCTGTACCACGTTGTCGATGTAGGTGAAATCACGGGATTGCAGGCCGTCGCCAAAGATCACGGGCGTTTCGCCTTTGAGCATGGCGGTGCAGAACTTGGCGATGACACCGGAATAGGGAGAGTCAAACGCCTGACGCGGGCCATAGACATTGAAGTAGCGCAGAGCCACCGTAGGCAGACCGTAGAGACGCTGGAACAACTGGCAGTATTTTTCACCGGCGTACTTTTGCAGTGCGTAGGGTGACAGCGGGTTCGGCGGCAAGCTTTCGTATTTCTTGGGCGCATCCACGTCACCATAGATGGAGGAGGACGAGGCGAAGAGGAAGCGCTTCACACCGGCATCCCGGGCAGCCACAAGCATACGCAAGGTGCCGTCCACGTTGAAGAAATTGCTCTCCAACGGCTGTTGCACGGAGCGGGGGACGGAGGGCAGGGCGCCTTCGTGGAAGACCCAGTCACATCCGGCGATAAGCTTCTTGACCAGCGCTTCGTCCGTGACATCGCCTTCCACGAATTCCAAGTCTGCCTTCGTGCCGTTGGCCCAGTCGAGATTGTGCTTCTGGCCGAGCGAGAGATTGTCCAGAACGATGACCTTGGCACCGCGCTGGCAAAGGTTCTGCGCGATGTGGGAACCGATGAAACCGGCACCGCCGGTGACGAGTGCTTTCATGCTTTGAAATAACGCTGCGGGTGCTTCACCAGTCCGGCGAAGGCATTACGGGTATCGACGAGGAGTTTGGCGTGGTCCGCCACGAGGGCGTAGTCCACGGCCTTATGATTGGTAGAGAGCAGGACGAGATCGTAGCTGGCGACCGATTCAGGTGTCAGGGCCACGCTCTTGTTGCCCGCAAAGTGGCCATGCTCGCGCGAGGGGCGGATGACGGGCACATGCGGGTCGTGATACTCCACGTGCGCGCCCAAGGTCTCCAGCATCTCCCAGAGCACGTAGGAGGGGCTTTCGCGATCATCGTCCACGTTTGATTTGTAAGCGATGCCGAGCAGCAAAATGCGACAACCGGAGACGGCCTTGCGGACGCTGTTCAAAGCCAGACGGACGCGTTCCACCACGTAGTTCGGCATGGCCGTGTTGATCTCGCCGGCGAGTTCGATGAAGCGGGTGCGCTGACCGTACTCCCGCGCCTTCCACGTGAGGTAGAAGGGGTCGATGGGGATGCAGTGGCCACCCAGGCCGGGACCGGGATAGAAAGGCATGAAACCGAACGGTTTCGTTTTGGCCGCATTGATGACGTCCCAGATGTCGATGCCCATGGCGTCATAGACGACCTTGAGCTCGTTCACCATGGCGATGTTCACGGAGCGGAAAATGTTCTCGGTCAACTTAACGGCTTCGGCCACGCGGCAGGAGGCGACGGGCACCAAGGTTTTGATGGCGCGGCTATAGATGGCCTTGGCCTTCTCCAAGCAGGCGGGCGTATAGCCGCCGATGACCTTGGGAATGCTGACCACCTGACTTTGCGGATTGCCCGGGTCTTCGCGTTCCGGGGAGAAGGCGAGGTGGAAATCATGGCCAGCCTTCATGCCGGAACCAGCCTCCAGCACTTCACGCAGATCAGTGTCCGTAGTGCCGGGGTAAGTGGTAGATTCAAGGATGACCACGGTGCCCTTTTGCAGATGGGGCGCCATGGCTTTGCCGGTATTGATGATGTAGCTGATGTCCGGTTCGTTGTTCTTTCCCAGCGGGGTGGGCACACAGATGATGACGGCCTCGCATTCGGCGATGCGCTTGAAATCGGCGGTGCTCTCGAAGCGTCCGGCCTTCACCATGGCATCCACGCGGCTGCCGGGAATGTGCATGATGAAGCTTTCCCCCGCGTTCAGCTTGGTGATCTTGGCCTGATCGATATCGAAGCCGAGGATGGCCACGCCAGCTTCCGCGAACGTCAATCCCAGGGGGAGACCCACATAACCAAGACCGATGATGCCCGTGCGTTTGCTCATAATTAAAGCGGGGGCTACTATCGGAAGGGGCTGGCAGGGTGGAAAGTCTTTTTTAGGGCAAGTAGGGTAATACCGGATGGGGCAGAAATGACGGATGATGGGCGTAAAGGAAAAGATTGGAACTGGGGCCGGTTTGCCGCTTAATTTCCTCCAATCCTATGAAAATGACTTTCTTGCCCGTTGTCGCGTGCGCACTTACCGCTTCGACCCTGCTTGCTGCGGAACCGCCCTTGCCCAAGTTCCGCGCGGTGGATGTGGATACCAAGGTGGAGATCGGCTACGGCATCGCCATCGCGGATGTGGACGGCGACAAGAAGCCGGACATCCTGCTGGCGGACAAGAACACCATCCAATGGTATCGCAATCCGACATGGGAGAAATTCGTCATCGCGGAAAAGCTGACGGAGAAGGATCACGTGTGCATCGCGGCAGCGGATATTGATGGCGATGGCAAGGCGGAGATCGCCGTGGGCGCGGGGTGGAATCCGGGCGATACGGTGGGGAGCGGTGCGGTGTTCTATCTCATTCCGCCGAAAGACCGGACGCAGAAGTGGGAACCGGTGGCGCTACATCATGAGCCGACGGTGCATCGCATGCATTGGATCAAAAATGCGGCGGGCAAGTATGAGTTAATCGTGAAGCCGTTGCATGGTCGCGGGAACAAAGGCAACGAAGGCGAGGGCGGCAAAGTGCTGGCCTATACGGTGCCGACCAATCCGAAGGACAAGTGGGAAACGAAAGTGGTGAGCGACAAGCTGCATGCGAGCCATAATTTTCAAGGCGTGAACTGGGACAAGGATGCGGAGCCCGAGATCATTTTAGGCAGCAAAGAAGGCGCGTTCCAGTTCGACCGCAGCGGTGCTGAGTGGAAGCGCACGCAGTTGACCGACCAGCCGACGGGCGAGCTGCGCGATGGCAAGCTGCCGGGCGGCAAACGCTTCATCGCGACCATCGAGCCGATGCACGGCACCACAGTGGCCTCCTATGTACCCGCGGGTGAGGGCTTGTGGACGCGGACTTTGATCGATGAAACGTTGAAGGACGGTCACGGTGTGGCGGTCGGTGATGTGCTGGGACTCGGCAGCGACCAAGTAGTAGTGGGCTGGCGCGGGATGACCCCGAAAGGGGTGCCGGGTGTGCGTCTTTTCACGCCGCTAGACAAGGACGGCAAACAGTGGCGGATGACGCCGCTTTCCGGCGAAGAAGTGGCGATCGAAGACCTCAAATTGGCCGACCTCAACGGCGATGGGAAATTGGACCTGATACTGGCGGGGCGGCAGACGAAGAATTTGCGGGTGCTTTTCAATGAGCGTTAAGGCCGAAAGCCTCTAATACTTGCCATAGGTTGCCAATTCATTGGCAGGAGTTTGACCCTGAGGCGGAATGAGTTCATCATCCGCCTCAGGTTTTTTATTCCTATGGCGAACGAGAAGTTTAACGAATTCAAGAAGACGAAGTGGTTCCGGCGGCTGGTGTGGTCGGCGGTGGTGCTGGTGGTCTACGCCATCGTGGGTTTTTTGGTGCTGCCGGCGGTGATCAAGTCGCAGCTCGTCAAGCGGCTGCCGGAGTTCACGAAGCGGCAGGTGGCGATCCAAGAGGTGAAGCTGAATCCCTTCGCGCTCTCTTACACGATGCGTGGGTTTTCCCTCACGGAGACGAATGGGGAGACGTTCGCGTCGTTGGGCGAGCTGTATGTGAATTTCGAGCTGTCCTCCGTTTTTAACGGCGCGTGGACGCTGGGCACGGTGTCAGTGAAGGAGCCGTTCGCGCAGGTCACGCGCAAGGCGGATGGGAGTTTTAATTTCGAGAATCTCATTCCGCCGGCGGATACGAATGTGGTGAAGGAAGTGAAGCCTTTGCCCGCGGTGCTGGTGGAGCTGCTGAGCATCGAGGGAGGCACGGTGGCGTTCACGGATGAGACGCGGCCGGGGCCGTTCAAGACGAAGATCGCGCCGATCCAGTTCGACCTCACGCAACTGACCACAAGACCGGACAAGAACAGTCCGTATGCCTTTACCGCGAGTGATGAGGCGGGGATGAAGCTTTCGTGGTCCGGCCGGGTATCCGTCCAGCCACCGGCTTCCACGGGGACATTGAAGATCGAGGGTGTGTCATTGCCGAAGTATGCGGGGTATGTGTCGGATTTCTTTGCGGGTGAGATCGCGCAGGGCACGGTGAATGTGTCCGGCCAGTATGGCTTCTCGCTCGCGGGCAAACTGCCGTCCGTGACGCTGACAAATGGTTTGGTGCAAGTGCGCAATCTGAAGGTGACAGGGAACGGAGAGACGCTGGTGACTTTGCCCACGGTGGATGTTCGGTCGATTGTAGCATCGTTGGAAGAGCAATCCATCAAGGTGGCGGAGCTGGCTACGAGCGGGCTGGAGGCGAAGGTCGTGCGGGAGAAAAATGGAAGCATCAATCTGCTGAACCTGCTCAATCTGCCGCCGACACAGACCAATCAAGCGGTGGCCAGTGCAAGTGCTGCGACAGTCAGCACCAATGCGGTTTCTTGGAAGGTAGCGCTCGATTCTTTGCAGGTGACGAACTACAGCGTGAGCGTGGAAGACCGCACTTTGCCGAAGCCGGCAAAGCTCAAGGTGGATCAAGTGGCAGTGCGCGTGGATGGTTTTCAACTGACCACCAATGCGACGTTGACGACGAAGATCTCGGCGCGATTGAACGAAGCGGGAACAGTGGAGGTGTCTGGGCCAGTGCATGTGTTTCCGCCGGATGGGGAATTGATGATCACGCTGAAGGAGATGGATTTGCGGCCGTTGCAGCCGTTTGCGGCGCCGTTTGTGAATGTGGCGATCCGCAGTGGTCTGCTTTCGACGAGTGGCAAGGCGCAGTTCGCATTGCCTGCGGGTGGTGCGCCGAAACTGACGTTCAAGGGGGATGTGGCATTGGACAAGTTCGACACGGCGGATGGCACGGAGTTCCAGGATTTTGTGAAGTGGGAGGCATTGGCCATCAGCGGCATCCAATTGCAATCGGAGCCGCAAGACTTGCAAGTGCAGGAGGTTCGGTTGAAAGGCCTGCAAACGAGCCTCATCATCGGGACGAACCAGCAATCGAACATCGAGAAGGTGCTGATGGCGAAGGCGAAGTCAACGAATGAGGTGGCTGCAGCGGCGACGAATCAGACGGTGGCGGCGACTGCTCCCGCCAGCACGAACATGGTGCCGGTGAAACTTGCGAAACTGGTACTGGAGAAGGCGTCATTGAAGTTCATCGACAACTCCATCCAGCCACGCTGCAATTTTGGCATCCAGGAATTCAACGTGAGCATCGATGGGCTTTCGACCATCGGCGAGCAGCCAGCGCTGGTAGATATCAATGGGCGGGTGGATGAACTGGCGCCGTTCTCGGTGACGGGGAAGGTGCGGCCGGTATTGGGCAATCTGTTGCTCGATCTGGTCATCAGTAATCGCAACACGGACATGACGGCGTTCACGCCGTATATGGAGAAATTCGGCGGATATCCCATCGTGAAGGGTAAGGTTAGCGTTGGGTTGAAGTATGACATTCAAGGGATGGCGCTGAAGTCCGAGCATAGCGTGGTGGTGGACCAGTTCACGTTGGGGCAGAAGAACAACAGCCCGGATGCGATCAATCTGCCGCTGAAGCTGGGGGTCGCTCTGTTGAAGGACCGGCACGGGAAGATTGAGCTGGATCTGCCAGTGAGCGGGCGGCTGGATGATCCGAAGTTTCGCGTGTTTCCGGTGGTGATGAAGGTAATGGTGAACCTGGTGACGAAGGCGGTGGCGTCGCCATTCGCCTTGCTGGGCAAGCTGGTGGGTGGTGGCGAGGAGATGAGTTTTGTGGCGTTCGAGCCGGGTTCGGGCGAGATGGCACCGGCTGAGCAGGAGAAGATGCAAAAGCTGGCGAAGGCCCTGTATGAAAGGCCGGGATTGAACTTGGAGATCGCCGGGGCGGTGGAATTGAAGGCGGATCGCACGGCACTGACGAAACTGAAATTCGAGCAGCAATTGAAAGCAGCCCGCCTGAAGGAGATCGCGGCGACGGGTGTAGTGCCGCCTGCCATCACGGAGTTGAAGCTGGAAGCGGCTGAGCGTGAACGTCTGCTCACAGCGGCTTATGTGGAGGCGTTCGGTCCGCTGCCGGTGGTGACGAATGTAGTGGCGCAGATCCCAGCAACGAATGCTACGGTGGTTGCGGCTGCGGTCACGAATGCGCCAGTCGCAAAACCGGCCGAAGCGGTGAAGAAGCCAGAAGCGAAAGCCAAGAAGCGGGTGACGGAGCAACTGCAGGGCGGGGCCGCGCAGATGGCTTTTGCCGAGCGCAGGAAGAAAGAAGCGGCGGCGAAAAAAGCGGCTACGAAAGAGGTCACAGCGCCGGTGGTTGCGGTGGAAGCGCCGAAGACAACGGAGCTGATTTCACCGGGAGCGGTTCAGCCAACGTTGGTGGCCATTGCTCCCGCAGTGCCCGTGATCACGATCGCGGAGATGGAGGCCAAGCTGCTGGCGCGGGTGAAGGTGGAGGACGACGAGTTGCGCGACCTGATGCAGCAACGTTCGCAGAGCGTGCAGAGTTTTCTGCTGAAGACGGAGAAGGTCACTGCTGAACGGTTATTCATCATCACGCCGAAACCGTTTGATGAGACGTATCGCGGGGAGAGCAAGGTGAACTTGCTGCTGAATTAGGCCGAAGCTCGGCGGTGGCGAAGATTTTTCTCGATGATGCCGACGACGAAGTAGCCACCGAAGGCGGCGACCATGGAGGTCAGGAAGGGATGGTCCAGTTCGGCCCAATCAAAAAAGATGTATACCACCAGACCGGTGACCATGGCCGTGAGAGCGGCGGCGGGTCCGCCGAACTTGGAGAACAGGGCCATGACCATGATAACGAAGACGCCGGTGCTGCCCAGAGCGGAGGCCTGTTCCACGAGTCCCCAGACGGAATCGGAGCTTACGGCCAGCCAGGCAGCGATCAGGCCGCTGACTACGACCATGATGCGGGCGGAGAGGATCTTGCTGTCTTCCTCGAGGTCATTCGGGAGCAAGGGGACGATGAGGTTGTGCGAGATCAGTGCAGAGGCAGAGAGCAGGGTGGAATCCACGGTGGAGAGGATGGCGGAGACCAGCGCGCCCATGAACACGATGAAGAGCAGGGTGGGCAGATGCGCGCGGGCCAGTTCCGGCAGGACGTGCTCGGAGTTTTCAATGCCCGGCATGGTCTGGAAGGCCAGCAATCCGAGCAGAGCGGGGATCAGACCGATGAGGATATAGATGCTGCCGCCCAGCAGAGCGGATTTGCGGGCGACTTCGGGCGAGCGGGTGGCCAGGACGCGGCCGATCAATTCCTGGGCGACGACGGAACCGCAGATGGGAATCATCCAGAGTTCTAGCTGGTCGAGAAAACCACCATTGCCGTGAAAGGGATTAAGGCGGCTGGGCTCGATGGCGTTGATGGTGGCAGACAGGTCCGGGGTCTGGGCCAGGACGACGATGAAGATGATGACGAGGCTGACGATGATGATGATGCCTTGGAAGAGGTCGGTCAGCACATCCGCCTTGAGCCCGCCGGTGACGGTGTAAGTGATGGCCACGGCGGTGGCGACCAAGATGGCCATATCCACGCTGATGCCTGCGTTGGAGACGTTGTGGATGACTTCGCCGAAGGCGCGGACCTGGGCGGCGGCCCAGATGATGGAGGTGGGGGCGATGAGCAGCACCGCAGCCCGCTCCACGACGATGGAGTAGCGCTGGCGGAAAAGATCTATCAGCGTGGTGAGCTGGCGTTTCCACAAGGGCACGGCAAAAACAAGCCCAAGGAACAGAATGCAGATACCGTAACCGAAAGGGTCGCTGGCCCCGCCGGAAAAGCCTTTTTCATAGAACTTGCCAGCGGCGCTGATGCAAGTCTCCGCGCCGAACCAGGTGGCGAAGATGCTGAAAGTGGCGAGGCCGAGTCCCAGGCTGCGTCCGGCCAGCAGGTAATCCTCCTCGCTGTCAATCCTGCGCGAGACCATGAGGCCGATGGCCATCTGGATCACGATGTAAATCAAGACTCCGATGAGGATCCAGTTCATGGGCCGTGACCTCACGGCATGCGGGCGGGTATGTCAATGAGCAGTTGGGCTTTTACTCGAAGAATTTTTGTAATCACTGTTTCACTACGCAGTCACGAAGTGTGGGGATGGTAAACCACCGAATACGCAGAACACACGGAAGGGGGATTTTTAAGCCACTGATGGAACACGGAATGGCACAGATTTGGGAAGGAGGAAGATATCTAATGCAGAAGAGAGCGAGCACGGATCGGGTGGTGAGAACGATTACGAGCACGATTGGCGGTGACGGATTGCCTCGCCATTGTCCGGTTATTTTACTAAGTCTTGGGTGGTTCACGTGAGATTTTCGGCACAGAGAATTTTGGCAGCCATCCGGTTGGGGATGGTGTGGCTGATGTTTGGTCTGTGTCTGGTCGAGGTGAGGGCGCAGGTGGTGGATACCAATGAGGTGGTGTTGCGGACGGCCTTGGACATCAGGCGGGTGACGCCGGAAGCGGCGGATACGGGGTTGCCGGTGGAAGTGGT
>CAZPUL010000032.1:0-55665 GCA_964589735.1 uncultured Verrucomicrobiota bacterium | reverse complement strand
GAAACGCCAGTTCGAAGTGGCTTCCGTCCGCATGTTCGACCGCGTCATCTTCCCCGTCACCAGCACCATGGAAAGCTGGCTCCCCGCCCCCCCCTTCGGCCAAAGCCTCCTCGCCGTCGTCGAAGCCAAGTAACCGTAGTGGGGCAGACGCCTCGCCTGTCCATCCTTTCCCCATCTGCGTCCATCTGCGGTTAAACCCTATCTCACTTTCTTCTCCCCGCCCTCTCCACCGTCTGCGCCAGATACGTCTCAAACTGATCCGTCACCGACCCCCAGCTAAATTTCTCACATACCAGCTTCCGCGCATTACCGCCAATCCGCGCCCGTTCCGCCGGTGATTTCAACAACTCGATCACCGCCTCCGCAAACGCATTCGGTTCGTCTTCCAACCGGATATCCACCTTGTCCGTGATATCCAACCCCTCCGCCCCCACCCGCGTGGACACCACCGGCAACGCCATCGCCAGCGCCTCGTAGATCTTGATGCGTGTCCCGCCACCCGCACGCAACGGCACCACCATCACCGAGGCATCGCTCAGATGCGGCCGCACATCCGGCACCGTTCCCGTGATGATGATCGAGGGGTCCGCCTTCGCCAGCGCCAGCACCTTCTCCGGCGGCTTGCGTCCTACGATCACAAACGTCGCCTGCGGGTCCGCAGCCTTGATACGCGGCCAGATCGCCTCATTGAAATACAACACACAATCGATGTTCGGCTGCCAGTCCATCGAGCCCAAGAACACGATCTTGCCCGGCTTCGCCGGTTGCGTGGACGGCTGGAAAAACTCCACATCCACCCCCGTCGGCACGCTCCCCAGCACATTGGTCAAACCGTAATCCTTCTTCATCAGATCACAGTCATTGTCCGAGACGCCGACGACTGCATCGAATTTGGAACAGAACTCCCGCTCCACCGTCCGCAGCCTTTGCCACTGCCCGTTCAGATACCATTTCTTCAACCCCGTCGCATTCGCCGCCATGCGCTCCCAGATGAGCGCCTCCACATTATGTTGGAAGAGCAGGCACGGCGTCTTGGGTCGAAAATCTCCATGAAACACGCTCGGCGCCGGCGTCAAAAAATCGCACACCAGCACATCCATCGCCCCCTCACCGTCCAGTTTCGCGATGATCTGCTCCCAAGCCTGCGAACGATACTTGTCGATCACATACGGATTGCGGCTGAACAGAAAATTCCCCAACAACTCCCCGATGAACTTCGGCGAACCTTTCGGCGTCTCCTGCCAGTCGATCCACGTCTGTGTGCAGGAATATTCTGATGCCTGCTCGATATGTTCACGCGCCGTCGGGTCCAGCGCCACATAATGCACCGGATGCCGCCGGTTCAGTTCCTTCAGCATCTGGTAGGTCCGTATCTTCCCGCCGGTATCCACCGGATGCAGCGGCCCGCTCTTCAACCACACGATTCGCCATGTTTTCTTGTCGCTCATCAACCCCGCCAGATTGGCGATTGCACCGCGCTGTGACAAGCCGCCGTACGTCGAATAAGGCATGGAAGCAGGCTTGCTCCGTGCTGGCGTTCCCGCCAAAGTCTCGCCGTTAACACGGCAGGGCTTTGATTGTTAAAGCCCGTTGCCTAGCAGAAAACGGCAGCAGCTACCTTTAAAACACGGTGAAAGTAAGCGTTTTTGGATTGGGCTATGTGGGCGCGGTGATCACCGCGTGTTTCTCCCGGCAAGGGCACACCATCATCGGTGTCGATACCGACGCCTTTAAGGTCGACCAGATCAACGCCGGCAAATCCCCCATCATCGAGCCGGAACTCGAGAAGATGCTGGGCGAAGGTGTCGCCGCCGGTCGCGTCAGTGCCACCTCGGATTTCAAATCCGCCGTGCTGGACAGCGAGATCTCCATGATCTGCGTGGGCACGCCCTCCAAGCCCGATGGCAGCATCGACCTCACCTACATCCGCCGCGTTTGCGAGAACATCGGCGACGTCCTGCGCGATAAACCCTCACGCCACCTCGTCGTCATCCGCTCCACGATGCTGCCTGGCTCAATCGAAGGCACCGTCATCCCTGCCTTGGAAAAGACCTCCGGAAAAAAGCACGGCCTCGGCTTCGGCGTGGGTATCAATCCCGAATTCCTGCGCGAATCCACCGCCGTTCACGATTTCTACAATCCGCCTAAAACCGTGATCGGCACCGAATCCGTGGAAGACTTCCACAAGGTCGCCGAACTCTACGACGGCATCCCGGGCCCCATGGTCCACACCAATCTTCGCACCGCCGAGATGGTGAAGTACGCCGATAATTGCTTCCATGCCCTGAAGATCGTTTTCGCCAACGAGATCGGTCGCGCCAGCAAGGCCCTCGGCTCCAATGCCGACGAAGTCATGCGCATCTTCTCCCTGGATACCAAGCTGAATCTCTCCCCCGTGTATCTGAAGCCCGGCTTCTGCTACGGCGGCTCCTGCCTGCCCAAAGACTTGCGCGCCCTCACTGCGGCAGGCCGGGCTTATGGCGTTGAACTTCCCCTCATGGAAGGCATCGCCAAAAGCAATGACGCCCACTTCAACAGCGCGTTCTGCTATTTGCTGGAGCAGAAGCTGGAACCCATCGCCGTGCTTGGCTTCGCTTTCAAAGCGGGCACGGATGACTTGCGCGAGTCTCCCGTGGTGAAACTCATTGAAGAACTCGTCAAAGCGGGCAAACAAGTCCGCCTCTATGACCGCAATGTATCCCCCGAGCGCCTCATCGGTGCGAACAAACGTTTTGTGGAGATCCATCTGCCTCATTTGAGCCATCTCATCGTCAGCTCCGTGGCTGAATTGACTCAGGGGGCCAAAGTCATAGTGATCGGCAATGGCAATGATGACGCCCGTCAACTGCTCCCCACGCTGACAGATGATATCAAAGTGGTGGATCTCACCTCAGGGGGATTGAAGACCACGACGAAAGCAACTGTCTGGCGCCCCTGCGCCTAAGGCATTTTCCCTGCAGCAACGGAATCCCTTGTATCTGTTCAGCTCCGCGCGCTGGCCGTTTCGGCCTCGGCCGCCGCATGTGTCCGGCGGGTATGATAGTGTGGCGCTTTATCACGCGCCTTCTGCCCCAACCCGCCGCTCAACATCGTGCGCACCGTGTCCAGCAGGATGAAGAGATCCAGCAGCAGGCTCATGTGCTTCATGTAGTACAGATCATATTCCAGCTTCTTGCGCGTATCCTCGATGCTCGCTCCGTAAGGATACTTCACTTGCGCCCAGCCCGTGATACCCGGCTGGATCATCAGCCGTTCCTGGAAATACGGGATGCGTTCCGCCAGCTTGGAGACAAACTCCGGCCGTTCCGGCCGCGGTCCCACCAGTGACATCTCGCCCTTCAACACGTTCAGCAATTGCGGGATCTCATCGATCCGGTATTTGCGCAGGAACTCACCCACCGGCGTCACCCGCGGATCTTTGTCCTTCGCCCATTGCACCCCCGTTGCTTCGGCATCCACCCGCATCGAGCGCAATTTCAGCATCTCAAACTTGTTGCCAAACCGGCCCGATCTGACTTGGCGGTAAAACACCGGCCCCTTGCTCGTCAGCCGCACCAGCAGCACACCGATGACAAAGGGAATGGAAAGCGCCAGCAGCACCAGCAGGGAAAAGATGATATCAAAGGCCCGCTTCATCTTGCGGATGTAAGTCAGCCGCGGCGAACCGCTGGCCGCCAGCAACCAGGCGGGCGTCACCAGCCCCAAGGGAATGAACTGGTAGAACTCCTCGCACAGGCTGATCAACGGCATCACCAGTACCCCGGAATAGCGCAACTCCGAGAACAGCCGGAAATTTTCGACCGAAGTGATGCAACTCTCCGCGCACACCACCCGCGCCACCTGTTCCCGGCGCGCGATCTTCGGCAAATCACCAATTTTTCCCAACACCTTCAGCCCCTCACCCGGATGATAATTCTCCGCAGCCACAACTCCCACCAATTCCAGTCCCGGCTCCCAAAGTCGCCGATTCAGCATCAACTCATGCTCATCATCCGCACAGGTCAGGATCACCAGCATCCGCTCCCGGAAACTTTCCTCTCGATGCCGCAGCACAGTGTAGTTGCCCACCAGTCCGATCATCGCAAAAACCGCCCCCAAAGCCATTGCACCACGGCCAAACCCGGCCACTTGGAACAGATAAAAGAACCCCAGCATCAATAATGCCGAAAGGCCCACCGCTCCGCTCACCGCCAGGATACGGTTGGCCGTATTCCGCGGAATGCCGTGGAAAGAATAAAAACCGAAAATGTAAGCCACGCAGGAGTAAAAACCACCACCGATGAGGATGCCCACCCAATGATCCATCAAGGCCAACAACCATTCCTCCATGAACCGCAAGGCAAACGCCGCGAAAAAGGCCGCGATAAAGATGACCGCATCCACAACAAACCGTTGTGAAACACGACCGAAGTGCCGACCTTCAATACCGTTTGCGACCATATTTTAACTTGCTCAAACCAGAAACCAAAACCGAAGCGTAACCCTACGCTTACAATGATTGAGAACAAGCAAAAACCACACCGGATAAACAATCGCGAACCGCTTGCGGTCAAGGAACTTGAAATTAGAACATCTAACCAACCCTTACCTTCCGGCAATGCGCACACAGCAATTTTTGCAAACCCATTCCAACCTCCTCCAGAACCGGGGCCGACACCTTCCGTTTTATGACCTATTGAACGCAATCAGGACTCAACCCGCCTACTCCTCCAATATCTCCGTCCCATTCTTCAACATCAGCACCGGCTGAAAATTCGTCAGGCCTCCGCTCATCAGTACGATCAACAACCTTGTCGGGTGCCCTTGCGAATGGTCTATCTTCGTTTCAAATTCCTCATGGACCACTTGGAGGTAGTGCGACCCTGCCGGCAGACTGCTGATTTCGACCCGCCCAGCCTGGTCCGACCATCCAGTAAAACGTCGCACTGCCCGTTGCCACTCCCGCAAATTGAATTCCTTTTCGCCCTGCCGCAGTTCTTCCGAACGGAACAATTGCCCGGGAAATATCATATTGCCTCCACTCGTATAGATGTTCGGCAGGAACATCACATGGGCACCTGGCAAAGGCTTTCCTTCCGGACCGTTCACCGTCACCACACAGGTTAGGCTTGGCTCCATCTCTAGGACGACCTCGGCCCTTTCCCCCTTCAGCACAAATTCCTGAGGTACCAGAGCGCCCGGAAACAAATGGTTCCGCGTGCCACTCTTGGATACAAACCCCTCGCATATCCCAGCCAATTCGATCCGTCCCACCGGCAGGGATGAAAAAACAAACGAGCCATCCGCCTGCACCTCCGTCCAATCCTTCCAAGACAAGGACTCTCCCAGTGCGCAAACCGCATTCACCCGCCCATTCACCACGGGCCGCGGCACGGTGGAAGAAAGTCTGCCCCTCACCTCCACGCCCCGCTGCAGCCCCACCTCATGAAGGTTCGTGACCCCGCCCATTCCCATATTCGTCAGCACTTCGCTGAAGGCCGCCCGCCCCTGTGCTGGCAGCCAGGCCACAAAAAACGTCTGTCGTCTCGGCTCCATCTGGATGGATCGCAACACCCCGCCCTCACCCGGCTCCCACTTCGGTGCCGGCATGCGATAGCTGCGGTAATTATTCACCACCGGCAGCAACTCTTCCGGGGGGACGGGCTGACCATTCCACGCTGCTTTCAATTCCACCACGGCGCTCCGGTCCAAAGTGACATCGCGGATGCTTCTCTGCCCGCTGCTCTTGAACTTCTGCCCCGTGATGAGGTTCAGCAGTGAGCCCGGGAAACTATGACTGCCTTCTGGACTCGCATCCACGATCACCTTCTTGTAATCAGGATGAAATTTCTCGTGCGCGATCATAAGATCGACCGCTCCCGTCTCCCGACGTCCGTTATGGAACCTAGGATAGCTGAACTCGAGCAACCCGTCTGCCCCGCTTGTATAGGGGCCCCTGGGGCCGAATTTCTCCTCATTCCACCACCACCAATTCTGCGGCGACTTGGCGATCAAGCCTGCCATCGTCACCACCGCGCCCGCCACCGGCTTCCCTTGGTCATCCACTAGTCGTATCATCGCCGTCTGCGGTCGTGGCTGCCTCAAGATCAGCACCGCCAGCCCTGCCATCACCAGCAGATATCCCGCACGTACCAGCCGGTTAAATATGCGCGTACGCCACAACCGGCTCGCACCGTCAACCGGCTGCGTTTCCGGACCACCCGGCAAATCTTGTGTTACTTCCCCCATGCTTCCCCTTCTAAGGCATCATCCACCCCGGCGTTTTCTTCTCCATGGACACGCTCTGCCGCACCGTCTCACCGGCTTTCAGCAGTACCAGGCCAAACCGTACCTTGTTCGTATTGATCGGACTCACCGGCATCGCGTAGTCCTCATGTGTCACATAGTATCTCAGGTGCATGGCGATCAACCGGTCCACGGTCGCCGTGCCATCCGCCCCGGTGATCGCGGCGTTATTATACGGCATCTGCCGCAAGTATTGCCTGATCCTTCCTTCATAGAGGATGTCCTCCGCTCTGAGCCTTTCTCCCGGAAATGAATGCACATTGAAAGTGAAAGAAAGTAGCGGTTCAAGACTCACCAGTGCTCCCCGGAGCGGCTGGCCGACAGTATCCATGACCCGAACCTCACACCGGGACTCAGGAACCATACTCAAGACAAACGGCCCTCCCTTCGGGTCTGCGTATCCCTTCTGCGGCCAGTAAGCTCCGGGCATCGCCCGCTTGATTAGATCCGTCGCCTCATTAGCCGATACAAAACCCTCACAGGTCCCTGCCAGTTGCACACCGGCGAATGGCAGGGATTCAAACACGAAGTTTCCGGTCTCATCCACCGTGGTCCACGTCTGCCACATTATCTCTGTCGTACCGCTCCAGACATGCACCCGGCCATTCTTCACCGGCCGCGGAACCACCACGGAAAGGCGCCCCGTCAGCCGTACCCCCGGACGTAGTTCCACCTCGAAACGGTTCGTACTTCCCGGGACGGGGTTAAACGTTATCGGCCCACCATAAGAGATTGGGCCCGTCACTGGCACATAAGCCGCCATGAGTTTAAGCTCTCCCGTGCTGGCGATCTGCGCATTGTGCAACACCCCCTCGCCTGTCACCGTCCATGACTTCAGGCGGTCAAGTGCCTCAATCCCCTGCAGCATCGGGATCAAGCGCTCCGGTTCCACCCTCCGCCCATCCAGCGTGGCGGTGAACTCCAGCGTCGCTGCCGGTTGTAACGTGAGCTTGCTGGCCGGCTGGCCGCCCTTGAACTGGCTCACCAGCAGGCGGATGCCATGCTGCACCTGCGCCCGTGCCCCCGCGCTGATGGGTGGACCTTGGTCCGCCGGAATCCACGTTCGCAACGGGACAAATCCGTCCTTCCGGATCTCCACGCTTACGTCACCCGTCTCTGCCGTGTCGATCACATGGATTGGGTACGGGAACTCCACCAACCCGTTCACCGCTGCCTTATACGGCCCCCTATCCCCATGCGCCACGACATCCCATCCCCAATAGACGCGCTTAGTTTTATCTCTCAACCCCAGAAACATCAGCTCCGCTCCTGCCACCGGCTTCCCCTGGGCATCCACGATCAGCACCGTTGAGGTCAAAGGCGGCGGACACTTCAAGAACATCCCGAACAATCCCGCCATCACCGCCAGATACCCCAGCCTCACCAGCCAGCGCCAGGAACGCCACCACCACCCGCACGCCTTGCCGCTCGATGGTGCTGTGCTCGCAGTTTCCGGTGAATTATTCTCCATGGGCTCCACTGGACAAAAACCTCTTTCAGATAAACTATGGGCGGAACGGAACAAAGCATGGCTGCCCAATCATTTTCCTTCAACTGCTAAACCCATGATCACGCTCATCTCCGGAACCAACCGCGCCGACAGCAACACCCGCAAAGTCACCGCCGAGATCGCAGGCATCTACCGCGACCTCAAGGTCCCGACTCAGACCCTCGATCTTCTCCAGCTCCCGGCCGAACTCTTCACTCCTGCCGCCTACGGCACCAAGCCCGCCGCCTTCCAGCCCTTCAGCGATGCCGTGCTCAATGCCGATGGCCTCGTCGTCGTCACCCCGGAATACAACGGCAGCATGCCCGGCGTGTTGAAATACTTCATCGACATGCTGAAGTTCCCCGAAGCCTTTGAGCAACGCCCCGTCTGCTTCGCCGGTGTCGCCATGGGCATGTATGGCGCCCTCCGCCCCGTGGAACAGCTCCAGCAGATCTTCGGCTACCGGAACGCCTTCATCTACCCGAACCGCGTCTTCGTCCCCGGAGTACACACCCAGCTCGACGCCAGCGGTAAACTCAAAGACGCCGAACTCCGCGCCCGCTTCGTCCAGCAAGCCGAAGGCTTCGTCACCTTCGTCGAAAAACTCAAAGGCAAACAACTCCGCGGATAAAACTTTGAGCTTCGAACTTTGAACTTTAAACTTTCACGATGATCAACGTCGGCATAGTCGGGCTCGGCTTCATGGCGGCCACCCACATCAAGGCCTACCACCAGGTGGAAGGCATTCGCGTCACCGCCCTCTGCAGTCCCAGCGGACGCCGCCTCGACGGTGACTTCTCCGATGTCGCCGGAAACATCGGCACGCAAGAACCGCTCAAGCTCGACATGACCCAAGTGCGCGGCTACCGCGACTTCGCGGAGATGCTCGCGAACCCGGACATCCACGCCATCGACATCTGCACCCCCACTCTCGCCCACAAGGACCAGGCCATCGCCGCGCTGAAAGCGGGCAAGCACGTCCTCTGTGAGAAACCCCTCGCCCGCACCTCCGCGCAAGCCCGCGAGATCCTCGCCGTCGCCAGCGTGACCGACCGTGTTTTCCTCCCTGCCATGTGCGCCCGTTGGTGGCCCGGCTGGTGGTGGCTCAAGCAGACCATCGACAGCGGCATCTATGGCAAAGTCCTCGGCGCGCGCTTCCGCCGCGTCGCGCAACCTCCCGGCTGGGGCCAGCACAACTTCCTCGAAGGCGCGAAATCGGGCGGTGCCCTGCTCGACCTCCACATTCACGATGTCGATTTCGTGCAATGGTGCTTCGGTGCGCCGAAGAGCGTATATGCCACCGGCTATTCCAGCCTCAGCGGAGCCGTGGATCACGTCCTCGCCCAATACGCCTACGACAGCGGCGTGATGGTCCACGCCGAAGGCTCTTGGGCCTTCGCCGACGGCTTCGGCTTTAACAAGGCCTACACCGTGAACTTCGAGCGCGCCACCGCCGACTTCGACCTCGCCCGTAGCAAGGAAGCCCTCAAGCTCTTCGTCAATGGCCAGCCGCCTGAAATCCTTTCCACCGATGGCCCCGATGGCTACATCGGAGAAATCACCCATTTCCGCGACTGCATCCGCGCCGGCACCCAGCCCACCGTCGTCACCGGCATGGACGCCCTGAACGATCTGCTCTTGTGCGAGGCCGAGGAGCAATCCATCCGCGACGGAAAGGTGGTGGAATTCACCTTCCCCACCAGCCGGGATTGAGTACGGTTCAGATGCTTTGAACCAAATCCCCCCGGGCCCATCGTCCGATGAGGGACATTTGACAGCCGGACCGGTTAGGCCAGTTTGCCGCCGGCCTCAAGCTACACGCATAAGCTCCTGATGCTGCCAAAATCGATACTCGCTTTGCCCATCAGAAAGACTTCATCACCGTCGAATGCCGCAACCGGACCAAAGGCCTTCTCCTGATCCGTTTCCAACCCCAACCTCAAGCCACCAGCTAATCTCCCTTACCGGCCTGGAACCCGGAACAACTGCTCGCCGCCGTCGAGGCTCTCGGTCTCTCAGCCCGGTTCATGGAAGAAAAATGAACTCCTGGCCTTCCGTTCTCCGCGCCTTCTGTTTTTCTTCCTTGGCCCCAACCCGTTTTCCCGCCATTTTCCCGCCATGCCACGCGAGTCTTTCGCCGCCCGATACGCCCGCGCCCAGCAACTCATAGCCGCGCTGCACCAGATCTATCCCAACGCCTATTGTGAACTGAACAACTCCAACCCGCTCGAGCTTCTCATCGCCACCATCCTCTCCGCGCAATGCACCGATAAACAGGTGAACATCGTCACCGGGAAGCTTTTCCAGAAGTACAAAACCGCCGTCGACTATGCCAACGCCGACCCTGCTGAATTCGCCGACGATATCCGCCGCATCGGCCTGTACCGCGCGAAGGCAAAGAACATCCAATCCACTTGCCGTAAGCTGATCGAACGTCACGGAGGCAAAGTGCCCGGAACCATGGAAGAACTCGTCGCCTTGGACGGCGTCGGGCGCAAGACCGCCAACGTCGTCCTCGGCAACGCTTTCAATATCAACGTCGGTGTCGTCGTGGACACCCACGTAGGCCGCCTCTCCCATCGCCTTGGCCTCACGCGCGAGACTGATCCCAAGCACATCGAGCAGGACCTCATGAAGCTCGTGCCGCAACCGGATTGGTGTACCTTCAGCCACCAGCTCATCTTCCACGGCCGCCGTCGCTGCTACGCGAGGAACCCAGACTGCCCCAACTGCGAACTCCGCACCCTCTGCCCCAGCGTGGACAAAGCCCGATAGCAGCCCGCCGGTGCTGATTCCGCCCGGGCAAATCCATGCTCACCGGCCGTTTTCTAAAGCTTGCCCATCAGCAAAAAGATAATGAACAGAACCACCAGCACGAAGCCGATGGCCAGCAGACCCGGGCTTTGTTTCGCTGGCGGAGTATGCTGCAATCCGAGCCGTCTCTCAACCTCCTGCTTGGCCCTTCCCATGTCCATGCCCGGGTTCCGCTCCATGAACAGCATGGTGGCTCCTATCAGCTTCTTGCTCGCATAAGCGTCTCGCAATTCAGCATTCAAAGCTTCGTCCGAAGAGATTTTTGCGAACGGATAACCACACTTGGGACAGCTCTGGGCAAGCTCCGAGACTTCAGTTTTACAATCAGGACATTTGATTAGTGCCATACTTTTTACCTCACTTTGTTCGGGGCTAAGAATTTTTCATATATTTCTCTACGTCCATCTTTTTTGCAGAAAATTTACATCTCGCCCAGACAGCATCTCATCCTGGCTTCCCAGCGAAAAAACTATGTTCACCCGCGTCCAACTGTGGTTAAAACTTGCCCCGTCACGATGAGCACCATCCTCTGCTTCGGCGAAATCCTCTGGGACTGCCTCCCACACGGCCTGTTCCTCGGCGGCGCACCCTTCAACGTCGCCTACCATCTCAAGCAACTCGGTCACGAACCGCTCATGCTCTCCGCCCTCGGCAACGACTGGCTCGGTGAACAAACCTTGAAACGCATCCGTGCCCGTGGCCTTTCCGACCAGCTCATCCATGTCGATGAAGAGCTCCCCACCGGCACCGTCGATGCCGTTCTCGATGTCCGTGGCAATGCCACCTACGAATTCGCGGACCCCGCTGCTTGGGACAAATTGCCCGATAACGAGGCCGTCCAAACCGCCGCCGCTCAAAGCGCTGCCTTCGTCTTCGGCTCCCTCGCCCTCCGCCATGAAGAAAATCGCGTGGTCCTGAAAAAACTCCTCGCGCAGAAGCACGGCCTGTGCGTCTTCGACGTCAACCTCCGCCAGCCCTACATAGATATCCCACTAGTCCTCGAACTCGCCCAGCAAACCGACGTCCTTAAACTCAACGCCAACGAACTCCTACGCCTCACCATCCACGTACTCGTCCCGGACGCCGATGCCAACGAACCCTTGGTCCGTGAACAGATTGCTATCCTCCAGAGCCAAACCGGCTGCCGCAGCATCTGCGTCACCCGTGGCAGTCACGGAGCCCTCTGGCTGAAAGACGGCCAGATCATCAGCGCCACCACTCCACCAATAGCGGTAAAAGACACCATTGGTGCCGGCGACGCCTTCACCGCTGCCCTCGTCTCTGGCCTTCTATCCTCCGCCAAACGCCACGAGCCACAAAACCTCCTCACCCGCGCCTGTACCCTTGGGGCCTATGTCGCCAGCCAAGATGGCGCCCAACCTGCCTATGTCCCGCAAAAGGTCTTTGCCAGCCTCCCCTGATACTTGGTAACCTTCCCCCCAGTTCACCACGTCAAAAATGCATACGAAAAACGTTGCAGCTGCCGCTGCCTATCGATTGTTCACCGCAGCGGCTGTAGATAGATGGTCTCCCTCTCCTATAATGTGGAGAGAGCCGGGGTAAGGGGTGAGCCACATCAAAGCGAGCCCAAAATTAAAACACTGTAAAAGAAACGATTTGACCCTATGCGCCTGAAAAACCTCCTAGTCATTTCTGTCCTCCTACTGATCAGTCTCACCACCCGCGCCGCCTCCACGCCCCCGAACATCGTCATGATCGTCTCCGACGACCACGCCTGGAACGACTACGGCTTCATGGGCCACCCGCACATCAAGACGCCCAACCTCGACAAACTCGCCGCCGAGAGCCTCACCTTCAAGCGCGGCTACGTCCCCGGCAGCCTCTGCTGCCCCAGCCTCGCCTCCATGATCACCGGTCTCTATCCGCACCAGCACAAGGTCACCAGCAACGACCCCGCCATCCCGAAAGGCATGACGAACCGCGATTTCCAGAAATCTCCACTCTTCGACCAAGGCCGCGAGATCATGTCCAAGTTCATCGAGGACGCCCCGACCTTGCCCCGTAACTTGCAGCAAAAAGGTTACCTGAGCCTTCAGACCGGCAAATGGTGGCAGAAGCATTACAGCCGCGGCGGCTTCACCCACGGCATGACTCAAGGTGGCCGCCATGGCGACGTCGGCCTCGAGATCGGTCGCAAATCCATGCAGCCCATCTACGACTTCATCGCCACCGCGAAGAAGGAGCAGAAACCCTTCTTCGTCTGGTACGCTCCCCTGCTGCCGCACGATCCCCACACCCCGCCCGAACGCCTGTTGAAGAAGTATCAGGACAAGACGAACTCTCTCCACGTCGCCAAATACTGGGCCATGGTGGAATGGTTCGACGAGACCTGCGGCGAACTGATGAACCACATCGACCAACAGGGTCTGCGCGAAAACACCATCTTCGTCTATCTCGCCGATAACGGCTGGATCCAAAATCCCGAAGCCCCGCGCTATGCGCCCAAATCCAAGCAGTCCCAATACGATGGCGGCGTGCGCACCCCCATCATGATCCGTTGGCCCGGCAAGGTGAAACCGCAGATGAACGACGGACTAGCCATGTCCATCGACATCATGCCCACCCTCCTCAATGCCGTCGGTCTGCCCACTACCAAAGACATGCAAGGCATCGACCTGCTCGATAGCAAGGCGGTCCAGGCCCGTAAAACCATCTATGGCGAATGCTTCACCCACAACGCTGTCGATCTCCAAGTCCCCGCCACCAGCCTGCGCTGGCGCTGGACCATCGAGGACCACTGGAAACTCATCCTCCCCGCGAAACAAAATGAGCCCGATGCTCCCATCGAACTCTATGACCTGAAGAAAGACCCTTTCGAAGAGAATAACCTCGCCACCAAAGAATCCTCGCGCGTCACTGCTCTGACCAAGAAGATCGACGCTTGGTGGCCTGCCAAATAACGGCGCATCATCCCAACATCTGCGGTGTTTCACTCAATAGCTTCGACTTTTGAGTGATACGGCCATATTTTAAGCACCGCATGATTAGAGGTTTTTCAAGAGCGCTGGCCCTTGCTGTTCTGCTGGCTGTCGTTACGTTTTACGGCCCTTCGCTCCGGGCCGAAGCTTGGCGTGTCCCCTACCTGAACGCCGGTGTCGCCAGCCTGGATCAAACCTGGATCGGCAGCGACTATGAAAGGGCTGTCCAGGCGATCATCACCGCGAAAATTCCCTTGCCCACTTTTAAGGATTCCCGGGGCAAGGCTGTGCTCAAGCGAATCGTTTCCGTGGAGAACCTTGCCTTCATCCAGAACAAAGACCTGTCCGTCACTTCACGTATGGAGGGCTTCATGCTCATGCAGTCCAGCATGAGCGCCCTGCTGGGTCATTATGTGACGATCGCCAACCAAGGAAAGGTCTCCGTGCCGGATGAACTCACCGCCTTCTACGGATTCATGCTGCAAACCGCCGCCAGCGGCATCGGTCTGACGGATGAGTATCTGGCCACAATCCCCAAAGACGAAAAATACGAAAGCCGTATCGACGCCCTCAAAAAACTTCAGGTGGGCATCGTGGGCATGCTGGTCGGCGCCGAGATGACACTGAATGAAGACTACTACTCAAAAAGAAATCGTAGCGATTTGCTGTTGGTCATTTCCGAGACCTTGCCCAGGTTCAAACCCATCCTGCCCAAAGAATTCAAAATCGAATACCGCGTGAAATTGGTGCAGCAGAAAAAGAAGTTCAAAGACCAGCAGAGCCTGCAGTTGCTGAACCAGATGACGGAATTGCTGGCCAATTAGTGCCCCGCCAAAGCGACTGCCTCCCCACCCGTCGCCAACTGCATCACCGCCTCCTCGCTCAACTCCTCCCGCTTTAGTTCCCCCGTGATCTGTCCCTCGTGCATCACCAACGTGCGGTCTGACATCCCCAGCACCTCCTCCATGTCGCTCGACACGAACAAAATCGCCATGCCCTTCCCTGCAAGTTCCTCCATCAACCCATAGATCTCCGACTTCGCGCCCACATCGATTCCTCGCGTCGGCTCGTCCAGCAGCAACACCTTCGGGTTCATCGCCAGCCACTTGCCCAGCACCACTTTCTGCTGGTTGCCGCCGGAAAGAAACTGCACGAGTTGCCCCTCGTTCGGCGTCTTCACCCGCATCTGCTCGATCATCTCGCGGCTGATCTCATTTTCCTTCGCTCGATTCAAAAATCCGCTCTTCTGATCACGCAACAAACTAGCCAAACTCAGATTCTCTTTCACCGCCATCTCCAGTATGACACCCTGCTGTTTCCGATCTTCCGGCACCAACGCCAAACCTGCGGCAATCGCCTCAATCGGCGAACCGATCCTCGTCTCCTTCCCTGCCACCTCAATCGTCCCACCCAGGGCTGGTGTCACCCCGAACAACGTCAGCAACAACTCCGTCCGCCCCGCTCCTACCAATCCCGCCATGCCCACAATCTCACCCGCGCGCAAGGTCAGCTCGATCTCTTTCGTCGGATGCACCGGTGTCCGCAAGCCCCTCACCGACAACACCACCTCGCCCGGCGTGTGCGGCGCATGTGGGTAAAACTGCGACAACTCCCGCCCCACCATCAGCTTCACCATCGCCTCATGCGTGATACTGTCTGTCGCGAGTTCTCCCGCATTCTCGCCATCGCGCAACACCACCACACGATGCGCCACCGCCCTCACCTCACTCAACCGATGCGAGATATAGACGATACTCACCCCCCGCGCACTGAGGTCCTTGATGACCTTGAAAAGCTGTTCCGTTTCCTTGTGCGTGAGGCTGGACGTCGGTTCATCCATAATGAGCACCCGCGCATTCACCGAAAGTGCCTTCGCGATCTCCACCATCTGCTGATGCCCGATGGTCAAATCCCGCACCAGCGTCGTTGGCGCGATATCCAATCCCACCATCGCCAGAAATTGTTTCGCCTCCGCGCACTGCCGCGCCTTGTCGATCATCCCCAGTCTGCTCGGCTCGCGGCCCAGAAAAATATTCGCCGCCACATCCAGGTTATCCGCCAGATTCAGTTCCTGATGGATGAGTGCGATCCCCAGCTTCAACGCCGCCTGCACCGACTTGACCTCCACCGCTGCTCCATCCAGCAATATCTCCCCTGTGTCCGGTCGCTGCACCCCTGCGAGAATTTTCATCAACGTACTCTTCCCCGCCCCGTTCTCACCCAGCACCGCCAACACCTCGCCCTTCGCCAGCGACAGGTTCACATTGTGCAATGCCCGCACCCCCGGAAAGCGCTTGCACACGTTCTTAACCGTCAAAAGCCTGTCGATGTTCTCGCTCATCGCCCCCTACTTCTTCCACAGTTCTTTCCACGCCGCCAGCGTCTGCTCCACCAGCATCTGCCCGCCCTCCGGCCCCACACGGCTGCTCTGGATCACCGCGCTGTAACCTCCGCCCAGCACCGCCCTCGTCGTCGGCAGATAGCCACCCGACCCGGCAAGCTGGATGACAAACGTCTGGATGCCCGGGCTCCGTGCCTTCATCTGCACCCCGTAGTCTGTGAACAGCTCGAACGGATTGGAGGCGATGGCCACATCTCCCAAGCGCAACGCATGCAACTCCATCTGGAACATCCCCTCCTTCTGCTCCGCTTGTGCCTCATGCCGCGCCACCACGCCCTGGTTCCAGCGATAGTTCCAGAGTTGCGCCGGGTCTTTGGAAAACTTCTCCGCCTCACGCTTCGCCAGGTCCACCTCGGCCTGGGTCACCTTGCGCCAAGGCAGGTCCACCGTCTTCACCGTATGGCGGAGTGGCACATTCTGACGAATGTCCTTCTTCGCCCCGTCATAAGCCTCTTCCCACGCATTCACGATGCGTCGGCCCAGCTCATCCAGCCGCGAGATATTTCCGCGCAGCTTGCGCATCCGGTCATCCGCCGCCGAGCCATACATCAGGCGCGACGTCACATCTCCCCCGGCACCGTTCCACGCCACCACGTGCAGATCCTTGCCGTGCCGCTCGCGCAACTTCTCCCGCACCGGGTGCCAGAAATCCGCATTGATGCTGGTGCGCCCGCCCACTTCCTGAGCCGGACAGGGAACATTGATCGCCGTGGCGATGAGCTTATCCTTCGCGTCCCAGAAGAACAAGACATCCACATTGTGATCCTCATATCCCTCGATTCCCCGGAATTTCGCGTCCGCCGTCTTGCCATACATCACCGCCGTACCGTCCGCATAGACCGCGCGCCGGTTCTGCGCGATGACCGCCTGCGCCTGCCCCCACGCCACCTTGCCCTGCTGCCGCCCTTGCCACGCTGTCATGATTCCATCCGCCAGCCTCACGGCCAGCCAGTCCGCATAAGCTCCCGGCTGCTGGATGCCTGTCTTCGGCAGATCATATTTCCCATCCTGGGTCACTGGGGCCGTGTGCGTATGTGTGGCGCTAAGAAAGACCTTGCCCAAGTCGAACTCTGCCTTCCGCGTCTTCAACTGCCCGCGCACCTTCTCCAGAATTCCGTCGCGGATGGCCACCAGATCGCACGACACAATGATGGCCTCCTCCACTTTCTGGGCGTTCTCCCGTGATTCCAGCACCAGCACCGTCGCCGAGATGGGCGTCTCCGGTTTCTTCGAGACCCGCGCATTCCGCTGCCCGTCCAGTGCCACCGGTTCGGCCGGAGTGATGTCCACGGTCGCGGCCCCCACCCATAGCTCGGCGCTATGAGCTTTTGAGATCAAGGTCGTCCCGCAGGCCACCGCCACCAGAACCATCCAGAATAATCGTTTGCTCATCATCATACTCTTTCACACGCAGTTCTACTCCTGCCCCTTTTTCCCTTTGCCTTTGGCGAGCTCATCCGCCCGCTTCGGGTCATAGTTGGGATTCGGGACCGGCATTTGTGCATTCACCTTTAGACGCCACTCCGCCAGTGCCATCTTCATTTCTTTCGCCCGCTCCGTCTCCTTCGCCACCAAATTCTGTTTCTCCCCCAAATCATTCTTCAAATTGTAGAGTTCCACCTCACCCGTCTCATAAAACTCGATTAGCTTCCAATCACCCTGCCGTATCGCACTCGCCGGTGTGCTGTGATGATAATGCGGCAAGTGCCAATAAAGCGCTTCACGCTTCAGCTTCGCTTGCGGATCTTTCAGCAAACCCGCCAGGCTCACCCCGTCTTGCGGCTGTTTCTCCGCCGCTGATGCCTTGGACAGCTCCAGTAAAGTCGGATACACATCCATGGTGATGCCCAGCGTCTCACACTGCGTCCCCGCTGGCACGGTACCCGTCCACCGCGCAATGGCCGGAACGCGGATGCCGCCCTCATACAACGTGCCCTTCTCTCCGCGCAGTGGCTTATTGGAAGTCACGATGCGCCCGCTCTGCTCATGCTCCAGCCCGCCATTGTCCGAAAGGAACAGGATCAACGTGTTCCCGGCGATGCCTGCCTTGTCCACCGCTTCCATGATGCGCCCCACGCTCTGGTCCAGTTCCTCCAGCAATCCCGCATACTCCGGCCGGCTGGGATAGCCCGCCATTGCTTTCTTCGCCTGATATTTCGCGAGCAACTCCGGCGTCGTGGTCAGCGGGATATGCACCGCGTGATGCGAGACTTGCAGCAGGAACGGCTTCGCCTTGTGCTGCTCCACAAACTCCACCGCCTTGTCCGTAAGAAACTCCACCGTCCTTTTACCCACCGCTTGCGCGTCGATCTTCGCCGTCACCGTATGCCCTTGGGTTTCCCGCACCGTGCTCCAGCCCTGCTCTGCCGGACTGAACCCCGCGCCGCCCAGATGCCACTTGCCCATGTAACCAGTCTGATACCCCGCACTGCGCAAGCGTTCCGCAAACGTCTCCACCGCCAGCGGCAATTGCAGCGGCACCACCGGATCGATCAGCTTCGCATACGGCCGCCGATGTCCCGGGATATGTTGCGTGATGCCAAACCGCGCCTGATCCTGACCCGACATCAGGTTCGCCCGCGTGGGCGAACACACCGGCCCCGCATAGAACTGCGTGAAGCGCATCCCCTGCTTCGCCAGCTTGTCGATGTTCGGCGTCTCATTGAACGTGTTCCCGTAACAGCCCAAGTCCGCCCACCCCAGATCATCCGCCAAAATGATGATGATGTTCGGCTGCACCGCCCGCGCGTCAGCCAGAACGGCCAAGGCCATCCATAACCCCAACCACAATCCATGTATCTGGCGCAAATTAATCACGATCTCATTTCTTTTTCTTCCCCGCCTTCGCCAGCGGAAAGTCCTCTGACTCCACCCGCGCCGAGGTCAGCAACTGCGTCAACTTCTCCACCACTTCAGGATTCTCCGCGGCCACATTCTTTGTTTCCCCGAGATCCTTGCCCAGATGATAGAGCTGCACCGGTTTGTCCTGGCTGGGCCGGTAAAGTTTCCAATCCCCCTGTCGCACCGCCTGCTGCGGAGCCGCCTCCCAATAGTGGTACGGCCTTTGCACCTGACCCGGCTTGCCCAGCAACGTCGGTACGATGGATACACCATCCAAGCCCTTGGACACGGCAGCACCGGCCAGTTCCGCAAAGGTCGGCAGCATGTTCGCAAAATCACTCACCTGCGCCGAGGTGCTGCCCCGCGCCACCTTGCCCGGCCAGCGCGCGATGAACGGAACACGGATGCCACCTTCATACAACGTGAACTTCAGGTCGCGCAACGGCCCGTTGCTGTCGAAGAATTCCGGGTCTTGCCCGCCTGCCCCGGTAGGTCCGTTGTCGCTGGTGAAAAGGATGAGCGTTTTCTCCGTGAGCTTCAGCTCTTCCAGCAGGTCCATGATGCGACCCACGTCCCGGTCCAACCGCGTGATCATCGCCGCCCGCACTGCCCGTGGCTGGTCCTGCGGGGAGTAAGTCTTGCTGCCGTCGAACTTTTTCAGCTCCGGCCACTTGCCGCGATACTCCGCCAGCGCATCCTCCGGCACCGCCACTTCCGCATGCGGAATGGTGAACGCCCCATACAGGAAGAACGGCTTGTCCTTGTGTTGCCGGATGAAATCCAGCGCCGCATCCGCCAGGAGATCATGCGAGTAGGTCTTGCGTTGACCGTTCTGATTCCCGGGCAGCTTCTGTTCCTGATCGTTCCGCCAGAGCCGCGCCGGGTAATAATTATGCGCCTCCGTCTGATCCAGGTATCCGTAGAAAAAATCAAAACCCTGCTTCCACGGCGCGCCCGTGGTGTCGTGATCACCCAAACCCCATTTGCCCACGCCGCCCGTCGCATAGCCCGCCGCCTTCAACGTCTCCGCCACCGTGATGTCTTCGGCATGCAGGGCGAGCTTCGAGTTCGCGCGGATGCGCGCCTGCCCGGTATGTTTGCCGGTCATCAGCACGCACCGCGATGGCGCACACGATGGTGCTCCCGCGTAGTGCTGCGTGAAACGCATCCCCTCCCGCGCCATCTGGTCCAGCCGCGGCGTGCGAATGAGTTTCTGCCCGTAACTGCCCAAGTCGCCATACCCCAGATCATCCGCCAAGATGTAGATGATGTTCGGTTTCTCTGCCGCCGACAACTTGACTGTGAAGCCCAGCAAAACGGCCAGCATCAACCATCGGACATGCAGGTTGATTTTCATGATCGCGCTCATGGATTCACCAGCAACGGTGCCCACATCCCTTCCTTGACTTCCGGGGTCTTGCCATCCGCCGGGAACGAAGCCTTCACCGCCACCTGCAATTGCTTGGACATCTCCGCCACCGTTGCCGCGTGCTCTGGAGCGTTGGCGAGATTCGTCAATTCCTGCGGGTCTTTGTCATGGTCGTAAAGCTCCTTCCCCTGTTTGCCCTCATCCCACTCCGTGTAACGCCAGCGCGGCGTGCGCAGTGTGTAACCGAAGAACCGGTTCCCCGCCGCCCCCTTCGGCGCACTGACACCCGGACGCGCCACCCCACCTCGTGTCACTTGGGTCAGAGCCCAGCCACGCCCTTTCGCATTCGCATCCTTAAGCATCGGCACCAGGCTCTGTCCTTGCAGATTCGTCGGCGCTTTCACACCGGCGAGTTCCGTAAGCGTCGGATACAAGTCCACCTGGCTTACGGGCACCTTTACGACTGCGCCTTTCTTCGACACTCCCGGAGCCACCATGAGCAATGGCACCCGCGTGCTGCCTTCGAAGAGGCTCATCTTCTGCCACAACCCGTGCTCGCCCATGTGATACCCGTGGTCGCTCGTGAACACGATGACCGTGTTCTCCGCCAACCCCAACCGGTCGAGCGCATCTATAACGCGGCCCACCTGCGCATCCATGAAACTGATGCTCGCGTAATACGCCTGCAACGCCTGTCGCCGCAGGTCATCGGTAAGTTTGTCTTGCTCCTTTTTGTAGCTGCCCAGCGCCGCCGCCGGCAGATCCGCCTGATCTTCCTTCACCCCTTGCACCACGGGCATCTGCTTCTCCGGATACAGGCCAAAATAAGGCTTCTCGGGAGCGACATACGGCGTGTGTGGCCGGAAGAATCCCACGGCGAGGAAGAACGGCCGGTCCTTCTGTTTCGCACACCGCTCCAGCACCCACTCCGCGTCCGCCGCGATCTTGCCATCCGTATGCTGGTCATCGCCCTTCGGTGAGGCATACCAGCTCAACGTGCCGCCGAACTGATTCGGGGTGAGGGTGAAAATCTTGGGATGCTCCTCCAGTCGGTCCACGCCTGCCGGATTCATCTCTATCTCCCATGAGCCCGGATCATCATGGCCATCCGTGCCGATAGAGTTCGGTACGTTGTAATGATACAACTTCCCGATGCGCACCGCCAAATAGCCATCCTGCCGGAACGCCTGCGACAGGCTCACATGCTGCGGGATAGTCTGTCGGAAGACTTGTGAATTCGCCTGAATGCCCGTGCTGTTCGGATAAAGCCCGGTGAGAAAAGAATTCCGGCTCGGCCCGCATAACGGAAACGTGCAATACGCCTTGTCGAATCGCACCCCGCGCGCCGCCAGCTTATCCAAGTTCGGCGTCTTCGCCCGCGGATCACCATAGCAACCCAGATACGTGTTCAGGTCATCCGACACCATGAACAGCACATTCGGTTTCTTCGCCTGGGCGGCTGGCAATGAGCCCTGCCAGCCAAACGCGACGATTACCAGCAACCATAACAGTCGATTCTTCATAACATTCCTAATTGTTCGATGGCAAACGGACACCCACCGCCAGGAGCGCGGCCTTTAGACCGCTTCAACATCCGAAAGCCAATCGTTTCTTAACACTTCCTTTGGCTTCGATAAATAATCCCATTTTCCCTCACTCCACCAACGTCAACGTCACCCGCCGCACATCCATCACCGATTTCCCCGGAATCTCCAGTGCTTTCAAAGTCATCGGCCCCACACCCTTCGTCAGCTTCACCTCACCAAGCTTCAACGTGCGAAACTCCTTCATCTGCGACTCCCCATCCGGCCGCGGCAACGTGTCCTGATTCGTATACAATGGCGGATCCCAACCCGGCCCCACCTTCCCCGCCAGCTTGCTGTCGTTAAAACTCAGCTCCACCAGCGATCCCGCATCCGGCACCGGACACGTATAATCCACCGTCACCTCATACTTGCCTGTCGCGTGCACATCCAGCAGCCACACCATGCTGTCCTCCTTGCTCGTCCAGTTCACGAAGTAAGAGCAATTCGGTGCTCCACTGCTGCGCTTCACGCCGCCGCGCGGCTCACCATCCCGCGCGGGCAACATCGTGATGGGAAATTCTTTGTAGCCCACCGTCAAAGGCCGCTGATCCACTGCATTCGCCTTGCCCTTGGCTTTCCCTTGCGCGCCCGCCGCCTGTGGTTTGCCGAACACATCCGCACGCCACGCCTTCACCGCTTCCGTCAGCTCCGCCGCCTTTGCTGGATTTTTCTCGTTGATCGCCGTCGTCTGGCCCGGGTCCGCGACCATGTCATACAGTTTCCCCTGATCATCCAATCGATACTGCTGCGTACGCACACTCACGCGCCCCGCCCAAGTTGAGAAAATCATCCGGTCCGACCAGCTCGTGCTCTGTTTCATCAACAGCGGACTCAAGTCCCGTCCGTCCAACGGCAGACTACCCACGCGCGGGATGCCCGCCAGCGAGGTCAACGTCGGCAGCAGGTCGATCGCTCCCGTGATCTCCTTCACTGTATGTCCCTTCGGCAGCTTCGCCGGCCAGCGCATATAAAATGTCGAACGCACCCCGCCCTCGTCCGTGTTGCCCTTCTTGCCCTTCATACCGCCCGTCCAGCGGAAGCTGTTCGGCCCGTTGTCGGAGAAATAGAGCACGATGGTGTTCTCACTGAGTCCGAGGTCCTTTAATTTCCCGAGCACACGCCCCACGTTCATGTCTTGGTTCTCCAGCATCGCCAGTGCGCAACGCGTTTCATCCGCTTTTTCCTTCGTCGGGTCCGTGGCCGTCTGCGTGATAGGTATGTTCTTCAAGCGCTCCCAATCCTTCGCCGGTGCTGCCCACGGCGAATGCGGCGTGGTGAACGGCACGTAGCACAGGAACGGCTTGCTCTTGTTCCGGTCGATGAAGCTCAACGCCTTGTCCGTGCAGATGTCCACGATGTAACCCTTCTCCCGCACCATCTTCCCGTTCGATTCCAGCGGCGGATCGAAATACTCGCCCCAATGCCCCGACGTGTGACCAAAGTATTCATCGAACCCTCGCGCCATCGGGTGATACGGCCACTGGCTGCCATTGTGCCACTTGCCGAACGCGCCCGTCGCATACCCCGCCGCCTTGAACGCATCCGCCACCGTCCGCTCCGCCAGGTCCAGCCGCTCCTGTCCCGTGGAAACGCCCTTCACGCCACCACGCGGATGATACCGTCCCGTGAGGAACTCCGCGCGCGTCGGCGAACACACCGGGCAGACATAGTACCGGTCCAGCGTCACACCCTGCTTGGCGATGGAATCAATATTCGGCGTCCGCACCATCTTGTTCCCGTTCTGGCTGTAATCCCCCCACCCCGCATCATCCGCCAGAAACACCACCACATTCGGCTTCGTCGCCGCATCTGCGATAACCGGCAGCAAACTCGCCACCACCAACCAGCAAATCGTCTTCAGCACTCGTTTCATATTTCTCGTATCCTTATTTTTTCGATGGTAGGGCTGGCTGTCCTCAGCCGGCCGCCGCCGAAGCAACTGGTCATCCAAACTTTAACAGATCTCAAATATGCTTGTCGCCCGTCCCTCCCTCTCCTCTCAACGGGGAGAGGGCCGGGGTGAGGGGTGAGCATGCCATACGCACAACCTATTCCTTCCCCTTCTTTTTCTTCCCCCCCGCCGGCCCGTCATTCACCGGCCCCGCCAGCGGCGGCGTCTCGAAATACTTCCCATCGTCCACCATGCGCGGATCACCCGTGCGCTTGAGCTCATCCATCAGGCGCGATTCCATCAAGGCCCTTGCCCCCGTATAAGCCGGATCAGCCGCCACATTGTTCATCTGCTGCGGATCCTTCTTCAGATCATACAGCTCCTCACGTGGACGCTTGCCGTAGGCGCGATCATAATAAGGCTTCCATTTCGGATCATTCCGCACGCCCACCAGCCACGCCTTCGCCGGCCCCGAATCCTCATCCGGCAAGGTCACCCGCGTCTCTTCCGTGATCTCCTCCGCCGTCGGCACATTGTTGCCGTCCAGCCGGTACGGATCGCCTAGCGGATACCGGTCCGGTCGGAAGTTCACGATATAGAGATAATCTCCCGTGCGAATGGCCCGTTGCGGATAAGGCAAGTACTCTGCGCGCGCATTCTCCACATGCCGCTCGCGCCCGATGAATACCGCATCCCGCTTCGGATCGATCTGGCCCGACTTCGCACTCGTCAGCAACGGCATGAGACTGCGCGCAGTCATCGTCTCCGGCGCTTTCACCCCACCGACTTCCAAGAACGTCGGTGCCAGATCGGGCAACGTCGTGAGATCATCAATCACCCGCCCGCTCTTCACGCCTGGTCCACGGATGGCCAAAGTGACGCTGGCGCCGAAATCATACAGATTGCACTTCCCATGCGGAAAACCCGGCGGCCCATGATCGCCGCTCAAGACCACCAGTGTGTTCTCCAGTTCCCCCATCGCTTCGAGCTTCTTGAGCAGCACGCCCACCGCGGCATCAAACGCCTGCACCTCGCCCAAATAATCCGCAAAATCCTCCCGCACCTCCGGTGAATCCGGGATGAACGGCGGCAGCTTGCCCTTCAACGAATCCGGCTCGATGCCCCAAAGCTTCTTGCCCGAGCCTTTGATCCACTTGCGATGCGTCGTCGTCGGTCCGAACCAATAACAGAACGGCTGCCCCGCCTGCCGTGCCGCGATGAACGCCTCGAAATTCGCCGACACTTCCGCATACAATTCCTGCTTCGCCGCCTCCACATTCTTCCCGTTCGCCACCATCGTGGTCACGTTCTCCGAAGTGTTGTTAAATCTCCCGCCCGCCTTTTCATAAGCATACTTGCCCGCCCCGTAAGGCGCATCATTCGGCGTGCCCGGCCCCCACACCTTGTAAGTCTCTCCGATGTGATATCCCGCATCCTTCAACAACAGTGGATAGGCCGGGATCTTCTCATCCCACACCGCCCCCCGCAAAATCGCCCCGCGTCCCGTCCGCCAGAAATGCTGTCCCGAAAGCAACGCACTCCGGCAAGGCGTGCAACTCGGCGCCGACACAAACGCCCGCCGGAACAGAACACCCTCCTTCGCCACGCGATCCACATTCGGTGTCTTCACCACATCATTGAACGAGCCCGCCCCATCCACCTTCGCATAAGCGCTCGCCACCCGCCCCCAATCATCCGCGAACATGAACACGATATTCGCCCGCTTCTCCGCCGCCTGTGTCGAAAAACTGACCGCCAATATGAGTAAGATGCAAATTATCGTGAAGAGGCTCGGCCTGTTTCCTTTGAGCATTGGGCTTTGAATTTTGAAATTCATATAAAAACGCTTCTTTAGACAGACGCCACCGCGTCCACGCTTGGTTTCAAGGATTCTCCGGAGCCTGAAGCAAAAACACCCACCGTGCAAGCCTTCCAGCCTGCCCGCCCAAACGCACTCCCTCCCACCTTGATGCTTACCGATGATCTCTGGTGAATCATATTTTCCTCCTCTGGCCTGCTTTGGCCCCCGGACACACTCCTTTACGTGCCTGCATATATAGACGCCGCAGAACCAAAAAAGTTTCATGAAAACTGCGAAAAAAACCGCCACTCCTCACTGTGACAAAATGTCCCACCCACCGTGCCAAAATGTCTCTTTTCACCCCACCCAAAATGCCTACCCGCAAAGTGCGTCATTTTGTCCCACCTGCCATCTCCAAAGTGCTGCCGGCATCTTGCCGGCAGGAGCGGATCGTTCGCCTGGCAACTCCCCTTTCAATCAACCCGAGCCGGATCGCTCTCCGCCAGGCAAATGCCAACCAACTGACTTCTGTGTGATTCTATAATGGCCCTGGCGGCTGCATCCTACCTTCGCTCAGCCTTCTCCATGAACTTTGAACTTTGAACTTTAAGCTTTGAACCTATCCTCCCGTCTCGTCCATGTCCGCCGAAACCGCCCAAAAGCCCGCGCCCAGCCGCTTCCGTTTCCAGGAAGCTGGCCTGCTCTGGGTTATCCTCTTCCTCGGCGTCATCCTCACCTGGCAAGGCGGCACCGTAAAGGTCCCCGTCTTCGAGATCGGCCCCGACGGCGAACGCCAACGCGTCTTCGATGTCGGTGCGGATGGCGAACGCACCCCGCGTTTCGAGGAGAAGAACAAGTTCTTCAACACGCAAAACCTCGCGCAGCTCCTGAAAGACACCAGTTTCATCGCCATCATGGCCGTGGGCGCGACGTTTATCATCATCGCCGGTGGCATCGATCTCTCCGTCGGCTCCATCTACGCCCTCGCTTCGGTCACCGCTGCACTGGTGCTGCGCAGTTACGGTCCTGATGGCGCGAACGCCGCCGCTTCGTCTTGGGTTTCTGTACCACTCGGCATCGCCACCTGTCTCGGCGTAGCGACATTATGCGGCTTGCTCAATGGCGGCATGATCACATTGCTTCGCGTACATCCCTTCATCATCACCTTGGGCACCATGGCCATCTTTCGCGGCATCGCCTTTGTGATGACGAAAGGCCAGTCCATCGGCGGCTTCCCCGAACCATTTCGCAACCTCATCCAATGGGGCACGGAAGGCGGACTCAGCCTTACCCCCATGATCGTGATGCTCCTCGTCACTCTGCTTGGCGGGCTCTACCTCTCCCGCATGGCTGCCGGCCGCCGCATCTACGCCATCGGCGGCAATGAGCTCGCCAGCCGCTTCAGCGGCATCCGCGTGGAGCGCGTGAAGCTCGGCGTGTTCCTCATCTCCGGCCTCACTGCCGGCATCGCTGCGTTACTCTCCATCGGCTACTACGGCGGCGCCACTTCCGGTGATGGCCAGGGTTACGAACTCAAAGTCATCGCCGCCGCCGTCATCGGCGGCGCGAGCCTCTCGGGTGGCAAAGGCACCGCGCTCGGCGCCCTCCTCGGGGCCCTCATCATCCAGATGATCGATAGCGGCATTGTCATCCTCGGCATCGATCAAAACTACAGCCAGATCATCATCGGCGCCGTCGTCATCATCGCCGTCGTGCTCGACCAGTTCAACGCCTGGCTCGCGAGAAAACGCCTCGTAACTACGAAGTCATAAGCGCTAAAACTTCCCATTTCGGGTCCATGCGCAAAGAAGGAGCGCGGCATTTATGCCGCCTAAATATCCACCAACCCATCGGGTCAAAAACTTACACGACTCAAATCACAAAATCATTTTTCCACATCCCGCGTTACATTCCCGCAACACCACCATTCCCTATTCCCATCTCCCACAATTTCCTCTAAACTTCCTCCATGCTTTCAAACCTGAAACCGCTCGTCTTGGGCATTTCCCTTTGCCTCGCTGCTCCTATGCTTCACGCCGTTGAGATCATCGGTCACCGCGGCGCGTCCCATGACGCCCCGGAAAACACCGTCGCCTCCTCCAAACTCGGCTTCAAGCAAAAGGCCGATGGCGTGGAACTCGACGTCTATCTCGCCAAGGACAACTCGCTCCCCGTCATCCACGATGCCACCACCAAACGCACCACCGGCGTGGACGGCAAGATCAAGGAGATGACGCTCGAAGAATACAAGAAACTCGACGCCGGCACGTGGAAAAATGCCAAATACGCGGGTGAGAAAATCCCGACCCTCGATGAGATGCTCGAGACTGTGCCCAAGGGCAAGAAGATGGTCATCGAGATCAAAGACAAAGACGTCGCCATCGTCCCGCCTATGGTGGAATCTGTGAAGCGCAAGAAGATGACGCCGAAGGACGCTCTCTTCATCAGCTTCAACTACCCCGTGCTCGCCGCCACCAAGAAAGCGCTTCCTGAATACACCGCCCTCTACCTCGCCAGCTACAAGCCCGACAAGACCACCGGCGAAGTGAAACCCACGCTCGATGAACTCATCGCCCAAGCCAAAGAAGCCAAGTTTGAAGGTTTGAATCTCGACTACAAATGGCCCATCGACGAAGCCTTCGTGAAAAAGATCCACGCTGCCGGTCTGAAATTCTACGTGTGGACCGTGAACGACGCCGAAGTCGCCAAACGCCTCGTCGCCGCAGGCGTGGACGGCATCACCACCGACCGCCCTGAATGGCTCCGTGAACAACTAAAGAAATAATCCGACGTGCTGCCGCGCTTCCAGCCGGCAGTATGGCAGGCACCGAATTCAAAACACGCACAGCAACAAACCGCACTAAAAGGTAGGGCCCGGTGTCCTCACCGGGCCGCACGCCGAAGCAAGTGATACCCGTAGCATTATTCATGGCGACCTCACCCGCTTAAAACTTAAAATTTTGCCCTTTCTTACGCTCACCCACATCACCAAACGCTTCCCCGGCGTCCTCGCCCTGGATGACGTCTCCGTGTCGGTTGAGCAAGGCAGTTGCCATGCCCTGATGGGCGAGAACGGCGCGGGCAAAAGCACCCTCGGAAAAATCCTCTCCGGCATCTATCCCTCCGACGCTGGAGAAATCTCACTGAACGGCCAGATCATCCATCCCACCGATCCATTGATCGCCCGTAAACTCGGCATCGCGATGGTTCACCAGGAACTCGCCTTCTGCCCCAATCTCACTGTCGCGGAAAATCTCTGCCTCGGCGAAATGCCGCAACAATTCGGTATCGTGGACAAACCGAAGATGCGCGAACTCGCCCGCACCATGCTCCATGAAGTCGAGGCGGATAACATCGATGTTGACCTGCCCATCAGTCGCCTCTCCACCGGTCAAGAGCAGCTTGTGCAGATTGCTGCTGCCGTCGGCACCCAAGCGCAAGTCATCGTGATGGATGAACCCACCAGCTCCCTCTCCGCCCACGAGAGCGAGCACCTCTTCCATCTCCTCGCGAAACTGAAAGCGCGCGGCATCACCATCATCTACGTCTCACATCGCATGGAGGAAATCTTCCGCCTGTGCGACACCATCACCGTCCTGCGCGATGGCAAACACGTCAGCACCGAGAAGACCAGCGCCACCACCCCTGACCGCGTCATCCAGCAAATGGTCGGCCGCCAGGTCATCTGGCACACGCCCAAGCATCTCGATAAAACTCCCGGCGAAGAACTCCTTCGCGTGGAAAGCCTCACCTCACCCGGCAAGTTCCACGATATTAGTTTCACCCTCCGCGCCGGTGAAGTCCTCGGCTTCGCCGGGCTCGTCGGTGCCGGTCGCAGTGAAGTCGCCCAAGCCATCTTCGGCCTCGATCCCCAAGCCACCGGCCGTGTGTGGATCGCCGGAAAAGAACTCCCGCTTGGCAATGTCACTGCCGCGTTAAACGCAGGTCTCGGCCTCCTCCCCGAAGACCGCAAACGCCAAGGCCTCGTTCTCTCCATGAACTGCCGCGAGAACACCTCCCTCGCCGCCCTCTCGCGCTTTACGCAATTCGGCTTCATGAAGCTCGGCGATGAACAAAAGCTCGCCCGCGAATACTCTGATCGACTGCGCGTAAAAACTCCTTCACTCGAGACCGGCATCAGCGGTTTAAGCGGCGGCAACCAGCAAAAGATCGCCCTCGCCAAATGGCTCGCCCGCCAGTGCAAGGTGCTCATCGTGGATGAACCCACGCGCGGCATCGATGTCGGCGCGAAATCCGAGATCTACGACCTCCTCGATGAACTCGCCTGCCAAGGCATCGCCCTCCTCGTCATCTCCTCCGAACTGCCCGAAGTCATGGGCCTCAGCCGCCGCATTCTCGTCCTCCGCGATGGCTCGATAGCCGGTGAAGTCCAACGCCCCGACTTCACCCAAGACACCCTCATGCGCCTCATGGCCGGCCTCACCGCCGAAGCCGCCTAAGTGGACCGCCGAGCTCCAGCTCGGCTCGGTTTCTTCGCAATTTTGTGACGCCTTCTAATCTGCTCCAACGCCACCTTTGCAAGAACTCCATTTCCCGCCTTCATCTCATCCAGCCCACGCTGAATTCCCTTTATAGCATCTAAAAACTCCGCGCTTTGTTTGCTATCCGTTCCTAGTTTCATAAATCTCATTTCACCTCCTCCCCACCGACACCGCCTCCGAATACACCATCTCCCCCGTCCGCCCGTCGAAATACTGGAACACCACCTGCGGATGCGGATACGCCACCCACCGTTCACCGCCCAGCTTCTGCGGCATGTTGAACACGTTGTTGATCTGCGCCACGCAGTAGTATGGATACAGCCGCTCCGTGCGCGGCACATCCGGCAGGATGTAGCTCGACCACCGGATATCTACTTCGCGCGGCCCCGACTTGAATTTCCCCGTCGCAGGCCGGTCGCCCTCATCATTCTTCGGTACATGATTCACCGAATTGTGCGGCCCCGAGCCGAACTCCCAGATGCTGTCCGTGATCTTCACGGCGAAGCTGTTGTGCAAATCCGCCGTCAGGATGAACACCGGCTTGCCCTTCGCCTCCCAAGCGCGGATGAGCATCTCGCGCTCATACAACATCGACGTCCACGCCTCATCCTTCCCCGCCGCGAACTCCACCCCGCCCGCGCCACTGTGCGGGATCGTGAAGTTCACCGACGACACGATGAAAAAGAAATCCGCATCACTCGCCTTGATGGAATTAAGCAACCAGTCTCGTTGCTCGATACCCAGCATCGACACATCCGCCCGGGCCGTGTTCGCCGGATCATGCATCTGCCGGTGCGTTTTGCAGTCCAAGATGTAATACTCGCAATTCCCCACGCGGAACTTCCCATACGACCGCCGCCCGATCGAATACGCAGGTGTTCCATCCGCATACGCCGCGGGTTTGATGCGCACCCGGTTCTTGTCCAGCACCTCTACCAGCTCGAAGACACCCGCATTCGGATCACCCGGCTTGTCATCCAGCGCGAAATCCGGATCACCCGCCGTCGGTGTGCCCCAATGCACGTGCAGATTCGCCGCCTGCTTCATATCCACCTTCGTGAAATCCGCATTCGCATCCACCAGTACATCACTGCCCTTCTTCAAGTTCGCGCGCCCGAAATGGATCTTCTGCGACGTCTCCACCGGATTCGCCCATCCTAAATAATGAAACCACGCCTCCACCCCGATATCCCGGAACACCGCCCGGCGCTCGCGAAAACCCGTCGTCCCCGAACCCCGGATGTCATTGATCAATTCATGATCATCGAACGTGAAGTAAGACGGCACATGCCGATGCCACTCCGCCAGATTCTTCGGCCGGTTCAGATAAATTTTATAATTCTCCCACACGCCCACGATGCTTGGCGCCAGCTTCACCACCTCCGGCAACTGGTTCGCCGCCAGCCCCGCCCGTTGCCGCCAGCTCTCCACTGGAAAATTCCTTTCCTCTTCATACAGCCAGTCCCCGTTCATGATCGCGAAATGCACCTTGTCCCGCACCTGCCGGTTCATCGTCGTGTAGAGCGGCATGCTGTAGCCGATGCCGTTCGCCGGATTCTGATTCGCACACGAACCGAACTCGAACCGGAAATTGAACAGCCCCTTCGGATTATGCTCCGCATTCCGATACTGGCTGGCGGCAGGCAACGTTTTGAAAGTGCCCTTCGGTCCAGAAGTCTCCCCCTCGCCCACCACCTCGTAAAAATACTTCGCCCCAGCCTGCAGTCCCTTCAACTCCACGTCACTCGCGCAATCATGCGTCCATGAAGTCATCACCGGGGCGGAACTCTGATGCAACGCGCCCGCCTCCAGGCCATACCGCACCGTGAACGTCCCCGGCTTCGCCGTCCGCGCCCACACCCGGATACTGTCACTCGTCACGTGCCCGAGCATGGGGCCATGCGAGATTTCCACTGCGTGGACACATGTGCCTGCCCAAAGCAGGCTCAAAAAAAGAAGGGAACGCATGCCCGGAGCGTAACAAACCCCACTTGGAAGAAAAGCATCAGAAAAGTTTTCTGCAAAAACACTTTAACTTCCCTTCCCCCTCCCAACGTCTTACCCTATGTCCAATCACCGCAAGCCATGAAACGCCTGACCATTTTACTTTCGCTCACCCTCACCGCATTGCTTTTCCACGTAACGGCCCAAGCCGCCGCCAAGCCCAACATCATCTACATCCTCAGCGATGACCTCGGCTACGGCGATCTCTCCTGCCTGAATCCGCAAAGCAAGATCAAGACACCGCACGCCGATCGCCTCGCGCGCGAGGGCATGATCTTCACCGATGCCCATTCCGGCTCTGCCGTCTGCACGCCCACGCGCTACGGTATCATCACCGGACGTTACGCCTGGCGTTCCAAACTCAAAAACGGCGTGCTCGGCGGCCTCAGCCCCCGCCTCATCGAACCCGGCCGCGAAACCGTCGCCTCGTTCCTGAAGTCCCAAGGCTACACCACCGCCTGCATCGGCAAATGGCACCTCGGCATGGATTGGGTCAAGAAGACTGACAAAGACGTCACCGAACTCGCTATCGAAAAACCCGACCAGGTCTGGAATGTCGATTACACCCAGCCCATCAAGAACGGCCCAAACAGCGTCGGCTTCGACTACTACTTCGGCATCAGCGCCTCGCTCGACATGGTGCCCTACGCCTACATCGAGAACACCAAAGTGACCGCCAATCCCACCGAGGACCGGCAGTTCGCCATGTACTTGGGCAAAGAAGGTGGCACCACCCGCAAAGGCCCGACCGCCCCGGGCTTCGACGCCATGAACGTACTGCCTGACCTCGCCAAAAAAGCCGTGCAATACATCAACCAGCAAGGCGGACCCGCCAAGAAAGGCACGCCCTTCTTCCTCTACCTTCCGCTCGCCTCCCCGCACACCCCCATTCTTCCCACCAAGGAATGGCAGGGAAAAAGCGGTCTGGGCCATTATGCCGACTTCGTTCTGCAAAACGACTGGGCCCTAGGTCAGGTGATGGAAGCGCTCGAGAAAAACGGCCTCACGGAAAACACCCTCCTCATCTTCACCAGTGATAACGGCTGCTCCCCCAGCGCGGACTTCCCCGATCTATTGGCCAAGGGCCATAATCCCAGCCACATCTTCCGCGGTAACAAAGCCGACATCTTCGAGGGTGGCCACCACATCCCCTTCATCGTCCGCTGGCCCGCGCAAGTGAAGGCAGGCAGCTTCTATGACCACACCGTCTGCCTCACGGATCTCTTCGCCACCACCGCAGACATCTTGAATCAAAAGATTCCGGCCTCCGCGGCCGAGGATAGCGTGAGCCTGCTTCCTGCCCTGCTCGGCAAGACCAAGAAACCTCTCCGTGAAGCCACCGTGCATCATTCCATCAACGGTGCCTTCGCCATCCGCCAGGGCGAGTGGAAGCTCTGCCTCACCCCCGATTCCGGCGGCTGGAGCGCCCCCCGCCCCAATCGTGATGATGCCTCCGGCCTGCCGCTCATCCAGCTCTACAACCTCACCAGCGACATCGGCGAACAGAAGAACGTTCAGGCAGAGAACCCCGAAGTCGTCGCCAAACTCACCAAGCTGCTGGAGAAATACGTCGCCGATGGTCGCAGCACCCCCGGCCAACCGCAGGCGAACAACGGTGACGTGACCATCTATAAAAAAGCGACACCTGTTCCTGCAGCAAAGAAGAAGAAGTGATCCTATTTGTGAACTTGTTGGGTTCGATGCGCAGGCGGGCCAACTCGCTTGTAGACCTCGCGATCGAAAGCGTAACCATCGGGAACGATGATGTTTTGCAAATGATGCACCGGTCTGCCGTTCGGTAAAGACGGGTTCAACCTGATCAGTTCATTCCGCCAATGTGAAGCTACCTGTTCTCTCTGCTCCTTCGTCACCCACTCCGCATCATGCCAGCTTGAAAAATATTTCATCATCAGTTCGGAAAGACCGACCACCGCCAGCTTCCCATCACCTACCACATACTGGTTCGGATCCCATTCCACACGCATCGGCAATCGTCCTTTCAACAAGCCGATACGGCCTATGCTCAAGCTTGGCAGGGTCGCTCCCTCACCCGTTTCGCAATAGTCGGTTTTCTCTCTGACCACTATCTGTATCGGCTGGGATTTCGAGCCGCCTGTCCAATCCACCTGATAGCTCGCTTGCCAACCACTTCCTATCATCCCGCTCTTGCTAATAGCTTCATTCGGCAAATCCTTCGCCACGAGTTTGACTTCTCGATCTGGAGTCACTAACACCAAACAGCATTCCATCATTTCCTGATGTGCCCGGTCTCCATTCATGGAGCAGTAAACCACCTTGTAAATTTTCGCGCCTCCTGGACCTGTGCTGACCAACTCCACAAAACTATGATTGCCATCACGACGCCTATCATCGAGCCGCACTACTTCACGGTAGTATTTAAGTTTTGAGAATTGCCTGATGGGATGCTCATAACCCAATCCCTCATCGGCACGCACATCGATCATCCCAAAAACTTGCTTCCCTTCATTAATAAGCGGATACGCCCGGTCCAAAACGAATACCGGTTTCCCCTCCTCTTCGCGATACCACATGAATGCCCAAGAACGGTCATTTTCCCCCTGCCATACGATGTGCGGCTGAAGCTGTCGTTTCAACTCAGAGAGACTTGTCGCCACATTCGTCAAACGCGCGCCCTCAGGCACGCGCTCCATTATGAGTGCAACCTCACGTGGTGATGTGGCGCATCCGAGCGCCGCCAGCAGCATCAGGTAGAAATTCAATCGGAACAGTTTCATCAATCAACAGTCATCTTATCTTAAGAACTTTGCCTTGCCTTCAAAAATCTACCGACATGACGTCACCAAATCGTAACGGGTGCATTCCTCCATGTGGCGTTATTGTCAAGCCTCATGGCACGCATCGTCTATTCCTGCTGTGGTGAGGGCCAAGGACATTCCTCCCGCACGCTCACCATGGTCCGCGCTCTGCGCCGTAAGGGGCACGAAGTGCTCGTGCTCGCCGCCCGCAAGGCCTACGAAGTGCTCTATCCAAAAACGGAGAACGTCGAGGAAATCCCCGGCCTGCTCATCGTTTACCAGAACAACCAGGTCCGGACACTGGCCACTTTGCGCGGCAACTGGCCCGTCCTGCGGGACAAGAAAAACATCGTCGCCCGGCTTGTCACCCGCTTGAAAGAGTTCCGTCCCGATCTCGCCATCGTGGATTTCGAACCATTCCTGCCTCTGGCTGCCAAGGCATTGAAGATCCCCTGGATCTGCCTGGATCACCAGCACGTCATCCCGCACATGCAGCCTCGTGTACCTCTGGGCAAATGGCTGGAGCAACTCAGTTGCGCTTTTGTCATCCGGCAGACCCACACCGGTGAACACGCCACCCTGGTCACTTCTTTCTACCACCCCGATGAACCGCATCCAAAGGGCGTCCGCTTTCTCCCTCCCATCCTCCGCGAAGAAGTCCTGCGTCTGGAGCCGGAGAACACCGGTCACGTGGTCGTCTATCAGACCAGCACCTCTTTCACGCGCCTCCCCGAGCTGTTGAAATCACTCCCTTACCGTTTCCACATCTACGCCTTTGATCACGCCGGCACGGATGGCAACCTGACTTACTTCCCGCGTAAGAATGAAGGTTTTATCGAAGACGTCGCCAAGGCTGACTGGGTCTTCACCAACGGCGGCTACACGCTGATGAGCGAATCGCTCCACCTGAACAAACCTGTTTTCTCCGTACCTGTGAACGGCCAGTTCGAGCAATGGCTCAACGCGCATTATCTGGACCGGCTAGGCTTCGGCATGATGTGCATCAACCCGCAAGATATTCCCAATAGGCTGACCGCTTTCGTCAGCAAGCTGGATGCCTACCGCAAGAATCTCAAAGCAAACAATTTCCACGGCAATGAGCAGGCCATTACCACCATCAACCATTACGTGAAAAAGTTTACGGAATCAAATTACCAGTCCAATGGCAGGGTCATCAAAATACCAGTTGTCAGGTAACCGTCTTCTTCCACGGCCCCGTGATGGCCAATGTCATCCCCGCCTTCTGGATATTCACAAAGAGCGTGGAGCCATCTGGGGAAAAGGTCACCCCCGCGAACTCTGAGGTGGTGTACGGATTATGCCCCAGCTTGTAGATCTCGCCCTGCGGTGTCACCCCCACGAGGAACTGGTCCCCTTTCCCATCCTCGCAGATCACCAGGTCGCCCCACGGTGACACGGTCAGATTGTCCGCATTATCCACCAGCGCATCATCATTGGGTTCGATGAACAACTCCACTTCGCCCGGCGCTTCCTTCTCGCGCTTGTTGCCCTCGTACGGGCTCGGTTTGTACCGCCAGATCTGGCCCTTCTGGTTCTTGCCACCACTGGTGCAGGCGAAATAGATCTCCCCGTTCCCATACCACATGCCCTCGCCGCGGGCAAAACGCGCCGCACCGAGATTGAACCCGCGATAGCGCAGATCATCCATGCGGCCATCCACATTCTCGATATCCACCCAACGCACGGCAAAACGTTTGCCGGCAGGCACCGTCGCCTCTTTCCAGTTCCGCGTATCAATGCTCTTCTGATCCACGAACACCAGAGCCTGCAATTGGCCGCCCTTGGCGAGCTTCCCGGCTTCAGTCGGGATGAACCGGTAGATCAAACTGTCCGGCCGGTCCTCCGTCTCATAAACAATGCCTGATTGCGGGTCCACCGCGACCGCCTCGTGATTGAACCGCCCCATCGCCTTCAGCGGGATCGGGTCCGCCAGCATGGGCGTCGCGGAAGCAGGCACCTCGAAATTGAACCCATGATTCTTGTCCAGTTGCTGTTGTCCGGCCAATTCCACCGTCTCCTCACACGTGATCCAGGAGTTCCACGGCGTAGGACCGCCCGCGCAATTGCGGATCGTCCCCGCCAGGCTCAGATACTGCCGCACCACGGCTTGCGTGCGCGTATTGAAGACCACCGTGCTGGTGCCGCCCTGACAGGGTATCTCGCCACGGCCCGCATCGTAGAAGCGGTCTTTCGCCAGCTTGCTGCGCAGTTTGAGATCCTTGCCGAAAGCACCATTCGCGCCGCTGGTCGAAGTGCCCACTTCATGATTGCGGATGAGGATGGTGAGACCGTTCGGCCCCGCAAAGGTCGCCATGCCATCGGGCGCAGCGGGGACCAGCAGACCATCCGTCATCGCATCGCCCGTGTGCGAGACGATGGAGTATTTGAAGCCTTTGGGCAGATCGAGGATCTTGTCCGGGTCCGGCACCAAGGCGCCGTAACCCACTTTGCTGGCGGATTTCTTGGAACTCGTGCTGCAGCCCGTCGCAAACATCTGCAAGCCCGCGAAACCAACGGCATACGCTGCTGCCGTCTGGAGAAAACGCCGCCGTGAAGTCGAGTTCGTGTGTTTCATGATCAGGTCTTTTAGCTGCGCCACGTGAGCACCTTGTCTTTACCGTTATCCGCAAAATCTTCCTTGAACGCATGCAGCCGCAGCGTCATCTGCTTGGCGGCCAGCGACACTTCCACCCAGCCGTTGGTCATCGCCTGATTAAAGACATACGCCACGGCCGGCAGGTTGATCTGGTGGATGCCGCTTTCGTGTTGCTCAACCGTCCACGTATGTGAGTGACCGTAAAACAACGCCTTCACCTGTTTGCGAGGGGCCAACACTTCCCAAAGCTGCGCGGTGTCCTTCAGGCCCGTGGGTTTCTCTTTAAGGTCGGGATTGTGATGCATCATCACGATGGCGGGCTTGTCCTGGCGGGCGTCCAGTTCTTCTTGCAGCCATGCCAGTTGCGCCTCACCGAGCAAGCCGGGCGTCTTGTTCACCAGTTCGAGTGTGTCCAGCAGGAACCAGTTTGCCGCCTTGCCCGCCACGATGCTCACCTGTTTGTCCGTCACCACCGTCTTTTTATCACCCGCCTCTTTGAGGCCTTTGCGGATGTTCTCACGATGATCGTGATTGCCCAAGGTGAGATGCACCGGCAATCCCGCCTGACGCAAGGGATCGATCAAACCGGTGAAGGTGGCATAATCTTCTGCTTCGCCCGTATTGAACGCGCAATCCCCGTTCACAAACACGCCTTTGGCCCCTTGGCCCTTGGCCAAAGCCGCTTTCACGGCCCGCTCCAGATTCGCGGCCATGTTCACGCCACGCGCTTCTTTCATCCGGTCGGCGGCCACGTGCGTATCGGAGAAGAGCACCCATTTCTCCCCTTCCGCCTCGGCAGCGGAAAGCTGGGCGGCGCTATGGATGGCAAAGACCCCACCGGCGAGGTGCGCCAGAAATCGGCGACGTGAATGAGCGGGCAAATGGACAGGCATAAGCTTGGATCTATTGTTTCGCTTTCTTTTTACCCTGCGCAGCGCCACCGGCTGGCTTCACCGGCACTTTCCAATCCGGCGAAGCCACATGAGCTTGGGTCAGATAGCCCTTCAGCTTCGCCACCACTTCCGGATGCTGGTCGGCCAAATTCGTCTCTTCCCCGATGTCTTTGCTCAGGTCATACAACTCCACCGGCACACTGTCGCCGAAGCCCAGACGGACCGCCTTCCAGTTGCCTGCGCGCACCGCCGTCTTGCCGCCCTGCTCGTAGAATTCCCAGTAGAGGTATTCGTGCTGTTTCTGCTCCTTGGGCTTGCCCAGCAAGGTGGGGACGAAGCTTAAGCTGTCCAATCCCTCGGGCGCCTTTCCGCCGGACAACTCTGCCGCCGTGGCCATGAAGTCACCGAAGTAGCCGATGTGCTCGCTCGTCGAGCCGCCCTTGATCTTGCCCGGCCAGCGCGCGATGAACGGCACCCGCACGCCGCCTTCGTAAAGATCGCGCTTCATGCCGCGCAATGGCCCGTTCGCATTGAAGAACTCCGGATCGTTCCCGCCCTCCTTGTGATTGCCGTTATCCGAGGTGAAGATGACGAGGGTATTTTTGTCGATACCCAAACGACGCAGTTTCTCCATCAGGCGGCCGATGTCCGTATCCATGCGCGTGACCATGGCGGCCTGGCCCTTATCCTGCGGTTTCCAGTCGGTATTCTCGTAGATGCCGTAGTCCGGCACTTCCTGGCCATTGCCCGTGCCGCGAGTGCCTTCGTTGTTCGCGTGCGGCAGCGTGATGGCCAGATAGAGAAAGAATGGCTGCCCTTTGCTTTTCTCCACCCACTCCAGCGCCTCGGTCATCATCAGGTCATGGCTGTACTCTTTGCGTACCGTCGCCCAGCCCTGACCATAATCGCCTTCGCCCGGCACGATGTTCTGGAGATAGACACGGGATTCGTTCCGCAACAGGAACTCCGGATAATAGTTATGAGCGTGATGCTGGTTCAGATAACCGAAGAAATGGTCGAAGCCCTTTTTATTCGGATGCCCGATGGAATTCTCCTCGCTCAGGCCCCACTTGCCGATCAGCGCCGTCGTGTAGCCCGCTGCCTTCAACACCTCGGCCACCGTCACATCTTCCGGGCGGATGGTCTGGGGCATGGGGTCGGCTTTGCCGGCATTGCCCCGCACGCGGGCGTGACCGGTGTGCTTGCCAGTCATCAGCACGCACCGCGAAGGCGCACACACCGGTGCACCGGCGTAGAACTGGGTGAAACGCATCCCTTCCTTCGCCAGCTTGTCGAGGTTCGGGGTCTTGATCTTCTGCTGGCCGTAGCAACCCAGATCACCGTACCCCAGGTCGTCCGCCATGATATAGATGATGTTGGGCCGCTCCTGTTTGGCGGCAGCAACGCCGTCATTCCGGACGGCAAAGGAACACAGCACAAGGAGCCAGCAAAAGCTCAAAAGTGGTTTCATGCCTACACGTTATGACAAACCCGCGCCGGGTAAAGTGCTTTTAACTTCTCCGGCCTCTGATTGCAGCGGGTATAACTGGAAGCAATGTTGGGTTTTCATGGCAGAATCTCCAACACTTGCCCGCACGATGCTGGAAAATGAAAAACCCGGACAGCCTTCGCCATCCGGGTTTCTGAATTCTTCTCAGGGCTGATTACTTCTTCTTGCCCTTCTTCGCGCCATGCACCTTGGCAGCCACCTTCAGGCGCAAGCCATTCAGGCGGATGAAGCCTGTAGCGTCGTCTTGGTTGTAGGCCTTCGTCGGGTCCGCTTCCATCGTCGCGATGTGCGGGTTGTAGAGGCTCACGGGGGACTTGCGGCCCGCTGCGTAGATGCCGCCCTTGTAAAGCTTCACACGCACCGTACCCGTGACGTTCTTCTGGCTCTCTTCCACATACGCCTGCAGCGCGTAACGCTCCGGCGCATACCAGAAGCCGTTGTAAACCAGCGAGGCATACTTCGGGATGAACGAGTCACGCTGATGCATGACCTCGCGATCCATCGTGAGACTCTCCATCTGGCGATGAGCGAAGATGAGGATGGCACCACCCGGCGTTTCATAGACGCCCCGGCTCTTCATGCCCACGAAACGGTTCTCCACCATGTCCACACGACCGACGCCATGTTTGCCGCCGATCTTGTTCAGCGCGCGCATGACTTCCAGCGGCGACATCTTCTTGCCGTTCACCGCCACGCAATCACCCTTCACGTATTCCAGTTCGACGTATTCCGCCTTGTTCGGCGCGTCTTCTGGCAACACGGACAGCGTGGTAAAATAGTCGCGATTCTTCAGGTCGAAAGAATCGTACCACGGATCCTCCAAGATGCCCGCCTCGTAAGAGATGTGCAGGAGGTTACGATCCATCGAATACGGCTTCTTCGCGGAAGCCTGCACAGGGATGCCCTTCTTCTCGCAGTAAGCGATCATTTCGGCACGGCCCGGGAATTCCTTGCGGAAACGTTCATCACGCCAAGGAGCGATGATGTCGAGGTCCGGGGCCAAAGCAGCCGCCGTAAGTTCGAAACGCACCTGATCATTGCCCTTGCCCGTGGCCCCGTGGCCGATGGCCGTGGCACCTTCCGCCTTGGCGATCTCCACCATGCGCTTGGCGATAAGCGGACGTGCGATGGACGTGCCGAGGAAGTATTGTCCCTCGTAAATGGCCCCTGCACGGATCATCGGGTAAATGAAATCCTTCGCGAACTCCTCTTGCAGGTCATCGATATAGATCTTCGATGCGCCCGTCTTCTTGGCCTTCTTTTCGAGGCCCTTGAGCTCGTCGTCCTGGCCGATGTTCGCGCAGAACGCGATCATCTCGGCGTTATAGGTATCTTTGATCCACGAGAGCAGCACCGAAGTATCGAGGCCGCCCGAGTATGCCAGCACAATTTTCATAGTCACAAAATCAACCAAATCAGGCCGCGACTAAACGATAACCGGCCCAAACAGGAAAGAACATTTTTGCTGCATTCCGGCCCATCATTTCACCCCAAGGAGTCTTTCAATCTCATCGTAATTCTTCACGATATGATCCGCTCGGCCTAGTTTCTCGGCAGCGAAAGAGTTTGTGATGGCGATGACTTGCATCCCCGCCGCCCTGCCCGCTTCCACGCCAGCGACGGAATCCTCGATCACCACACACTCTTGCGGCTTCTTTTTGATGAGATCGGCCGCGCGCAGGAAGATATCGGGGGCCGGTTTCCCCTTCGCCACATCCTGGCTGCTCACCACCGCGGAGAAATAAGAACGCAGGTTTTTGATCACCAGCACTTCATCAATGACCGGGTGCAATGAACCCGAAGCCACCGCCAGCGGATACTTCGCATTCAGCTTGGCGACCAGTTCCGGCAGACCATCGAAGATCGGCTGTTCTTCCCGAAGAATCTCGAGGAAACGGTTCTGCTTCATCGCCGTCAGGTCTTCGTAAGTGTAAGAAGGCTTGTGGTTCGCAATGAAATCCAACCACACCGCTTTGTCCGAACGCCCGATGTAATCGGGAAAATGGATGCCATGCGTCTGGCCGAATCCGATCTCATCGAATATCTCCAAGAACGCTTTCTCATGCCGTGGCTCGCTGTCCACGATCACGCCATCCATATCAAAAATCACCGCCGAAAAAGGCTTCATCATACAACTTAAAGAAACTGAACCGACACGAATTCCACTAATTTACACGAATTTTTCCCGATGACCCTGATTAGTGCCGATTCGTGAAATTCGTGTCATCTGAGTTTGTGTTAATCTGCGGTTACTTTTTAAACACAGAACCCACCGGGCGTTCCACGAAATGCAGGAGATTCCCCTCCGCATCCTTGAAGAACAAAACGTTCCCGCCACCGCCAGCCGGTTTCACCGGTTCGGTAAAGACCACCCCACGCACTTCGAGTTCTTTCTTGGCGACCTCGATGGACTCCACCTGCAAGGCGAAATGCCGGATGCCCGCCACCGAGTTATCACCCACATCCGCCACCACCCGCTTGCACGGTCCGATCTCCAGCACCAAGCCTCCCGCCAGCTTCACAAAATAAAGCGGTACGGCCGCGTCCTGCCAGACGATCTCGCCGCCCAACACCCGCACATACCATTCTTGCAAGACCGTAGGTGACTGCGACGGCAACCCGATATGTTCCACCACAAATTTCATGCGCCGCATTGGTAAACTCTCGCGACAGGAAAGCAACTCTTCCTTTGGAGCGCGGCTGTGTCTCGCCCAAGCGAGACCAACCGCAGCGTGTCATAAAGTATCAACGCAAATTTCTCCGAACCAAATCCCCACCCCCAGCGTAATACCTCCATGACCGCTACCCGCGCCCGTCTGCTAACTCTCCTTGTGGTCCAATTTTTCATTCAAGGAGCGTTCGGAGCGGATGGCCCCAATCCCGGTCCCGGCCAGCCTCCCCCTAACGCGGCTGGACCTTGGGATGCGGATGTCATTGTCTACCGGGTGGATGCCGCTGGAAAGGCCGAGAAAGCCGCAAGCTTCGAGCGCGCCGGCGTCCCCACTGTTGCCCGGATGAAGGACGGTCGCCTCATCGCCGCCCACCAATACTTCCCCGCCGATGACCGGGCGAACTTTGATAAAGTCGCCGTCCACTTCTCCGCCGATGAAGGCCGCAATTGGACCACTCCAGAAGTCATCAAACTGAATGGTTTGCCGGAAGGCATGCGCTTCCCCTTCGACCCGACCCTCGTCCCTCTGCCCGACGGCCGCATCCGCCTCTATTTTACTTCGTTGCCGGGACGTCGCTTTGAGGAGAGCACTCCCGCCATTTACTCGGCCATATCCTCGAACGGCATCGATTACACCTTCGAGCCCGGCCAGCGTTTCGGCGTCGCAGGCCGTTTCGTGATCGATTGTGCCGTCGCTTTGCACAACGGCGTGTTCCATCTCTACGCACCTGATAATGGTGCCCAAGAGCCGGGCAACCGCAACGGCCCGCCCGTCATGAACGGACAGGAGGGTGTCAGCTATCACGCCACCAGCACAGACGGCTTGAATTTCACGCGGCAGCCAGACGTGAAGCTGGATGGTCGCCGCCGCTGGCTGGGCAATGCGCAGTCGGATGGAAAAGCCATCACCTTCTACGGCACCGGCCAACCGCTTGATTTTGTGCCCACGCCCGGTCAACGCGGTGGCAATCTCTGGATGGCCACGAGCACGGACGGCCAATCGTGGCAGCTTATCAAGAGCCCCACCGTGATGGGTGCCGACCCCGGAGCCGTCAAGACCAAGGATGGCGGCCTCGTCATCGTCACCACCGGTGAACCCCGTCCCGGCACACCCAGTGCCAACCGCATGCGCCCCGATAACAATACGAATTTCCGGCCGTCTCCCCAGCCGATTTTTACTGCCTTGGATAAGAATAACAATGGCGTGATTGAACCGGAAGAACTCACCAGCGCCACTACCTCATTGAAGTCACTGGACAGTGATGGCAATGGCCGCCTCACGCCGGAGGAATTGCGCCCAGTCAACCTCGGTCCGGGACGTCCCCAAGCTGACGGACAGTTCAGATCGCAGAATCCCCCGCTCAATTGATCATTCATGCAGACAGTTTACGGACGCGAACGAATCCGCTACTGTCTGTCTCATGCGACATCTCCTCTGCCTGCTCCTGCTCTGCTCCACCGCGTTTGCGGATCTTAAGACCGATATCGAATTCGCCAAAGTTGGAGAAACCAGCCTCACGCTCGATGCCTATGTGCCCGCGGGTGATGGTCCCTTCCCCACGTGCATCCTCGTTCACGGCGGCGGCTTCATGCGCGGCACCAAGGCCAGTTTCATCAACCCGCTCTTCGACCCTCTGAGCAAGGCCGGTTTCACCTGGTTCACCATCAATTACCGGCTCGCGCCCACCAACAAATTCCCTGCCTGCATCGAAGACACCGAAGCCGCCATCCGCTGGGTGAAAGCCCACGCCAAGGAATACAAAGTGGACCCGAAGCGCATCGCCCTCATCGGTGAATCCGCTGGCGGCCACATCGTCTCCTTCGTCGGTGCCAAAGCCAAGGCCGACACCGCCGTGGCTGCTGTGGTTCCCTTCTACGCCCCGCATGATCTCGTGCTGCAAGTGGATAGTCGCAAAGCGCTGGGCCCTTCCATGGAAGCCTTGTTCGGCCTGAAAGAATTGAATGACGATGCCCGCAAAGTCCTGAAGAACGGTTCCCCCACCACTTACCTCCACAAAGGCATGCCACCCTATCTCTTGCTTCACGGCACTAAAGATGAACAAGTGCCTTACGCCCAATCCGTAAAATTTCAGGAGCAGATGAAAGCCCTCGGGAACACCTGCGATTTCATCACCATCGAGAACGGCATCCACGGCATGGGCGGCTGGAACAAGCTCGGTTCCAATTATCAGCAGGAGCTGATCGACTGGTTGAAGAAAACGATGAAGTAGCCCGCCAGTCATGGCTGGAGCAAGCCAATATCCGGTTGGCCGCGCCTGCGGGCTCGCTTGAGACTAACGACATCCTTCAAGCCTTCGTGCTTGGATGATATAGTATCTTATGAAGAGCACTGCGCTCCAGTTCAGGCCCGATGAAGATTTGGCTGTTGCCCTTCGACGGCTTGCCGCCAGCCAGCGGCAGGAAGCAGAGATTTGGGCCAAGCGGACCAAGCGGCCCGCCGAAGCGGTGCACCGCATCCGACTGGTTCTAAAATTCCTGCGAGCGTTGCTGAAACTCTCACGCCGTGCCACTGGCACCCGCTTTTATCGGCGGGAAAACACCCGTTTGCAAAAGGCCGCCCGGACGCTTTCCTCATGGCGCGATGCTACCGTCATTGGACACACCATCAAAAATGTGAGCCGTAAACTGTCGGCCAAGCATCGCCGCATCATCCGCGCCGCCCTCGCCGGGCAAAAAAACTGCAAACACCCTGAACACAAACAGGAACTGCGAACCGTCATGCAAAATGCGGTGGCAAGCATCCAGGCCACGACAGTGCTGCTGACGCGCCTGCCGCTAAAATCTAGCGGCTGGCCAGCCATCGAACAGGGTCTGCAACAGTCCTATCATCAAGTCAGCCGTTCTTTGAAACGGATCAAGCCGTCCGACGCCGAAGAATCCTTCCATGAACGGCGTAAGCTAACGAAACAGCTCTTCTATCACATCACTCTGCTGCAACCGGTCTGGCCAACCCGCCTAGCCTCCTTGCAGCGCAAGCTTAAGAAACTGCAAGACTTGCTGGGGAAAGACCACGATCTGGCGGTGGTCCGGAATCTTTTGCAAACCTCCCAGACCGGCACCGCCAAAGAGCGTGCCAAACTGGCAAAGAAGTTGCAGCGCACCAGCCAATCCATGCGTCGCGAGGTCCGTGATCTGGCGGGAAAAACATTTTCAAGGAAACCAGGAAAATTCACTGATAAACTTACCCATCACTTCAGAGATTGGCGGCAAGAAAAGCCCGCCAGGGCCAAGGTGTGACTTGCTCAGCGCCCCATGCTTTCATTCCACTGCTGCAACCGCGCCTGCACCACGGCCTTCTGCTCCGGCGACACCGAGGGCATTTCCAGTATCTTGCGCCACAAACGTCCGGCTTTCATCGCATCCTCTTTCGTTTTGGCGAAAGCCTCAGCCAGTTCGTTCACCGCCTCCGCCTGCTCCGCATCCAGATCTGTTGCCGCCATGAGCTGGCGCATGGCCTTGTCGGCCAGGGCGGGCTGCTGCAGAAACTTCACATGGATGCGCGCCTTCATCGCCCAGCCTTTGAAATCATCCGGCTTCTCCTGCAACATCTGGTCCACCATCACGATGGCGGAACCGTAATGTCCCGCCAGACAAAGATCCCCCACGGTCTGATGGCTGAAGACCGGCGCTACCGCCGGCACTGAGGTTCCTGCCGCGTTCGCTGCCGGTTCAGGTCCCGCTTTCACGGGCTGCACTACGGGCATGTCCGCCTTGTCATCCGCTGAGCCGGGCTGGGCTGACACTTGAAAAACATCCTGCCACAACTTGAGTCTTTGCAAGGCCAACGCCTGCAGCGAGGGGCTGATGGCCGGGGACTTTTGGATCTTTCTGATCTCCCGTTCCGCAGCCGGCAGATCTCTCAGGTCTTCCAAGTAGATGGTGGCCAGTATGAAGCGGCTCTCAAAATCATCCGGGCTCTTTTCCAGCACCGCTTGCAGATGGACGATCGCCTCTTCCGGACGATATTTCTTTCGCCACTGATTCACCGTCCTTCGCTCCAGCACCGGCGGGGCCGGCTCCCGCTCACCGAACATGGCGTCCGTCGCCTTGTCCGCCATCTTCTGGGCGATGATGTGACTAAGTGCCGGCATGCAAAGGCGCATCAACGCCACCCCAACAACGCCGATCAGCAGCAGCTCCATGATGGAAGTCGCTTTGGTCGCCAGATAAAACCATCCCTCCAAAACCAGGAGCGAGATGATGAGCCGGATACGATACTTGCCCGTCTCCGGGTGGCGTGTCACCACAACGCTGAACACGACCAGAATCAGGGCCAGCAGCCACCAAAACCAGTTGTCGATCAGCCACGCCACAACCTTGAGTTTATGCCTTTGTCTCCGCCAGTTCCAGCAGGCGCTTGAACTGCGCCTCGGTCAAAGGCGTGACCGAGAGCCGTGATTGCCGTACCAGCAGCATTTCCTTCAGTGCGGCATCCGCCTTGATCTGCTCCAGCGTGACCGCTTTTTTCAAAGGTTTATGCGGTGCCAGATCCACGACAGACCAATCCCCCTCATCCGCCGTCGGGTCGGGATAAAATTCCTTGGCCACCTTGGCGATGCCCACCACCTGCTTGTCACTCACACTGTGGTAGAACATCACGAGATCGCCCGCTTTCATGGCGCGCAGATTGTTCCGCGCCTGAAAATTGCGCACGCCCGTCCACACGGTTTTCCCATCTTGCACCAGATCGTTCCACGAATAAGCCTCGGGCTCCGACTTCGCCAGCCAGTAGTTCTTTGCCATGCCAGGATTGAACCCGTGAAAGCTGGCCGAGGCAAACCGCAAAATGTCCTTTGGTGCCTGCCTTAAATGATGCTTAATTCACCGCATGGATTTGGCTGCCAATGTCGAAGCGATTCAACGCCGTATCACCGCTGCCTGCGAACGTGCGGGCCGAGATCCACGCACAGTACAACTCATGGCCGTGAGCAAGGGGCACCCGCCTGAAGCCATCCGTGCCGTGGCCGAGACCGGTCTAACCCTCTTTGGCGAGAGCAAGATCCAGGAAGCGAAAGTGAAAATTCCCCAATGCCCCGGCAGACTTCATTGGCAGATGATCGGGCATTTGCAGAGTAACAAGGCCAAGGACGCCGTGCAATTGTTCGAACTCATCCAGAGCGTGGACAGCCTCAGTCTTGCCCAGGAATTGAACAAGCGTGCCGAGCAGGCCGCCAAGACCCTGCCCATCTTGCTCGAGGTGAATGTCGCCGGGGAATCCAGCAAGTTCGGTTATGGCCCTGAATCCGTGCTGGCGGAACTGGAGCAGCTTAACGCCTTGAAGCGGTTGGAGCTGCATGGGCTGATGACGATCGCCCCCTACGCCCAGGATGTGGAACGCGTGCGCCCTTTCTTCCGCAAGCTGCGCGAATTGAAAGAACGGTGTGAACAGCAACTCGGCGCGCCCCTGCCCGTGCTCAGCATGGGGATGAGCGGTGATTTTGAAGTGGCCATTGAGGAAGGGTCCACGCTCATCCGCGTGGGCACGGCCATCTTTGGCGAACGCACCTATGCCAAGCCCGCTCCCTCCCATGATTGACGGATATTCCGGTTATCCGCGTTCAGTCATTGAAATAAACCCACAGCAGCGTATTACTTGGTCATGGATTTGACGGTCGAGACGTTCAAGCGTGAGCTCGCAGAGGCCTTGCGCAATTATGACAAGTACATCATCTGCATCGACAAGACGCCGGAAGACTGTGAGGCATCGCTCAAGTCCTTGATGGAAAAAGCCGTAAAAGCCTACCTCAACCGCGCTCCCGGCCTGCGTCACGGCATCGCGCTGGACAAGCAGGTGACCATCATCCTCAGCCAGAGCGAGGAAGAACGCCCGCTGTGCGGCATCTATTTCAACCTCTCCTCGCCCTACCACAAGAAGGTGGCTAAAGTGAGCAAAGCTTAAGCCTTCTGGAGCTTTTGAAGAATCATTAAACCGCAGGGGAGGAACTTGGATTTTCCCGGTCCTGTCGGCTGATTGCGTTCAGAGCCAATCTGGGCGTTTTATTTGCTGATTTCAGATGTAAGCGGGGAAACCTCTGAACGGGCCTGGGGGAGCAGGAAAACCCGTTAACCGTTTCGCATCCGAAGCCTCTTGGTGGAGCGTACAGGACTTGAACCTGCCACCTCAACAATGCCATTGTCGCGCTCTACCAGATGAGCTAACGCCCCATCAAGAGGCTTCGGACTGCTGCTTCGATTTGGAGTCATTCCCGACAATTTGGTGTCTTCAGAATTGTTCTGAACAACGCCAATAAGGACGCCAAACCAGAGGCCGGAACGCTATTGAGCGCCCCGGCCTTTGTCAAAGTTTTTTAAAAACTTTTTCCAATAATCTTATGGCTGCCTGGACGCCTAGTTGCCGCCCTTGCCACCACCGGTATCGCCGACCTTGTCCATCAGCACGATGAGCGGCATGAACAGCGCGATGACGATGCTGCCGACGATGACGGCCAGGAACACGATCATGACCGGCTCCAGGAGCGAGGTCATCGCGGATACCGCGTTGTCCACCTCTTCATCATAGTTGTCGGCGATCTTCATCAACATTTCCGGCAAGGCACCAGTCTGCTCGCCGACGTCCACCATACTGATGACGATGGGCGGAAACACGCCGCTGGCCTCCAGCGGCTGCGTGATGGTCTCACCTTCTTTCACGCTTTCATGAATGGCGTTCACGGCATCCGCCACGATGACGTTGCCGGAGGTCTCACGCACGATAGTCAGCGCCTGCAAGATCGGCACACCGCTGCTTACCAGCGTGCCCAGCGTACGGGTGAAGCGGGCGATGGCCACCTTGGAGATCACCGGTCCGATGCCGGGAACCTTCATCTGCAGCCGGTCGATGGTGCGCCGGCCGAACTTCGTCATGGCGAAAAGTTTGAAGGCGACCACAAAGCAGAAAATGCCGATGACCGTCCCCAAGAGGTTGTTCTTGATGGTATTGCTGACGCCCAGCACGAAACGCGTGAACGCAGGCAGGGCTTCGCCCTCCAACATGTCTTTGAAGATCGCTTCGAATTTCGGGACAACGACAATCATCAGCAGGGCCAAGATGCCGACGGCGACCACCATGACCGCCACCGGGTAGAACATGGCCGCGATGACCTTGCCCTTGATCTTCTGCGCTTTTTCCATGAACTCAGCCAAGCGGTTGAGCACGACTTCCAGCACACCGCCCAGCTCACCGGCTTTCACCATGTTCACATACAGACGGTTGAACGTCTTCGGATGTTGCGCCAGGCTTTCAGAGAAGGTGGAACCGCCTTCGATCGAGATGGCGAGTTCATTGATGATGCGTTTGAGCGTGCGGTCGCGTTCCTGCTTCTCCAGCACACGCATGCCGCGCAACAGCGGCAGACCGGCATCCACCAGCGTGGCCAGCTGGCGCGTGAAAGTGGTGAGTACTTTGCTCTTGACCTTGCCGCCCTTGAACCCGGGCATGGAGAAGCCGCCCTTTTTCTTGCCCCCGGCGGCCGGTGCCGCCGCCTTGCCTTTGGCGTCGCCCTTTTCCTTTACCTTGTCCGCTTCGACCACCTTGGTCGGGAAATAGCCCATTTCCTTGAGGCGGCCGATCGCTTCGCTCTGGTTCGCCACCTCCAAGGTCCCCTTGGTCTCCTTCCCCTTCTGATCCATCGCTACATAGTTATATTTGGGCATAGGACGGGTTCGTTAGGTGTATTTGAGCACTTCTTCAATCGTGGTTTCGCCATCAAAGATACCGCGCAGGCCGTCATCGCGCAAGGTGGCCATGCCCAGTTCCACCGCTTTCTGCCGCATCACCACGGAGGGTGCCCGTTCATTGATCAGGTTGCGGATGGGGTCGGAAACGACCAAAAGCTCATAGATGCCCTTGCGGCCGCGGTAGCCGGTGTCATTGCAGGCCGAGCAGCCGCGCCCGTAGTAGAACACCTTGTCGCCGATGTCGTAGGGCGAAAGATTCAACTGCGCGAGCTGGTTTTCCGTCGGTTCGAAGGGCGCACGGCACTTCTTGCAGATGGTACGCACGAGCCGCTGGGCCAGCACGCCTTGCAAAGTGGATGAGATCAAGAAGGGCTCCACCCCCATATCCACCAGACGGGTGACCGCACCGGGCGCATCATTCGTATGCAGGGTGCTGAGCACCAAGTGACCGGTCAGCGAGGCTTGAATGGCGATCTGGGAGGTTTCCAAATCGCGCATCTCCCCCACCATGATGACATCCGGGTCTTGGCGCAGGAAGGATTTGAGCGCCTTGCCGAAAGTCATCCCCAAAGCTTCATTCACCGCCACCTGCATGATGCCGTCGATGTCATACTCCACCGGGTCTTCCGCGGTCAGCAGCTTGGAATCGATGGTGTTCACCGCCCGCAGACAGGCGTAAAGCGTCGTCGTCTTGCCGGAACCAGTAGGGCCGGTCACCACGAAAATGCCGTTCGGCTGCTGGATCGCCTCCTCCACATAGGTGCGGACGTAATCGGGAAAACCGAGCATCTTGATGTCCAGCGTGACCGAGCCACGGTCCAACACACGGAGCACCACCGATTCGCCGAATTTGGTGGGCAGACTGGAAACACGCAAATCAATGTCCTTGCCGCCGAGACGCATCGAGATACGTCCGTCTTGCGGCAGACGGCGCTCGGCGATGTTCAGGTTCGCCACGACTTTCAGACGGGAAATCACCGGCAGCGCCAGATACTTGGGCGGCGGGGCCATCTCGTAGAGCGCACCGTCCACGCGATAGCGGATCTTGAATTCATCCTCGAACGGCTCGAAATGAATGTCGCTCGCCCGGTCCTGGACCGCTTGGTAGAGGACCAGGTTCACGAAGCGGACGATGGGAGCTTCGTTCGCCATGTCGGCGATGCTGCCCGCGACGTCCTGGCCGGCGGCCAGCTCTGCCAGTTCTTTCTCGAGGTTGGCATCCTCCCCGAACTCTTTCAGGATGTCGCTGAAACTTTCGCCTTCGTCGCCGTAATTCTTTTCGATGAACTTGGCGATCTGGTTCGGATCCGCGATGACCACTTGGACCTCACGCCGCACCACAAACCCCAATTCGTCCACCATCTGGGGATTGAGCGCGTCCGACATGGCCACTTTCACGCCGGTGCCGTAGTCTTCCACCGGGACGCACTGGTACATGCGCACGGTGGTGGCCGGGATGGTCTTGAGCAGCTCGGGCGTCGGTTCCAGATCTTCCAAGTCGACGACCTCGGTACCCAGATGGTGGGCCTGCAGGCCCAACTGCTGATCCATCGGCATGATGCCGAAGTCGGCCAGGATCTGGCTGATGGGCTTGCCACTCCGGGCATGCTCGGAAATTACTTCTTCATACTGGAGGTCATCCAGATTGCCCTGCTCCCGGATGAGCGTCAGCAGCGGGCTGTTGATGGTTGAAGACATGGCTAAAGATTATTTGCTGCGGACTGCGGCCGCTTCCGCCGCCGCCTTGGCGGCATCCATCTCCTGCATCTTGGTGATACACGAGGCGGGGTCGATGGAGCGGTTGATGACCTCTTCCTTCTTGATCCAGCCGCGCTCGTACTTGTCCAGCAAGTTGGCGTCCAGAGTGATCATGCCATATTTGGCACCGGTCTGCTGGTCGGAAGGGATACGGAAGGTCTTGTTGTCACGGATCAGTGCCGAGATGGAAGGCGTGTTGATCATGATGTCATGGAGCGCCACGCGGCCCGGTTTGTCACAGCGGGCCACCAGGATTTGGGCGATGACCGCCTGCAGCACGGTGGAGAGCTGGATGCGGATGGTCTCCTGCGCGTTCGTCGGGAAGGCGTTCACGATACGGTCAATCGTCTTCGCCGCGGAATTCGTATGCAGCGTGCCGAAGACCAAGTGACCCGTTTCGGCGGCGGTCACGGCGGCCTCGATCGTCTCCAAGTCGCGCAACTCACCGACCAGGATCACGTCCGGGTCCTGGCGCAGCGCACGGCGCAGGGCCTCGGCGAACGACGGCACATCCACGTGCACCTCGCGCTGGGTGATGACCGCCTTCTTGTGTTTGTGGTAAAATTCGATGGGGTCCTCAATGGTGATGATGTGCGCTTCGTCACGCGTCTCGTTGAGGATGTTGATCATCGAAGCCAGCGTCGTGGACTTGCCCGAGCCGGTGGGGCCGGTGACGAGGATCATGCCGCGGGGCTTGTTCAGCAACTGATCGACCAGGGTCTTGGACAGGCCGATCTGGTCGATGGTGAGCAGCTTGTTCGGGATCTGGCGCAGCACGAGCGCGAAGTTGCCGCGCTCCTTGAAGATGGAACACCGGAAGCGGGCCAGTTCACCGAAGGCAAAACCGAAGTCCGCGCCACCCTTCTCACGCACCTGCTGGATGGAGTCATCGGAGGCGATGGCGTTCATCAACTCTTCCGTGTCCTCCGGCTTCAACGGCGGGCCTTCCACGCGTTCGAGCGTACCGTTAAGACGGATGCAGGGCGGGATGTTCACCCGGAGATGCAAGTCAGCCGCCCCTTCATTCACCATGAGGGTCAGCAAGTCGGACATCGCGTAAGACATATCTTGTAAGCTGCTAAATCAACTGGCCGCGCGGCGATACGCGGCCTAAACCTTTAAGTTATCTGCTCATCATCACCCACCGTCGCGCGGATGACCTCTTCGGTGGTGGTCATGCCGGACAACACCTTGCGGGCCCCGTCTTCACGCAGGGTGCGCATGCCCATCTCACGGGCGCGCGCCCGCAGGACGGTCGTCGGCACGCGGTCATTGATCAGTTTCCGCACCTCATCATCCACCAAAAAGATCTCAAAGATGCCGAACCGGCCGCGGTAGCCGCCTTTGTTGCATTCATTGCAACCCTTGCCCTTGCGGCAGTTCACCTCGCCCACCGTCCGCGGATCAATGCCCAGCGTGCGGAACTCGGAATCCGAAGGGATATGCGGCTGGGCACATTTCTTGCAAATCCGGCGGACCAGACGTTGCGCCATCATCGCCCGCGTGGAGGAAGCCACCAAGAAGGGCTTCACCCCGATATCGATCAAACGGGTCACAGCACCGGGCGCGTCATTCGTATGCAGAGTCGAGAACACCAAGTGACCGGTCAGCGAGGCATTGATGGCGATGGACGCCGTCTCAATGTCACGGATTTCCCCCAACATCACCACGTTCGGCGCCTGACGCAGCATCGAGCGCAAGGCCACGGCGAAGGTCAGCCCCACAATATCACTGACCTGCACCTGGTTGATGCCTGCCAGCACGTATTCCACCGGGTCCTCCACCGTGATGATCTTGCGGTCGGGCCGGTTGATGTAGTTTAGACAGGAGTAAAGCGTAGTCGTTTTGCCGGAACCAGTGGGCCCGGTCACCAGCAGGATGCCGTCGGGCAGACCGATCAACCTTTCAAACGTCTGTTGGTCATCCGAGAGGAAGCCCAACTCGGCCAGACCGAGTTTCAGACCGGTCTTGTCCAAGATACGCATGACGATGCTTTCGCCATGGTTCGTCGGGAGGCACGACACACGAAGGTCGATCGATTTGCCCACCACGTTCATCTGGATACGACCGTCCTGCGGCACCCGCTTTTCCGCGATGGACATGCCCGCCTGGATCTTCAGACGGCTGATCAAGGCCGCTTGCAGGCGTTTCGGCGGGTTGTTCATCTCCTGCAAGACACCGTCAATGCGGTAGCGGACGCGGAAGCGTTTCTCCAGCGGTTCCAGATGGATATCTGAGGCCCGCAGCTTGAAGGCTTCCACGATGATCGAGTTCACCAGCTTGATGATGGGCGCATCCGCATCCACTTCCGCCCCATCCTCCTCACCCACCGCCACGTTCTGGAAGCTCGTCATGTCCACCTCACCCTGGGTGATGTTCTGGATGAACTCGTTCGCTTCGCCAGACTTGCCGCCACCGCCGTAATATTTGGTCAGCGCGACATCCAAGGCCTCCTCGGTGGCCACGCAAAATTCAATCTCCTGCTTCAGGATGTGCCGCAGGGAATCGAGCGTGTCCAAATCGGATGGATCCGCGACCGCGAGCCGGATGCTGCCGGAAGACATGGCCACGGGCATGACCTTGTACTTCCGGGCGATGCCGCGGTTCACCGCCGCGATCACTTCGTCCGGAATGCGCATGTCCGCCAGATCCACCACTTCCGCGCCGAACTGGGCGGCTTTGGCTTGGGTGACATTAAGGGTGGAAATCCAGCTTTTGGCCAGGGCGGTATCAATGATACCGATCCCCGCCTGCTCGGCCTCTTGACGCAAGGTTTCGATTTGCTGGTTGGTCAACCAGCCCATGTCCACCAAGGTATCGACCAGATAATCGTCTCGTACTGCCACGACTTGCCTCTCGGTACGTTAAATTTGTCTATTGGAAATTCGCGCGCAGACTAACGGGCACCCAAATCAAAGTCAACGCGCATGCGAGGATACTTCTTTTGCATTTGCTTCCGTTGTGCTTGCCGCAAGCTCGCCCGTAAGCGGCCGCTTTTCAACCGGTATTTTCACCTTTGATCCGGAGCGGAAAAGGCCGGGCTCAATTCCACGAAAGGTCCTCGGGGCCATCCGCCAGCAGCCGTTCCTGCCAGCCTTTCATCCGCATGATGATCCGCCAGAGTTCCTGCGGCGGGGTCTCAAACACCAATTCCAGCGAGGCCGGATGCGTCAGCCAGCTCTGCCGTTTCATCTCATCCTCCAACTGCCCCGGGCTCCAGCCCGCATACCCCGCAAAGACCCGCACCTTCTGCGTCGTCGAATAAGATTCGCCCAGTTCCACCAAACCTTCCAGTGAGTGGCCCAGATTCAAGTTGGGCAACACGTTCGCATGCGGCACGAACACATCCGTATGCAGATAAGACAGCGCATTCGCCTGCACCGGACCACCCACATAGAGGGGCAAGGGCTCCAGCCGCGGCGGCAAAGTGGATTCGATGACGTCCTCCACCTTGTTCTCGCTGGGCCGGTTGAGCACCAGACCGAAGGCCCCCTGCTCATCATGCTGGCACACCAGCACCACGGTACGGTTGAAATACGACCCCTTCAAGTTGCCCCCATCCAGCAGCAACTGGCCCACCAAATATTTCGACGCCTTAGACATATGTCCCCAACCGGTGTCTCAATTTGGCGCATTCCCGCCCGTTCGACAATCCCGATTCCGCCCCCCCCCGGCAATGAGGCAAGGACGGCTCAAAGGAAGTCGTGCCCCCCTACTACCGTCCCCACCTGAATGCCTCCCCTACCGCTGTACGATGCTGGGCGTATCGGCCACTGGTGCAACCAACCGGCGTTCGATGTTTCCCATTCGTCTCATCGG